>JACPTQ010000004.1 GCA_016192705.1 Deltaproteobacteria bacterium | reverse complement strand
ACAGCCACGACGTTGCTCGCACTAATCTCGCCAGGCGGTTCGCAGGGGACCCTTTGCAGTATGACTTCCTCCCGCTGCAAAGGCGAAAAGTGTCACCCGATCACCCGGGCTGAAATGTCACCCGATCTCCCGGTTGCACACTTTCCCCTCGTTCGCGCCTCCTTTCTCGCCGCTTCGCGCGACCCAATCCAGTGGGTGTAGGCCGCGCTCAGCGGCTTCGAAAGGAGTCCCTCATGTCTCGTCACTTCATCGCGTACGACGTCGCGCTTGAGTTCGCGCATCGGCTCGTGCCGGCACTCGCTATTCTTCGTCGACGAGATCGTTCTCTCGAAGATCAGCTTCGACGAGCAGCGGCCAGCGTCGTCTTGAACATTTCTGAAGGCGATGGGAAGTCGTCGCTGCGTGATCAAGCACGCTATTTCGAAATCGCTCGCGGGAGTTGTCGCGAGGCGCGAGCAGCGCTTCGTCTCGCGGCGACGTGGGGCTACGTCGGCGAAGCGCAAGTCGCCGAGCTCGACGCGATCGCTGATCGAGTTTGCGCGCTGCTCTCAAAACTCATCGCACGAGCCGCGTCAACATCGCGATGACGCGCGATAACAGCTCACCGATTCCCTTCGGTGCGCCGTCGATGAGATCGAGCAACGCCGCGGATTCACACGCCTCGCCACGCGCGATTGCGTAACAACGGCGCTTGTCAGCTTTCGCGACTCGACCCGCGCCTTCCGCTACATTGGTCAAGACCGACAGCGACGCGCGGCGAAACTGATCGCGCAGCACCGCGTTCGCGATCGGGAGCCGCTGAGCAAGCCGCGCAAAGTCGCGAGCGACGCGATAGCAGTCGAGGCGTTCCAAAGACGCGGTTGCGGGGACGGCAGCGGCTGGGGTTGCGGAATCGGGAAGCGGCATAGGATCTCCTTTCGAAAGCGTGAGCCGAACCTTTCGGCCCCTAACCGAAGGTGGGCCGAAAGTGAGGCGAGCCGGAGAAAGCTGAACCCGCATCCCGCGCCCGCGCCCGCTCCCGCATCCGCTACCGCTCCCGCATCCGCTTCCGCACCCGCTCCGAAGCCCTCCGTCGCAGTGCGACGCCGCCGTGCGACGGTGCGGCGTCCGCGGACACCGGATTACTGGCGCGAACTGAAACAGAGGCGCTGGTTTTTCACGAAATTGGCGCCGATCGCCGCAGGCCGCGGCTGGTGCCATCCTTGCTCCTTCATCTCCCCGTGGAGGAAACAACAATGTACGCACGGCTCGGCAAAGGAAGCTGCACGGTCTTCCTCGCGGCATTCGCCGGTGTTGCCGTGTCTTCTTGTGCAACACAGTCGAAATCCGAAAATGGCGTCGCAGACTGTTGGGTGCGCCTTTCGGATGACTTCAACGTGAGCCTCATCCGCGGGTTGAAGCTCGTGATCGACACTGCGGACGGCGCGCAGCCGCTCGGGCTCACGCCGACGGACGAGTGGACGATTCGCAAGGGCAGCCTCTCCTACACCGCGCGGGTACAGAACGACGACACCGACCCCAACGACAACGAATTCGTCGTCCAGTTCAACAACAACGTCTTTGGCGGGTCGCGGGTCTTTCTGTTCCGGTTCGAAGGAAATTGGGGCGCCGAACGTCCGTTCATCGTCCGCGCGACGGTTCTCCTCGAGGGGTCGAACCAAGCGGTCGCAACCGCAACGACGGCGGTCGACAACAACCCGATCACGCTCGAATCCAAGGTGACAAAGACCGTCGAGATCGCCGTGCCCTGTACGCCCGGCGTATCGTGCGGCGGAACGATCGCCGCACCGGTCCTCGTCGGCACGAATCCAAAATCGCCCGCGAACAACAACCTCCCGCGCATCCGAGGGCAGGCCGGGGCAACGGCGACCATCAAGCTGTACGCATCGACCGACTGTTCGGGCGCGGTGGTTGGCGAAGGAACCGGCGCAGAGCTCGCAACCGACGGGATCGGCGCGCCGGTGCTCGACGACACGACGACGACATTCAGCGCGATGGCGTTCGACAAAGACGGGAACAAATCGCCGTGTTCGTCGACGACCGTGACGTACGTCGAAGACTCGACGCCGCCCGCTGCGCCGATCGTAAACGCCGCAACAAACCCGCCGTCGCCGGGGAAAAGTTTAACCCCGCGCGTTTCGGGAACGACCGAAACGGGCGCGACGATCCAAATCTTCAAGAACGCTGAGTGCGAAGGCACGCCGGCGGCAACGGGCTCTGCGGCCGATTTTGCGTCAGGCGGCATCGCGGTCACGGTTTTGAATAACGCGACAACAACGATTTCAGTTCGGGCGGTCGATGTGGCAGGAAATAGTTCGTCGTGTGCGAACCCCCCCCACTCCTACACGGCGGACAACGCATCGACCGTTCCGGCCCTCACGGCGACCTCCCCGGCGTCGCCCGCGAACAGCAACTCTCCACGTGTTCGCGGGAGCGCGGAGTCTGGCGCAATGGTGCGCCTTTACAAAGACTCCGCGTGCGCGGGGGGGGTCGCCGATGCGGGTTCAGGCGAGCCGCTCGCGGGCGCGATCGCGACGGGAACCGCCGAGGAACTCGCGGGCGCCGGAGTCGAAGTCACCGTTGGCGACGACTCGACGACGACGTTTTACGCGCAGGCGACCGACGCGCTCGGCAACATCTCCGCGTGCTCCTCGGGCCTCACTTTCGTCGAAGACAGTCAGCCGCCCGCAACACCGACCGACCTTTCGACATCGCCCGCGTCGCCCGCGAACACGAACACACCGAGCGTCATCGGGACCGCGCCCGGTGCCGCGCTCGTCGAAATCTCGGTCGTCTCGTGCGACGGCGCCGTCGCCGTTTCGGGGACCGCCCAGGCATTTGTGTCGCCTGGCCTAGAGATACCGATCGGGACGATCAACAACAACACAACGACGACAATTTACGTTCGCGCGAAGGACGCCGCCGGCAACGCCTCCGGGTGCGCGACCATGAGCTACGTCGAAGACAGCACGATGCCACCGACGCCCACGATCGACGCGACGAACCCCGCGTCCCCAGCGAACGTCCCGGCTGGTACGGTGAGCGTTCGCGGTACGGCGCCCGAGGCGGTCTCGGTCGAAATCTACACGAACTCGTCGTGCACGACGGCCGCCGCGACCGGGACCCGTACGGAGTTCGAAGGTGTCGCCGGAATCTCGGTCCCCGTTTCACGCAACTTCACGACGTCGCTTCACGCCAAATCGTTCGACGGCGCGAACTGGTCGGCCTGCTCACCGGTCCGTCTCTTCACCGAGGATTCCAGCGGTCCCGCGGTTCCGGTCATCTCGATGACCGTGCCCGGCGGCCCAGCGAACAACAACCGGCCGAAGCTAATTGGGTCGGCAGAAAGCGAATCGACCGTCGAGGTCTTCGCGTCGGCGGACTGCTCGGGCGGTGCGCTTGCCGATGGAGGCGCCACGGAGTTCGCGACGACAGGGCTCGAAGTATGGGTCGCGGACAACAGCGTGACGACTCTTCGCGCGCGCGCGATCGACCGGGCTGGCAACATCGGCCCTTGTTCGGCGACGAGTGCGACCTACACGGAAGACTCTGCGCCGCCAGCAGCCCCCGCGACGATCGGCACGATCCCCGCGTCACCCGCGCGCAACAATCGCCCCGGCGTCTACGGGAGCGTCGAAGCAAATTCGTCGGTCAAAGTTTTTCGAAGCGCGGACTGCTCGGACGATGCCGGCGCCCTGGGCACCGCCGCCCTATTCGCGGAGGCCGCGGGCGGAATCCCGCTCTACGTCGATGCGGGCGTGAGCAGCATTTCAGTCAAGGTTATCGACCAGGTCGGGAACGTCGGTCCATGCTCGGGCGCCATCACCTACACCTACGACAACATTGCGCCACCCGCGCCGTACGCTGTGTCGATGTCGCCCACGCCCCTCGCCAACAACAACACACCGGCCGTGAAGGGAACTGTCGACGGAGGAGCCACGTCGGTGCGCGTCTACCGCTCGTCCGACTGCAGCGGCGATGTCGCGGCCTCGGGCACATCGGACGCCTTTCAGGGCGCCGGGCTTTCGGTCTCCGTCGCCGACGACACGACCTCGACATTCAGCGCGGTCGCGGTCGATACCGCCGGCAACCTCAGTCCTTGCTCGGCGACGTTGAGCTACACCGAGGATTCGACAAGCCCCGCGTCGCCCGTCGGACTCAGCGTGTCGCCGGGGGCCACAGGAAGCTCCAATCGGCCGTCGATCTTCGGTCAGGCCGAGGCGAACGCGCGCGTCGAGATCTTCGGGCGCACCGGTTGTCTCGGTGACGCCGGAGCCTCTGGGTCGGTCACCGAGTTTGCGGCGACGGGGATCGCGCTCTACGTCGACGCCGGCACGACGACGGCGATTTCGGCGCGCGCCATCGACGTCGCGGGTAATCTCGGGGCCTGCTCGACCGAGTCGCTCGCCTACACCTTTGACAACGCGGCCCCCACGGCGCCAACCGGCCTCAGCGTTTCCCCCGCGTCGCCAGCGAACAACAACCGCCCCAAACTCCTCGGGCTTGCCGAAGCGAATGCGACGATCCAGGTTTATCGCGCGGCGTCGTGCACGGGCGCGGTCGCTGCGACAGGAACGGCCGCTGCCTTTGAATCGCCCGGCCTCGCGATTTACGTCGACGCGGGGACGACGACGTTCTCCGCGCTCGCGATCGACGTCGCCGGAAACGACGGTGGCTGCTCGACGTCGGTCACTTACACCTACGACAACGTCGCGCCCGCCGTCCCATACATCACGACGACCACTCCGCCGTCGCCCACGAATTTGAACGCCCCGTTCGCGGTCCGCGTCTTTGGCGTCGTCGATGGCGGCACCGAGGTCTACCTCTATAAGAGCCCAACCTGCGACACCGTGGCGGCGAGCGGAACCGCCGCGGCCTTTATCGACGCGGGCGGAATCGAAACGTACGTTTCCGAGAACACGACAACGACGTTTTACGTGCGCGCGTTCGACGGGGCGAATTGGTCGGCCTGCTCGGCGGCGCCCTTCCTCTTCCTCGAAGATTCGACGCAACCGACGGGGCCCTCGGGGCTTTCAACATCGCCGGCGACGGTCGCGAACAACAACAACCCGTTCGTCAAAGGCGTGAGCGAGCCCGACACGCGCATCGAAATCTTCTCGAACTCGACGTGCACGGGGACGTCGATGGGGGACGGCGGCTCCAGCGAGTTCATGGACGCGGGGATCCGCGTGACGGTCGCGGATAACGCGACGACGACGTTCTACGCCCGGGCGACCGACCAGGCCGGAAACGTCGGCTACTGCTCGCCGGTCGGTGCGACGTACATTGAAGACTCGCTCGTCCCGACGTTTGCGGGTCCGCTCGCGGTGTCGGTCGACGTGGCGATTGACGCGGGAATCGCGATTCACTCGCTCACCGTCTCGTGGCCGCCGGCGTTGGACAATTACTCACCGAGCGCCCAAATCGTCTACGACCTCTGCTTCGCGACGACTTCAACGGGTTGCTCGCCGTTCGTCGCTGGCGTCACGACCAACGCGGGGGCAACATCGCACACTTATTCGAGCCTCACCGAGAGCAGCCGATATTTCATTACGGCAAAGGCGCGCGACGAGTCCGCTAATCAGTCGGCCGGTCTAACCGCCAACGCCAAAACGAAAGGTACCCGCGCGACCGTGCAGATCGAAACGCGAACGAATCACGTCTGTGCACGACAGGCTGATGGCACTGTTTGGTGTTGGGGACGGAACTACTATTCTCAACTTGGAGATGGAACTCCAGTCGATAAATCAACTCCGGTTCTTGTTCCTGGTTTGACCGATGTCGTCGCGATTTCGGTCGGCGCGCGCGTCCATTCCTTCTCTCCGTATGCCACAACGTGCGCGCTACTCCCGGACGGGAAGGCGAAGTGTTGGGGCTCCAACCAGGATGGCCAGGTCGGGGACGGCACCAGCGCATGGTCCAGTGCTCCGGTTTACGTTACTGGCGAAAACTCATTGACCGCCATTGCGACCGGCGGCTGGCATACCTGCGCGGTGCGCACGGGTGGCGGCGTCGCCTGCTGGGGACGGGGAACAGCTGGACAGTTGGGGGATGGTCTATCCGCGACAAGCTATATTCCAGTGACAGTCAGCGGACTCAATGACGGAGTGAGCGTTGCCGTGGCGACTTTTGCATCGTGCGCGGTCCAAAGCGGTGGGGGGGCTTCCTGTTGGGGCTCTGCGGGTCGCCTCGGACACGACGCGGGGGGCGGCTCCAGTACGCCGGTAGCCGTCTGGGCGGCGCGCGATTACACGTCGATCGCGGCGGGAATCGACCATTTCTGCGCGCTTCGTGGTGACGGCACCGTCCACTGCTGGGGCAGCAATGCCGCGGGTCAACTTGGCAACAGCGACGCCGGCTCGGGCGACGTAATAACGCCGGCACAAGTGCGCTTTGACGGAGGTCCGCTCGTCGGAATCGCGCGGATCGCTGTAGGCTATAATAATAGTTGTGCGATAGGTGCGAACGGCGACCTTTACTGCTGGGGGGAGAACGACGCCGGGCAAATTGGTGACGGCACCACGGTGACGAGGCGCGAGGCTGTTCTGCTCGATGCCGGGTTCTCCGGCGTTGTTCACGTGGCGACCGGGAAGGCGACGTACCTGCTCCTCGGGGACGGGACGCTCCGCTCGTGGGGTGACAATACTTACGGCCAGCTCGGGATCGGGTCGGTCGTTCCCCGCCTCACCGCCGGTTCGATCGACGCGGGGCCTTACGGCGTCGAGGCCGCGAAAAGCACAGCCGCTGGTGGCCACACAAGTTGCGCCGTGCTATCGACGGGAGACGTCGTCTGCTGGGGGGACAACCAGTACGGGCAACTTGGGAACGGCTCGGCGGTCGCATCCTCTAGCGATTCTGTGAGCGTGAGTGGGCTGTCGCGCGCCACATCAGTTGTCGTCGGGGACGATCATGCTTGCGCTCGTTTGGTGGGCGGAACGATCTCGTGTTGGGGAAGAAACGACCGTGGTCAGCTCGGCGATGGCACGACGACCGACCGAAACGTCGCGACGCCGATTTCGAATCTTGGCGATGTCGTCGGGATCACCGCGGGCCGCAAGTTTTCGTGTGTCCTTCGCGTTGGCGGAGATGGCGCTTGCTGGGGTGAAAACGACGCGGGGCAGCTCGGAAATAACACGACAGTGGACCAATGGAATCCAGTCGCGATCCAAGGGCTGCCGAATGCGAAGCGGATCGTCGCCGGGAACAGGCACATGTGTGCCCTCGCCACGGACGGCGGCGTCTTTTGCTGGGGGCGAAACAGTTCCGGCCAGGTTGGCGACGGGACGACGACCGATCGAACGACCCCAGTTCCGGTAAGCGGATTGGCCGGGATTCAGTCGATCGCAGTCGGGGCCCAGCACTCATGTGCCTTGCGCGACGATGGCACCGCCGCGTGCTGGGGACTGAATTGGAATGGTCAACTCGGCGACGGCACAGCGGGCCAATCAACGAACAAGTCCGTACCCGTAAGCGTTCTGGGCATCGATGCCGGGCAGGGAACCTCGATTTCGGCAGGGGCCGTTCATTCGTGTGTTCGGTACATCGATGGAACGATGAGCTGTTGGGGCGCCAATGGGGATAGCGCGCTTGGCATCGGCGACGATATCCCCAACCAACTGAGTCGGGCGGGGACTCTCGTCACGGGACTCACCGCAGTCTCGCCTCTCGTCCCCCCGTTTAGCACCGCAACAATCTCGCTCGTCATTCGCGCGGACGGAACTTTGTGGGGATGGGGCTGGGGCGCCAACGGCGTTCTCGGCAGCAACAGCTCAACCGGCGACAACCCATCGCCCGTCAAGATCAACCTGCTGCCGTAATCCGCTTCCGCTCCCGCAGCCGCCTCGCGAGATAATTCCCGCCGCGACGAATCTCGTCTATCGTGACATCTCATGTCGATCGTCACGCGCATCGTCATCGCATTCGGGGTCGTCCTCGCGACGTTCTTCACGGTCGCGGGTTTATCGTACGTGGAATTGCGCAGCATCGGCCGCGAGCTTCGAACGCTTCACCACGGCTACCTCCCGATCTTACGCCGCTTCACAGAGCTCGCATCGCTCCAGCGCCAGCGCGATCAACACCTCGACGAAATCGAGCGCCAACAAGATCCCCAAATCTTGCGTCTCCTTGAGCGGCACTATCCGGCGCAGGCCAGCGGAAAAATGGCGATGCTGCTTCGTGAGGCGAGCGAAATCGCCGAGAGCAATCACCGAGAGGCCGAAACCGACTCGGCGCGATCGGTTTTGACCTCAGTCCTCGCACAGCTCGATGCGCTCAGCGCGCGCAACAAAAAGACGACCGGCATCCTCGCGTCTTTCCTTGCAGCCATGCGAAGCGAAGGCACAGCGAAGGCCGGCGAGCTGCGACAAGACCTCCGAAACGAAGAGAGAGCGCAATCGGACGACATTCGCGCCGTAACAAACGCGATCGAGGCGGCGATCCGCGAGACCGTTGGTGTTGCGCAGCGACGAGAGCGCGACGGCGCGATCTTCGTCGTGGCGGCAACCGCCGTCTCGCTCCTCATGGGCCTTGCGATTCTCGTATTTGCGCGGCGAACCCTCGCCCCCATTCGGCCACTCACCGAGGCCGCGCGACGCGTTGCGATCGGGGACTACGGCGCGCGAGGAAACGTTCGTGGCGCCGGAGAGCTCGGCATCCTCGCAGACGAATTCAACAAGATGGCGAAGGCCCTCCTCGACCGTGACGCGCGCTTGAAGCAACAGCAGCGCGAGCTCGTCGAGGCCGAACGTCTGGCGGCCGTTGGACGAATCTCGGCCCAAATCGCGCACGAGATTCGAAATCCGCTCAACGCGGTCGGCCTCAACACCGAATTGCTCGACGAAGCCCTCACGTCCGGCGATCGCGGGGCTGCCGAAAAGTCGCTTCGTGTCATTCAGCGTGAAATCGATCGGCTCTCCGAAATTACGGAGAGCTACTTGCGATTCGGGCGAATGCCGAGCGGCCCACGCACCATCGTCGATCTGCGCATCGTGCTCAGCGAAGTCATCGACCTCTTCACACCCGAGTGTGCGAAGCGTGCGATTCGCGTCGAACGCGCTCTCGATGATTCGGCGCCGGTCGAAGGATACGAAAACGCACTGCGACAAGTCTTCGTCAATTTGGTCCGAAACGCGGTCGAGGCGATGAAAGACGGCGGACGCCTCCGGGCGACGATCGCCGTTCAAAATGGCGGTGTCGCGATCGCGGTCAGCGACACGGGGAGCGGGATTCCGCCCGAAGACCGTGACCGCGTCTTCGATCCGTTTTTCTCAACGAAGGTGACCGGCACGGGGCTCGGCCTGCCGCACGCGCGACAAATCGTTCGCGAGCACGGCGGACAGATTCGCTGTGCACCGGCGCTTTGGGAAGACGGTGGCGCCGGAACAACGTTTTTCGTCGACCTGCCCCGTCGCGGGGCGAAATAGAGAATCGTGCACCGTCTCCTCGAAACGTTAAAGACCGTTCGCACCCGACTCGCCCTCGGCGCTTTCTTCGTTCTCCTTACAAGCGGCCTCGCCCTCGCGCTGCCGGTCCTCCTGGGTCGCGCGATCGACTCCCTTCGCAGCGGCGACACGTCGCGGGTCGCGTCTCTCGCGGCCACCATCATCACCATCGCCGTGATTCAAGCGGGCACGCGCCTCGCCTCGCGCCTCTATATCTTTTACGCGGGCCGCGACGTCGAATACACACTTCGCTGCGATCTCTTCGCGCACCTCACGCGTCAAGCGCCGTCCTATTTTCGCCGCACACCCATCGGCGACTTGATGAACCGCGCCGTCCAGGATTTGAGCAACGTGCGCCTCCTCGTCGCCGTCGGATACCTCAACATCGTCAACACCGTCCTCGCCTACATCTTCGCGCTCATCTGGCTTCTCTCGATTTCACCCCTCCTCACGCTCGTCGCGCTCGCCCCTTACCCCGTCGTTCTCACCGTTGCGCGTCACACCGCACGCACCCTTTACGAAAAAACACGCGCCCAGCAAGAGAAGCTCTCGCGGCTGTCGTCTCGCGTACAAGAGGGCATGACCGGGATTCGTGTGTTGAAAGGGATGGGGCGCGGCGAGACCGAGACGGCCGCGTTCGCTGAGCTTTCGCGCGGCGTGCGTGATGAGGGGATGAAGCTTGCGGCCGCGCGCTCGCGGCTCTGGCCCGTTATGGGAAGTCTCGCGGGGCTTTCGACCGCGCTCGTGCTCGTCGTCGGTGGCGGCGCGGTGATTGGGCGTTCGCTCACACTGGGCGAATTCGTGACGTTTAACGGAACGCTCGCGCTCTTGGCGTGGCCGACCTTTGCGCTCGGGTGGATTCTCGCGGTGTGGCAGCGCGGAATCGCGAGTTGGAAGCGGCTCAACGACATCTTCGAAAGCGAACCGACGCTGCGCGACACGCCGGGCGCCACGACGCTGATGGTCCCTTCGGGCGCGCTTCGACTCGATCGCTTGTCGGTCGCGCACGGAGATTCCGCTGTTCTTCGCGATGTGTCGTTTGAGCTCGCGCGCGGAAATTGGCTCGGCGTCACGGGCCCCGTCGCATCGGGCAAAAGCTCACTCGTCGCGGCGATTGCGCGCATCACGGAGATCCCGAACGGCACGGTTTTCATTGACGGCGTCGACATCACCACGACGACACTCGCAAGCGCCCGCCGTGCCGTCGCCTTCGCCGCGCAGGAGCCGTTCCTTTTCTCGGCGTCGCTTCGCGACAACATCGCCTTCGGCAAACCGAACGCAACGCCCGCCGAGATCGACGCCGCCCTCTGCGATGCCGGCCTCGAGCGCGATGTCGCCGAGTTTCCGAGCGGCGCCGCGACCGTCATCGGTGAGCGCGGTGTGCAACTCTCGGGCGGCCAGCGGCAACGCGTCGCCGTCGCCCGCGCCCTGCTCTTTGACGCGCCCATTCTCATCCTTGACGACAGTCTGTCGGGCGTCGACGCTGAAACCGAACGCGCGATTCTCGCCGCCGTCCGTCGGCGACGCGCCTCGAAAACAACGCTTATCGTTTCGCACCGCCTCGCCACGCTTTCGGCCTGCGACCAAGTCCTCATTCTCGACGAGGGTCGCGTCGTCGGATTCGATTCACCCGCGATGCTCGCCGCAACAAGCGACTACATGCGCGACCTCATCGCCCGCGAACGGTTCGCCGCTGAAATCGCACGCGCAACCCCGAGGATCGCCCCGTGACCGACCTGGCGCATGAGGACGACGACGGCCGCGCCTTCGACCGCACGCTCCTCCTTCGCCTCTGGCCGTACATCCGACCGTACGCGCGGCGTCTCGCGATCGCGCTCGTCCTCCTTGTTCCCATCGCCGCCGTCCACGCGCTCCAGCCGTACCTCATCAAGCTCGCGATCGACGACGTTATCGTCCCCGCGCGCGCGCCCTCGGCCCTCATCGTCATTGGCGTCGCGTACGTCGCCGCACTCGCGATCGAAGTCCTCATGCGCTACTTCCACCTTTACGCGCTTCAGGCCGCCGGCCAACTCGCGCTCCACGACCTTCGCGTCGCCGCCTTCGCGCACCTCCAACGACTTTCGCCCGCCTACTTCGACCGCACGCCCGTTGGACGCCTCGTCACGCGCCTCACGAGCGACATCGAAGCCCTCCAAGAAATGTTCGCGTCCGGCCTCATCACGATCATCGGCGACTTCGTAACGCTCTTCGTGCTCATGGCGCTTCTCGTCGCTCTCGACGTTCGACTCGCACTCTTCGCTTTCATCGCGTTGCCCGTTCTCGTCGTCGCGCTCCGATTGCTCCAGCGCGTGCTTCGTCGCGCCTACCGCGCCATTCGCATTCGCCTCGCGCGCATCAACTCGTTTTTGAGCGAACACCTCTCGGGCATGGCGACGATTCAATCGTTTGACCAGGGCGCCGCCGTGAACAAAACGTTCGCGGACATCAACGCAAGCTACCGCGACATGAACCGAACCGCCGTCGCGGCCGACGCGGCGATTTACACCTTCGTCGAGTTGCTCGCATCGGTGACCGTCGCCACGCTCATCTGGATCGGCGCGGGCGGCGTTGAATCGGGCGCGCCAACGCTCGGCGTCCTCGTTTTGTTTGTCGAAACGATCCAAAAATTCTTCACGCCGATCCGCGACCTCTCCGCGAAATACGCCGTCATGCAGTCGGCGATGTCGGGCGCCGAACGCGTCTTTGCGCTTCTCGACACGCCCGTCGAAATTCGCGATCCCGAAAGCCCGTCGCCGATTCCTGGCCCGCGCGCCGGAACGCCGCTCGTCGCATTTGAGAATGTCTCGTTTCAATACCAACGCGGTGAGCCGGTTCTTCGGAACGTTTCGTTTACAGTCGACGAGGGTGAGCGGGTCGCGATCGTGGGTGTCACGGGTGCCGGGAAAACTTCCGTCCTCGCCCTCTTGCGACGTTTCTACGAGCCGTCGGCGGGCCGCGTTCTCGTTCGCGGCGTCGACGTGCGCGAGGTCGCCCCAGACGACCTTTGCCGCCTCATCGTCGGTGTCGAGCAAGAACCGGTGCTTTTCGCTGGGTCGATCGACTTCAACCTTCACCTCGGTGATGCCGCTCTCTCGCACGACGACTGCGATCGCGCGCTTGACGCCGTTCAAGCAGGCGACCTTCGCAATCGGCCCCTCGCCCCAGGCGGCAACGACGTCGTCGAACGAGGCGCCAATCTCTCGGTCGGCGAGAAACAGCTCATCACGTTTGGCCGCGCGCTTGTCCGAAACCCAGTGCTCCTCCTCCTCGACGAAGCGACGAGCCACGTCGACCCCGAAACCGAATCGCGACTCCAACTCGCGACATCGACACTCCTTCAGGGGCGCGCCGCCATCGTCGTTGCGCATCGCTTGTCGACCGTTCGAAACGTCGACCGCGTGATCGTCCTTCATCGCGGCGAGAAAGTCGAAGAAGGAACCCACCGCGCGCTGCTCGATGCGGGCGGGCTCTACGCGCGCCTCTACGCGCTCCAGTTCGAGCACTTGCGGGAAAACGGATTAGGCGCTTAGTCGCTTGCGCGATTGACTTTTTTCGACACGGCCCGTAATATATGTAGTTCTTTCGACGACATTTGCGTACAGCGTTGGATGACAACAGGTGGTGGAGATTATGCGCGTTTTTCATAAGTATTTCAGGCGGTTTATCGGGACAATGGCCGCCGTCAACGCCATTGGATATTGCCAACCGCTCTTAAAGGTAGACTCGATCACACCGTCCGAGGGATCGACGGCTGGTGGTTATCGCGTGGTCGTCAAGGGGAGCGGAATTCTTCCGGGTACTGAAGCTTGGATCGGTGGCGCGGCGCTGACGGGCGTTCAGATATCGCCCAACGAAACGGAGCTTTCGGGAACAGCGCCCGCGCACGCGGCGGGATACTTTGACGTGGTTCTTCGTACACCGGCCGGGCAAACAACGACGCTCGGTTACTACTTTGAGTATGTGGCGCCGAGTGGCGGCGGTGGGAGCGGGGGCGGTAGCGGAAGCGGCAGCGGTAGCGGTAGCGGGGGCGGTAGCGGGAGCGGGGGCGGAAGCGGGAGCGGGGGCGGGAGCGGGAGCAGCAGCGCCACCGCGGTCACCGCGTACGACGTCAAGGTCAACATGCCGCTCAACGGTGCGCTCGGCCAAAGCGGCATCACCGCGCTCGCCTATGCGCTCGATTCGGGTCAGATCATTGTCACAGGAATGGGCGGCCGCCTCACGGTGTTCGACTTCCCGTCGCCGTACACAACCGTCAATCAGATCCGTTACGTCGCGCCCGGCTCCGTCGGCATCTCGCTCTCGCTCCCGTACGGACTCGCGTTCGCCGGCGCGTCGCGCGAGCTGATGATCCTCGACTACAACTCGCAAGGGCCGGGCCGCACGCGCCTCGTGCGCATCGACCGCGGTGCCGACGGCGTTTGGGGCAGCTCCGACGATTCGCAACTTTCGACGACGGTTCTCCCGGTCACGCTCGACTCAGCCTCGGGAATCGCGTATCGCGCATCGAACGGCGAACTTTTTTTCACGGCCGGCGGCGGAACGAGCGGCCCCGCGAAAATCATTGTCACCGACCCGGCCGCGACGACGGTGCGACGCAGTTTCTTGCTGCCAACCGGTTTCGGCTGGCCGCAGGACCTCGCCTTCGCGTCGGGCGATCGGCTGATGGTGACCGGCTCATCGACGAAGCTCATCGTCATGAACCCCGATACCGGCGCGATCGCCGCGGCCAATAGCGACCCCATTGCCGGGCTCACGACAAGTCACGCGTTCTCAACACTCGGCGTCTCGAATCCAGCGGGAGTCGCGGCTCCATTCGCGGTCGCGTTCGGCGCCGTGTCGTACAAAGAATCGCCGATCTTCGTCGCAAACGGGACGCCGGGCGCTGAGCGCATCATCGCGTTCATTGGGCGATAACCGTCGCTTCTTTCCCGCACGGCAATCAGGTAAATTCAGCCGCGTGACAAGCGGATTCCGTCTCATGTTCGCCGACTCGGCCGGGCGCGTGTTCGACCACCCGTACCTCGAAGCGTGTGCGCAGGTCGGCGGCACGTCGGTTGCGATCCCCGAGGATGCGTGGATTCCGCTGCCAGCGGGCGCGAAGATGGCCGTGCTTCCCGGGCGCTCGCCCATGGGGATCGACCCGGCGACGGGCGCAATCGAACGCTTTGAGGGCGGCCCTGTCGCCGGCACGCGAATCCGTGCGAACGCCGTTGGCGCCATTTTGCCCCCCGCGTTTGTGCGCTCGCACATCCCCGCCTACACGACGCGCACGATCGCTCCAGCCCTTTCGCAATGGGCTTACACCGCTGTCGCGATGCGCGGCGATCGCGCTTTCGCCGCCGCGTTTCGCCTCGATGCGCGGACGCGCTGGGACCCGCGTCATTTTACCGAGTCGGCGCTCAAGCGGGCCGCGGCCGTGCGCGCGCGCGAGTTCCCTGGAAACCGCGTCGTCGCCCAAGTCACAAAGTGCGCGCTCGAATACGCGTGCGTCACATCGCAGAACATTCTCCTGCGACGAAACGAAGGCGCGCTCCCGGTTTCGGTGACGTGCAACGCCGAGTGTCTCGGCTGCCTGTCGCTCGTGCCACCGGGCGGAGCGCCATCGTCCCACGAGCGCGTGCGCCGCTTGCCGACGGCCGACGAGATTGCCGACGTCGCCGCGGCCCACCTCAAAGCCGCACGACGCCCGATGGTCAGCTTTGGCCAAGGGTGCGAGGGCGAGCCCCTCGTCGCGGCGCCCCTCATCGAAGACGCGATTCGCAAAATCCGCATCCGCACGAAACGGGGCCGCATCAATATGAACACGAACGGAAGCCTTCCCGCGGCCGTCGCGCGACTCATCGATGCCGGACTCGAACACATTCGGGTGAGCCTTAACAGCGCGCGCGCGCCGCTCTACACGAGCTACTACCGCCCCGCAAACTACCGTTTCCGCGACGTCGTCGCGTCGATCCGCGCCGCATCCGACGCGCAGGTCACAACGACGATCAACTTGCTCACGTTTCCAGGCGTCACCGATCGCGAATCCGAAATCGACGCCCTCGCGTCTCTCGTGGCCGATGCGCGCGTCGATCTCGTTCAAATTCGAAACCTCGCAATCGACCCCGAACTCTATCTCTCCGTCGCAGGCGCCCCCGCACCGGCGCTTGGTCTTGGCGAGCTGATTCGCCGCATTCAACGCGCGCGCCCGAAAGTTCGATTTGGTTGTTTCAACCTGTCGCGCGAGGACAAAGCGTGAAGCGGGGCCGACGCCACGCACACCGCAATCATCGCGGGCGTGCGTTGCAAAAGCAGCTGCGTTCGAATTGGCGATATTTCAGAATTATCCTTCACGAATTCCGTTTGACAATGGCACTCCTCTTGGTGTTTTGGGGAACGGGCACGCTCCTCTTCTACACAACGCACCCTGATAATCTTTCGCTCGCTCAGGCTCTCTATGGAGCGATGGCCCTCTTTGGGCTCGAAACCGCCGTCGCGATGCCAAAAACCGCAGGATTCGCGGTATCCGCCATGTACATCCTCTATCCGGCGCTCGGGCTCACGTTGTTCGCGAGCGCGATCGTCCGGCTGAGCTCTCTCGTTCTTTCTAAACACAACGACGAAGTGAGGTGGGTCAAAGTGGTTGCGTCGACTTACAAGAACCATGTGATTCTGTGCGGCCTCGGGCAAGTTGGCTATCGCGTCGCAGAGCAGCTCAAGGAGTTTGGCGAAGAGCTTATTGTCATCGAGAAGGATGCGAACGCGCCGCACTTGGGCGCTGTCAAGAAACTCGGGTTTCCGGTTCTCATCGCCGATGCGCGTGAAGAACAGATTCTCGTCGACGTTGGCGTCAAACGCGCGAAAGCGATCGTCGTCGCGACCGACAACGACCTCGGCAACCTCGAGATCGCACTCGACGCGCGCCGCATTCACCCCGAAATACGGGTCGTCTTGCGCATGTACGATCAAAACATGGCGGCGAAAGTGGCCGAAGCGTTCAAAATCGATGCGGCGATTTCGTCGTCCGCGATCGCGGCTCCCATTTTCGCGGGCGCGGCACTCGCGCGCGGCATTGTGAGCGCCCACGATTTCGATGGCGCTCCACACCTGCTCGTTGAGATCTCGGTTTCGCCCACCAGTCGTCTTCTCGGACGCACCCTCGGCGATCTCGTGTCCGACTTCGGTGTCGTCATCGTCGGCCGAAGCGCGGCCGATTCACCGACCCACAAGAAAACGTTCAGCGCGGCCGAGCCAATCCGCGCGGGCGAGCACCTCCTCGCGCACGGCTCGAAGGACGCCATCCGCGCGCTCGAAGCCGCGTTGTAAGGGAAAAAGAGGACAAACCGCCGAGGCGCAGAGAATGCCAAGAAAGAAACATCATCGACTCCGATCTTGGCGGTCTTGGCATCTTGGCGGTTCGTTCCTCTGCGAGCCGGGCGAAAAAAAACCCGCGGAGATTGCTCGCCGCGGGTTTTAGCAGACTGCTCGAATGTTTAGAGCGCGTCTTTAAAGGCCGGAGCCGGCTTGAAACCGACGGTCTTCGACGGCTTGATCTGGATCTTCTCGCCCGTCTGCGGGTTGCGACCCGTGCGAGCCTTGCGCTTGCGAACGGTGAAGGTTCCAAAGCCCGGGTACCCGAACTTGCGATCCTTCTTGATCGCTTTCTTCACTTCGTCCCAAAGCGCGTCACAAACTTCGCCCGCCGCCTTCTTCGAAAGGTTCTCAGCGCCCTTAACACAGCAAATCCGCTCTACGAGTTCCGCTTTCGTCATCCCTGCATCCTCCTGCTCGCCAACCCTGGCAGCTCCGCGAGGCGACCCCCATGGCCTCCTCAATCACGAAGCGGGGCCACTCTAAGCACGCACCGAAAACTTGTCAAGCGGTTGCTCTCTAAAATCCGCATGGCGGTTGGAGATTTCTGTGCTCGTTGCGCGAGAGCCAGATGGGGCGTGAAGTTGCGAGGCGCGCCCGATAGCAAATTGCGCAGCGAGTTGTCAAGCGCCAGATTGGCGTGATACATCGAATCCAGTGTCACCCACGAACGAGAGCGCTTGTTTTTTTGTCATCGATGAGCCCCATGCGGTTCCCCCCGCGGTCGTCGATGGACTCGCCGCGTGCGGGTACGCCATTTCCCGCGGCGCGTGGGCCGATGCGAAGGCCGCGCTCGCGAACGGCTCGGCAGGGCTCTTCGTCGTCAACTGGACGCTCGGCGCCACCGCGGTCGCATCGTTCGTTCGCGAGGCGAGCTTGGTCCCTGTTGCGACGGTCGTTCTTCGCGATGACGATTCAACGCTCGCCGCTGCGCTCCGGAGCGGATGCGCCGCCGCGTGGAGCGTTCCCCTCGATTCGCGATTTGTTGATTCCGTGGAGATGGTCGCCGCCCGTGCGTTGGAGGTGGCCCGTTTGTCGGGACTCGTTCGAGACTTGGGCGCGCTTTCTGAAGATTACTTGAAGCGCCTCGTTGCGGTTGAGCATGAGCTCTTCGATCTTCGAGGTGAAACGGGCGTCGATGAGTCGCCAATCCCAGAAGCGAAACGGATTCTCGTCGTCGATGACGAGCCGGTCATTGTTGCACTCCTTTCCGAAGCGCTCGCATCAGCTGGATTCGACGTCGATCGTGCCGGGTCGGCCGAGGAGGCGACGTCGCGTTTTCACGCACGGCCCGCCGCGATCGTATTGACCGACAAAAATCTCCCCGGAAAGAGTGGCCTCGATCTCCTGCGCGAACTTAGATCGACGGCGCCCAACACCGCCGTGCTTCTCATGACGGGCTACGCGTCGCTCTCGTCGGCCGTTGAAGCGATGAACCTCGGTGCGGCCGGATACATCACGAAGCCGTTCGGAAGCCTTGAGGACGTGATTCGCCAAGTCGATGGCATCGCGGAGGGCGTCGCCCGTAAAATGAAAGCGGGGCGCGTCTTTCGTGTCTTCATGGAGCGCAACCAAACGCTCATCGAACGAATGCGCGCACTTCGTGTTGGGCGAGCCGACGGGAGCGCGGCGTAATGTCGATGGACAAGCGCGGCAAACGATCGAAACACGAGGCGGCGCTGGTCGTCCCGGAGAGCGCGTGGCAGCGCTTGGTTCAGTGGCGTCGCCATCGGCGCACGCGAAAAGAAGCGAAACATGTTCTCAAAACAGCGAACAAGCTGGAGCGCCGATACGGCAAGCGGTGGTCCGCCGAGATCCGCGAGGATTTCACACGCGGGAAAACGGAAGTCGAGACCGCACTCGCGGGAAACCGCCTCGACGAAATGAGAAACGCCGCAGAGGTTCTTGACGGCGTGATCGACGCGCACCTCAAGAAGGAGCGCCGGCGCCTCTCAACGCGCGAAAACATCGAAGCGCTCGCAATCGCCGTCCTCATTGCGCTCATTCTGCGCGCGTTCGTGATCGAGGCGTTCAAGATCCCATCGGGATCGATGATCCCAACGCTCGAGGTGGGTGACCACATTTTCGTCAATAAGTTTGTTTACGGGCTTCGCATCCCGTTCACCAGCAATCCTCCGAAAAAATTCTGGGCCTCAAATCCAAAGCGCGGCGATGTCATCGTCTTCGTTTATCCCGTCAATCCCGATCAAGACTTCATCAAACGCGTCATTGCGATCGAAGGCGACAAGATTCGCGTTCGCAACCACACCGTTTTTTTGACGCGCGCGGGAACAGGCAAAGAAGAAGAGATCAAGCGAAAACCAGTTGGCGCGCTCAAATATTGCAACTTCAGCGGCGACGAATCGGGGAGTGCGGGCGACCGCTGGCCGTGGGACCTCGAAACAAAAACGCTCTATGAAGAGACGATCGACGGCACAACGTTTCACACGCTGAGCGCCGATTCGGAGCCGGACGGCGATGAGACGGTTTACGAGAAAACGATTCCGCCCGGAAGCGTTTTCGTGATGGGCGATCATCGTGACAACAGCAAGGACAGCCGCGAGTGGGGGTTTGTCGACATTCAGAACATCAAAGGAAAGGCACTGTTCGTCTGGTTTTCGAGCGGAGCGTCAACCAACAACGGGTGCCAAGATGTTAGCTTCTGGGAAAACTTTTCAAAGTGGGTGCGATGGGGACGTTTTTTTGGGGCGGTGGAATGAGCGATTTCTTGTCGGAAACAAGGCGCCTGCTCGTGGCGGCGGCGCGACCTCTCGATGTTGAACAGGTTGGCACTCTGCTCGCGGAGCGGGGCGACGTCGTTTTTCCAGGGCGGCGGCCCGGAATCACCGTGGCGGCGCGGCTTCGCAGCGCGCGTGGCAGCGAAGGCGGATGTTACGAGGTTGGGCCGGGGCTGTGGGCGGCGGCGTCCGGTGACGAAGTTGGAACGAACGGAACGGTCCCAACAGATGACGGCGCCTTCGGCGGCGAGTCGCACGAGGCGTGGCGCGCCGACGTTCTTCGACTTCTCGATTCCATGGGGTATCGAGGCGCAGAGCCGATCCGGGAGGGCGCGTGGCGCGCGAAGATCGGCTGGGGGAGCGCGGAGACCGATGTTCTGGTTCAGCTCGACGCGCGAACAAGCGACTTGGCGGCCGAGGCGGTCCGCGAACATCGGCAGGCGCTTCGCGAGAATTCGTGTCTTGCGGGGGTCTTGGTGTGTCGCGGACGCGCGGGCGGACGTGCGCTCGCTGAGGCGCGACACCCCGGCGAATCCCTCGTCACGATCGTCGATGCGAACGTCGTCGCGCGCGCGCTGCAGGGTCGCAGCAAGCGAAGAAGGTGACGAGCCGAATCGCGTGGGAGCGGTTGATCATCTTTCGTCTGGCCGTGCGATCGTTCTTGGCATCTTGTTGATCTCGGCTTCATGCAAGGACCATGGTGATTCACCGACCCGTGCGGATGCCAACATCGCGAGCACGAGAACGATGGCGAGCACGGGCACGACGACGACCACGAACGCTCGCGAAGAAATAGTGAAGGTGGCCGTCAGCGCAGGCGCACAACCGATTGTCGTCGGGGAGATCTGGGTCAGCGACGAGACCGGCGCCGCTGTTCCACGCGACCGGCGCCCGATGGAGAAGGCGGAGCTCGAACGAATTGTGTTCGAAGCGTTTCGCGCGCAGGGAGGACGCCAAAAGACGGCGGCTTCGGGTCGTTTGCAAGTTCGCGTTGC
This sequence comes from Deltaproteobacteria bacterium, assembly GCA_016192705.1. Classification (GTDB taxonomy): domain Bacteria; phylum Myxococcota; class JACPTQ01; order JACPTQ01; family JACPTQ01; genus JACPTQ01. The sequence continues at coordinate 63,928 of JACPTQ010000004.1, read as the reverse complement.
GGTCGCGACGCGAAAGAAGCATGAGTCGTTCGTGGCCGTGAGCGGAGTCCTCAGCCTCGACGACGACCGGTTCGAAGCCAACGCGATCGGTTTTCGCCCAGTCCCAAAGGGCGAAGGCGCGGACAGGACGTACCGCGAGATCGTGGAGCGGGCCGTTCGAGACACGGTAGAGTCGCTCGCGTTGAAAGTCCGCGTCCCGAAGCTGCCGGTTGACCAACTGGTGGCCTTGCTGAAGTCGCGCCCCGACGGAGGGGCGGAAGGCGAACGGCGACTGATTGCGGCCAACGAGCTCGCGGAGAGACGCGACCCTGCCCACTTTGATCTTTTCGTCGCGCTGCTCAAAGACGATGAGCCCGCCGTTGCACGACGCGCGGTGGGCGCCCTCGTGTCGCTCAAGGATGCTCGCGCGGTGAATCCCCTCATCGATTTCGCGGCACGCAAGGATCCCCAGACGCTGCGTGAAGTTATTTATGCGCTCGGCGATCTGGGCGGAGCAAAGGCGGAGGCGTTTTTATGGACGCTCGAAAAGGGTCACGAACACCCAGCGATTCGCCAAGCGGCGCACGACGCGATCGACCTTCTCAAAAAGAAACGCTGATTGAAAACTTCGTTACGGGCGCTGCTTGCGGCCGGCCATGAGCCAGATCGGAAGGAGGCCAGGGAAACGTTCTTCGGTGGTGACCGAAAACCCGTTCGCCTCGATGAGCGCGCGAAGCGACGCGCGATTGAACCGCGTGACGAGCGGGAAACCGGTGAGCCGAAGGAGACGAGAAACGATATGCGCCCCAAGCGTATCGCCATGGCAAAAAGTTGGGAGCACGACAACGCCTTCGCTTTTGAGAACGCGGCGCGCCTCCGAAAAAAAACGACTCGGCTCGGGGAGCAGATGAACCAAGTTGGCGGCCACAACCGCGTCAAACGTGCCGTCGGCGAAATCGAGCGCAAGCGCATCCGCGGTCCGCACCTCGACCGCGCCGCGACCGTCGGCTTTGAGCCGCGCGCAGAGCACGTCGAGCATGTCGCCAGAACGGTCGGTCGCAACGAGCTCCTTAACCCGCGCGGAAAGCGCCGTCGTAACAAGGCCCGTTCCCGCGGCGACCTCAAGGACGCAGAGCGAACCATCGACAACCTCGGCCGCACGCGTCGCCATCGCTGAAAACCGCCGGTTACAAAACAGCGTGAAGCGATCGTAGCGACGCGCGTTCTTCTTCCAGTAAGTGATGTCGGCCCCCGGACGAGCTGCGCTCATTTTCTGCCTCGCCGACCAACGACAATGGCGGGACGCCCGGAATAGGCGGGGACATGCCAGATTTCCGCACCGCCCCCCGCGCCAACGCTGCGTAAGTAATGGTCTACAAGTCCGTTCGTAAAACCCACAATCCACGAGCCTCCCTGAAAACCCATCACCACCTGTTGGGGCGCATTCGCCTGCGTCACCTCGACGCGAGGCTGCGCTCGAGCCAGGTATCGAATCGGCCAATGCGTCCACCAATCGTCTGCGACGACGCGAATGGGTCCCTCCGGCGGTGAGTTCTCGAGAATCACTTGCAACGCTCGAGCTTTCGGCTCAGTTGGACCGGTCCAAAACATGGCGCCCTTCGTCCCACCGGTCTTTAAGAACGCGCCAAAGTAATTGATACCGAAGCTCAAAAGGAAGAGCGCTCCGCAGCCGGCTAAAACAAGTTTGACGCGCCGCACTTGAACGAACTGCCCCAAGAGAACCCCAACACTAACCACAAACGGCGTAATAAGAACCATTCCATATCGGGAATAACCTGCGCCCATGAACGAATTCCCCCCAAGCAGGAGAAAACCGCCGAACGTCGCGAACGCACCAACGACGAGTCCGATCTCTTCGGGTTTACGCGCACGAACAAGATGCGGGAGCGCGGTACACGCAAGGAAGACCATCAGCGTCGCAAACCCTATCGAATGAATTTGGCTCATCAACGGGCTCGGATCGCTGGCAAAATATCGGTACGCGGTCAGGCCCGAGAAGAAATCCGTCAACACGCCCGGAACGACCGACCATTGGCTCAGTTCGAGACCTCGGTTCGGACCGGCTGCGGTGCGCATTGTGCCCTCGGAGGGCATGATGAACGCACAGGCCAGTAAGACCAACGCCGTCAAAGTCCACTCCACGCTCGGCCATTGCGCGAGCGCCTTCCGCGGACCGACGGCCGCGATGCGAGCGATGCCGCGCGCGACCAACGGTCCAACCGCGGTGGGCACGACGAAAATGCTCGTTGGATGGATCGCAAGCGCCACGTACAAACCCATCGCAGCGCCCAGAGGTTTCCCCTTCAGGGCATAGTAAATGGGGAAAAGGGTAAAGAGAGGGATGAGGCTGGGTCCCCAGGCCATTCGCGAGTAAGCGATGTTCATCGGTAGAATGGCCATGACGAGCGCGCAGAAGAGCGCCGTGTTCTTCGGTAAGACGCGACAGAGCCAGATATACGCGAGCAACACGGCGAGTATCCCAGCCGCAAGCGGTGGAATACGCAGCACCTCGAACGATGGTGGGAAAATCTTCTGAAGAAAACTCAGAAACCCTGAATAAAAGGGCTCAATCGCGAGGCCCGAGGGAGCATTTTCAGGAGCCTTTCCCGTCGCGACGGCTTGGAGTTGAACGCCCGCCCAGGCCTCATCCCCATTAACGCCAGCGATATGGCCCAGGCAAACCACGCGCATGAAAAGAGCGATCGCAATGACTCCGAGAAATAAGAAATGGACGGACTTATCGGGGTCTGAGATGAGTCGAGAACGGAGCCGCATCATGACGTTCGGATTATGGTCCACTGGGATTACTCGGTTGCGATCGCTCTGCGCGCATCCGCTCGGCGAAACGGTGAAGCGGGAAAAAGACCCGCCGTCGATTGCCGCTTTCAAGCGGTGTCTCGCCGAGGATAACTTGAAGGTTCGACACGAGCGCGATCGCTTGGTCTCCGAACCCCAGGCGATCGATGTAGATGCCACTAAACCCCGCGCCGATAACGAGCGACACCAGCTCTCGGGGCGGCTTCGCGAACGTTTCGCGTTGCCACCGATCGGTCGCGCGCCCCCTCATGGCGCCATAGCTCCAACGCAGCGCCTTAGAATGTAGGTACGGCTTGAAATGCTCGTAGTCCGCCATCCGGTGAACGTAGTTTCCTTCAGGGTAAGGGAAGTACGGGAGCTGAGCGATTTTAGAACCGGGTGGAACCGACGCCTCGATCCGCCGAATGAAGTCTGCGTCTTGGTAATACTCCGCCTTGAGGGCGTCCTGTTTGAGCTTCGATGCCGGTGTTGTTTGGTCGAGAAGGCCGAGAATCGTACAAACCGCAAGACCCACGGCACCCCGTATCGCTTGGCGCCGAGTTTTCACATATCTGCTCCAAATCTTCGCCAAAACGATCGTGACCGAAAAGAAGGCGAAAAATGCGATGAAGATGCTGATGCGGGCGTACGAACGGATGGACGTGGAAACGAGCAGCGCAAACAGCCCGCTGAGTCCGCCGATCGTGCCTAGGAGAAGCGCGGCGCCGTTCAACACGCTCAGTGGACTGAGGATTCCATCGTGTTCGTCGGTGTTGTCGTTCCTGCGGCCGAAGAGTCGCCATAGAAGAAGCAAGAATCCAGCCGTTCCAAAAAGTCCGAGAGCACACCAATCGTTCTCTCCCGCGGGTCGTACCGATTCGTTGTATTTGTCGCGGAGCTTTCCCAAGGCCGCAATCCGGTGTTCGGAGATGGGAAGAAGCATCGGCGTGATTCTAAGTCCCCACTTCTCCGCATCAACGATTGTTCGAATCACGGCGTCGGGATTGGGGCCGTGTTTCGCGCGTTGGAGCACGGCGGGGGCGAGATTGAGGAAAAGCCCGGCGCAGAGGGATGCCACAAGGACCCCCGCCGACACGAAGCCGCGCGGAGAACGGTGCACAGCACCGCCATAGGCTCCAGCGACCAGGATGATAAACGCGGCGAACATCGCGTAGTAAACGCCGAATCCAGAGAACGAAAAGCAAAGGAGCAACGCGGCGACGGATCGTGCGCGCGGTGCGGCCAGCCGGGGTCGCCAGCGTTCCGCCGTGGCGCCGTCAAAAAGGGGCGGACGCGCGGAGGCGGTCCAGAGCGCGACCATCACCATGAGCGGAACAATGAAATACGCGGAAAGGAAAAGGTGTTGGACGCCGTGGCGAAAGTGGTACTGGAGAAATGGGTAGAGAAGGCTTCCCACGATGGCCGGGCCGAACGGGATGCGGAAGTGACGAAAAACCAAAAGCGACGTCATCGATGCGAGCGGAAAAGTCATGAGGTAGTAGGTGTTTATCGCGATTGAAAAGTTTGGGAGAAGGTTGACGAGGATTTTCAGAACGAGAAAATGGAAATTGTCGGGAGTCGGGTAGTCACACGCATCGAAGCCGCCCGGCATCCCGAGAAAACTGTTGTGCAGGTACCAGGGTTCGTCGGCCAAACCCTTGACCGCCGCGCTGAGCGCGATGGTGTCCCAGTTGTAATCGAAGGGGATATTGAGATCGACGCCGCCGATGCCAAGAGCGAAGTAGGCGACGGTCGTAGAAGTGACGACGACAGCGGCGTAGACCCAAGCTTGAGTCTCTTTGAGGCATGTCAAAAGGACGCGCAAGGGTCAAAACAATAACCGACTCGTGAAGGCGAGACAACGAGCGCCCCAGCGAAATGGGGCTCGCATCTCATCCGCGCCGTTCGCACAAATCCAGCTTTTGCTAGGTTCCACTTGCCGAAGCAATATCAACGCCGTAATCGATTCTTGATCGGCCCATCATCAAAAATTGAGCACCACCTGTCCGACAACCCCGCAATATGGCGGCTTTTCGGTTGGCCGGCCCCCTGTACTTCCCGTGTCGGTCGTCGCGATGGTGCGGCGGAAGGAAATGAGGAGAGAGAAAAATGAGAACGAATGTGATTTCAGGTTTGGCGGTTTTCGGGCTGATCGGCGTTGTGGCGTGTGGCGGCACCGAGAGCCTTGGAGATGATGTTTTCGCTGACAACGATGTGGTCGACGCACAAGGCGCGGCGCTCAAGGGCGACGTCGTTGAAAACCCGGTCGGCGTGATGTTCAGCGTTCGTGGAACGCGCTACAAGGTGAAATCGGTCAGCACGGGGCAGGCGACCGGAAAACGATGCTACGTCAGCCTGTCGTCGCTGAAAACGCTCATCGCCGAAGGGTCCGTCGGCACGCAACCGGGCGCGACAGAGCGAAAGCGGATCAAGACGTACATCCTCAAGCGGACCGAGACGAGCGACCGTACGATCTGCGCCGGCAAGGGCGACGGCTGTATCGTCGTCACCGAAGAAAGAACCGATAACTGAGCTACGAGCGAGCGTCGATGGCGTTGGGGTTGAGGCAGAGGAGGCGAATCGCGTCGGTGACGCGCGACATCGGGATGTCTTCGCGTTTTGCGAGCGCGAAAAGCGTCGCGACCGCGATCGTTTCCGCGTCGACGCCGTAGAAGCGGCGAAGCGATTGCCGCGTGTCGCTGCGGCCAAACCCGTCCGTGCCGAGCGTGTGGAGTCCGCCGGGCACCCAGCGCGCAATCTGGTCTGGCACCGCGGTGACCCAGTCGCTTGCCGCGACGATCGGGCCTTGCGCCTCGGCGAGCGCGGCCGCAACGTACGGCACAAGCCGCTCCGCTTCGGGGTGAAGCATGTTGTGGCGTTCGCACCGGAGCGCGTCGCGCCGAAGCATCGAATACGACGGCGCGCTCCAAACCTCGGCCGCAACGCCAAAATGTTTCGCGAGCAACTTCTGCGCGGCCAAGACTTCATTTAGAATCGAGCCGCTTCCGAGGAGCGTCGCGCGCATTTCGCCCGCTCCAGCCGGCGCATCGCAAAACTTGTACAGCCCGCGCACAATGCCGTCCGCGGCGCCCGCGGGCATCGGCGGCATCGTGTAAGTCTCGTTTTGCAGCGTCAGGTAATAGTAAGTGTCGACGCCGTCGCCATACATTCGCTTCAAGCCGTCGGCCACAATCACCGCGAGTTCGTAAGCGAACGCCGGCTCGTACGCGCGAACCGTCGGGTGCGCGCTCGCAACAAGCAGCGAGTGCCCGTCTTGATGCTGGAGCCCCTCGCCGTTCAGCGTCGTGCGCCCGGCCGTCGCGCCGCACAAAAACCCGCGCCCGCGCTGGTCGCCGAACGCCCACAGCTGGTCGCCGACGCGTTGATAACCAAACATTGAATAGAAGATATAGAAAGGAATCATCGGCTCCGCGTGCGTCGCGTACGCCGTCCCGGCGGCCGTGAACATCGCGGTTGCGCCCGCTTCGGTGATGCCCTCTTCGAGCACCTGGCCGTCGAGCGCCTCACGATAGCGGAGCAGCATCCCGTGATCGACCGGCTCGTAAAGCTGCCCAACCGCCGAGTAGATCCCGTACTGCCGAAACAGCACGTCGAGCCCAAACGTCCGCGCCTCGTCCGGAATGATCGGCACGACGCGCCGCCCGAAGCGCTTGTCCGCGAGCATCTGCGCGAGCAGCCGCGCGAACACGTTGGTCGTCGACACCTCCGCTTCGCCGCTCCCCTCGAGGAACGCGCCAAAATCCGCGATCGACGGCACCTCGACCGCCTTCGCCACGACGCGCCGACGCGGCACAAACCCACCGAGCGCGCGACGCCGCTCGACAACATATTCGACTTCGGGACTATCCCGTGGCGGCACATAGAACGGCGCATCGGCGATCTTGCTGTCGGGAATCGGCAACTGAATCTCGTCGCGAAACGCCTTCAGCTCCTCGACCGACATCTTCTTCCGTTGATGCGCAACGTTCTTCCCTTGCGCCGCCTCGCCGAGCGTCCACCCTTTCACCGTCTTCGCAAGTACAACCGTCGGCTGCCCCGTGTGATTCACCGCCGCATGAAACGCCGCGTACACCTTGTGATCGTCGTGCCCGCCTCGCCGAAGCCGCTGTATCTCGCGATCCGTCATCCCCGCAACGAGCGTGAGCAGCTCCGGATACTTCCCAAAAAAATGCTCGCGCGTGTACGCCCCCGGCTCGACCGAATACTTTTGATATTCGCCATCGACCACCTCGCCCATCCGCTTCACAAGGAGCCCGGTCTTATCGGCCTCAAGCAGCGCATCCCATTTGCGCCCCCAAATCACCTTGATGACGTTCCACCCGGCGCCGCGAAACACCGCCTCGAGCTCTTGAATGATCTTTCCGTTCCCACGCACCGGCCCATCGAGTCGCTGCAGATTGCAGTTCACGACGAACACCAAGTTATCGAGCTTTTCGCGCGCCGCGATCGAAAGCGACCCAAGCGCTTCCGGCTCGTCGGTTTCGCCGTCACCCAAGAACGCCCAAACGCGCGACGCGCTCGTGTCTTTGATTCCGCGGTGGTGCAAGTACCGATTGAAGCGCGCCTGATAGATCGCCGCGAGCGGCGAAAGCCCCATCGACACCGTTGGAAACTCCCAAAACTCGGGCATCAAATACGGATGGGGATACGACGACAACCCGCGCCCCGCCTCGCATTCCCGCCGAAACCGCTCAAGCTGCTCGACCGACAACCGGCCTTCCAAAAGCGCGCGCGCGTAAATCCCAGGCGACGCGTGCCCCTGAAAAAACACCTGGTCGCCGCTCGCCTCGCCCTCATCGCCGCGCCCTCGAAAGAAGTGGTTAAACCCCACCTCATATAATGTCGCGGCCGACGCATACGTCGCGAGGTGCCCGCCGATCCCACCGAAGAGCGTGTTCGCGCGCTGCACCATCGCGACCGCGTTCCACCGAACAATGCGCCGGATGCGCAGCTCGATCGCCTCATTGCCGGGGTACGCCGGTTCATCCTCGGGCGCGATGGTGTTGACGTACGGCGTCTGCACGAGCGCCGGCGACGGCGTGTGCGTCACGCGCGCACGCTCGAGCAGCGTCTCGAGCAAAAACGCCGCGCGCTCCTTCCCTTCGCGCGCGATCACGGCGTCGAGCGATTCGATCCACTCGCGCGTCTCGTCGGGACTTGTGTCGCTGTCGTCGGGGCGAAAGTAATCCGATTGGCTGCGTGTCATGGCCGTACTTTAGGGGCCCGCCGCCCGAAAACCAAGCGGCCCCTTAAAGCGCGCCGCTCGCGCCGCCGAGCACCCAAACGTCGGCGTGACAATCATGACCAAATTGGTTAACTTTTTCGATCGCTGTGTCTGAACTCGTCCCACCGACCATCACCCGCGCGAACAGCCGCGAAACGCCGAGCGCGCGCACCGTGCCGTATCTCTTCGTCGTTCTTGACTGCGAACACCCGTACGCCGCGCCGTCACGCCATTCCCTCGCGGGGCTCGACGATGTCGTCATCGGTCGCGGGACGGTGAGAAGCGTGGAGCGCGAAGGTGGGAATGCCGCAGGGCACCTCGACGTGCGACTTCCCGACCACTGGGTGTCTGGAACGCACGCGCGAATCGTGCACGTCTTCGGACAATGGGTCCTCGAGGATCTCCAATCGAAAAACGGGACGAGCGTTGGAGGCCGGCCGATCGCCAAGCAGGCCCTCGTCGACGGCGACGTCATCGAGATTGGGCACACGCTCCTCTTGTTCAAGCTCGGCGCCACGCTCGATGCGTTTGGCCCTCCCGATGTTGCGGCCGACGCGCTTGAAGCCGTCGCAACCCCGCGTCTCTCCACGCTTTCGCCGGGACTCTCGCTCGTCTTTGCCACCATTCCGCGAATCGCCGCATCACCGGTGTCAGTGGTCGTCGGCGGCGAGACCGGCACCGGCAAGGAGGTCGTCGCGCGCGCCGTCCACGAGCTCTCGCGTCGCACGGGCGCCTTCGTCGCCGTCAACTGCGGCGCCATCCCCGAAAACCTCATCGCGAGCGAACTCTTCGGGCATCGGCGCGGTTCGTTTTCAGGCGCCGTCGACGACAGCCTCGGCCTTGTGCGCGCGGCCGATGGTGGCACCTTGTTCCTCGACGAGATCGGCGACCTCTCAACCACTTCGCAAGCGGCCTTCCTCCGCGTCTTGCAAGAGCGCGAAGTCATGCCGGTCGGCGGTTTGCGCGCGGTCCCCGTCGACTTGCGGCTCATCGCGGCGACGCACCGCGATCTCGGCGACCTCATCGATTCCGAAAAATTTCGCCCCGATCTTCTGGCGCGCATCTCAGGCTTCACGCTGACGATGCCACCGCTTCGCACACGTCGCGAGGACATTGGACTTCTCATCGCCACCATCCTGTCGCGCCTCGACGCGGCGCGATTTGCGGGCGTGACGTTCGAGACGGACGCCGCGCGTGCGCTTTTGCAGTACGACTGGCCGCTCAACATCCGCGAGCTCGAAAAATGTGTCGGCGCCGCCGCCGTGCTCGCGGGCGGGCGATCGGTACTGCGCACGCATCTTCCCGAGGCCGTGCAGGCGGCCGCGGTGCAACCTATCGTTGCGAAGGATCGTCAAGCCGATGAGGACGTGGAGCCGGACGACGCACGGTTGTCTGACGCGGATCGACGCCTTCGCGCGGAGCTCGTGCGTCTCCTTGCTGAACACAGCGGCAACGTGAGCGCCGTCGCGCGCGAGATGGGCAAAGCGCGGATGCAGATCCAGCGGTGGATGAAGCGCTTTCGTCTCGGCCGCGACGAAACTCTCGGGTAACAGGATGCTGAAGAGGTGTTAGGGGAGGTTGCTCAAAAACGTCCAGATGCAAGGCAGGCGCGGAAAGCCGCGAGCTGACGCTGTATTCAGATATACGCGGAAGCGAGCGGCGACGCGCCAACGCCGCAGATGGGCGTTTTTCAGCAACCTACAACTGCAACATCCGCAACAGATGTAGCCAAAGGTGCAATGCGTTGCACCACGGGATCGCGAAGTCAAATCGTCGGTAATTTAGGCCGTTTCTGAATTCGAAGTCTGGCACGCTGGCTGCTTTGGGTGGGATTCAGGAGGTGCAACACCGACAATGGATGACAAGCGAATCGACTGGTTCGTCGAAGAGACGCTCGCTCAACCCGCCCGGCGACGCCGAAGATTCGCGTTCGTCGCGACCACGCTCGCGAGCGCCGCAGGTCTCGCGCTCGTCGCGTTTGCGATCGGCAATCAGCCGAATAAGACTGGATTCGACTCCAGGACTGCCGATTCCACAGTGGATACCAACGCCAAGGCGCAAAGGAGCAAAGACGCACAAAAGGAACCCTCTCCCCTTTGCGGCTCTGCGCCTTTGCGTCAAAGTCCCGCGCCGGCCAAACTCGTCGTCGTCGCGACACCGCGGACTGCGCGGGTCACGCTGAACGGCTTTCGCCCAATCACAACGGCATCGGCGGTCGAGATTCGTCCCGGCGCGCACACCCTCGTTGCGACGCATCCGGGATTCGCGTCGACAACGTTGCCCATAGACGCGAAGCCTGGCGAGATGATCGTGCGCTCGATCGCGCTTCGCCGACTGCCGCCCGCCAAACTCTTCGTCACCGTGCATGAACGCGGCGAGCCGAGCTGGGCCCACGTTTTTGTTGACGACCAGGCCCGCGGCGCAACGCCGACGACGATGACACTTGTGCCGGGCACGCACGAGCTTCGCTTCGAAAAGGCCGGGCGAAAAACCGTCTCGAAATCTGTTGTCCTAAACGCTGGCGAACAAAAACGCCTCTCGATCGATCTGGAGAACCGATGAATCGACCATTAGCATACGCACTTTTCATCGCGCAAATCGTGGGCGCACTCGCACCCACAACCGCAGTTGCCGCCGAATTCGAGTCGGCCGTCGAACAGGCGACGCGCGCCTATATGGATGGCGAAACAAAACGCGCGAACAAGATCTTGCTCCACGCCGTTCGCCTACAAGCATCGCCGCCGCAACTCGCAGAAGCCTACTTGCTTCTCGGTGCGGTCCAATCGGCGTCCGATCGTGTGCGCGAAGCGCGCATGAGTGTGCGACGGGCGCTCGAGCTCGACGCGAGCGCAGCGTACGACCCAACCCGCTTCCCGCCGGCGCTCGTCGATCTTTTCCAGCATGTGCGCGCGTCGATGCGCGGAAAGATAGTCGTACGCTGTGACCGAGCGGAGGCGATCGTCGAAATCGATGGTCGCGCGAGCGGGCGCTGCGGCGGCGCGGTCGACATCGCAGTCGGCGTGCACGCTGTGCGCGTCGGCGCCGGACGTCGATTCGAGGAGCGGCGCGTCGTCGTCGCACTCGACACCGTTGCCAACGTCGACGTTAAGCTGGGCCCCATCGCAGGGCGCGTTTCGATCGTCACATCGCCGCGCGGCGCGACGGTTCGGCTGGACGGCGCGACGATCGGCGCCACCCCAATCGACAACATCGACGTCGCACCCGGTCGCCTTCGAATCGCCATCGACCACCGCGGCTACAAATCGGTGAAAACCGAGATGGTCGTTGAGGCCGACGCACCGCATGCGCTCTCTTTCATGCTCGAGAAACTCGCGGTCCCTGTTGTCGTGACGCGCGCCGCACAGCCGGCGCCGATCGCCATCGCCACCATGAAACCGTCCCCACCTCTGCCGCGGAGCCGCGCGAAACGCATCATCGGCTGGAGCCTACTCGGAACGGCTGGCGCCTCGCTCGCGATCGGAACCGTGTTCGGAATTCTCAATCGCGCGACGGCAAATGATTTCAACGCGCAAAAGTCGAGCGGCGCCCTCACCGTCGACGATGCGAACGCGGCGAGCGGCCGCGCATCGTCCCAGGCGACGGTCGCGAACACGATGTTCATCACGGCGGGCGCGTCATTCGCGACCGGGCTCGTTCTACTTCTCACAAATTCTCGTTAAGGGAGAAAAAATGACTCGACGTTTACCACTTAGATTTGGAACCACTGTCGTCGCGATCGCCTTCGTGGGCTGCGGAGTCGGCGTCGACTTGAGCGATGGCCGATATCGATGTGACGTCGGCGGCGCGCCGTGCCCCGGCGGCGAGTTGTGCGTCGATACCGGCGCGGGCGGCCTGTGCATGGCGCCGAGCGAAGCTCCTTCGCGCGTGGCGTGGCCTGCGGACGCGGGTGTGGACGCGGGTGCGGGGGCGGATGCGGGCGGGGACGCCGGACGTGTGACGGACGCGGGGGCGGTAGCGGGCGCAGACGCCGGCGCGGATGCGGGTGCGGACGCGGGGGCGGTAGCAGTAGCGGATGCGGGCGCGGGAGCGGAAACGGACGCGGGTGCGGATGCCGATGCGGGTGCCGACGCGGTAGCGGACGCGGGGGCGGATGCGGGGAACGACGCGGGGACCGAAATCACGCCGCCGTGGCTCAAAATCCTTCGCTGCTCGTCTACGTGCACGCGCGTCACGTCGAACGCGACGCCGCTCGCCATCCCGTTCGACGAAACCGTCGAGCTCCACACGATGATCGCGAGCGATGCCGGCGCATTGCGCTTGGTCTTCGACCCAAAGGGCGGCGGTGGCATCACAGGCTGGTACGACCTCGCCTCCTCATCGCCAACCGATAACCTCGCGGCCGGAGCGCCCGGCGCCGATGGCGGCGCTTCGTTTACGCTCATCGATTTCGCGAAGCTCGAGTCGCCGGTCTCCGGCACCCCATACGAAATGGCCGCGGGCTCTGACTCTTGCGACCCCGATGGCCCGACAGCGCACCTCACGCTCCTCGAGGCGAATCGCGTGCGCGCCCGCCTGCGCTCCGTCTCACACCCGACGCGCGCCGGACGAACGCCCACCTGCACAAGCGCCAGCGACCACGACGACACCTGGGACATTGCGCGCGACTACACCGTCTACACGACGGGCCAAATGTTCGTTCAAACGACCGTCACGCCGCCCGGCGGGCTCTTCCAATCGCAGGCACCCGCCCGCATCGTCCTCGCCGGCCGCGACGAGCCGACCGCGACCGCCCTCTTTCAAGTCGCCGACGGCGGCGCGCTCGTAACCGTCGCAAATCCGCAGAGCGGCTGCTCGATCGCAGGTGCGATGGATTGGATTGCCCTCCGCGCGGCGAACGCAATCCCACCGCACGCCCTCGCGCTTTTCGGTGGGTTCCCCGGCGCAACGAGCGCAACGTGCGAAACGAGCGCCGGGCGATTCACATCGTTGTCGCTCCGAATTGGCGCCTTCCCGACGACCGCCCGAAGCGCGACGCAGCTCCTCCTCGTGTCGCCCCTGGGCCTCGGCGCACCAACGCTCGCATCGATCGGCGACGATCTCGAGCGCCGCGCGCAGAGCGCCCCGTACGCGCCCACCGAAGGCGCTTTCACGATTTCGGGCGGCAACTACTCGTTCTCGCAGCCGGTGCCAACTGGGGCCGTCGCCTTCGCGCCGGTTGTGCGACGTACCGGCTCGTGCTCGGGGATTGTGGCCGCATCGCCCGGCCCCGTCGCTTTCGACACGATTCCCGGCGGCTGCGTTGCGCAGTTCGTCGCGGACGGCGGCGTCATCGCGGGTGGCGAGTCGTTCTCGGTGACGTTTCGGCCGTGACCCTTTGACAATGGGCGAATTCTCGGATGTAAAGGTGGGTTCTATGAAATCGTTAATTCTGTCTAAACTTCTCGCTCTCAGCTTGCTCGCCTGCACTGGGCTTCCGCCCCGAACCTTTGACTCCCCGAACCTCCCGACTTCGCCAGGTGAACGCGCGGTGGACGCGGGCTCGGATGCGGGAACGGGAGCGGACGCGGGTGCGGGCGCGGATGCAGCTACGGATGCGGGCGCGGGTGCGGACGCGGGGGCGGGCGCGGACGCAGGCGTGCCGATCGGCCCCCCCGACCAAGGTTGGAGCGGCTCGATAGCGACCGACTACCTCACCGCCACGCGCTACCGCCGCCTCGTCGTCGAAGTCGATTACGTTCGCGGGAAGGCGCCCAACACCGGTGCGCTCAACCTCCTCAAACAGCGCCTCGAAGCACGCTGCAACAAACCCGACGGCATCACGGTCATCGTCGACACCGAAATCCCAACGCAAGCGACAACCACCTGGCGCCTCGCCGACCTCCGCGACCTCGAGCGACAGCACCGCAGCCGCTACACGGCGGGCGACACCGCTGTCCTCTACCTCCTCTATATAGGCGGCGGCTACGAAGGCGACACGAGCAACGCGCGCGTCCTCGGCGTCTCGCACACCGGCTCGGCGATCGCGATGTTCAAAGACGCGATGAGCGAATCGGCGACGGTCCTCGTCACGGGCAACGTGATCGAGGAGGCGGTCATCGTCCACGAAGCCGGCCACAACTTGGGGCTCGTCGGGAACGGCGTCGCGATGCAGCGCCCGCACCAGGACGCGGCGCACGGCGCGCACGACACCAGCCAAAGTTGCGTCATGTATTGGGCCGTCGAGTCGAGCCTCGTGTCGCAACTCCTTGGCACGGTGCCGAACGACTTCGACGCCGACTGCATCGCCGATCTGCGCGCCGCCGGCGGCAAGTAACCTCCCCGTCTCAACGCTCCAACGACACTCCAACTTGCTTCCAGCGTTAGGGAAAATGTGTAATCATGACGAAGGAAAGGATGTGGACCTATGTTGTCCAGTTACCTCCCCGTCCTCCTTATGATCGTCGCTGGAATCGCGGTCGCGGGCGGCATGCTGGCCCTAAAATCGCTGCTCGGCCCGCGCAACGCCACCCCAGAAAAACAAAAACCGTTCGAGTGTGGTCGCGAGTCGACCGGCTCGGCGCACGCGCGCTTCAGCATAAAATTCTATCTCGTCGCGCTCCTCTTCATCGCGTTCGACATCGAAATCGTCTTCCTCTATCCGTGGGCGGTCGTCGCGAAAGGCCTGGGCGTCGTCGGGCTCGTTCAGATGGGCGTTTTCCTCGGCGTGCTCGTTCTCGGCTTCATCTATGTATGGAAAAAGGGAGCGCTCGAATGGGATTGAACAACGGCGAGTCAAGCGGCGCTGGGCTCCTCGAGGGGAGCGTGATGGTCACGCGGCTCGACGAGGTTACGAAGCCCGGTGGCGCGCAGGGCATCATCAACTGGGGGCGGCGCTGGTCGATATTTCAGTACCCGTTTGTGACGGCGTGCTGCGGCATGGAGTACATGAGTTGGATGTGCTCGCACTACGACCCGGGTAGGTTCGGGGCCGAGGCGCCGCGGTTTTCGCCGCGCCAAGCCGACGTGATGTTCGTGGTCGGGACGATTTCACACAAGCAGGCGCCGGTTTTGAAGCGCGTCTACGATCAGATGTGCGAGCCGAAGTGGGTCATCGCGTTTGGCGCGTGTGCGTCGTCGGGCGGCTTTTACGACAACTATGCGACCGTGCAGGGCGTCGACTGCATCGTGCCGGTCGACGTTTACATCCCAGGGTGCCCGCCGCGGCCGGAGGCGGTGCTCGATGCGGTCATGTTGCTCCAAGAAAAGATCGACCGCGAGGGACCCGAGCGCTGGGCGCGTCGCGAGGCGGCGTCGAAATGAGTCAGGCGATTCTGGAGCGGCTGAAGGAGCGATACGAGGACGGCGTTGTTGAAACGGCAACAGAACGTGGCGATGACTGCGCGGTTTTGAAGCGCGAGATTCTCGTCGATGTTTGCCGCTTCTTAAAGGACGACGCCGATTTCGCGATGAATCTGTTCGTCGACGTGACGGCTGTCGATTGGCTCGATCGCCGCACGCCGCGGTTCGATGTCGTCTTTCAATTGAAGTCGATCACGAAACGCCACCGCGTCACGTTGAAGGTGCGCGTCGACGACGGTGACGACGCGTGGGTGCCGAGCGTGACGGGCGTTTGGCGCGGCGCCGATTGGTTCGAGCGCGAGCTCTGGGACATGTTTGGCGTGCGCGTGGATGGACACCCGAACCTGCGCCGCATCTTGATGTGGGACGGATTCGAGGGGCACCCGCTCCGCAAAGACTATCCCGTCGCGGGGCGCCAGCCGCTTGTGCCGCTTCGAAAGTCCGAGGTCCACGTGTTCGAAAATAATCCGGTCGATCCGTTTGTGGTGGGGCTTGGGGTGGTGAGGGAGAAATCCGATGGCGACGCCTGAAACCGCGCGCGACCCGCTCGACGTCGACGACCTGCCGATGGAGCCGATGGTCCTCAAGATGGGCCCGTCGCACCCAACGATGCACGGTGTCATTGAGCTCACGCTGCGCCTCGATGGCGAGACGGTTCGCGCGGCCGACGTCGAGATCGGCTACTTGCACCGCGGGTTCGAGAAGATGGGCGAAGTGTCGACGTGGAACCAAGTCTTCGCGTACGCCGACCGGTTGAACTACAACTCGCCGATGTTGAACGAGCTTGGGTACGCGATGGCCGTCGAAAAGCTGATGGGGGTCGACGTTCCCGAGCGCGCGCAGTTTCTCCGCGTCATCGCCAGCGAAATATCGCGCATCTGCGACCACCTCACGTGCGTCGGCGCGGGCGCCATGGAGCTCGGCGCGTTCACGGCGTTTTTGTATGCGGTCAAGGCGCGCGAATTTCTGTACGAGCTGCTTGAAAAAATTTCCGGGCACCGCCTGACCGTCAACTACATGCGCGTTGGCGGCGTGTGGCTCGACATGCCGGACGGATGGGACGGCGCGGTTCGGCAGGCACTCACCGACGCGGCGGGCGTGATGCGCGAGTTTCACAAGCTCGTCACACGACACCGCATCTTCTTCGATCGCATGGAGGGCGTCGGGATCATCTCGCAGGAAGACGCGCTCGCCTGGGGCTTTACGGGGCCGTGTTTGCGGTCGACGGGGATCGATTACGACATCCGCAAGGCGCACCCGTATTCGTGTTACGACCGGTTCGACTTCGACATTCCGGTCGGTGACAAAGGCGATAACTACGACCGGTACTTGATTCGACTCGAAGAGATCGAGCAGTCGCGGCGCATCATCGAACAGGCGTTCGACCGCATGCCGGGCGGGCCCGTGGTGTCGAGCGATCCGCGCGTCGCGCTGCCAGAGAAGGGCCCCGTGTACAACACGATCGAATCGATGATGAACCACTTCAAGCTCGTTTACGACGGAATCCGTGTGCCACCGGGCGCGGTCTATTCGTTCTCGGAGGCCGCGAACGGTGAACTCGGTTTCTACATCGTTGCGGACGGCACCGGAAAGCCTTATCGGGTGCGGGTGCGCGGGCCGGTCTTCGCGATCATGCAGGCGCTGCCGCAGATGCTCATCGGCGGAATGATCGCGGACATCGTTCCGACGTTTGACGGGATCAACATGATCGCCGGGGAGCTGGATCGCTGATGGCGAAGCTGACGATAAACGGCAAGGATGTCGAGGCGGCGGCGGGAACGAATCTCGTCGAAGCGGCGAAGCAGGTGGGCGTTGAGATTCCGGTGTTTTGTTACCACCCGAAGTTGTCGATCGCGGCGCAGTGCCGGATGTGCTTGGTCGAAGTCGAGAAAATGCCCAAACTCGTGCCGGCGTGCCAGACGCCCGTCGCCGAGGGGATGGTCGTCAAGACCGACAGCGAGCGCGTGAAGACCGCACAGGCGGGCGTCATGGAGTTTTTGCTGCTCAATCACCCGGTCGATTGTCCGATATGCGACCAGGCGGGCGAGTGCGCGCTGCAGGACTATTACATGGTGTACGACTTGACCGGCTCGCGCTCGACGGTCGGCAAGGTTCATAAGCCGAAGGTGCAAGACATCGGCGGTGGCGTCGTGCTCGACTCGGAGCGGTGCGTGATGTGTTCGCGCTGCGTGCGTTATTTCGACGAAATCACGGGCGACGCGCAGATGGGTTTTTTTAACCGCGGGGATCGCGTCGAGGTGTCGATCTTTCCGGATTCGCCGCTCCACGGCGAGTACTGCGGAAACGTCGTCGACTTGTGTCCGGTCGGGGCGCTCACGTGGAAAGATTTTCGGTTCAAGTGTCGCGTGTGGTTTTTGGAGAAGGCGGCGAGCGTTTGTCCCGGGTGCGCGCGCGGATGCAACGTCACGGTTGAGCACAACGAGGGGAAAGTGTTTCGGCTGAAACCGCGCGACAACGAGGCGGTGAATCAGTGCTGGATGTGCGATGAGGGGCGCGCGAGCTACAAGTTTGTGAATGAGGGGCGCTTGCTCGATCCGGTGGTGAGGGAAGAAAAGAAAGGAGTAACCACAGAGACACTGAGTTCACAGAGGTCGGAGGAGAGGAAAGCCTACGTTAAGAAGGAAGAAGCGAAGGCCGGGAGCCGAGAGCCGCATACTAGAAAAGCGGTCGTGGTGACGTGGGAGCGGGCGCTCGCGGTGGCGGCGGAGCAGTTGGTGAAAGTTGTCGCGACGAAAGGAGGCGCGGCGATCGGCGTCGTGTTGTCGCCACAAGCGACGCTTGAAGACAACCGCGCGGTGGTGCGATTCGCGGCCGACCATCTGGGCGTGACCGCGTTCTATATGGGCGGGCGGCTCGACGGCGAAGGCGACGCATTTTTGCGTTTGGCCGACAAGAACCCGAATCGTGCCGGCGTTCTCGCGGCGCTTGAAATGGGCGCGGTTGCACGCGGACTCGCGGCGCGCACGGCGGACGATGTCGTCGCGGACGTCGAAAGCGGAAAGCTGTCAGCGCTCATCGTCATGGGAAACAATTTGCCTGTGTCGCCCGATGCGCGCGCGCGGCTCGTGTCGGCCGCGGCGCGGCTGGACGCGGTCATCGTGATGGCGTCGAATCGATCCGAGCTCGTCGACGCGGCGACCGTGGCGCTTCCATCGGCGACGTTTGCGGAGAAAGAAGGCACGTTCGTCAACGCGATGGGGATGCACCAAAAGCTCCGACGCGGCATCGCGCTCGTGGGGCGAGCGCTCCCTGAGACGCAGATCGTCCAGAAACTCGCGGCGAAGATGGGGTTTGATTTTCGGCCGGCACGGGAAGCTTCGGCCGCGTCGCCCGCAACCGCTGCACCGGGAGCGCATTGATGGAACTCCTCCTCATCTCGACACTCAAAGTCATTCTCGTGTTCGCGATTGTGCTCGGCGCGCTGTCGCCGCTCGCCGGCTGGGCGGAACGACGCCAGAGCGCCATGATTCAAGACCGCGTCGGCCCGAACCGCGCATCGATCGGCGGCTTTCGCGCGTGGGGACTCTTCCACCCGATCGCCGATGTCATCAAACTCATGACAAAGGAGGATTTCGTCCCCGCGACACGAAATCGCTACCTCCACACGGCGGCCCCGATGATCGCGTTCTGGTCGGCCGTTGTGACGTTCGCCGTCATTCCGTTCGGGCCGTGGCTTCAGATCGCGAACCTCGACATCGGCGTCCTCTTCATCTTCGGGATCGCGTCGCTCGGCGTCTACGGCGCGACAATCGCGGGGTGGGCGTCAAACAACAAATACTCGCTCCTCGGAGCGCTTCGCGCGTCGGCGATGATGCTGTCATACGAAGTCACGCTCGGCTTGACCGTCGTCGGCGTGCTCATCTGCTTTAGCACCGTCGGCGCGCAGGAACTCGTCGTCGCGCAGGCAGGCCCCATCTGGAACTGGGGAATCTTCAAACAGCCGGTTGCGTTCGTGCTGTTTTTCGTTGCGGCGATGGCGGCGACAAAACGTGCGCCGTTCGACCTGCCCGAGGGCGAATCAGAAATCGTCGCCGGCTATTTTCTCGAGTACAGCGGGATGAAGTTCGTTATGTTTTATATGGGCGAATACATCGAAATGTTTTTGTGGAGCGCGCTTGCGACCGTGCTCTTTTTTGGCGGCTGGCAGATTCCGTGGGTGCCGTTTGAGGGGCAGACCTGGTATGAATTTGCGGGCGTTGCGAAGTTTTTGGCCGTGCTCGTCGCCATCGCATTTTTGCAGATGACGGTGCGATGGACACTGCCTCGCTTCCGCTACGATCAAGTGATGGACCTCGGCTGGAAGATGCTTTTGCCGGCGTCGATTGGGAATGTCGTAGTGACAGCGGTGGTCATCATCGCAACCCCGGCTGGCGGCGTTCTGCAGAGAGTCGCGCTGCTCGTCGGGAACGCCGTCGTTGTTCTCGTGGCGCTGGCCGTTGCTGCGGCAATGAAAGGAGAAAATAAGATAGGAGTAACCACAGAGGCACTGAGAACACAGAGGTCAGAGGAGGCAGTGCATTGATTCGCGTGCGTGAGAAATACGGCGACCGAATGACGGCGCTCGAGAGTTCCTATCTGACCGAGACGCTGAAGGGTCTCTCGATCACGCTCAGGCATTTTCTCGAAAACACACTCACGCGAAAAAACACCGTGACGCTCAACTATCCGGAGGAGAAAAAACCTTACCCCGAGCGGTTTCGCGGCCTTCACCGCCTCATGAAACGCGACGACGGCCAAGTGCGATGCGTTGCGTGCATGTGCTGCGCGACCGTTTGTCCGGCGCACTGCATCAAGATTGAAGCGGGCGAACACGACGACCACCGAATCGAAAAGTTCCCGATCGAGTTCAGCATCGATTGGCTGCGGTGCGTTTACTGCGGCCTCTGCGTCGACGCGTGCCCGTGCGACGCGATTCGCATGGACACGGGCGAACACCCCAAGCCGCAGATCGATCGCAACGGCTTCCTGACAACGAAAATCGATCTCATGAAGCTCGGCGGACCGTCGGTCGCGGTGCAAGGGGGCGTGCGACCGGACAACGGTGAAGGCTAACTCACGTGAAGATCGGGATCATCAGCGACACGCACGGCAACCTCGAAGCGCTGACGGCGTGCCTCGCGACGCTCAAGGAGGCCGGGGCGGAGGAGTATGTCTGTTTGGGCGACACCGTGGGATACGGCGCGAATCCGAACGAGTGCGCCGACCTGATTCGCAAAACAGTCGTCTTCACGATCCTCGGCAACCACGACGCCGCCGTCGCGGGGCGCATGGATTACACGTACTACCGCGACGACGCGCGCGAAGTGCTCGACTACCATAAGAAGATTTTGTCCGAAGAAAACATGGCGTGGCTACGCGGACTCGAATACACGCACACGCATCGCGGGGTCGGGTTTTGTCACGGCTCGCCGCTCGAGCCGTCGGCGTTTGAGTACATCTTCATGGAGGAGCACGCCGAAGATCTTCTCCCCGTTTACGAACGCCTACCGCCGCTCACGTTCATTGGGCATTCGCACCTCTGCCGCGCGTTTGAACTCACGCTTGCGGGCGTTGGTGACCTGACACCCGTCGAACTGAAAATCGAAGCGGGCAAAAAGTACATCGTTTCGGTGGGAAGCGTTGGGCAGCCACGCGATTACGATCCGCGCGCCGCATGCGGCCTTTACGATGTGGACGCGGGGTTTTATCAGCTCGTGCGCGTCCCGTACGACATCGACGCCGCCGCCGCGAAGATTCTCGCGGCTGGGCTATCGCCGATTTTCGCAAAACGACTTTTCATTGGAGTTTGACCATGGACGTCACTGCAGCCGCCTCGATTGAAATTGGCAAACCGATTGAGACCGTTTTTGATTACGCGGTCACGAGCGAAAACATCCCGCGCATCTTCGTCGGGTACGGCCCGATCCCGGCGGTCGTGTCAGCGACGGTGCGCGGCGATGGTATTCTGCGCGAGGGAGCGACGCGTACGATAGAGAATTCCGATGGCAGCGTGATCGACGAAGCGATCACCGCGCTCGTGCGCCCAACGCGGCAAGCGTATCGGTTACCCGGCGGTTTCAAGAAGCCGTTTTCCTTTATCGTGCGGAGCGCTGAAGGAAACTGGGTGTTTTCGCAAACCTCCACCGGGACGCGCGTCGATTGGAGTTTTCGATTCGAGCTGACGTCGCCCATCGCGCGACCTTTCGGGTGGCTCCTCATGCGCCTCTTTTTTCAAAAGGCGATGGAGCGTTGCCTCGCGCGACTTAAGGACCAAGTCTCCTAAACCGAGTTTTCATGGGTGTCGAACGTGCGCTTGACCTCACGGCGACTTGCCCCAGCTCACCGCGTTGAAGCCGTACGCCAACGTGAGCGCGACCTCCAAGACGCGGTCCCACTCGGGGTCGGTGTGGATGAACGTGCGGTGGTCGTACATGATGCGCGCGCGAAGGCCAGCCAAGATGTTGCCGAAAAAACGAAACGTCACATCAACCCCCGCGCCGACCGCCAGCCAGTTTCGACTAACGGCCCCGTCGCTCACGTCCGGGAATTTTTCTTTGAGGTGAAGAAAGCGGACAACCGGTCCGAATGCCAAGGACAGCGTGTTCCCCTGAATCGTGTTCCGCTGGAACAGTTCGAGTTCGAGCTTCGGCCCTTTGTCGCCGCCTTCGATGACGCGCGTCACGTTCTCAATCATCGACGGCAGCCGGATCGAGAGGCCGGCGCAAAAGAGTCCGCCGTCCACGCACGCGAGCGTTGCGTCGACGCTCAGCTCCTCGCGATAAATCGTCTTCAGGGCTGGGTCGCATGGCAGCCCGGGTGGACAGCCGATCTGAAACGGCGATCCGAGGGCCAGCCGAAATTGCAGCCCCGGCGTTGTCCGAAATTCGCTCTTTCGCTCGAACACATCGATGAGCCCACGCTTGACGGAGGCGAGCTTCTCGGGGAGCCCATCCCGGTTCTCGTCGAACATGAGATTCGCCAGTTGATTTGACGCGACATCCGCAACCGCCTTGAGAAGCGGCGGAACGGGCTTCCGATTGGACACGAAAAGTTTTTTCAGCAACAGGTCGAGCACGTCCCGTCCAAACGGTGCGACGAACTTGCGGTCGACCGCCGCGCGCGACCGCGGGTCGATCACGCGAATGAGCCTCACCAAGTATTTCTTCACCGGCTCGCCGAAATCCCCGAGCGTTGAAAACGTCGGGAGGTCTTGCATCGTGTTCGCCAAATACTCGAGGAGCAGCGGGAACCGGGTCTCGACGTTTCCAGAATCGCTCACCGCACGAAAGAGGCGTCGCTGATAGCGATCCATGGACGCGATCGTCCGCGAAGCGGCTGAGTCTTCCGTGCCGCCTGTCCGTGGGCGTTGCACCGCAAGCCTCGCCAACTCCATCTCGAGCCGCGAGACAATTTGCGTCGCCTCCTTGCACGCCGCTCTCTTCTTGGGCGAGCCGCCCAAGGCACCCGCGTCGATCTCCGCGCGAAACTTGGCGACGATGCCCCGCGCCGCCCTCACGCCTTGACCGAACGCCGCACTCGCCACGCGGTCGACCAGACACATCGATCCCGAAAGCTCGTCGAGGCGTCGCCGCGCAACTTCGTCCCTCCATCTCGCAAACCTCGCCCCCGTCTGCAATCCAGACGCGAGACTCTCCGACAGCTGCGCGACGCTCCTTCCCAAACCGCTGACGTTGACGCTCGCACCGCAGCGCGACGCCACATCCTGAATCTTTGTTGCCAGATCCTCTACACGCCGTATCACCGGGTTCGCGAAACCCCGCAAATCGTCACGCGCCGCCTTCTCCACACGCTCGGCCCCCGCGATCGCCACGCCGTGCGCGAACGACGTCACGTATTCCAATTCAGCCGCGCACCCTTGCCGCATCTTCTCGACGACCGCCTTCGATCGCCCCGACCACGATGCCGGATCGAAGCCGAACACCAACAGCGCCTTGAGATATTCATCGCGCACACACCGCCCGAGATCATCGAGAACCCGCACCGCACCGGCCTTATCCGCATCGCACCCTGTCCGACCGAACGCTTTCTCGGCCGCCGCAGTCAGGTCCAGCGCCGCCAGGATCGGCTCTTCGAGCGACGTCGAAATCTCCTGGTAGAAATACGCCGAGATCAGCATCAGCGTTTTCTGGGACTCGCTTTGAACACGGTTCAGATTCCCCTCGATGAGCGCGCGCAACGTCCACACCACCGAGCGCAAAACCGCCGACCGAAGCAGAAGCTTCTGGATCTTCTTGCACGGCGCCGCCGCACCGCGCGGGCAAAGATTGATGATCTCCTCGAAGGCCCGCACCTCCAGGGTCGGCCCCAGCGAATGGAACATCACCAAATGCCCGAACCGCGCGCTCTGCTGAAGATCGCCCCCGCGGGTCGTCGCCAACACCAGCGTCTGAGCCACCTCCCACGGAAGCTGCCGCAGCCACCCGACGATTCTCTCCGGGCTCGACGAGTCGAGGATCGTCTCCTCAAAATTGTGGCGGCACCGCAGCGTGTTCTTCATCCAAAGAAGATGCGCGAGCTTCGTCTGCGACTTCTCGAGCGCGTCGTCGTATTTCCTCTCGCGCGCCTTGAGCGCATCGACGACACCCGGGAGATCCTTGCGGTTGGTGATCGCGCCCGCAAACTCCGCGTACGACTGCAACATCGCCGCGCCTTCCTCGCGCAACCGCTTGAGCTCGTCTGCGCCCGTCAGGGCTTCCGATTCGGCTGCGGACGGCAACTTCTGTCTCGCGCGCGCCGCCAGAATCCTGATGCGCCGCATCAGCTCAACCGCGAGGGCCGCGTCTTGGCGCTCGGCGGGCCGCAACCGATCGCGAACCAACGCGTGGGCCAAATTACGAATCAGGTTCAACTGCTTTGCCACCTTAAGGAGCGGCGTCACGAACTGGTCTGCCGCCTCGGTCTCTTTGTCGTCCTTCTCAGCCGGCCCCGGGAACGCGTAGAACATCATCTGTGCCACGATCTTGAGGTACGACGCCTCGTTGGCCGGGCACCCCTTCTTGACCCACGCCGCAAACGTCGACAAATACCCCGTCTGCTCGTCGACCTTACACGGCGCGCCGCCAATCGCGATTCGAAGCATCGTCGGGAAACCCTCGCGGAACGGCTTCCCGAGGAGCGGATAGTCCGCAACAAGCCGCGCGGTCTGTTTCTCGACGACGGTCCTGAGATGCGGCAAGAGATCCGGGATACGCCTCGGGAGCGACGTCGTTTTGAAAAGTCCGATGAGCCGCCCCGTCACGTGAAGCTCGGGCTGCGCCCCCGCAAGCAGCGCGCTCACGTAGTCGGAAAGTCTCTCTTGGTCGTCCGGGCTCGCACGGTCGGGCCATCCGATCTTCGCGAGCATCTCGGGCCGCACAA
This sequence comes from Deltaproteobacteria bacterium, assembly GCA_016192705.1. GTDB lineage: Bacteria > Myxococcota > JACPTQ01 > JACPTQ01 > JACPTQ01 > JACPTQ01. Next base: position 39,210 of record JACPTQ010000004.1, on the reverse strand, counting down.
GCGCCCGACACGCGGAAGCGTCGCCCTTCCCCGCCTCGGCGATCCAGCGCACGCACACGGGAAGCGCCTCTAGAACCCCGACAAGGCCACCGATGACCTCCGCGCGCGGCACGACGCTCTCGATGCCGACCTCCGAGTTGGCGCCCTTCATGCCGAGGTACGGAAAATCTTCCAGCTCCTTGGCGAACGTCGTCTCACCGAGCCAGTCCATATATTTCTTCTCAAGGTACGTGACCGCAATCTCCTTGACCCCGGCCGACACCGAGTAGAAGTCGCGGTTCATGATCCCAGCGATCGATTTCTCCAGCCCATCTTTGATTCGTACGCAGTATTCGTCCGACTTACCTTTTGCCGCGCTCTCGGTCGCGCAAACTTGATCTCCGAGAATTCGGCTCAGCGATTCCTGCGTGATTCGCTTTACGAACGACTTGAGGAGGTCGTCCTTGAAATCCGCACGAGCGGGCGCGGCAAAAACGGCCACGGTGGCAAACGCGACGCTGGCCCACCGAGGCGCGGCAGAGCGCAGACGGGCGTTTTTCAACAACCTGCCAGCGCGGCGCGCCGTACCCATCAAAGGACTCCTTGGCTAACGGAAGTGCCGCCCACTACATGCAAATACCAAAAACGCGCACCTGACCGCCAAGTTTTATCACGAGCACCGTGACGGTGTACGTCCCCTCCTTGAGTTTTGGACCATGCCCGATTGTCGCCGGATAGATTCGGCCGTGTCTGACGCCAAACGACATTTTTTGAAGCATCCCGCCGTCCAGCAAGCCATCCTTGTACTCGCTGATTCGATCCCTGAGCTCGCCGATGTTGGAGATGCTGATCCAGTGCACTTCCTGCGAGTGATCCACGATGCCGATTGGGATGAGATTGTCCTCGCGCTGATAGATGGCCAACTTGGGCGTCACACCCATATTGACGGGATCGATCGCTGGCCCGCGAAGGAGGACTCGCTTATCGCCCTCGCGGTGAAGAAAAACTTTCGGCGGATCTTTGATTTCGGGCGCTTGGGAGGCGACCCACGCGCTCATCCGCGATGCCACGCGCGCAACTCGCGCGGAGCGGCCTTTGGGGTCGGGCAACGCAACTTTGCAGCCGTCTGGAAGGCCAAGCTTCTTAACGAGGGCCGCCGGAAGACCTGAGCCTTCGTCTTTGGATGGGGGCTTTTGGGGCGCGGCGCTGGCGGCCGATGTAAGGCCGATCGTCAAAAAGAGACCGGCGCACCCGAGTATTCCACCAACACGCACAGTTCCATTCATTCGGTTACCTCCGTCGAAAACGACATCGATGTTTAGGGTCCACAAACATAGACGGCGACGTTGTCGTTTTTATTCAACGCGCGACCGAGCGCCGCCGAAGCACGCGCCGTGGATCGATGAAGTGGCGACCATCATCGACGAAAACTTCGCCCTTGTCGCCCTTGGTGGTGATGCCAAAGTGAAGGTGCGGAATCTTCTCGCCGGCCTTCACGACGCCGCGAATCGTCTTAAAGAACCGGATAGCGCCGATGTCGCCGACTTCGCCGATTGCGGCGCCCGCGACCAGAATATCGCCGATCTTCACGAGGACTTTCGAGAGGTGCGCGTAAAACGAGAAAAATATGGCGCGCGATTTCGTCGTGTGCTTGAGCACGACCGCGGGATCGACAGGAAGCGGTTTTTTCGCGGCGACGTCAGCCGCATAAACGACTTCGGTCTTCGCGATCGCGTAACAAAAAATCTCGGGATCGTAAACGACCGGCGTTCCGATAGGCGCACCGATGTCTTTCGCGCGATGTGTCTTCGTGAAGTCGGCCCAGTACCAGAACTTCACGCTCTCATGCGCGATCGGCATTCGAAAATTTCGATAGTTGCCACACGCGTGACACGGTACTTTCGAAAGCCGCGATGGCGCCGCCAAGTTTCTCGGGCACTCTGCGGAGCCCGAGCGAGGAACCGACAAACCCACGATCAGAAGAAGTGAATGGAACATGAGCGCGAAGTCTAACGGTGATGCCCCGTGGCCTCAAGTCGACCGAGGCACGGTTGTTGCGCGCTACTTAAGATTCGGCTTCGTGTCGAGTGTCGCGCGCCCGCCCGTCGCCTGCGCGAAACTCCACGTCAGGCTGTCGCCCTGCGCCGCCCCAGTGAGCGCCGCCCGTAAATCAAGGTACGTCATGAACGCGTCGTCGGCCGGCTCATCCGACACCACGACAAACGCCGCGCGAAACGCCTTTTGGCTCGTCGCGGGTCCCGGCGCGCGCTCGCCGTGCTTCGCGATGATGTCGTCGATCGTCCACGTCTTCAGCGCAGCCGCGCGCACCGTCGCGCCATCGTTCGTCGACGAAATCCGCGTGACCGGCGACATCAGCACGCGAATCGGCGGCACGTCGGCCTTCGGAATCAGCCCCATCAAGTAAAGTTCGATTTTGCCGTACGGTCCCCGGTCCCCACCCGTTTGGCCCCACTTGTACGTATACGTCCCATCTCCGTGGTCGACAAAACCCTCCGACGAAAAACCGCCGATATGCCCGTCGACATCGGCGTTCCCCCAGTGCGAGTCGCGGCTAAACCCAAAGCTCGGGTCGAGGTGAACGCCCCACTGGTGCATCGTCTCGTGCAAATACGCGCCGTTCGTCGAATAGTTGATCCACGAAATCCCTTGCAGCACACTCGTCGACCCGTATCCCCGCGACATGTCGAACTTCTGTTGCCCCACGCCGTCGGCCGCGTTTCGCACGTTGATGTGAACGCCGTACGCGCCGACCATCCCAAACGCCTCGTCCGAGATGAGATAAAACCAATCGACGTCATCCTTGAAGTATTGGTAGTAGCGCTTCGCGACATCTTGCGTCGCCACCCGTTGCAACGCGCGCCGCGCCGAGCTGTCGTCTTCGAGCGCGTACGTTCGCACGAGTGCCGCGTCGACAACATTCACCGCGCGCTCACCGATCCGCACCGTTCCCGCGGGGTCGACGTTCGTGACCGTCGAGCGCGCCGCCGGGTCGACCGTGATCAAATCGAGCATCGGCGTCGAACTGAAAATATCCGTGAGATCGATCGTCGCATTGCCCGCGCCGTGCGTGACCTTCAGCGTTCGAAAACTCATCCGCCCGACCTTCGCGTTCAAATACGGGAGACGTCCATTCGCGCCAATGCCGCCGCGCGTGTACGTAAAGTCGCCCGCGACCAAATCGCCATGCGTGCCGTCGTCGTACATCTCGATTTCGTTCACGAGCTGCCCGTCGACCATGATTTCGCCACGCGTATAAGGATTAACGAGCGCAACGCGCGTGATCCCCGCGCCGCCTACAACCATCATCTCAACGCGGGTCGTCCCCTGCGCGTTCCAAACCGCAGCCGGACGGAACCTCGCCCACGACACCTGCGGCCCCGCGGCGCTGTCGGTCTCATCGAGATTTCCATTTGCGTTCGCATCGGCCGTGCGATTCTCGAGCGCGTCGACAAGCCCATCGCCGTCCTTGTCGCCCTTCTCGTCACCGTCCGGCGTGCCATCGTGATCCGTGTCGCGGCTTCGCGGATTTGTGTGGTAGGTCGTCAGCTCATCGCCGTTCGAGATGCCGTCACCGTCGGCATCGCCCGCCGGATCGAGCGGCCCCAGTGGTGGCGGCGTTGGCGTCGTACCGGCATCCTGCGGCCGCGACAACACGGTCACGACGTGAAGCACGGTCGATTTCTGCACGGCTTCGCGCCCGTTCGTCGCCGCGAACGCGACATTGATGTCGCCGACGTGGGCGATGTCGGGCGTCAAAACAAGCTGGAGCTTGGGTGCCGAGATGTTCGACGTATCCGCCGTGACCGTCGCGCCGCGCGGTTTTTCGCCGTCGAGACGAAGCGACGCCGCGCCACCGCACGCGTTCTCAACCGCGACGTTCAGCTCAAAGCGCGCGCCGATGAGGAGCGTGTACTCGGCATCGAGCCCCGTGATTTCGAACGCGCATTTATCGCCGCTCGCGCCACCGCAGGCAAGCAGAAACGCCGCGGCGAGCCCAGCGATTATTTTCAAATTTCGACGATGTGCGCGCATGTAGGTAGACCTCCTATATTACGGATCGCGTCGCCGATCGTCAATTGGTTTTTCTTTGCGCGGACCAGGGACGCGGATCGCACTTTTTCGCCCAAAAATACTGAAAAACCGGGCGCCGCCCGTCGCTGCCATAGTCCTCAAACCCGAGCTCACACAGGGTGTGCCCAAGCGCGTCGAAGTCGATCGGGTTAAGGCCGGCTGGCGTAGCAAGGGCCGACTGCAGCGGCGCGAGTCTCGACCGAATGCGCGCAAACGCCCCACCCGCGACGGCCGCACCCGGCTTCGTTGTGCGTGCGATTTCGCTCAGCGCCTTCGACAAATCGGGGAGCATGTGGAAGCCGCCGACCGAGCTCACCGCGAGGAGCGACGATCGTCGAAAGGGGAGATTCTGTGCGTCGCCCGCGATCCACGCGACGTTTTCGAGGTCTGAGCGCTCCGCTTCGGCCCGCGCGCATCGAAGCATCGCGGTGGACAGATCGAGTCCAACAAACAGCGTCTCTGGGTTCCGGCGCGCGTACGCCGTCGTGAAATTTCCGGGGCCACAGGCGATGTCGACGACCAACGCGTGCGACGGAATCGGCAGGTGCGCAAGGAGCGCCTCGACTTCGCCGTCGAACGATCGCCCCGTGATCGCGTACGAAAGCGTGCGTCGTGCCCACGCGTAGCCGCGGCTCCCGAGCGCCGACTCAAACCAACGCTGCGCGCGCGTCACCGCGCGATCGCCCGCGTCGCCCCTCACATCCAAGACGTCGTCTTCAATTGGGAATACGACGCCGCACCGTCCGCACTGCACGCCCTTGCCACAGAGCCGAACCTCTTCGGCATCGCATCGCACGCATCTGAGCACCTCGACGATCCGTTCCCATTTCGTATCGACCATGAGTGGCTCCCTTCCTGCGTTCCTGTATTCCTGATAAATCTTTCATCTCCCCGTCGCGAGCTGCATCGCGCGCTTGAGCCCCTTGTATGGAACTTTCGTCACCGCCTCGTCAACGTCAAGCCACATCTGTAGGCTGTGCTCGGTCGGCGACAACTGGACTGGCCTCTCGAACTCGAGCCGCGCAACGAACGCGTGCTCGCGACCGATGCGCGCAGGGCCCGGCTTACTCAGCGCGAAGGCGTGGACGTAGCCGAGCGGATCGACGCGAACGTTGTCACCGAGTCCCGTCTCCTCGCGAAGTTCGCGCACGGCCGCCGCATGCGGCGATTCGCCGCGATCGATGCGCCCCGTGATCGGCTGCCAAAAACCGCCCCACTCCTCGAGTCGCTTAAGAAGCAAAACGCGACGTCCCGCGCAGACGACGACGAGGATCGAGCTGCAGTCGACCGGCTCCCAAGCGGCCGACAAGCCAAACTCCGTCGCGACCTCGTCGACAAGCGCCTTCTTGACCTCCACGAAATTGACCGGCGACGCCAGCACGCGCTCCATCGACGTCACGCCCACATCGCGAAGGCCGCACGGCACAATGCGATTGAAGCTCGCGAGATCGGTCGAGACGTTCAAGGCCACGCCGTGGCTTGTGATCCAGCGAGAGAGCCGCACGCCGAGCGCCGCGATCTTGTCGTTGCCAACGAACACGCCGATCGTCTTGTCGCGGAGCGTCGCCGCGATGCCAAACCGCGCGAGCGCCTTGATCACCGCGCGTTCGAGCCCGCAGACGAATTTTCGCACGTCGCGCCGATCGGGGTTCAGATCGAAAACAGGGTACGCGACGATCTGACCCGGCCCGTGATACGTGACGTCGCCGCCACGCGGCGTGTCGAACACCTCGACGCCTTCGGTCGAAAGGATGTGCTCCGCCTTTGCGCCGCGACCCTTCGTGATGACGGGCGGATGCTCAACAAGGAGGAGCGTGTCCGAACACTCTCGCGCAAGCCGCGATGCGACAAACCGCTCCTGCATCTCGAGCGCATCGTCGTACTCGACGAGGCCCAAGTCTCGCACGGCAAGCGGACGGGTCATCGATTCAGCGCGTGAATCGCTTCGCCCAAAACCGCGTTCGCGCTCTCCATGAGCGCCTCGGACAGCGTCGGGTGAGGATGCACCGTGAGCCCGATGTCGCCAGCCTCGGCCCCCATCTCGATCGCAAGCGCCACCTCGCTCACAAGGTTCGACGCCTCGACACCAACAATCGTCGCGCCCAAAACGCGCTTCGTCGCCTCGTCCGCGACGATCTTTGCAAACCCTTCGCCCGCACCCGTCGTGAGCGCGCGCCCGTTCGCGCCAAACGGAAACTTCGAAACCTTGACGGCGATTCCCTTCGCCTTCGCATCCGCTTCCGACATCCCGACCGTCGCGATTTCGGGGTCGGTGAAAATCGCCGCGGGCATCGCCGCGACATCGTTCGTCGCCCCGCGCCCCGACGACGCCTCGGCCGCGATCTCACCCTCCTTCGACGCCTTGTGCGCTAGGAGCGGCGGCCCCGAAACATCGCCGATGGCAAACACCCCCGGCACGCTTGTCTCCATCCGCGCGTTCACGCGCACGAATCCCTTTGCGTCGACGGCAATCCCCGCGGCGTCAAGCCCAAGCCCCTCGGTGTTCGGCCGCATCCCAACCGCGACCAGCACACGGTCCGCGTCGACCACAATTTCCTTTTCGGGCGTCTCTACGCGCACGGCAATCACGCCGCGCGCTCCCGCCCCCGCACCCGCTCCCGTAGTCGTAGTCGTGCCCGTGCTCGTCCTCGTACTCGTTCTCGCATCCGCCCCCCCCGAAACCCCAATCGCCTTCGACTTCACATACACCTCGACGCCCCACCGCTTGAGCCCGCGCGCGACGATCCGCACCGCGTCTGGGTCGACCCCTGGAAGAAGCTGGTCCATCATCTCGACAACGGTCACCTTCGACCCGAGCTTCGCGTAGACCGTCCCGAGCTCAAGCCCGATGACGCCACCGCCCACCACGAGCAGCCGCGCAGGAACGCGATCGAACGCGAGCGCCTCGCGCGCCCCAACGACGCGCACACCATCGAACGGCAACGACGGCACCTCAAACGGCCGCGCCCCCGTCGCAACGATGATCGTCGTCGCCTCAAGTCGCCGCACGCCCTCGCGGGCCCCGCCCTCGCGCGTTGTGACTTCCAAAGTTCGTGGGCCTACGAATTTCGCGGCCCCCTCAACAAATCCAACGCCGTTCCCCTTAAGCAACTGTTTTACGCCACCGACCAACTTCTCAACGACGCCCGCCTTCCACGCCTGAAGCCGCGTGACATCGACGCTCACAACCGCGTCGATCCCAAACTCCTTCGCGCGCCGGGCGTCATCGACGAGCGACGCCGCGTGAATGAGCGCCTTCGACGGGATGCAGCCATAGTTCAAGCAAACGCCGCCAACCTTCTCGCGGTCGACGAGAATCACCTTCCGCCCAAGCTGCGCAAGCCGAATCGCCGCGACATAGCCGCCCGGCCCCGCCCCCACAACCACCGCGTCAACTTTTTCTGTCGCCATCAATCAGCCCTCGCCTTCACGTCACCCGCGCCCGAACTCAATCGTGCTCTTCCTCGTCGTCGTAGCCGAGCACGTCCTCGTTGTCGTCCTCGTGAAACGTGCACGAAGTACGTGTACGAGCACGACTACGACTACTAAAACCCACTCCCCTATCCGCCCTGCTGCTCAACCAAGTTCCATGGCCTTTCCGCATAAACATCCTCGAACAGCGTTACCGCGTCCGGCATCGGAAGCGCCTCAACGTCGCTCACAACCTTCGCCGCTTCGTCGGCCGCGCGCCGCCCTGCCTTCTCCGCATCGCGCTGACTGACACCAAGCCGCCCCCGAAGCCGCTCGATTGGATCGCACCCGCGCCACATAGCGACTTCCCGCTCATCCCGATACCGCGTCGGATCGTCCGACGACGAATGCGCGCCGATGCGATACGTCACGGCCTCTAAAAGCGTCGGCCCGGCGCCAGCCCGCGCACGTTCAGCTGCCTCGCGCACCGCGACGAAAACCGCCTCCGCATCGTTGCCATCGACTTGCGCGCCCGGCATCCCGTACGCAACCGCCTTTTGCGCCAGCGTCTCGCTCGCTGTTTGCGCCTTCGTCGGCACGCTGATCGACCAATGATTGTTTTGGCAAACGAACACAACCGGCGCACCGAACACCGCCGCGAAGTTCATCGCGTAATGAAAATCCGCCGTCGACGTCGCGCCATCGCCCAAAAAAGCGAGCGCGATTTTCCTCTCCCGACGGAGCTTCATCGCGTACGCCGCGCCAACCGCCTGCGGAAGTTGCGTGCCGATGCACGACGACCACGACACAACGTTCACCTCGCGCGCCGCCATATGCGACGGCATCTGCCGTCCCTTTTGACCGTCGCCCGCGTTGCCGAAAACCTGCGCGACATAACGCGCAAGCGGATACCCGCGAACGAGCATGATCGACGACTCGCGGAGCGCTGGGAAAACCCAATCGGTCGCTTCAACCGCGTGCGCCGCCGCAATCGGCACCGCCTCCTGCCCCGTCACCGACCCGTAAAACCCGACGCGCCCCTGACGCTGCAGCGTCAGCATCCGCTCATCGAGCGCGCGCAGCCGGACCATCCATCCGTAAATCGATTCGAGCGTCTTTCGCGGCACCCGAAACTGCGACGCCGCCTTCGCGAGACCCGGCCGCTTTTTCGTTCTTCGCATCGTCGAAGCCATCGGGACCATAGGGTTATCACGCGCCCGCGGCGCTTGACCACTCGCGTCCACACCCGCGCCCGCTACCGCTTCCGCGGCGGCTATGTTAGACGATCGGGCACTGTGAAAATCAAAAACACCCTCACACCATCTCGATTCCTCCTCGCTTTCCTCGCTGGCGCCGTCGCGGCCTGCGGTAAATCCGACTCACCGCCTTCTGGTCCGCAAACCGTCGAAGCCGGCCTCATCACCGACGCAAACAAGGCGACGCGTCTCATCGGCGGCCCCGGCGCAACCGGCCGCGTCGGCGATTTTTATATGCAAAACTCGAAAATCCGCGTCATTATCCAAGGCCCCGGCCGCGACGTCGGCCCCTCGCCCTACGGCGGCAACATCATCGACGCCGACCGCGCGCGCGACGCGGGCGAAACCGGCAAAGACCACGTCGGCGAAGTGTCGCTCTTCCTTAACATCGGACGCACCGCGCAATTCACGAGCGTCACGGTGATCAACGACGGCTCGCGCGGCGGCCCCGCGCGCATCCTCGCAACCGGCACCGACGAGCTCAACGACTACATCAACCTCCCCGCCTTTACGGGCCTCATCGGTTACAAAGCCGACACGCCGCTCAACTTCCAAATCGAGGCCCTCTACACGCTCGAACCCGACGAGACGTTCGTTCGCGTTCAATACACACTCAAAAACTCGAGCGACGCAGGCGTGACTCCCGCCATTGGTCTCCTCATCGATTCGGGTGGTGCCGTCGAATCTTTCCGCTCGGGCCTCGGCTTTGGACAAGCTGCCATGACCGACCTCGAGAGCCTTATCCAATCAACCACCGCGACGACGCCTTACATCGCGCACGTCACGTCCGGCATGGCTTACGGTCTGTTCCCGAATCTTGCGGCCCGCCAGGACGGCACATTCCCGCGTCACGTCGCGCTCTCGATCGCGGGCGTTACCGCGACCGTTTTCGACACCGACGATTTGCTCTCGGCGGTCAACATCTCGCGGTTCACGGTGCCCGCAAATGGCTCGCTCACTTACGAGCTCATATTCATCGTCGGCGTTCCAGACCTCGCGGCGGTCGACGCGGTGGTCTCGCGCCTCCGCTCCAAAACAACCGGACGCGTCACGGGGCGTGTCATCGACAGCGCGACCGATGCGGGCCGAGCGGGCTTGCGCATCGCCGTCTTCGATTCGACCGACGCCGGAACCACAGTGTTCGACTCCGACGCGCTTGGAAACTTCTCGGGTGTGCTCCCCACGGGGAGTTATCGATTCCTCGCTGAGGGCGTACCGAGTAACGCGGGCGTTGCCGTTACGGTGACCGGCAATGCGAGCACAGCCGTCGACCTGACTGTCCCGCCACTCGGCACCGTGCCATACACGATCGTTGACTCAAACGACGCCGGCATCGCCGCGCGGATTTCGTTTATCGGAAGCGACCCGAGCCCAACGTCACAGAATCACCGCGAGGCATTTGACGGACCGGCGACCGGGATCGCCGCAATTTACCGTACGTTACGCGGCACGAGCGACCTCGATGGCCTGCTCCTCGTGAAACCGGGCACCTATAAAGTCGTCGTCTCGCGCGGAAACGAATATTCACTCTGCACGACTACGCCGTACGTCGTCGACGCGGGTTTGAACGCGCCCATCACGTGCCAGCTGACACGCGTCCTCGACACGACCGGATACGTCGCCGCCGACTTTCACCAACACACGCTCAATTCACCCGACAGCCCGGTTCCGCTCGAAGACCGCGTGAAGAGCTACCTCGCCGAGGGGACCGAGTTTTTCGCGTCGTCGGACCACGATGTCATCACCGACTACACGTCGGTCATTGCGGCGCTCGGCGTGCAAGACCTCATTAAGTTCGTTCCGGGCGTCGAAACCACGCCGTTTGATTACGGGCATTTTAATGGCTATCCGCTCACGCCAAATCCCGCGATGCCATCGAACGGCGCGCCCGATTGGGGCGGCGGCACGGGCCTCAATAAACTTCCGGCGGATGTCTTCGTCCTTCTGCGAGACGCGGGAGCTCGCGTGGTCCAAGTCAATCACCCGCGGGCCAATCCAGGATCGACCGGCCTGTTCACGTTTCAGGCCTATTTCGATCGCGCCGCGCTCACGTTCGATTTTACGTACGGGGTCGCGTGGGGAAACGACGCGGGGCAACCGGTCCCGAACTCACTTCTTCGACTCCCGGGCGAATCACTCTGGTCGGCCGATTTCGATGCGGTTGAGGTGTACAACGGCTACAGTTCGCCGTCGTCAAATCCCGACGGGCTCGGGCGCGACACAAAGATCGACACGATTCTGCGCGATTGGTTCAACTTCCTGTCGATCGGCAAGGTCATCACGATCGTCGGAACAAGCGACACGCACAAACTCGCGGGCGATCCGGGTGGATTTCCGCGAACGTACGTGCGCGTCGCGAACGACACCGTCGCGGCGCTTTCGGGCGAAAGCGTCATCGACGGCATTCTCGCGCACGACGCGATCGTGACGAACGGGCCGTTTGTCGAGTTTTGGGCCGGCGCAAGCAAGGCGGACGGTGGCATGGGGCGCCTCGTGCCGACCGTCGGTGGCGCGGTCGAAGTCCACGTTAAGGCGCAGGTCCCAAGTTGGATGGACATCGCGCAGATCGAGTTTTACGTGAACAACACCTACCCCGCGAGCGTCGATGGCGGCGTGCCGTCTTTGGTGCCGACGTTTGTGGTCGCCGTCGTGACCGATGGCGGCGCGGATCCGGACGCGGGGGCGATCGACGCGGGGATGACGGTCGTCGCGAACGTTGTTCCCGTCGGCGCGTCGTCGCGCATCGAAGCCGAGGCGACGGTCAACATCGTGGTCGACGCGGGTGGCAAAGATGCCTGGGTCGTGGCGGTCGTGCGCGGGCGAACGATTCTCTTCCCGGTCGTGCCCGACAACATTCAGTGGGCGACAACCGACTACGTGAACGGAACGCCGACCTCGGGCGTGCGCCCCATCGCCATCACAAACGCCATCCTCCTCGATTTGAACGGCAACGGCGTCTACAACGCGCCTTACAAGCCATAGCGATCTGGCGATGAAATGTGATTCAACGCCAAGGCGCCAAGACGCGGAGAGTCGCGTAAAAGAAAACGAAGGGGAGCTTCGACTTCGTGGGATCAGATGCGAGCGTCAGGCGGAGGTTCCAATCCGGTACAAGGGTAAACGGTTGGCAACCGCGCTTCGATTGGATTTACTCGTGGAGAAGCTTGTGGTCGTTGAGTGCAAAGCCACCCATGAGTACAACCGCGTCTTCGCCGCGCAGACACTGACGTACCTACGTCTCCTTGACATGAAACTGGGGCTGGTTATCAACTTTGGCGAGCCATTGGTCAAGAACGGGATACACCGAGTCGTCAATGGACTTTGAACACTCCGACCCCTTAAGCCTTTGCGCCTTCGCGACTTTGCGTCAAAACTGCTACGGTCGTTAGGAATGCCGCGTCCCGCGCCGCCACACGAGAAGCGAGAAATGTGCCCGAAAGTCGGGGTCGAGGTGCGCCACACGTTCCTCGCGGTTTTTCAAGACGATGGGAACCTCTTCGTCGCCGACCACACGCGCGGCTGCGAGCGCGAAATCGACGACCCGTGTGCCCTCGAATGCCCGTGGGACATCATCCGCGCACGCCAACGCAAACGCCGCGGGCTGCCGGCCTAGATTCCTTTCGCGACTTTCCGTAATCGACGCTCAGCTCGTCGTCACTTCGTACAAGTACCTACCGTGATCCCGAGAAAGTCCCTCTTGCACGTCAACCCACCCGCGCACGGCAGCTCCCAACCAACACCAGAGCAATCCTTACTCTCCGACATTTTCTGCCAGCAGCTTTTCCCCTTCTCGCATTCCTTCCAGCAGAACTCCGCTCTCTTTTGGGGTTCGTTATAGCCGAGCACAGTCCCCAAGCATTTGGCGTGCGCCGCCTGCAAAAAAACCTCGTCGCACTCCTTAATCTTCTTAATAATATTTTCCCTCTTCTTTTTCCGAATCTCGTTAAGACACGCACGGTGCGGCCCGAGCGGGCCGTTCGATTCGAGCAGCACCTGTACATCAGCGTCTATCTTTCTGGCCTTCTTTACCGGCCCCCCGACCTTGCCGCTGTCGGGCGACGGCGTTTTCTTGTATGTGGTGATGACCTTCGACAGGATATCGTCGACCGCGTGTGCCAAGTTGAAGTTCGGCGACGGTTTCTGGCACCAGCTCTTCTCGCACGTAAACTGGATTTTCGCGTACGATTTCTTCGGGTTGAAATGGTCTTCCTTCTGCTCGCCGATCTTTAGGAAAGCGAACGCCTTGATCGCATACGAAAGAACCTTCGCAACCGCCCCTCCCGCGCCCGGCACGACGGTACCCACAATACTTAGGACCATCGCAGGGACTTTTAGCATCTTTGTTCTTAGGTCCGGCCAATCCGTCAGCGAGACATTTGTAAGGGCATTCGAAAGGAGATCGTACGTGCAGGCATCCTTATAAAGGACTGGAATGTACCGCAACGCCTGGTAGTACTTGCTGTCGTGCAACTGTGGCTCGTCGTCACCCGCGAGGAATCCCTCGAAAGCGTCGAGCAAACTCCTGATCGACGTCTCGACGGCACCGTACGTCTCGTCTTTCCCGTGTTGAGCGGTCATGGTGAACCTCGCGTCACCATAGAGTCGCCACTCCTTCTTCCGGAGGTTCTTAACGTCTGCACCACAATAGTTGTAACCGTCGTGCATCAATCGATCGACGACCGATCCCGCGCAGCCCTCTATCAATTCATTGACCTTACTAATGTTCTTAAAAAACTTTGTGACGAGGCCGACGATTCCGTCTGGCTTGTTGATCTGCATGATGTAGTCGAGCGCGTCATTGGTCATCGCAACGTTCTCCTTCCGGTCGGAGAACAAGTGGCCCGCGGAGAAAAGGTCCGTAAGGTTATGATTGGCCCGCGCCTCATAATGGAGGGCCAAATTCATCTTCTTGTTTCTGGCCGGGATATTGTTCTTGAAATCCTGCACCGCCTCATACGCGGCCTTAATCGCCTTGAAATGCCACTTTCGATACGCCGCCACAGCGCCAACACTGAAATGGTCTTCGTTCACCGAGGCCCGACTCAAGTATCGGGAAACTTCCCACGACGGCGCCTCGGCTTGCTCACCCACATGGGTTTTCAGCGTCTCGTTGTAGTTCGCGTCGTTGCTCAGCAGCTCGTCAGGGTTATCGCTAAGATCGCCGTAAATCGCGACGAGATCGCCGAAGGTCATCCATTTGCCATTCTTCTCGTCCTCGTCGCCGACCCATACGGCGAGCGTATCGCCGGTATCTTGGGGCGCGTAAAGCACATGACCGTGATTCGGCCAATACCACTTGCCCCAGCCCACGACGGTCTTACCCGCGAGCTTTTGGGATCCCGCCTGGTCGTAAGTCCAATCTGAGTTCTTTCCGGGCCCCCAAAACGCCCAGTTACCGACCTTACCGGGCCACGGGAACTGTGACGCTTTCTTTCCGCCCATCTGGTGAGCCCGAAGAGCCTGTGCGGCGCCTCGGTCGCCAATCAATTTGTGTTCACCCGGCTCGAAGGCAAGCGCCGACGACCCAAATCCAACGCACACAACTGTAGAAATCGCCGCAATCAAAAACCGATTCATGGCTACTTACTCCCAAAGTGCGAAAAGAGTTGACCCTTGGCGACATTATAAATCCCCTTCAAAAATGGCGGGATATCATCCGCGCCAATAAGCGATTCCGCGAGCTTCGCAATCGCATCACCTTTATTCCAACTCGCGAGCGACGGGTCTTTGATGACGGCCACGAGCTGGGTCAAAACCGCGTCGACCAGCTTCCGCCCAAACCCCGGAGGCACGGTTTCGACAAGCGTGTTCTTGAAGAACGTAACGAAGTCGGTCGTAAACGCGGCCGGATTCTTCAGCGCCACACGCGCGAGGTCGAGGAGACCCCCGACAAAGTTCTTCGCCGTCGGATTGGAGATGCGCTCGGCCAAGAAGCGCTTAACCAGATCGAACACGCCGTCGACGATTTGCGGGACCTTCGCTTTGAGCGAAGCCCACGCGCCGTCCCCACGGCAGCTTCCGGCGGCGAATCCAACGATCTCTTTGAATTCTCTTTCGGCGGTCGCTTGCAACGACGGCGAGAAGAGCGCGGCGAACTTGGACCGCACGAGGTTTCCGAGCTCGCTGACAATTTCGCTGAACGCCTCCGAAATCGGTCTGTCTTCTCGTAGAAGCCAGGCGATCCGTTCCGGGTCGACGAGTCCCAACGCCGACGTAAGCATCTTCATCACAGCGGGGTTGCTCTCACCAACCTCCTGCGCCGCAAGGAGTTGCCCGAGACGCTCCCTCAGCGTCGCGAGCGTCGCCTTCGCTTCCGGTGTGCTGAACCACTTCGGCGGGCTCCCAAAGAAGCCGTCGGGCTTTGCGAATGGACCGTTGTCGCCGAAGAGCCCGCGCGCACCGTCGGCCGCGAGGTCCTCGAGCCCCGTCCCTTGGAGGAGCGTCGCGACCCGCGCAGGCGCATAGTCTTTCAGGAGTTTGCCCAGCATCTTCAAGAGGTCGGGCGGCGTCGGCGTCTTTTTCGCACGCACCATCGCGATAAGCTCCTTGAGCGCACCCTCAAGCAGCTTCTTCTCGGGGTCGAGCCGCGCGTCGCGGATTTCACCCGCGACGATCGGCGGCACCTCGTCGAGGAGATCCAACGCAAAGTTGCTCAGCGTCGCCGGATCGATGGTCTTGCACTTCGAGTTTGCGTCCAAGGCGAAGAGCCCGACGAACTTGCCATACGCGTTTCCAAGCGCCTTTTCGATCGCCGCGTGCCCGATCTTCGCCATCCGCACGAGCGGCTCCCCGAGCGGCTTTGCGATGCTCGCCAGCTGACCCACGACGTCGCACGCCTCCGGCACCTTCGGCAATGTTTCGGTCAGCGTCAAAAACGCAACCGTGACCGCCTCCACCATCTCCTTCATCCACGGCGGAATCTTCGCGAAGCTCAAGACGAGCGGCACGACGACGTCCGCAAGGTCTTTCAACAACAACTTAATCTTGTCGAGCACATTGCCACTCAAATAGCTATCGAGCCCGCCCATCCCGGCGACCTTCTCGGAAATCCTCTGTACCGCCGCCTTGAATCGGCTCTTCAGCGCGTCGTTCGTGATGTTGCGCGAGACCGCCGCCTCAAATCCCTTAACCATCGACAACAAAAGTTCCTTCGCCATTTCGGCCGGCGACGCGCCCTCATTTTTCTTCGCCGTGAAATCCTTCTTCGCGAACGTGAGCGCCCGATGCCAAAAGCGGGCCTCCTTCCCCGCGTCTCCTGGTTGCCGCGCGAGCACCTCAAGAGCCTTTTGAATCGCGGTGATGATCTGCGCCGCGCCAACTTCAATCCAGCTCTTATTCCCGTACTGGACCGCCGCGCTAATGAGCTGCAAAACGGTCCCAACCACGACGGTCAATATCGGGTGCTGATCGAACTGCTCGACCGTCAGCTTGGAGAGCTCCTTGACCTTCAGCCATTTCGGAAGCTGCGCAATGACCACCCCCTTCAAAAGCATCTTGATCCCGACGTCGAAGACCAGGTCCCACGTGATGTCGACGATCACCGCTAAAACGCCGCCAACAAACGGCACCGAGCCCGCCGCCGAGATGAGCGACGCCTTCGCGCCCTTCAACGCCGACTTGAGCAAGTCGATGCCCCAATCGACGAGTTTGTTCCCAAGCATAATGATGATCGATTCGAGCACGTCGCCAAAATTCTTCGCAAAAACCTTCGTCAAGCATCCGCGCTTGTTGTCTTGAAACGAGCCCGCGGTGATCTTCATCTGCTCCACGCGATACTCGGGGTCCTCGCAATCGGACGCCTGCTCAGGCGTAAGCCCCGCGGCCGAGGCGAGCGTCTTCATCATCTCCGTCATTCCGGCCGCATTGATCAGAAGCCCGAGGAGCTTCCCGACGATCGGCTCGGCGCCATCGCCGATGTCACTGCCGACTTGGCCCATATCGACGCCGCTGCTCGCTTGATCGTTCAGCGCCTGATTGGCGTTATGGGCATCTTCGACCGCACACGCGAGGTGCGCACCTTTTTGGCACTTAGCGTAATACTCGTAATCGCAGCTGAACGACCCAGGCGCCTGCCTCTTGATCCCTTGCAACGGGCCAGAATGTAGGCCAATGAAAAAGATTGGCGCCTTGTTAATCGCCCAAGGCCAATCGGTCGCCACGCGTTTCATGAGATCGTATTTCGCCTGGAACGAGCCCCCGCTCTTATCGATTCCAGCGTTAGCGGGGTCTTTGTATGCGTCGTCGCAAATCTTTGGGTTTGCCAAGAACTCTGGCATTGGCGTCCAGAGGTAGCAGCGTTGCCACGCGGAAATGGGGAGCGCATTAAAGAACCGCATCCCAACATCGAAGAGATTTGTGTCGCCGCCCTCCTTGCTCTTTGGTGGATTCGGCACACCCAAAAAGAGGCGAATCGCGGTTGTGCGAATCGCGTGGTTCATGCACACCTCGGAGTAGTCGTCCATAAAGGCGCGAATGTTTTCGCCGATCCAGTTCGCGAACTTGCGACCTTTGCACCCCTTCGTCGCGGGGTCTTTGCCTTCAATGCAGTGGTTCTTCACCGCTTCATCGGCGCAGGACGAACACGCCTCGCGCTCCTGCTTGCTCTGCGGCATCTGGCAAACTTCGCGAAGCTCCTTGCAGTCTTTCCAGAAGGCGCCCTGTTCCCACTTCTCGACCGCCCTGTAGTAATCCCAAACCGCGGAGTCTTTTCGCTTCGCCGATACCGCCGCAAGCGCCGCGCGGACTTCGGCCGACCCGTCTCCCGCTTCCTTCTTCGCATGATCCACAACCGAAACCAGCCCAATCGTCGTCGCCACCGTGTTCTGCAGCGGCATGACGCTCGTAATCGATCCCGACGCGCCTCCCCGCGGCATCGCCCGCGCCCGAGTCAAAGCCCGTGACCGCGCCGACCCCGGCGCCTTCCAGTCGCGGAGGTAACTCGTCATCTGCTTGTATTCGTACCCGTCGGTCCACTGACCGACGAAACGCCGCAAGACCGCGCGGTTGACCCTTCGCTGCGACCCTTCATTCTGGTCCCTGGCGTCGGGTTGGAACGCCGGCGGGATGTTCGACTCGGGGAGGCGGATCGTCTTGGGGTCCGCCTTCTGCACGAAAGCCTCAAAGACCCGCGCTTGGCCCCCTTTTCGGGTGAATCCAGCGAGGCGCTGCGAAATCATTGAGAAGGTCTGGCCGTTCAGGTCGTCGTTTCCCGGGAACAATGTCGCAACGTCGAGATGCGAGAGCACTCCGCCGATGAATCCCGCTGCGTTAATTGGATGAATCTCACACGAGATCGACCAATCCGCCTGGTTCCCGCCCCAAACGGTGTTCAGCTTCGCGGTCATAGTCAGGTCTCGGGGAATACGGAACATCTCCTGGCACGCAGCACCCCAATCAACGCGGCAGAAAACCGGTCGCTGCGGGACCTCCACCCAGCTCCCCTTGTGACGTTTTCTCGAGATCTTGCGCGGCTTCTGCTTCACGAGGTCGTCGGAGCACGCTGGCGTCCAATCGCTGTGAGAACCAACCGTGAGTTTCGTTTGACACTCGGGCTCGCCGATTTTCTTGATGCTCGGGAACTGCGGCCAGGAGGCACCAAGCCCGTAACGCTTGCAATAGTTGTTCGGATTTAAGGTCCGCGGCGCCGAGATCGGTTTCCCATTGATCCGAAGCGCGTTTGAGAGCGCCACGAAGACCTCGCCAATTAGGTCGTCGTTGTAGCCGTCGCTCACGGCGATGGGCGGCTCTTCCTTTTGGCCCGGCTTGAAAAGGAGCGGAACGACCAAGATCCCGAGGTCTTTACGAAGCGTTTCCCCGAGCTGCCGGTGCGTGACGACACAGACCTCGATGACCTCTTTCTTCGGTGGGCCGTCGTATTCGCTCGTCGGTGGCGGTGGGGTACTTGGGCACTTGCCCTGCGCCTCCCATTGCTGGGCCGTGCATGTACAGACGCCTTGCGCGTTCCGCTTTCGGCACGTCTCGTCGTCGCCGAGCGGCTCTTTCTCCCAATCGCCCATGAGCCCGCCCGCACCGACGCCCGGCACTTCGAACTTGATGATCCGCGCATAACCCGGCATGCGGCGGCTGATCGCCCGGCACCCGTAGTCGTTGAGGAGGTCGACCGCCATCTCGAACACCGAGCCCGGGCCATCGGCTGAGCACGGGGGGGCCTTGCAGCTCTGCATCGCCT
Source organism: Deltaproteobacteria bacterium (assembly GCA_016192705.1). Classification (GTDB taxonomy): domain Bacteria; phylum Myxococcota; class JACPTQ01; order JACPTQ01; family JACPTQ01; genus JACPTQ01. The sequence goes on along the minus strand of JACPTQ010000004.1, from coordinate 20,283 downwards.
GTTTGCGGTGCCCGAGCACGTTTCGCCACGCGTAATCGGCGAAGTTGTTCACGTCGGGAAGAAGCTGCCGGTACTTGACGAGCGGGTCCCGACACGCGAGGCCCTGCGCCTTCGCCTTCGCGTTGTCCGCGTCGGTGCATTTCTCTTCGTCGAGGCTCGTCGGATCTTTTTCGCCCGGAAGCGCCGTGCCTTTTTTTACGGCTTCGAAATACTTCTCCCTGATTTTGCCAATGTCGACAAGATCGCCAAGCCCGGTGTACTTCTTTTTGAGAGCGTCATACTCTTCAAGTCCTTTGGCCGCGAGAACGTACATATCGGTCAATCCCGGCGATACGTACGTCGCGAGAATCGACGTGACCGTGTTGCTCGCCGTGATCGCCCGCGCGAGAGTCCCCGTCGCCTGATCCTTGAACCCCGGCGTGACCGCAATGGTTGTGCTCGTTGTGGAGGTCGTCGTCGCGGTGGTCGTGGCGATCGTCGTTCCGATTGTAAGTGCGGCGGCGGTTCCAAAAACTTCGACCTCGGCGAGCGCGAGGTAGTTGGTGCCGCGCAGCTGTACCCGCACGAAGCGCCCGGTCCGACCCACATTGACGCGCGTCGGAGAGCCGGCCTGCCCACCGAAATAATAGCTCTGCCAAGTTTGGCCATCGTCCGACACCTTCACGTCAAAATTCGCAAGGCGCGCGCTGCAGCAGTCGGTCCGGTTCCATACGGCGACGCTGCTGATGTGACTCAGCGATCCCAAATCGACTTGCCACCACGCTTGCGGGTCGTTTTGGGTGTGGGTCGTTGAGTTGACCCCGTACTGGCCGCTTGTATTCCCATCGACCGCTCGGTTAGAGGTCCCGCCCCAACCCGTGCTCGATTGCGACGTCGGCTTTCCGCGCGCAAGATTCGTTAAGCCGCTTTGGCGCCCCGTGCCCACATACGTCGATTGGGTGCGCGCCGCATCGCCCCGGCCGCCGCGCTTGTACTGGGCCAACGCCGAAAACTCCGACTGCAACAAAACCCCCGCAAGAAGAAAAACGCCAACCACCGCTCTACGCATCACTCACCCCTCCTCATCTTGTCGATCTGACGCTCCGTCTCGCCTTCAATCGACCGATCGATTTCAAATCGTCGCCAAACCCGCTTGATGGCGCCTCGCCGCGCCCGGTCTGTCTTAAGGTCCGTATCGAGCCCAGCTTCGCGGAGTGCGCCCTCAATCTCGTCATCGATCGTCGCGCCGACATCCCGCTTCACGTGCTCCTTCGCCCCACGACGCCACTCTTCCGTCCCTTCGCGAAGACCGTTGCCGGGGTCGAAACCGCGGAGGCTCGCACGAACAACCCCCGGAAGCCGCTCCACGACGCGCCGAAACGCCGCGATCGGCGCCGCCTCGCGATCGATCGCCCGCGCGAGTTTTGGGCCGTACCCCTCGCGCATGAACCGACGCCCGTGCTCCTCGGCGAGCGACTTCATATCGGCCGGGAGTTTCACGCGCGCCATCACTCGATTGAATATCGGATCGAGCTCGTGGGTTAACCGCTGCAATTCCTTCTGGAGCGCGTCGCGCGTGACCGGATACTGTTCGGCCTTCTCGCGGTTCGGGCTCTTCGAAAGCTCGTCTTGCAGCCGCTTTGCGAGGTGTTCATCGGCCTCGTTCAGCGTGGGGATCGCCGTCAACTCCTTCACGAGCTTCGCGAGCGCCCACGTCCCTTGCGCGAGGTCCTGGTCGATGCGACGACGAATGCGGCGCCGGTCGATCTCCCAGTTCGGCCGCCCAAACTTAAAGTCGATGTCGAGCCGAATTTGCGACCACGCCTCGCGCGAAACGTTCGACGTGAGGCCCCAGATTGCGCCCCGATGCTGCGCGCGGTCGAGCTCCGGCTGGCTGAGGCTCGCCGCAAGCTGCGTCAGCTCGTTTCGCTTCTTGGCACGTAGCCACCAGTACGCGAAACGGTGAATCTCCGGTCGCGTCTTTTGCGCGTATGTCGCTTCGTAGCCGCTCGAAAGCGTGCGGAACTCTTTCCGGGGCCGACCTTTTGACCCCCCTTTTCCAAACGCACGCTCGACGTGCCGCTCCACCATATGATCAAGGTCTTCGGTGAGCGCCTGCTCAAGCTGGTCGTGGAGGTCGCGTTCGGGTCGGCTGCCGAGCGCGTCGACCGCCTGCCGCGCGGCCTCGACGGGATCGCTTGTCAACGGCTCAGCATCCACAACAACACCGCGGCCCGCGAGCGCGAGCTTACCGCGCTTCGGCATCGTGAGACGAAGGTGGGTTTCGCCGGTACCAAAAACCACGTCGTTCAGGATTCGCTTTGTGAACGGCAGCACGATGTGAACGATGTCGTCGACGGTGTCTTGCATGACGGCGCCGCTCGGCGACTTCGCCTTCGCCTTGGCCTTCGCCTCAGCGAGTCGTTTCTCCCACACCTTCTTAAGGATGAAGCGCGTGTACTTCTCTACTTCGACCCACGCCGCGCGATACGGCGCGTGAAGTCGCGTCGGCAGGCGATCGTTCGCGACGCTTGGCGACGCGAACGCGAGCATCACCAGTGCGGCGACATAGGAACTCAGCCTAATCGATTGCATGTTCTTACTCCCCAATCTCCGGGCCCGGAAAGGGGAATAATCAACATTTTTGTCGTTTTCTGTCAACGACAATTCCTGTCCACGATTCACGGACGCTTTCGATCCATGATAAAAATTCCGATCAAATGTCCGACGACGATAAACCGCGAACGCCCCTTCGACCCGCAGCCGCCGCGGTGCCCGGATGGGAGGGCATCGTCCTTCGTGCGCCGCGCGAAGTCTCGTGGGCCCGCGCGCTCGTTTCGCCGCCACCTTACAACCCGTCCGGGAAAAAGTTCGCCCGCATGGTCGTCGTTGGCTACGCGATGTCCCGCCCCTCAATTCGACGCGGGGCCGAATCCGACTGGGCGTTCTCGACTTACCCGTCGCCGATGCTCGTGCTTCGCGACGGCGCGACCGGCGAGCTCATCAAGCGCGCAAGCGTCGACCGCATCCACGCGGAGTATCGCGCGATCGTCGACGGAATGAGTATCAGCTACGCGCAGCCACAGCCACCGACACCGTCGATCCCCGACGACAATGGGCGCCGCGACGGTGGTCCGTTCGAAGTCGACATCGGCTTTTACCTCACCGAGCCGACCGCGCCACGCGAGCTTCGCGTCCACGCCGAGCTCGGCCCGCTTCGTTCCAACGAAGTGACCATTCGCCTGGTTCCGTGAATTTCGTCGATACGTTTCTCGCGTCTTTGACACGACCTGATCAATCCAGTATAGGTGCCACCCTCTTAAAACCAGAGAAAAAAAGGCGAGGGCGATATGGGACAGCCTCTGATTCGATGCGGCGCGGTTACAGTCGTGCTCGCGTTCCTGTTGGATGCATCGTGCAGCAGTTCGACGAACACAACGACGGGGGCGAGCGCAACGGTTGGAACTGGCGGCGGAACGGTCTCTTCGTCCGGTGCGTCGGTCGAGGTGCAAGCGGGCGCACTGTCCTCGAGCGTCACGATTGGCGTCGCGCAGGTGCCGATCCCGTCCACCCTGCCCACGGGGATGTCCGCAGCGGGCAACACGTTTGCCTTTACACCGCATGGAACCACGTTCCTTGCGCCCGTAACCATCCGGTTGCCGTACGCGGGTTCGGCGGACACGGTCCTGCGCTTAGACAATGAACAGGATACGAGCTGGGAACCGATCGAGGGCGCCACATTCGCGAGCGGCGTCGTCACGTTTACGACCTCGCGGTTCTCGCTCTTTATCGTCGTGAACCAGTGCCAACCGCTCTGCAGCCATGCCGCAACAGTGTGCGACGGCGGCACCGCCGACACCACGCATGGGACCTGCTTGAGCGCCTGCACGCGCATCGCCGCGAAGGGCCGGGCCTCGTGCCCCACGGAGCGCGGGCTCCTTCGCGACTGCCTGATCGACGCCGGCAGTTCGTCGGAATTCGCGTGCTCCGTCGACCGGATGCCGCTCCAAACCACGTGCCCCAGTCAGCGGTCTGCCCTTCAAACGTGCGTGACCACAGCGAATGGTGGTTGCCCGTGCTTCGCGGTCTCCGACCTCGAGATGGCTTACAAGGAGGCGAAGGACGCCGGTGTGACGGGCGTGGGTCCCGCCAGCACTGACCCGACGGACGGTGGCGATTGGGGCGGGTGCGCCTATGGCCAGGAGCCCGATGCGTCGTTCGGAAGTCTGACCACGGTCAACTCAGCGGTTTTTGCCGGTCTCTTTCGCGACGGTGGCACCTACACGTACAGCGGCATCAACGACGGCGGCGCCAATTGCGACGGAAAAATCACCAGCGAAGCTTACTTCAGTTGGTATGGGGTTGGCCCGGTGTCGACCGGCGATGGCGGCTCGACGCCGAAGTGTTTTGTGTGGAAGGGCGACAGCTGTCCTGTGAGCTACGCGCTCGAGGTTTATCCCGCGCTCGACGTCGTCTCGACGCAACAAAACGCCTGCATTCAGGTCATCAACCAGTTTAAGAACGACGGGGGACATCCTCCGTGGACCTGCACCGTTCAACACTGACAGGCTGCAAGTAAGGCGACAATTGCGGAAAGCGGCAACGTCTTCGCGCCATGAGCCGCTTAGCCGCCGCTGAGCGCCTGCAAGATATGAATGTAATCCGTCGCCTTGATCGGGTGCGCCAAATCAAACGTCTGTTCGCCGTTTACAAAGACTTTCATGTGCGGCCGAATCCGTTGCTGTTCGTCGACCATGCGATACCGTAGGCCAGGGAATTGCCGATCGAGGTCGAGGAGCAGCTCGCCGACGGTCGCGCCGGACGCCTCAACTTCGCTCGCATCATTCGTATAGGATCGAAGCGGCGTCGGAATGTGGACCTTCACGGGCTCAGCCGACCGTCACGCTATAGATGTGGGGCAAGTGGCGCGCGATGCACGCGAAACTTTGGCCCTCATCGGCGCTCGCCCAAACCTCGCCCGACGTGGTCCCGAGGACGAGCCCAGCCGTCGCCTCGCCGTCACAACACATCGCCTGTCGCTTGACCGTCCACCACGCTTGCGCCGCCGGAAACCCGCGGTCGAGCCGCTGCCAACTTTCGCCGCCATCGCGCGTCGCGTAAACCGCCGGCTTCCCATCCGGGCTTGTGCGTGGCCAAACCGCCGTGCCATCCATCGGGAAAACCCAAGCGGCGTCCGGGTTTCGCGGGTTCACGACCATCGGAAACCCAATGTCACCCACGTGTTTCGGCATGTGGTCGCCGACGCGCCGCCACGTTTCGCCCGCCTGGCGGTCCATTCGGTAGATGCCGCAGTGGTTTTGCATCCAATAACGGTCTGGGTTCGCGGGGTGTTGCACCACAGAGTGCGGGTCGTGGCCATACTCGGCGTTCGGGTCGGGCATGAAATCGGCCGCGCAGCCGCGGTTCATCGGGCGCCAATCGCGACCGCCGTCGTCGCTCACAAAGACGCCGCCGCCCGACATGCAAAGCAAAAGGCGATTAACGTCGCGCGGGTCGACGTTGACCGAATGGAGTTTGCCGCCGTCGGGCGTTTGGTCTTGGTCGTTGTAAACCCACGCGAGCTGATTTGGGTGGTCGTTGAAGCCGGCGACGCCTTCCCACGTGAGCCCGTCGTCGCGCGAAACGAAGAGTCCCTGCGGCGAGGTGCCGGCGTACCAGAGCCCGTGTGCCGAAGCCGGTCCTGCGGTTAGCCAAAAAACGTGCTTCACGGCGCGCTTCCGAGGCTCCCCTTCTGGAAACTTCGGCGGCGCCGCGACTTCGACCCAAGTTTTGCCACCGTCGGTCGACCGAAAAAGCGCCGGGCCGAGGTGACCCGCGCTCGTCGCCATGATCAGCGTCCCCGCGGCGCTGCGTACGATATGGTAAACGAGATTCCCGAGGTAGAGCGGTCCCTCGAGCGCCCACGCCTTGCGTTCGGCCGACGTCAACTTGAACACCCCCTTTCTCGTCCCAACCCAAATGACATGCATGGCAACACCTCCAGCGACGCACTTTATCGACCACCCGAGTCCACGACAACCCAATTTCGTCCCCAATTCCCGGTTAGCGGCCATGACCAGCGCGGGGCGGTCGGGGTTGGCCTCGCTCCGGCTCGCAAAAGTCCTCGGGTCTGACATGAAATGTGAGTCTGCACGAAATGAGTCAAACATCATGAGAACGGCAATCCAACGCCCCATCGGCACCTCATCCCCTGCGGATGCGAGCCTCCGCTTGCCCAATCCCCGCCCGCCCAATCAGAACCCGGCCGTTTTCCTGGAATGGCGGTTAGGAGACTTGGGGGTCGATCGATCGTCAGCCGACACCCAGCGGGTGAACTCTTCGTACCGCCCTCAAGCTCAGGAGACGCGTCCCCGAAAAGCGGTCCGCCCGGATTTGCGTCGGGTCGGCAGGGGCGCCGCGCAGGCGCGCCTCCGCAGGGTCTGCAGCGCGATATCGGATGGGAATCTCCGAGATTTCGCACGCCACAAAACAGTGGCTCGGGCGCTCGTTCGCGTTCAGACCCGAGGACGTCGGCGCGCCGAAGCGGGCTCCTGTCGACCCTCACGCTCACGAGCGAACGAACCGCTTAACCGGGGATTGGGGAATTTCGTCGATTCGCGCGATAATAAAAAGACCGCGCCCAGGAAGCGATGACCGCCTTTGACTTCGGCCGGATCAGAAGATAGTTTCCCTCGCGCATGTCGAAATCCACGCAGAAAAAAGCTGAATCCAACGCCCAAAAGACGCCCGCGCCGCCCGAGCCGAACGCGCTCGATCGCGCGACGGAGTTCCTCTTCGACTTCGCGGGTGACGCCTGGAAATTCGTGCGCGACGAAGTCATCTGGATGCGCGTCCCGCTCACGTGGTTTGTGGTTGGGCTCGCGATCGTCGCTGAAAACTATTTCAACTTGCGAAGCGGCGCCGGCCCGCGCCTTTACGTGCGCGGCACATCAATCGACCTCGGCGTCGTCGCCATCTTCGTCGGGGCAATCCTTCTTCTCGCCGAACGTCGCCACGGCAGCGACCGCCCCGCGCCCGCGTCGCTTGTTTACCGCGGTGGACTCGCGCTCCTCGTTGTGTCCGCTGTCGCGCACGCGGGGAGCGCGCTCGCTGGCGCGTTTGGCTTCGGCTCGTTCGGCTCATTTTCACTTTTCGACGTCGGGATCTGGCTGGGCGGCGCCGTCGCGCTCTTTTCGGCGCACCACGGACTCACGCGCACGGACCTTCCCGGAGAGCGCCTCTTCGCACTCGCGAGCACCGCGCTTTTCGTGGTTGGCCTCGGCGCGTCGTTCGTCGAATCGCTCGGCCCGCGCGCCGCCTTCGCAACGTCGCTCGATGCGCCGATATCGCTCGCCGAAAACCTCGGCGCGGCTTCACTTGCCGCAATCGGCTTTCACCCCGGCGCCATCGCGCCCGGACTCGAGTTCTCGGTCGGTGCGCTCACGCGTCCACTCGCCACACATTTCAACCAGCCACCCCCCGCGACCGGTTTTTCGATCGCCTCGCTCCTTCTGCTGCTCGCCGTGGCTGGCGCCGCCGTCCACGCCTATCGCGCGCATCGCGTCAACACGCCGCGCCCAACAACAGATTGCGGGAGCCTCGATATCCTTATCGTCGCTGGCCTCGGCCTCGCGTTTTATTTGCCGACCCTCACGACGTTCGGTCTCCTCGACCCGTGGGAAGGACACTACGCCGAAGTTGCGCGTCAGATGATCGTTCGCGGCGATTGGATTTCGCAGTTCTGGGAGAACGAGTGGTTTTGGTCAAAGCCGGTCGGCCTCTTCTGGCTTGAAGCCTTGAGCTTCACCGTTTTCGGCGTTGGCGATTTCGCGATTCGCATTCCGCACGTCATGCTCGGCGTTTTCGCCATTACCGTCGTCTACCTGTTCTGCCGCGAGCTCCTGGGCCGCCGCGTGGCCGTCTTATCGGCGCTCATCCTCGCAACGATGCCGTTCTGGTTCTTCGTGTCGCGTCAAGGCTTAACCGACATGCCGTACGTCGCCCTCGTTACCGCGGGACTCGGCTTTTTCGGCCTCGCGATGTTTCGTCACAAGGAGGGCGACGGCGAAAACCCACGCCTCACCTGGGTCATTTACCCTCTCCTTTTTCTGACAACGTTGCCGCAGTATTCACTTGTCGCGGACGAGCTCGAAGTCTTCGGCGGACTCCATGCCCTTGTCTACCTCGCAGTTTTTATCCCAGTCGCCATTTTCATCTCGACGCGCCGCGACGCGCGCAGCGCCTATCTTTACGCTTTTTATCTCTGTTGCGGCATCGCAACGCTCTCGAAAGGCCTCCTCGGCTTCGCGCTCCCGGGCGCGATCATCCTCGGCTACATCCTCGTCACCGCCGAGTGGCGAATCGTCATCGAGGCACGAATCCCGAGCGGCATCGCGATCGTCGCGCTTGCCACGCTGCCCTGGCACATCGCGATGTGGGCGCGCCACGGAATGGATTGGTGGCGCGAGTTTTTTGAGCAACACCACTTGAACCGCTTGAGCGCTGGAATCCACGGCGACAACCTGACGGGCTTCGACTACTTCGTGAGGTGGGGAGCGTACGGCGCCTTCCCGTGGGTCGCGTTCTTGCCGGTTGCGGCAGCGCGGTTTTGGAAGTCGCTGTCGCCCGACAGCCCCGAGCGGCGCGCAAAAGTTCTCGTCGGCGTCTGGATGGCGGTGACGTTTACGCTCTTTACGATGTCGGCGACGAAGTTCCACCACTACATTATGCCGATGATGCCGGCGCTCGCGATCGCGGTCGGCTATGGTCTTTCGGAATTTTGGAACGACAAGCAAGCGTCGCGGCTTCCGTTCCTCGCGGCCGCCGGAATTCTCGTGTTCGTCGGCTACGACCTCGTCCGAATTTTCGTCGGCAACGATCCGATGCGCGACTCAGTCCAGATGGTTAACCTTTTCATTTACAAGTATCAGCGCCCGTGGCCGTGGGGCATCACACCCGAGCGAACGATGGTTCCGCTCTTCGGGCTCGCGGTTTTCATCTTGATGCTCGGCCTCATTCCGAATCGCGAGAACGTCCGCGCGCGAACAATTCTCCGCGCAACCGGATTCCTTTTGGGCTTTGGGATCGGCGCGGTCATCCTTCGCGCGATTTGGCCCGACTCAACGCTTCGGTTTCTTTTGGGGGCTGGGGCGATTGGCGTCGCCGGTGCCTGGCTTGGAACGCGCCTCGCCGAAGGGCACGCGCGCTTCAAGTGGTCCGTCGCCGCGGTCGGCCTGCTCGTGGTGGGCGGCGTCGGCGGCTTCCATTTGCTCTCAAAAGCCGAACGGACGGCCGCGCTCCCGCTACAACTTCTTTATCTGCCCGTTGGCGACGACAACCAGGCGAACCAAACGGCGCAGCAATATGCGACGGCATTTGACCATGCCGTTCCGACGCCCGGTGGAAATGTTGTCCGTCGCTTCGTCGGCGAAATCGCCGGAATGACGCAGCAGCTCGCGGCGAAAAACTGCGCGGACCCGCAAGGGCGACCCGTCGCGCCGATGCTGGCTGACCTTTGCGAACGCTGGGGAAAACGGTCGTTCATCGACGTCTTCAATTTTGCGCCGGGCCTCGTCATCTTTGTGATCCTCGCCATGATCGCAGCGCTCGTTTTCGTGCCGGGCGCGACGTGGCGCGCGATCGTGGCGTTTGCGGGGTTTGCGCTCGTTTGGGCGGGATGGGCCATGCACGACTATATGATCCAGCTCAACAACGCGTGGACGCAGCGCGAGTATTTTGCGACACTTCACAATCTGCGCGCCGATCAGCGCGAACTCCCGGCCCCACTTGCGATCGCAGCACTTTCGGCTGTGCATTCACCGTTCGGCGCTGCGCTGGCCGCCCCACTTGCCGCGACGCATCTCATTCCCGATGTGCTCGATGAAGACGCTCTCGCCGCATACCAAATGAATTGGCGAACAGAGACCTACTACTCGAAAAACGAAGTCGATCCGATCCACAAGGCGGGCGCCGAGCGGCGCATGATCAATTTCGCGAAAACCCCCGGCCGTCGATTTGTTCTTATCGAAAAGGAAACGATTTCAAATCAGGTGCTCCGGCAGCAGCTTTCGCGCGCAGGCGTCAATCGCCCGATGCGCGAGTGGATGCCGATCTCGAACAAGTACGAGATGTGGTCAATCGAATAAAACTACGCCAAGTCGTGGGCGAGACGAAACCCCACATCCATCACGATTTCGTACGAGCGGCGGTAGCCGCGGCTCGCGAGCCGCGCGATGTTCTCGCTCCCGCCCCAATACCCACCGCGAAGCGACCGGAGCCCCGACGCCTCGTCTTGCCAACCGGCGCAAAACTCGCGAATGCACCCCGCGAGATCTCGTACGCCGTAAGGCGATTCGTCCGTCTCGACCGTTCCAACGGGCAACATCTGCGGCCGGCCCGGGAACGTGTTCGACATGTGACAAAACGTCGGGTCGAAATGGTTCCCCCACGGGAAGCGCCGACCATCCACGCCTCGCCCCGCCTTCTCCCACTCATCGGGCGTCGGCAACCGAAACCGCCGCCCACCCGCGTCGGGCCGCGACGATCGCCACTCGGCGTAAGCCTCCGCATCCTCCCAGCTGATCCCGATAACGGGCCAATTGGGCAGCCATCGGTCACCTTCGGGATCGGCTTCCGGCAACGTGTAAAGCCCGTCGGATCCGCGCTGCCAAATAAACCCTGCGGTCGGCTGCACACGCGGAACGTGCTTCTCGGCGAGCGCCGGATCGCGCCCGACAAGATCGTTCATGAACGCGAGGTACTCTGCGCACGTCACTGGAAACTTCGAGATCGCGAAGTCGCCCACGCACGCGACACCGAGCGGCGCCGAGTTAAACGCGAGCGGATCGCCTCCCGATAAAAACGTCCCTTCCGGAATGAACACAAATCCCGGCGCCAGTTCGCCCGGCTTCGGAATCCGCACGCGCGCGCGAATCTTCTCGAGCCGACCCACATCGACCGGGAACCGCACCATCGAACCGTTCGCGCCGTGAAGCCCGACGAGGTATCGACCCATCTCGATCGGCATCGGCGATAGCGGCGTCACCCCGATCTCTTGCGCATCGCCCGGCACAAGGCGCCGGTCGCGTTCGACGAACGGCGCGATCGTAACGCGCGCGACGACGGGCCACGTCTCGATCGCAAGGCTCGCGGTTCCGCGCAACCGCTCGGCAAACTCGTCGCCACCGAAGTGCCGCACCAAGCTCTCGTAATAGATCGCTTGCGTCTGGTCGCTCGCTTTTTCGGCCGCGAGAAAGCGATCCCAATAAAGCGCCGCCGACCCAAGCCGAGCGGCGTCGTTCGCCGGCTCAAACCCGAGCGCTTGCGTAAACTGATCGAGCGCCGACGAAAGATAATTCGCCGCGCGCCGCTCCGCATTCGTCGCGAGGTCCGCTGTGCGCCAGAGCGGTCGCTTCGCGTCAACCGGTGCGCTCTGGGGAATCGCCGCCGAAATTTTCTCCGCACGATCGCGAAGTCGCGCTTCAACCTTCCGCAACTCAAAATACCGTCGCGACGCGCGCTGCCCAAGCCGAACCCGCGCCTCCGCTTCACGGCGATTTCGCTCCTTGACGCGCGTTCCTTCGAGGAACACTGTGATCTCGTCGTACATTTCGCGTGCGCGCGAAAACCGCTTCGACTTATCCTTCTCAAGCGCCCGCATGCAAACGGCGTCGAGGTCGACGGGAATGGGCTCAGCACCGCTCGTGGCGACCCGTTCGCTCGGCGGCTCAACCCGCGCGGACATGACTTGATCGAGCAGGTCGCCGATCTCTTCGCCCGAAAACGGCGGCGTATATGTCAAAATCTCGTAAAGGATGGCACCGAGCGCGTAGATATCGGACCGCTCGTCGATGGCCGCGATATCACCGCGCGCCTGCTCAGGCGACATGTAAAGAGGCGTTCCACTGATCGACCCGGTCTGACTGTGACCACGCGAGAGCACACGGCTCCGCGGCGTCTGAACCTGCGTGACGGCATCCGGCCCAAATTCGCGTCCCAGGACTTTCGCAAGCCCCCAATCCATCACAAGCACTTCGCCATAATCGCCGATCATGATGTTGTCCGGCTTTAAGTCGCGGTGCACGACGCCCTTCGCATGCGCGTAGTCGAGCCCCATGCAGACCTGCTGAAATATCGAGAGCAGCCTCACGCGCCCAAATTCGCGCGGCGCGCCACCGACCTTGTGCTTCACGGCGGCTAAGATTTCGCGCAGCGTCCGCCCCCGCACGAGTTTCATCACATAGTAGACATCGCCCTTGGGCGACACCCCGATGTCGTGCACCGGGACAATGTTGGGATGCTCGAGTTGCGCCGTCGCCTGCGCCTCTTCAACGAACCGCGCGACAACGTCGGCCGACTGGTTCTGCTTGCGCCCCACTTTGATCGCCGTTCGTCGGCACAACTCGCGGTCATACGCCTCGACAACGAGCCCCATCCCACCGCGCCCAATCTCGTTCCCCACAACATAACGCGCGTCACGAAAATCGCCCGCATTCACGGCGTCACCGTTTCCAACGCCCCGCAAATGCACAGGATCGTTGGTGTCGATTCCCAAAAGGGACCGCGCCCCAAGTCCGCCGTCGAGAATCGTCCGCGCGGTCTCGCCCATCGGCAACTGCGGCGCCATCGGTGGAACCTCGACGGGACCCTCATTGTAAACGGTTTCGCCAAAGGCAATCGCGCCGCCGTCGCCACTCTTTGCGGCACCCTCCGGCTTCGTCGCTGTTGACGGACCATGCTGAACGCCCGTCATCACTTGACTCGACTCGCCCGAAAAACCCTCCGCGCGCTTTTCTAATATCTCGTTTTCGATCGCCTTAAGCTCGTGTCGCCCCACAAGCCCGCGTTCGAGCAAAATCTCCCGCACACCACGACCGCGAATCTGACTCGCGTCCTTGGCGATATCCGCGGCGGCACGCGCCGAAAGGATCTTCCGCTCCCTAAGAACACCCAGGATGTGTTCGTCATCCGGCGGCAACTGGGAAACACCGCTCACGAAAGCACATCCTTCTTGCCGGCCGACCGATGAATCCGCATCGCGAGGTCGAGCGCCGATTGAAAGAGGCCCTCGAATCCGAGTGACGGCAACGACCCCGAGCCGACAACAAATAAATTCTTGTAAGGCGTCTCGAACGGCACGCCGAAAAGACCCAGGTCGCCCCTGGGTTCGCCGGCAAGCTGGACCGGCGCCTCCCGCCATGGAACGAGATGCGGCCGCTCGCGCGTTGGCTCACCCCACGGAATGTCGGCCGCGCGTAAACCGCGATCGAGAAACGGCACGATGCGCCGAAACAGCGCAACCATCTTCCGCCCGATCGCTTGAAGGTCGACGACGGGTTCAGGCTGACTTTCATCGCCCGCGTCCGGCGGCAGCGAAAGGATGCAATCGAGCGTCACGGGTCGTACATCGCCAACGACGGACCCGAGGCTCGCATGGACGAGGTTCGTTCCGATTAACGCTTCGCCGGGACGATCGATGAGAAACACGTCGTCAAACATTCCATCGGGCAAAACATCGACCGCCACAACAAGGTTAACGGAGAACCGCCGCGCCGCGGGCGTAACGACGCCGAGCGACTTAAGGAGCGAACGCTCCTTTCGGCTCTCGGGCAAGACCTCCTCGAGAACCGCTCTGCGCGTCGGACCGATCACGAAGCTGCACCCGATGTAATCTTGCGACTCGGGATCGAGAATCCCCTTCACCGTGCTCCACGAGATTTCCGCGGCGCCTGGGCTGCGCTCTACCACGGCCCCGGCGTGCTCGCGAATCGCCGTCAGCAAAAGATCTCGTACGTCGTCGATGTCTTGCGCCAAGCGAAAAAGTCCCGCTCGACAAGCGCCGGCCACGCGGCACGTCGCCTGCGGCGAGCGACTCTCCGCGACGGCGTAGGTCGCAAATTCGAGGGGCGCCCGGAGCGCCGCATCGAGCATCTTATCTGATGACACCGGCCCAAAAAGATCGACGCCGTTTCGCGCGGCGGGCACGCGGTCGAGAACTTTCGACAGCGCACGTCGCTCCGAAAACCCAGCGGGAACGAGGGGCGCCATCGACTCGAACAACGGATCGAGTTCGTGAAAAACCGTGTCTCGTGTTTCGAAAACCGATCGCACGGGTTCAACGGCGCCTGGCCAAACGCGCCGCACCTCGGCGTCGAATGCGTCCGCCGAGAGCGACACATCGACGCGCTCATCCTCGAAGACGACTTGGTACGCCGGGCGATTCGGCTTCAAACGCCGATGCATATCCGAAATGAGGTTGAGCTCGAAAAGCGACTTCTTCATCGCGGGCCCCGCTTCCCATGTCGGAAAGAGCTGGGCCGTTCGGCGCGCCGTTACGCCCGCGAGCGGATAACTGTTCCGCGCCCGCGGCGGCGAGAAGGCGAGCACGCGAAGCCCGCCCTTCGCGAGAAGCGCGCCCGTCAGGAGGCACCCGATGTCGTTCGAGAGCACGATGGCGTCGAAGAACTGTCGCATCTCAACCGATTCTTACTCGACGCCCGTCGCGCTGCAACCGTCGCTCGATGAGGAGGCGAACCGCCGCTGGCAAGAGTCGATGTTCCATTTCGAGGAGCCGCGCGCGAAGCCCATCGCAACTCTCGCCCTCGTGCACCGGGAGCGCTTCCTGAAGGACGATCGGGCCTGTGTCGGTTCCTGCGTCGACGAGATGAACTGTGACGCCGGTCACCTTAACCCCATAGTCGTGCGCTTGCTTTTGAGCGTCGACGCCCGGGAATGCCGGCAGGAGCGATGGATGAATGTTCACGACACGGTCCGGGAACTCCGCAAGGAACCGCTCCGTCAGGACGCGCATGAATCCCGCAAGCACAACGTGCGTCACGCCGTGGCCTCGTAGAACCTCGAGCAGCGCATCCTCAAACGCCGCGCGCGATCCGAACGCCTTATGGTCGATAACGGCCACGGGAATCCCGGCGCCCGACGCCCGTTCAAGCGCCGGCGCGCCCGCGACGTTGCTCACGACAACCGCAATCGGCAACCGCGCATCGATGAGCGCCTGGAGATTCGTCCCGCGCCCCGAGACGAGAACGCCGAGCGCCGGCTTCACCAAAACCGGACCTCGCTCGTCAAGTCCTCAACCACGCGCCCGACCTCAAACACGCGCTCGCCCGCGCCCTCAAGCAGCGCGCACGCCGCACGCGCATCCGATTCAGCGGTGATCACAGCCATACCGATTCCGAGGTTAAACGTGCGCTGCATTTCGGCCTCGTCGACCGGGCCCTCTTTTGCGATGCGCTCAAACACCGCCGGCCGCGTCCAAGTGCGTGTGTCGATCGCGGCGCCGATTCCCTTGGGCAAAACCCGCGGAATGTTCCCGGGCAATCCACCGCCCGTGATGTGCGCCGCGCCCTTCAAGATCCGCGCGCGATGAAGCGCGAGAATCGCCTTTGCGTAAATGCGTGTCGGCGTCAGGAGCACCGCATGATCGCTGGCCGCCGTCAGGATTCGCCGCGCGAGCGAATATCCGTTCGAATGAAGCCCCGACGACGCGAGGCCGAGCACCACATCACCCGGACAAATTCGCGTCCCGTCAACGATCTCGGCGCGCTCGACGACTCCGACCGCGAAGCCCGCCAAGTCGTATTCACCCGGCGCGTAAAACCCCGGCATTTCGGCCGTCTCACCACCGACGAGCGCACAACCCGCGAGCTCGCAGCCGCGCGCGATGCCCGAAACAACCTCGGCCGCAACGCCCTCGTCAAGTTTCCCAGTTGCGAAGTAGTCGAGAAAAAAAAGCGGCTCCGCCCCACAGACGATAACGTCGTTGACGCACATCGCGACCAAGTCGATTCCGACGGTGTCGTGCCGCCCCGCCGCAAACGCAACCTCGAGTTTCGTGCCGACGCCGTCCGTCCCCGATACGAGCACCGGCTCGCGATACCCTGCGGGCACGCGACAAAGCGACGCGAATCCGCCAATCCCGGCCAGCACTTCGGGCCTGAGCGTCCTTCGCGCGATCCGCTTGTACACCTCCGCCGCGCGGTCCCCGGCATCGGCGTCGACGCCCGCATCCTTATAGGTGATCGACACGGCGTAAGGGTCGCGGCAGAGCGCTAAGCTGTCAAGGGACGATTGTTCGGGCTACTTCGGTTCGACCTTGCCACCGCGCTTGACGCAAGTCCCCTCGGAATTGATGTGACGATACTTTGGAAGGCAGTAAAAACCCTCCGCGCATTTGATCTTCGACCGCCCCCCGCAAACCTTCTTCAGCACGCCCGGCTTCACAATCAGAATCGGCTTCTCCTTGCAGACGCCATCGGGTGTTATCATCTTGAGGTCTTCGCAAAACTCGCCATCGTAACAGCCCGACTTCCTCTTATTGCTCTTGCACTTCGCGTAACACGACCCCGACGCATCCGGGTGTTTCGCCGCGATGACGCACCGCAAACCATCACCGCACTGGAGCCCAGCGATTCCGCCACACTGCGGCCGTCGCACGCAAATGAAGGGCGGGCAGTCCTTTGCGCCCGGCTTGCACATGACCTTTGTCCGCATCATTCCGTCGCCACAACGCGAGCGGTGCGCCTTGCCCTCGCATCGACCGTATTTGCACGGCGCCACGAGACACGGAAACGGCTTAAAAACTTCTCCCGGTTTGCAATCGGCTGCGGTTTGCTGCAAGCCGACGCCACTCGACCCCATGGTTCCGTCGCGGCAAGCGCCATCCGTGAAGTCGGTCACACCCGCGCAGCGCGCCTCGCACGCATTTCCGTACTGCTTCGAACCGTCTTTGCTGCAAACGGGACGAAACTCTTTGGTGCAGATGCAGCCCGCCTTCTCACCGTCACCGCTTGGCGTCGATTGCGAATCGTCATCGGCCATTGCGACGCCTGCGAACGACATCGCCGTCAAGAAACCCAAAAACTTCAACATCTCACACCTCCATCGTTATATTCGAGCGAGCCTCGTACTCAATTAGACGACCAAAACCCACGTTTATTCAAATGGCGCGAGGAGACTCACAACAACGTGGCTTTCGCCTTCAAAGCCAAAGAACGTCCCGGGATGCACGAAGACGCCGCGCCGCGCGAGGTCTGTCGCGAAATCGAAATCGGGCGCCGGGCACGGGCAGATCGCGCTCCAGCCCCCCTCGACGGGAAGCGGCATTTCAAGGTCGGCGAATCCGTGTGCGTGTCGTCGGATAACGTGCGACAAAATGGGCGCTTGAATCGCCGCACGCAGGGCGAGAAGGCGCGGAAGCGAAACCTGAATCGCGGAACCGACCGAAAGGTAGGTGTCGGAAATCACTTCGAGTCGATCGAGCGCTGCGCGGCGAATGGCGGGCGGACCCTCAACAACGATCCATCCGAGTTTAACGTGCGGAAGCGCCAGCGTTTTTGAGAGACCGTTCAGAACGAACGACAACACGCGATCGCTCGCAACCCAGGGGGCTCGGCTTGGGTCGGGGCCGAACGCGTAATCGAAAAAAACTTCGTCGGTAATAAGCGCGAGGTCGTGGCGATCACAAAAGTCGATAAGGTCGTCGCGTTCGTCCTTTTTTATGTACGAGCCGGTTGGGTTGTTCGGGTGCACAACCATGACCGCACGTGTCGTCGCGGTTACGGCGCGCGTGAGCGACGCGCGATCGAGCCGCCACGCTTGCCCATCCCACGCGAGGTGATACGGCGCAAGCGAAACCAGCTCGAGGTCGGCGATAAAATCGAAAAGCGGGTACGACGGCGCCGGCACGAGGATTTGATCGCCGGGGCTCGTGAGCAACTTCAAGAGAAAGCTGTACGCCTCGCTGGTGCTGGCCGTGAGAAGAATGGCATCCGGCGACAGCGCGACGCCGCGCTCCGCGTAGTACGCCGCAATCGCCTCGCGCGCCGCACGAAGTCCCATCGGCTCGGGCGAATAGATCCGCACGTCATCGAGCACGGGCGATGTCGGTGCAAATCCACACAGCGTCGGATTCGCCGACGTGAAGTCTCGAAAGGGAAGCCCGGATTCGCGTCGCGCACGAATCGCACGCGCAAGCTCATTCTCCGCGACGTCCCATTTGCGAACGCGTTTACCGAATTGCATCGCGCCGTTGCCCATCCAAATCCGCGTTCAAAAACACCCGCACCCGAGTGCCGCCGCCGGGCGCGTCGTCCACCTCGACGCGGCCACCCCACGCGGCGACGCTTGCCTTCACGATGGCGAGTCCAAGTCCCGTCCCTTTGCCCGGACCCTTCGTCGAAAAGAACGGCTCGAAGATGCGCGCCCGCACGTCGGCTGGAATTCCCGGTCCATTGTCAGACACTTCGAGCACGACCTGCCCCGCGCCATCATGCGAAATCCGCACGGCGACGCGCCGCTGACGTGTGACGTCGGCGAGCGCATCAAGCGCGTTCGTCACGAGATTCACAACCACATCACGAAGCCGCTCAGGCTCTGCGAGCGCGCGATGTTCTCTCGCCTCCCTAGGGTCACGAGTAAAGTCGACTCCCTCCGCGCGCGGCTGCCCCTCAAACGAGCGCAACGCCTCCTCGACGACCGACGCGACATCCACCGCTCGGGGCGCCGTCGCCCGCGGACGCGCATACTCGAGCAAGTCCCGAAGGAATCGATCGATCCGTCGAAGTTCGGTGAGTGACCGCGCGTACCATTCGTCGCGCTCACCGTCGGCGCGTCCTCCGCGCGCCAAAATCTCGATGTAACCGATAACCGCAGCCAACGGATTTCCAACTTCGTGCGCGATGCCAGATGCGAACACCCCGAGCGCGGCGAGGCGCTCCGCCTCAAGGAGCTTCTCGCGCCGCGCTTTCAGCGATGTGACAAGCGCGCCCGTCGCCGCGTGCAAACGCTGAATCTCGTTCGTGCCGGCGAGCGGTGGCAAGCCCTCGATCTCACCGGCTGCGAGCTTCTCGGTCGTTCGCGCGAGTGCTTCGAGCGGGCGCACAACGGCGCGCACAAGCCAGAGCGCGCCAAACAAGAACAAAACGACGGAGTTCAGGACGACGTAAAAGAGGAGAAGACGACCGCTTTGCGCGATCGTTTCACGGGCGCGGGTGAGCGGCGCAATCACCGTGAGCGTCGCATGGCCACCCGATTGGAGTCTCGCAGACCGTGTCGCTTCGACGGCATCTGGCGTCTCGCGAATTCGTCGCTATCTTTCACGTGCGCGAGGCCCGCAGCAACAGCGCGTGTCACGAGGCCGGCCTGCGCCGCATGATCGCGGACCACCTGGCGCTCGAAAAGCGGCGGCACCACGAGCGTCATGAGAAACACCGTCACCGCCATGAGCAGCGCGAGCGCGAGCGTTAGCCGACCACGAAGTCCGAGCGATCTCATCGGGTGGCCAAACTATGTTCCGAAGCCGCCGCCGGCGCAACGCCCAGCGGACTAAGAAAGAAACGGGAATACCAGCTTTATGAGATCACGAAGAAGAGTGTCCGCAAAAAAGAGAACCTCAAGCGCCGCGAGCGACAGGAACGGGCCAAACGGCACCGCGCGTTTCCCTTCAACGGGTGACGCGTCCAAGAAGGAATCGCGTCGTCCCGCATCCGCACCCGCTCCCGCATCCGCACCCGCACCCGTCTCTTCCCCCTCCCCCTCCATCGGCGGCACGACAACTTTTTTCCCCGCGACCATCAGCACCAACGTTGCGACGAGCCCCTGCAGCGACGCCGCAAACACAACGAACGGCAGCGCCTTCCACCCCAGCATCGCGCCAATCCCGCCCAGCAGTTTCACATCGCCAAGTCCCATGCCGGATCCGCCGCGCGCCAGGTAGTAAACAAACCCGACGAGCAGCAAGACGCCGCTTCCCGCGGCCGCCCCGATGAGCGCCTCCCAGAACGGCACCGTGACGCCAAACGACGCCGCAAGTAGCCCGAGCGGAATGAGCGGCAATGAAAGTGCGTCGGGGATGATCCAGTGCTTGAGGTCGATAAAGGAAAGCGCGAGCAACGAGAAAGCGAAGAGCCACGCAACGCCACCTCTCGCCGATACACCAAATCGCATCACAATAGAAACCGTCACGAGCGCGACGAGGAGTTCGACGATTGGATATCGGATCGAGATGGGCGCGCGACATCGACGACACTTTCCGCGCAGCAAAACCCAACTCACGATGGGGATGTTGTCGAACCAAGCGATCGGCGCCCGGCACCCGGGGCACCGCGACCGCGGCCGCACAACCGACTCGCCCGTGGGCATCCGCGCGATCACGACGTTCATGAACGAGCCCCAAAGCGCGCCCCACGCAAACGCGATGACGTAAACGGCGTCCCCGAGAAGCGCCCGCAAATCGTTCATCGCTACCGCATCAGCTCCGACACCGAGCCCTTTTTGTTGATGTTCGTG
>JACPTQ010000085.1 GCA_016192705.1 Deltaproteobacteria bacterium | reverse complement strand
TCCTTCGCGACCAGTTCTTCGGAACCGCGTGGGAACCCGCGGAAGTGGTCTCAGCCCTCGACCAGCTCGGGCTCACGCGGCCCTGAGCGAATATCGCTCACGCATGAGCACATTTCGCTCAACTTGAAACCAATGACGTCCAATAAGTGCGGGAAGCCGGTGTTTACGCGCTGGCCCTCGGATTGCCCAATGCCGCGTTGTGGCTCAAGTTTACGAGCGGCGCAGACCGGAGACGTTGCACCGGACATCTACTGTGCTCGTTACACAGATTCCGACACCCCTCGCTGTTACCTTGAGCACACGAACCGCATGGAATAGAAAAGGCTCCGAGACGAGTTGAGGTTGACATGAAAACACCCGGTCGCAAGAAACTTCGCCCGCGCGAGATCACCACTCTCGGCGTCATCGCCCTTCTCCTTGTTTCCGTTCGAGCGTTTGCCTTCGAGCCGTTTTCAATTCCATCGGGCTCCATGCTCCCAACGCTCGAGATCGGCGACTACGTCATCGCAAACAAGTTCACTTACGGCCTTCGCATCCCCTTTACGACCGCCCCGCCGCGAAAGCTGCTCGCGGCAACGCCACGACGCGGCGACGTCGTTATTTTCATCGACCCCGCCGATCCTGCGCGCGACATCGTCAAGCGCGTCATCGCCACCGCGGGCGACTTTGTACGTGTCACGAATCACGCGATCGCCCTTCGCCGCGCGGGCGACGAGGAGTTGAAGCCCGTACCGCGCACCACGGTCGGCACCGTGCGATTCTGCGACTACCGTGGCGACGATCCGAAATGGCCAGCTGGGGAGTGGCCGTGGATCGAGCGCGAGAAAACTCGGCACGAAGAAACCCTCGACGGTACGCGCTACAATACGCTCCAATCGCCGACGGCGGACGCGGGAACAGGGGGAACCGACTTTGAAGGAACCGTCCCTGAGGGGCACGTCTTTGTGATGGGCGACAACCGCGACAACAGTTTTGACGGACGCCTCTGGCGTGACGCGCACGGGAATCCCGCGCCATGGCTCGATATCCGGCGTATCAAAGGCCAAGCGATTCTCGTTGGGTTTTCGCGCGGAGCCTCGGTTGCAAACGGATGTCAGGACGTAAGCCTCTTGGAGAACGTCACGAAATGGGTCCGCTGGCAGCGCGTCTTGAGGCTTATCGACTGAGGTCGGCGCTCGCTCATCTTCCTTTACGCGGCGTGATGCGATGAATGGGACACTGACAGAAATCTTTGCGACCGTCGTAACGGTGGGCGCGATCGCCACGGCGACCGTCTTTCCCCTCTCGAAGAAGAGTCCCACGTCGAGCGCGCGCGTCGTGACGCTGACGGGCGTCGGCGCGACCGGCGTTTGGACGAGCGAGGAAGTCACTGGCGCGAACTACTGGGTGCGTCCGTTTTCTCCCGCGCGTCTCGTCTTTCGCGTTGGCGAAGAAGTTCTTTTGCGGCTTCGAAGCGCGGATGTCCTTCACACGTTTTATTCGCCCGCGCTCGGCGTCGGCCCCGTCGAGGTTCACCCGGGCTATGTCGAGGAAGTCCGCGTCGTTCCTCGGCACGAAGGGGTTCTTGAATACTACTGCACGACGGTTTGTGGCGACCCGCATTTTGGAATGCGGGGCGAAATCGTCGTTGTGCGAGACGGCGCCGCGAACGTGCCGCCCCATCGAGAGCAGGGTCAAGCGTATTGGGAAGAGAAGGCGCCGCCCGTGGGGGCGAGCCTCGCCCTGCGCGGCCAGTGGCTCTTTAAGCGACATGGGTGCTTCAACTGCCACGGCGAGGGCGGGAAAGGCGGCGTCGTAAACTTTAACTACATCACCAACACGATCCCCGCCGTGAAGATGCTCGCGCGGACGATGGCTCTTCGTGAGAAGGACGATGCGAAGGAGATCGTGGGGCTCCTCGAACGCGGTGTGCCGCTCACGAAAGGCGGGTTGAAGATGTCGAATGCCAACGTTGTCGTCGCGAAATACGATTCGATCCGCGACGTGATCCGAAAAGGAAACCCGCCCGGGAAAAAGGATCCGAAGGGGCCGAACCCGCCGCTCGAAATGCCCGCGTGGGGACAACGCCTTTCGGAACGCGACATCGACGCGGTGATTTCGTACCTCGTCACGCTTTACCCGTGGGAAGAGGAAGAGCAGAAGGAAAAAGAGAAGGAGAAGAAGGAGAAGAAAGAGGAGAAAGACGAGACGGAAGAAAAGGAGGAGGAGCCGGAGTGAAGGCGACGGTCATCTTCGCGGTCGGGTTTCTCGTGGCGGCTGGTATTCTCGCGGTTCGGATCGCGGCGACGGGAGCGGGAGACAGTTTTCAACGCAAAGGCGCAGAGACGCAAAGCAAGGAGGCCTCTTTCTTGGCGCCTTCGCGCCTTGGCGTCTTGGCGTTGAAATCCGCTGCGGTGTTGGATGCTACTACGGTCCGTCCACTCAAGGCGGGCGATGCGGTCCCCGATGCGCGTCTCACAGACCAAAACGGCAGAACGTTTCGCCTGAACGACCTCCGCGGCAAGCCGTTCGTCCTCACGTTCATTTACACAGAGTGCAACATGCCGACGATGTGCCCGAGCACGACGGCAAAGCTCGTCAAAGTGCGCGACCTCGCGCGGGCACGTGGGCCGTGGGATGGCGAAATCGTTGTCGTCAGCTTCGACCCCGCGCGGGACCGGCCGTCACGGCTCAAGGCGTTCGCGAAAGGCTACACGAACGACTTCTCGGGTTTTCGGCTCGCGACGGGGACGGAGGGCGAGGTCGCGCCGCTCGCACGCGTGCTGAACACCTACTACTCGGAGAACCAGCCAGGCGTTTTCTCGCACAACATCGTCGTGTCGATCGTCGACGCGCGCGGCATCCTTCGCGACCAGTTCTTCGGAACCGCGTGGGAACCCGCGGAAGTGGTCTCAGCCCTCGACCAGCTCGGGCTCACGCGCCCCTCCGCTCACCGTTAGCCACAAGTCCTCACAAGGTTGCTGTCGCCGTCGGCGTTTCCGTCGTCGTCGACGTCGCCGAATTGAGGGTGCGAGCCGTCGTGCACAACGGAAACGTCCAAGGAATCGACGATGGCGACGCCGACGTCAACGACCACGCCAACGGGTTGGTCGACTGGTGGCTAAGGGTCGCTCTCGGCGTAGAGGCTCGGGCGTAATGCCCGGGAAACTCATCGGGCATCGTGCGCGAACTCTCCGTCCGTCGCGGCACAGCGTCGCAAATATGGCCGGGGCGCCGTCGTTTTTACAAATCGCACCACCGGCACAACTTGTGCTTTTCCCCTGTTCTTGAGGAGGCGACCCTTGAGATCGAACCATCTCGTCAGAGTTACCGAACGGTGGCTCTTCATTGCCACCTTAGCCTCGACCGGGCTTTGGTTCGCTTGCGCCAGCCTGGACGACACGGTCGGCGCGGCAGCTCCAGAGACCATCAGCGGCACCATCTACTATAGCGGAAACGCAGCCGCTCCAGGTCGGCCGTTGGCCATCGCCGTCTATGCTTCATTCCCGCCCAGCGGGCCGCCGCTCGCGACTCAATTCATCGAGCGCTACACCCTGCCCTTTCGCTATGAGTTCACGGGCCTTCGACCGGGTCGGTACTACGTCGGCGCCCTTATTGATATCGACCGCATGGACACGCGCCATGCCGGCATGCTCAACCGCGCCCGCGACCCGTTCGGCTACGCCGGCAAAGGCGCACCCGTAGAGCTTCGTGTCGATCGCGGCACCACGGGGGCGGACATTACGCTCGTGGCGGAAGGCGAGAGCGCCAAGTGAGGTTCAAAGGACTTGTTCTTGCGGTCGCTCTGGTCTCCACCGACCCCGCTCTGGCGACGCCGCTCTTCGCGCTCCGCGAGGGCACAACTTGCAAGGCGTGCCACGTCAACCCCTCGGGCGGCGGCATGCGCAATCGGTACGGGCGCTACGTCTACGGCCCCACGCAACTGCCCGCCGCGTATCCGCGCGCGCTCATGTCGCGGCCACTCGATGCGGACATCAGCGAGAGCTTCGGCTTTGGCGCCGACGCGCGCACGGCGTACATCGACCAACGCTCCGCGCCAAAAGAGAGCGACTCGGACATCCACTCGCTCATCGCGATGCAGGCGGATCTCTATGTCGCGGCGCGGCCCTTTCACGGACTCACGCTCTATTACGATCAAGGCATCTACGGCAGCTTCGAGGCGATGGCGATGTACGAGTTCAGCCTCGGCAGTCCAGCGTTCTCCGCCTACATCAAGGTGGGCCACTACATGCCGAGCTACGGCCTGCGGATGCCGAACCACCGCATCTTCACGCGCGAGGAGATCGGCTTCGGACCGCGCGACAAGGACACCGGGATTGAAGTCGGTGTCACGCTCGGACCGGTGCTCGTGCAGCTCGGCTTGGTGAACGGCACGGGACCAGAGTTCAAACTGGACGACAACATGGCGAAAGGTTTTGTCGGTCGCGCGGAGTTTTTGGCCAGGCTCGGCGATTTCCGTCTCATGTTGGGGGGGTCTTTTTACTACAACACGGCCGGCGCGAAAACGAGCAGCAGCGGCCAAGTCGTCGACACCCGAAGCTGGCAAACCCGCGTCGGCGCTCACGTTGGGGCCGCGCTCGGTCGGTTTGCTTACTTGGCTGAAGGCGACGTGCGCATGATTTCACTCGGCGAGGGCAACGTCTCCGGCGTCAAGGAGTACAGCTTTCGCTCCTATCAGGAGCTTGCCGTCTTGCTCTTCCGTGGCCTGGATCTGACGGCCAGCTACGAGTTTCGCGAGCCAGACCTCGATCTGGAGTCCGGGCGAGCGCATCGCATCGCGATCGGATTCGAGTTTTATCCGATCCCCTTTACGGAGATTAAGTTTCTCTATCGCCGCAGCCTGGGCTCGGGGACGGCGGAGAAGGCTATAGACGGCTTCAACGAGGTTATCGCCATGATTCACTTGTTCTACTGAAAACCATGAAAACAATGGGAACACTCATCACTCTCATCTACGTGGGACTCGCTCCACTCTCGGCCAGTCACGCATCAGAGGTGGGGCCGCGGCTCTATAACCTTTACTGCGCAACGTGCCACGGGACGCGAGGCGACGGTCTTGGGGAGTCGGCGCGGCTGCTCGCTGGTCCGTCCCCCCAGGACTTCACGCGAGGTGTTTACAAGTTTCGCTCGACGCTAAGCGGCGGCCTCCCCACGGACGCCGATCTGATGCGAACCGTACGACGTGGGATACCAGGGACATCGATGCCCGCGTGGGCTGGGATCCTTGACGACACGCAGGTCGCGGCGGTTGTGGCCCACATCAAGGGATTCTCGCCGCGCTTCGCGACGCGTGAAACTTCTGAAGTCATCGCGAGCCCCAAAACCGTGCCGGAACCGACTGTGGCGAGCATCGAGCGCGGTCGCAATGTGTTTCTGCTCATGAAGTGTTTCCTTTGCCACGGCACGCGTGGTGCGGGCGACGGACCCGACGCGCCGGCCCTCAAGGATGCTCGCGGGCTGCGGATCGACCCGCGCGATCTTCGTCGTGGTGAATTCAAGGGCGGCGGCGCGGCCCGCGACATCTTCCGAACCCTCGCGACCGGAATCGACGGCACCCCGATGGTGGCGTACTTTGCCAACCCCGAGGTCCTGGGGCGTCCTTTGGTGCGCCTGCGCAAGGCCTTTTCCAAGGACGTTCTCTCCCACCGGGCGCTCAATGACCAGGATCGCCGTCGCATAGAGAAGTTCATGGCCGACCTGCCGTCGGCGAGCAAGTTCGACGACATGGAGGAGAAACAACAGGAAGCCCTGGTCAGGGGCTGGCAGTGGGACCTCGTGCACTACATCCGCGATCTCGCGGGGCGCGGAAGCTGGTGGCGCCGGTTTCTGGGCTTGACGCCAAGCCGACCGCTCTTTGGTGCGGGGAAGGAAGAATGAACGCGCGTCGTCCAAGAGAATTGGCCTGGGCGTGCCTCCTGTCGATTTGTTGCTTTGTTGCGTGCCTGCCCGACATGGGAAAGGCACAGACCGACGCAGGCGCAAGTGGCGACGCTGGCGCGAGTAGCGATGCCGGTGCGGTCGATGCCGATGCGGCCGCTCTCATCGCTGAGGGAGTCGTGGTGTTTACCACGACGAGTGTCCCCCCCTACGGGAACGTCGGCTGTCAATACTGTCACTGCCCCGATGCGACGGGGGGCTGCAACCTCGGCGCGCCAAGAATCGCCGGTAAGACTCGCCCCGAAGTCGCCAATGCGCTGCAATCCGTCACCGAAATGTCGGTCATTATTCTCTCTGAGCGCCAGATCGACGCGGTCGCCGCCTTCCTTGCGACGAAGTGAACCGGCGACGCGCGCTGGGCGACTTGCCCGGGCAAGCAGAGTGCGGGCTGCCCAGACCTCTCTGTGACAAAGGCAGTTCTGACGTGATTATGGCCACATCGCGACCCCACGCCCTTTGGCTCGCGCCGTGCTTATCCAGTCATGCGGTGCAACAGGCGCCAGGGAAGGAGCGCACGATGAGTTTTTGGAGAGGCTTGACGATTTTGGCGATGGCTGGGGGGTTGACCGCGGGCATCGCGTCTTGTGGAAGTGAAAAGAAATTGGTTTGCGGTTCCGACACGACAGAACAGAACGGAACCTGCGTTGCGACTGTCTATTCGAACGGCTGGGACAATGCGCTGACACAGGAGCTCGGCGTTTCGCTGCTTAAGTCTTACTCGGGGAGCAGCGACGGCCCCGACGCGTGGAACACGACCACCAACCCGCTGGTTTTTATTTCCACG
This sequence comes from Deltaproteobacteria bacterium, assembly GCA_016192705.1. Classification (GTDB taxonomy): domain Bacteria; phylum Myxococcota; class JACPTQ01; order JACPTQ01; family JACPTQ01; genus JACPTQ01. Next base: position 4,223 of record JACPTQ010000085.1, on the reverse strand, counting down.
ATGGGGCCAGGCTACGGTGGGAAGCTGGGTGGCTCACTCACTTGGCCAGGCGTCGTCGTCATCGATGCCAACACGTACACAGTTGTTGCCTCGCGAAGCTACGACATGACCGCCGAAGGCTGGACCAGCGTCTTCGAGCCCCACGGCCTCGCCGTATCGATGGACGGGAAGTGGATCTATCTGCCGAGCGGCGACGGGAATGATAACGGACGTCTTCTCATCATCAACGCGCGAACACTCAAGCTCGACAAGGTTATCAAGACCCGCGGCCGGCCGCATCACGGCAAGTGTTTCACGAACTCGGTGGGCAAGGAGCTCGTCGTCTTCTACGGTTGGGCGCAGCCGCCCTTCGTGATGGACCCCGCGGACAACAATCGGGTCGTGGGCGGCGTTAGCTACAACGAGAGCGGCATAGAGGGCTACCTCTACTTTGTCACGCCGGACGGCAAGGAGATGTGGGGCAGTGGCCGTTGGCGGCAAGGCTCAGTCGCGAGCGGCGTCGACGGGGGCACAGCGTTGATCGAGGGGCAGCTCTTCTTCAGCGTCGACACGACAACGTGGAAGTTGAAGAACTATATGAACTTCCCGGGCGAAACCACGCCGATCTGGATCGAATTCAGCCCGGACAACAAATACGCGTTCGTGAGCGGCGGCCATTCGAGCTCGGTCTTGCGCTACACGCGCGCTCTGACGCCGGCCCAAAACAAGGCTGCGCCGGCGATCACGCCGGTCGGTGTCGTCGGGCCGTACGGCCTGCGACTCAACTGGACCGGTACGAAGATTTTCGCCGTGGGTAAACAGGAGGGAGCCGGCAACTTGGGCATCGACCTCGGCATCGTCGACACGAGTCAGATCGGCGACGCCGGTTATGTCGGCGAGCGGATCGTCACGAACTGCCTGCGCGGCGATCACGGTTCGCTGCACCCAACGTCTTCCAAGGACGAGTTTTGGATTAGCTGCAACTCGAGCTTCGAGGTCGTTGTCATCGACATGACCAACAAGGTCGTCAAGCAGCGCATCGCCGTGCCGGATGCGGGCAGTACGCACTCGGGTGCCTTCGTGCAGTACGACGGCGCGTGGGTTGGCAGGGTGCTCTCGGATCAGAACGGCTTGCACGGAACGGCGTTGGCCGAGCAGTTGTCCAAGTGGACCTTGCCGTGATTCTCACCGCGTCGTAGGAAGGGACTGGCGTGAGCCTCCGTGTCGCGTACTTGCTGCTTCTCGCTGTCGCAGCGAGCGCCGGCTGCGGATGCGGGAGCGGGAGCGGGGGCGAGGACGGGGGGGCGTCTCCAACCGCGGACGGAGGTTCAACGCTTTTCGTGCCTTGCCCCGGCGCCGTCGAGCCAGGACCCACGAACCTTGTCGGAGCCGATGTCACTCGTCAAGGATATGTCGGGACGATCGACGTCACCGTGGCGTTCTGCAATCCGCTGATTCCCCAACCGCCAAATGAGCTCTTGTTCTTCGTGACCTTGACGGACCACTCTGGGATCGCCCCTTCGAACGTCGCGAACGGAACATCGGTGACGATCGGGGCGGGCCTCGGCACCAACGGCCCCATCACGTGGGATGGAGATGACTTGACGCTTGGCGATCACCACGTCATGGGGCATTTGCACGCACCAAACCATGCCGCCGACGGCACACCCCTTCTCGGTCCCGCGACGACGTACCTCGAGCTCACTCTTGGTGGCATAGGGGGCGACGGAAAGATCGTCGTTCGGTGGGAACAGGAGTACTTGCCAAAATGATTCGCGCGTGTGACGTGATCCGCGTGGGACTCTGCGCGTTCGGCGTCGGTTGCATTGGCCCCGACCACACGACGCCAGCGGCCGATGCGTCCATTTCGAAAGTCACCTGCGTTCCAGCCGTGGAGGGTGAGCTCCAAGATGTCCGCGACGTCCCGTACGCCCCGTATCTTGTGCATCATCCAGCGATCGCTGACCCAAACGTGCAGACGATCATGTTCTTGCCAGGGGGCTCTGGCAGTCGCGGAAGTGCGCAGTTTGCGTGGGACACGTTTCTCGCCGGCGATCCGCGTGTGGCGAATTATCGCGTCCTCATCCCTTATTCGGATTCGAGCGATCTCATCGACCAAGGCCCGCGCGCCTTCAATACGCTCGACGCGGTCCTCTCCTGTTACGGCGGGGATCCCGCGAGGGTCCACGTCGCGGGGTTTTCCAATGGCGGGCGCATGGCCTTTTGGTTCATGCTGGTTCGGCCCGATCGCTTCGTGACGCTGGTCGGGGCTCCGGGGCTCTTCCCCCCGTCCACTCCAGCAGGGCAGACGGCAGCCCTCGGAAACCGACCGGTCTTAAACGGCGTGGGTGAGCTCGATGACGAGTGGCGGCCGAGCGTCAAGGCGACGCACGACGCGCTCGTCGACGCGGGCGCGAACTCGATCTACGTCGAGTTTCCTGGCGGACGGCATCGCCCGAGCGCTGCCTTTGACGAGACCGTGCTCTTCGCCTTTTGGGCAAGCCACTAACCCAATTTCCGCAGTTGAAGGAATCGCTGAAGCAACGTTTTTCAGGTCAAACGTTGAATCGAAAGTGAATGATGTCGCCATCGGTGACGACGTACTCTTTTCCTTCGAGGCGCATCTTCCCGGCCTCACGGCATTTCGCGTCGCTGCCCAGTTGAATAAACGTCTCGTAAGGTACAACTTCCGCACGAATAAACCCGCGCTCGATGTCGCTGTGAATCTTTCCGGCCGCGCGCACCGCGGGCGTCCCTCGGCGGATCGTCCACGCGCGACATTCGTCTTCGCCGGTCGTGAGGAAAGCGATGAGGTCGAGAAGTGCGAAAGCGGCGCGGACAAAACGATCGCGCGCCGGCTCCTCGATTCCAAGCGCCGATAGGAATTCGGCGCGTTCGGCGGCGTCGAGGGCCGCAACTTCCGCTTCGACTTTTGCGGAAAGCGTCAAGGTTCTAAAGGGCGGGATCTCGCGTGGCGCGAGGTCCGATTCGTCTACGTTGACCACGACGAGAATTGGTTTTTGTGAAAGCAGCTTGAATCCCGCGACGGCGCGCTCGTCCTCCACCGAAAGCGGGATGTCGCGCACGGGGCGTTCCGCGGACAGCCCCGCGTGGAGCCCTTCGAGCGTTTTAAGTTCGGTGGGATTCGAATGGTCCTTGCGTAATCGTTCGATTCGTTTTTCAGCCACGAGCAAGTCGGCGAGCACAAACTCCGCTTCGAGCGCGCGCAAGTCGCTTTCGGGGTCCGTCTTTCCGGCGCCGTCATCAAACCCCTTAACCACGTGAACGAACGCCTCGACCGTTTTTAACTCGGCGAGCGCCTTCGGGTCCCACGTTTCGCCGGAGCCGCGCGCCGCAGCGGGCAAGTCGACAAACGAAATCTCCGAAAACGTTGTCTTCTTAGGCTTAAAAATCTCCGCGAGTTTCACAACGCGCGGGTCCGGAACCTTGATGACGCCGAGGTTCGCCTTGCCTTTGCCGCCAAACCCTGTCGCCGCGGACAAGCCCGTCAGCGCATTGAAAAGGGTCGTTTTCCCGGAACCCGAATAACCGATAATACCAACTCGCATCGGCGGTGATTACCGCCCGCGCGGAATGGTGTCAACGCCTCGATCCCCGGATAAGCGGCCGGTTTGCTTTTGTGCGTAGGATCGGCAGGTCCCGCGTCGGCGCGCCGACGTCCTCGGGTCTGAATATGAACGTGCGATCGAGCCGCCGTTTGGTGGCGTGCGAAAACTCGGAAATTCCACGCGATATTGCGCTGCAGACCCTGCGGGAAGGTAGGCTGCGGGCTCCGTTCCGTCGCCCTCGCCATTCTGCTCACACAGGCAAGCCACCGGCTTGCCTGCAGACCGTTCGCAGAATAGGCGCGCCTTTGCGGCACCCCTGCCGACCCTACGCAATTCCTGGCGGACCGCTTTCCGGGGACGTATTCCTTAGGTTTGAGGGCGGTACGAAGGTTTCACCCGTTGGGTATCGGCCAGCGTTCGATCGACCCCCCAAGTCCCTCAACCGCCGTTCCAAGGAAACGGCTTGTTTCTGGTTGGGCGGGCGGGGATTGGGCTTGCTCCGGGTCGCGTCCGCAGGGGATGAGGTGCCGATGGGGCGTGGGATTGCCGTTCTCGTGATGTTTGATTCATTTCGTGCAGACTCACATTTCATGTCAGACCCGAGGACTTCCGCGAGCCGGAGCAAGCCCAGACCCCGCCCGTCCCACGCTAATCTTTCCCGTTATCCGGGAATCG
>JACPTQ010000001.1 GCA_016192705.1 Deltaproteobacteria bacterium | reverse complement strand
GACGAACAGCGACGCGCGCGGGTTGCTGCAAAAACTCCTGAAAGGCGGAATCGGATGAGCGCGGTCGTTGGCATTGACCTTGGGACGAGCACCACGTGCATCGCGACGATTCGAAATGGCGAGATAACCGTCATCCCGGACGAAAAGGGGCGGCGCATCACGCCGTCGCACGTGATGTTGGACGCACAGAATACTTTTCAGGTTGGGTATTTCGCGAAGGCTCAAGCGGTCTCGCATCCACTGGAGACGATTTACGCGGTGAAGCGTCTCATGGGGCAGCGGTTTCAGTCGGTTGAGGTGCAAACGGCGCGGCGGCGGCTCGCGTACCCTGTCGTCGAGGGAGCACCCGGCGAAGTTCACGTTCAGATTCGGGACCACCAAATATCGCCCGTCGCCATTTCGGCGGAAATCCTGCGCGCGGTGAAATCGCACGCCGAGCGTTTTTTGGGCGAGACAATTGATAAGGCGGTTATCACGGTTCCCGCGCACTTCAACGACCGCCAACGCAAGGCAACAAAGGCGGCCGGGGAAGCGGCGGGACTCGACGTGCTGCGACTCATCAACGAACCGACCGCGGCGGCCCTCGCGTATGGATTTGGCAGCGACATGTCGCAGCGCGTGGCCGTTTACGACTTTGGTGGAGGAACGTTCGACATTTCAATTCTCAACCTCGGCGATCAGGTTTACGAAGTCGTGGCAACGAACGGCGATAGCTATTTGGGCGGCGAAGACGTGAACAACCGCGTGGTCGAGTACCTCGTGAGCGAGTTCAAGCGCATTGAGCAGATTGATCTCACGCTGGACAAGATGTCGATGCAGCGGGTCATCGACGCAGCGGAGCGCGCCAAGATCGAGCTGTCACAGGAATCAACGACAACCATCAACTTGCCGCGGATTGCGCCACACGTGAACCCCAGCGCGCACCTTGTCGTCGAGTTGACGCGCGACCGGCTCGAATCGATCGTCGGCGACCTCGTTTCGCGCTCGCTCGACATTGTTCAAACTACGCTTGACCTCGCACGCCTCGGCCCCGAAGAAATCGATGAGGTTGTTCTCGTCGGCGGTCAAACGCGCATGCCGCTCGTGCAACACAAGGTCGAGGAGTTTTTTGGTAAAAAGCCAAACCGGACTGTGAATCCCGAAGAAGTCGTCGCGGTCGGCGCGGCGATTCAGGCGAATGCGCTGATTTCAGATTCCGATGAGATTCTGCTGTTGGATGTGACGCCCATGACACTTGGCATTGCAGCGTTCGGCGACATGTTTTCGGTCCTCATCGAGAAGAACACAAAGGTTCCAAAGAAGGCGACGCGCATCTTCACGACGAACTCAGACTACCAGGAGCGTGTGAAGATCGTTGTTCTTCAAGGTGAGAATCGGCGCGCGTCGCTCAACCAGGCCCTCGCCGAGTTTACGCTTGAGGGGATTCGCCAGGCGCGTCGCATGGAGCCCAAAATCGAAGTCGCTTTCAAAGTTGATGCGAACGGTATCCTGAGCGTTTCGGCCCGCGACGTCGACACGGGTCTTGCGCAGAACATCACGATTCGCGATTATGTGCAGCGCGCGGAAGAGCGGAAGGGGAGCGTCCTTGGCGAAACACCCGAGGGCGATTTGCCGGTGTAGATCAGGACCAACAATCAAACGCAAGAGCCCCGCTTCGTTACCGTGCTCGTGGACGTCCACGATTCGCGTGCACGACCACGACAACGTGTACGACCACGCCCAAGCTGTTGCTCGAATCCAACGTTTTCATCGGAAGGGGTTGCGCTCCACCGACGGTCACAAGTCACATTTTTCGGCGCTACTTCGCTTTGTCGGCGAGACTTGTCTTGAGCAGCGTTTCCTTGACGTTCCGGTCGTAACGAACTTTGTCGGCCGCAACCTCGCGAAGCGCGACGACGGCCGGCTTGTTTTTCACAACCTGCACAACCGGGCGCGCGCCCCGAGCAATTTGGCGAGCCCGCCGCGCCGCAAGAAGCGCGAGCGCGAACCGGTTATCAACGCGGTCTAAGCAATCTTCAACGGTGACGCGAGCCATTATTGTCCTCCTCCAGCTGGCGCTGCTGCTGCCACCGGGGCGGCCGCTTCGCCACCCGTACGATGCGCGTCACAGAGGCCCCTCAGGCCCATCGGTTTCTTGCACCCTTCCTTGTGGCAGCGCGTATAGCGCGGCTTAGGAAGCTCCCCCCGGCGCCACTTTTTGTAATGAATTCGGCAATAACCCTTTGCGCGAATCGCGCGCTTGCACTTTGCACTGCGACACTTCGTCGGCTGTTTCTCGCCAGTCGCCACAGCGGTTTTCGTTTCCTCGGCCATTCAAATTCCTCCCAGAACCGGTATATCTACGTAGATCTCGGCTAAAAAGCAAGCCTGTTTTGAGAATTCCTCAACGCGGCTCTGCGGTCGGCGCACCGCCACCGAGCCGAATTGGCGGAACAACAATTGCGCGCGCCTTGCCATCCACCTCGAAAATCGAAAGCTGCACGGTTTCGCCCCCTTTTTCCCACCGCATCCGCTTTCCACCCTTCCCACGCGGCTCGTCCGATTTGAGCGTCCACCCGGTTGCGCCGAGCTCCTTCTGAAACTCGCCCAGTACTTCAGCGAGCGGCTTGTCCCACGCCAATTCACCGGATGTCGCATGCGGCGTGACCGACACCTGGCCCTCAGCGCGCCAACCAGCCGGAAGCGCAAACCCAGCTGGATACCACGCGGGGCGTGGACCAGCGGCTTCGGGCGTCCCCATCGGTGGAACAGGCCTCCCGGGCGGCGGCGCTTCCCGCGTCGCCGTGGGCGATCCCAGAGCCGCACGCGGCGCATCAATTCGCCTCGCCGGCGGCGCCACCGGCTCGCCATCCTTCTTGCACGCCGCTCCAACCAGCCCTGTCGCCACGAGCACCGACAAACTGATCAACGCAAATCTCATTTTCAATAACCCCTTCCCCTCTTCCTAACTCCGTGTCCTCAGTGCCTGCGCGGCACTGCCGCGACACCAACTTGGAGCATCCGCTTCCCCGACATGCTTGGCGCATTCACATCGATTCATCGCGGGCGTGGTTTCTCTTCACATTCCCTCTTCCACCTCAACACAGGCCGTCTCGCCGCCTGCACCTCATCGAGCCGCCCAAGCGCCGTGTGATGCGGCGCGCCCTTTACGACATCCGGCGACTCACGGCACTCACGCGCAATCTCACGCATCGCCGCAATAAACTCATCGAGCGTCTCCTTCGTCTCCGTTTCCGTTGGCTCAATCATCAGTGCGCCATGAACGACGAGCGGGAAGTAGATCGTCGGCGGATGAAAGCCAAAGTCGATCAGCCGCTTCGCGATGTCCATCGTCGTCGCACCGCTCGCCTTTTGTTTCTTGTCCGAAAAAACCGCCTCGTGCATGCACGGCCCATCAAACGCGAGCTGAAAATCGTCTCGCAGATTGACGCGCAAGTAGTTCGCGTTCAGCACCGCCATCTCAGCGACGCGCGTCAGCCCATCAATTCCCATTTCACGTAGGTACGTAAACGCGCGCACAAGCACGCCAAAATTTCCGCAGAACGACCGCATCCGACCGATCGATTTCGGTCGATCGAATTCAAACCGGTAAACATCGCCGGTCTTCGCCACAACAGGCTTCGGCAAAAATGGCTCGAGTGCCTTTGTCACCGCGACCGGCCCCGCGCCGGGACCGCCACCGCCGTGCGGCGTCGTAAACGTTTTGTGCAAGTTGTACTGCATGACGTCGACACCCATATCGCCTGGGCGAACTTTTCCCAAGAGCGCGTTCATGTTCGCGCCATCGCAATAGACAAACCCGCCCTTCGCATGAACGATTTCAGCGATTCGTCCGATTTCGCTCTCGAAGAGGCCAAGCGTGTTCGGGTTCGTCGCCATAAACGCCGCGACGCGCTCGTCCATCGCCCGCTCCACAACGGACGCCTCGACGAATCCTCGACCCCCGGTTGGAAGTGGAACCACTTCGAAACCACAGAGCGCCGACGAGGCCGGGTTCGTGCCGTGCGCGGTGTCTGGAATGAGGATTCTCGTGCGCGCGCCGCCGCGAGCGATGTGCGCTGCCCGAATGATCATGAGCCCAGTCAACTCGCCCTGCGCCCCGGCCGCCGGCTGCAACGTGACCGCGTGAAGCCCAGCCAGCTCCGCGAGCCCGTGCGCGAGTTCATAAAGGAGGCGAAGCGCGCCCTGCGTCCAGCTTTCTGGCGCATACGGATGCAGCTCCGCAAAACCCGGCATCCGCGCCGCAGCTTCGTTCACCTTCGGGTTGTATTTCATCGTGCACGAACCGAGCGGGTACATTCCGAGGTCGATGGCAAAATTCCAGCGCGAGAGTCGCACGAAGTGACGAAACGCCTCGGGTTCACCCACTTCCGGAAGACCAACTGGCCCTCTCCGCAAGAACTCGGACGGGGCCTCGCGCGATGCATCCCACGTCCCCAAAGGACTTGCGAGCGTGCTCGTTCCGCGACGCCCGGGCGAACCGCGTTCAAAGATGAGCGGCTCGGCGAAATCGAGCCCACGGCGACCGGTCATCGATGCACCTGAATAAGAGAAGAGAAACCACAGAGGTAGAGAGTTAATGAGGTCGGACGAGAAATCACTTTACCTCCGAAAGGAGGGAAACGAGGCGGTCGATGTCGGAGGGTTCGTGAAGCTCGGTCACGTTGACGAGGAGAGTGTTCGGAAGGTCAGGGTAGAAACGCGACAGCGCGAAACCTGGGAGAACGCCTTTGGCGGAGAGCGCGTCGACAACGCGCGCCGCAGGAACTGGCGCATCGACGGCAAACTCGTTGAAGATGGGGCCCGCGAAACGCAGCCGCCAACCCGGCAGTTTCGTAATGCGGTCGCGTGCCGCAGACGCGCGCGAATAATTCTCGTGCGCGAGTTCGCGAAACCCCGATTCGCCAACAAGCGACAAATAGATTGTCGCCGCGAGCGCGACGAGGCCCTGGTTCGTGCAAATGTTCGACGTCGCCTTCTCGCGCCGGATGTGCTGCTCGCGCGTCGACAACGTGAGCACAAACCCGCGCGCACCGCGCGAATCGACCGTCTGCCCAACGAGCCGCCCGGGCATCTTCCGCACAAACGCTTCCTTGCACCCAAAGAGTCCGAGCGATGGCCCACCGAACGACGGCGCCATCCCAAACGACTGCCCCTCGCCCGCGACGATGTCGGCAGCCAGCGCGCCCGGCGCCTCATAAAGCCCAAACGCATGCGGCTCCGCGACCGCGACGACCAACAGAGCTCCGCGCGCATGCGCCATCTCGGCGGCCCGCGCAACGTCCTCGACACGCCCAAAGAAATTTGGCTGCTGGACCACGAGCGCCGCGACGTCATCGCTAAGCGCCGCCGCGACCGCGCCAAAATTGACGCCGCCATCGTCCGTAAACCCGACCTCGACGATCGCGTCCGCATTCTGCGCGGTCAAATAAGTTCGCGCCACCTCGCGATACTCCGGGTGAACCGTCCGCGCCACGACAAACCGCTCGCGGCTCGTCACGCGACGCGCCATGAGCATCGCTTCCGCCGTTGCCGTTGCGCCATCGTACATCGACGCGTTGGCAATGTCGGTCCCGAAGACGTTCGCGATCATCGTTTGAAACTCAAAAATCGCTTGCAGGGTCCCTTGCGAAATCTCAGCCTGATACGGTGTATACGCGGTGAGAAACTCGCTTCGAAGCAGCAGATGGTCGATCGCAACGGGAGAATAATGCGCGTACGCCCCAGCGCCGATAAACGACAGCCCGCGCCGATTCGCGTCGGCCAAACCCTGCAACTCGGCGCGAACCGCGCGTTCGGTTTTCCCATTCGGCAGGTCGATGGCCCGTCTGATTGGAAACTGCTTTGTGAGCTCCGAAAAAAGCGCGTCCGGTGAGCCGACGCCAACCGCAGCGCAAAGGGCTGCGATGTCGCCCTCCGTTTGTGGGAGGTATTTCATCAACGGGTGATCCGGCGCCTCATTCGGCCGCTTCGGCGATGATTTTTTTGTAGCCGGCCGCCGTCAGCAACCCCTCGAATTCGTCTTCATCGCTCACTTCAACGCGAATCATCCACCCTTCTTCGTACGGGTCCTCGTTCACAACCCCGGGGCTGTCCGCGAGCGGATCGTTCACTTCGATCACTTTCCCCGACATCGGCGCGTAGAGGTCGGACGCGGTTTTCGTCGACTCAACGGCACCAAACGTCTCGTCCTTCTTGATCACGTCGCCTTCTTTCGGCAACTCAACAAACACAATTTCACCGAGCTGCTCCTGGGCGTAATCGGTGATTCCCACCGTCACCACCCCGTCCTCCAAGGCGGCCCATTCGTGCTCCGTCGTGTACCGTCGGTCTTCTGGGACATTCATGCGCATCTCAGGCTTTCCTCCGATAAAAGGGTGTCTTCACAACCTCTGCGCGCCGACGCTGCTTGCGCACTTCGACTTCGAACGCGCTCCCGGGTTCCCAAAACCCAGGGGGGACATACGCGAGTCCGATTCCAATTTCAAGTGTGGGCGAATGCGTGCCGCTCGTGACCTCGCCAATGGGGGTTTCGTCCGCGCCGGGCGCGAAAACGCGGTGCCCATGTCGCGGGATCGACGGCTCGATCATCTTGAATCCGACGAGGCGGCGTAAGACACCGTTCGCGCGTTGCGCTTCGAGGCTCGCGCGGCCGATGAAATCGCCCTTCGTCCAATGAACGATCCAACCCAGCCCGGCTTCAAGAGGGCTCGTCGTGTCGGAGAGATCGTTGCCGTAGAGCGGCAATCGCGCTTCGAGGCGTAACGTGTCGCGCGCACCGAGTCCGGTCGGCGTTGCGCCGGCGGCGAGCAATGTGCTCCAGATGTGCGTCGCGTCCCCATTATCAACATAGAGTTCGAAACCGTCTTCGCCCGTATACCCGCTTCGCGAGACGAGCGCAGGGCGACCGGCGACGCGGACACCTTTCAAAAATGACATCGTGCGAAGCGCCGCGACGGGGCGATCGGTCAGTGGCGTTAACACGTCGACCGCGCGCGGGCCTTGCACGGCGATGAGCGCCGTCGACGCGCTTCTATCGACGAAGTGAAGATCGGCCGGCAAGCGCGACCGCATCCAGTCGAAGTCTTTTGCGATGTTCGACGCGTTCACGGTGATGAGGTAGTCGTCCTTCGCGCGCTGCATGATGATGAGGTCGTCGACGATGCCGCCTTCGGGGCGAAGGAGGACTGTGTAGAGCGCGCGCCCCGGCTCGAGGCGATCGATGTCGCTCGGGACCAAGGTTTGGAGCGCGGTGCGCGAACGATCGCCCGTGAGCTCGAATTCGCCCATATGCGAAACGTCGAAAATGCCGCACCCCGTACGAACGGCGCGATGCTCGTCGCGAACCTCGGTGTAAACAACGGGCATCTGGAACCCCGCAAATTCGACGATTCGGGCGCCGCGCGCGATGTGCGAATCGTAAAGCGGTGTTCGTTTGAGCGGTGCGTTTTCCATGCGACGGCGCATGGTACCGAATCAACGGGGCGCGTCAATGGGTCGATGCACGAAAGATGATGGGATAACTGATCGTCGTCGGCCCGGTGCCGGGTGCGACGCTGAAGCGCCACGATCGAATCTTCGCGACAACGCAAGCCGCCAACGATGGCTCGCGAACCGAGTCGCTCGTAATCTTGGCCGATGTCACGCTTCCCGATTCGGCGATCCTGAATTGAACCAAATAATTCCCCTCGAGGCCGGGCCGCGCGCCCTTCAACGCGCGTTCGTAACATGCCCTGATTTGCGAGAACCGTGCCTTGATTTGCGCGCGAAGCGATGGGTCGATTGCGGTCGCCGCGGCATTCTTCGCGTCGTCGACTTGGCGACGCGCTCCGTCGATTGCGGATTCGCCTCTGCGAAGCGCTTCACGCAAAGGCTCTCGGTCGGGCAGCAGTGTCGCCGAACCAGCGTGTGATGCGGTTCGTGTCGGCGACTCACCACCTGCCGTCATGACAACAGTCGCGGCTACGCCAACCCCAAGGATCACGGCGAATGCGATAACTATCCAAGGGCCCGCGCTCCGCCTGGGAACACGGAGCGATGGATCGGTCGCGTTGAATTTCGGCATAGCCCAAGGCGAATCGCCGGTCTCGATTTGTGACGCAGTCGACGCGCTCGACGCCGTCCGCATGACGAGCGGCGCTTCGGGTTCGGTGGGCGCTTGACTCCGCGTTCGCCCGACTTCGCACCCGCACCCAAACACGGCACAGCGATTCGTGTATTCCCAGCAACTAAGGTGATGCGGCGTTCCGCACTTCGAACATTCAATGACGTTCTCTGAAAGCGCCGCGCCACACACCAAACAGGTTGCCGCCGAAGAGTTCTCAGTCACGCCCTCTATAATGGTGGGCCGCCGCTGGAAACTCAACGTCAAAAAACTATATTTTCATTGACTTTTTTGGGCTCGATCGTGTATTAACGTTGGATGCCTTTTGACGCGCTGAGCGATTCATTGTCGGTCAAACCGTCGTGTTCGCGTCGATTCGGCCCGTTGGCGTTGGTGTTTGGGCTCTTTGCCTGCGCGGGCGAAAGCGTGGGTCCGGTCTTCGACGCCCCGGGGACCGACGCCGGTCTCGAGCGGCCAGTCGACAGAGATGCGGGGTCGACGCCAAGCGACGGGAGTGCGGACGCGGGTGCGGTCGCCACGACGGATGCGGGAACGGCGATCGACGCCGGCACGTCCGCGAATACGTGCGATCCGTTTTCGCTGCGCGTGCCCGAGCCACAAGCTTTCATCGCGCCGACTGGGCTCCAGAATCTGCTCCTTTCGCACATTAATGCCGCGACGACTTCGCTCTCGTTGATGATGTATCAGCTCACGCTCGACGCGTTCACGAACGCGTTCATCGCGGCGCATCGGCGAGGTGTTTCCGTGCGCGTGATGCTCGACATGAGTCAAGCCGCGAACAACCGAGCGCGTGATGCGCTTCAAGCGGCCGGTGTGCCGTGGAAAGCGGCACCAACGGAGTTTGAGCACAACCACGCAAAGGTGCTCATCATCGATCGGCGCGAGGCGATCGTCATGTCGGCGAACCTCATCGGTTTTTCGATGGGGTCCGAGCGAAACTACGGCGTTATCAATACGAACGCCGATGATATCGTGGACCTTGAGGCGATCTTTGACCGCGACTGGACGGGGAGCGGCGCGCTCGACCTATCGTGCACACGCCTCGTCGTGTCGCCCGTCAACGCGCGCGATCGGCTGCTCAACTTTTTCAACGGCGCAACGCAAACGCTCGACATCGCGGTCATGTATTTGTCCGACCGCGATTTCGTTGCCGTGGTCAAAGCGCGAAAGGCGGCGGGCGTCTCGGTGCGCGTGCTCCTCGCGGACCCCGATTGGATCGGCGGGAATCGCGCAACGGCGACCGACCTGGGGGCGCTCGGAATCCCTGTGAAGTTCCTGAAGACGGTCGAGTTGCACGCGAAGCTCGTCATCGCCGACGGCGTGCCGTTCGTTGGGTCGCAAAACTACTCGTGGACATCGATAACGAAAAACCGCGAAATTGGCCTTTTCGTCACCGAAGCGACACCGCGCGCGGCGATCACGGCGCAGTTTGAGGCGGATTGGCGCGCTGGCGTTACGCCGTAGCGACGTCACTGAGGTGTTCACGCCACAAGCGCCGTGCCAACCGATCCGCGTGTACCAACCGCGCGAGCGAGGTCGCCCGGCGCAAGATTGCCGAGGATGTGGATCGTCCCAACGCCGGCGTTGATGACGGCGATCGCTTCTTCGATTTTTGGGATCATCCCGCCGGTAATCTGCCCGGCGGCGATGGCGCGGCGCGCCTCGTCAACCGTCAACTTCGGGATGCGCGACGTGACGTCATCGACATCACGCAAAACGCCCGGCGAACCGGTGACCAGAAAGAGATGCGCAGCTTTGAGCGTCGCCGCGAGCTGGTTCGCGACGATGTCGGCATTGATGTTGTACGTCGCGCCCGTGTCGTCGGCGCCCAAGCACGCGACAACTGGCGTGTAACCTGCGCCCCAAAGGGTCGAAAGAAGTTCGAGGTTGAATCCCGCGACATCGCCAACAAAACCAAAATCGATGGGGTCGGGACCGCCCCCCGTCACCACGCGCGGTGGACGTTTTTTCGCGTGCACGGCGAGAGCGCTCGCGCCGTGAAGCCCAACCGCCCGCACACCCGCAGCGCCAAGCGCCGCGCAGAGTTCGACGTTGACCTTGCCCGCGACCGCCATCTTCATCACGTCGAGCGTCGCCGCGTCGGTGATTCGGCGCCCGGCCACCTGACGGGTTTTGATCCCAAGCCGGCTCTGCAATTCCGTCGCCTGTGGTCCACCGCCATGCACAACCGCCACATCAAAAAATGTTTCCGAAAGCGCGCGCACCTCGCCCGCGAGCACGCCCACCTCGGTTCCCGCGACAACCTCGCCACCGACCTTAATAACAATAACCGGCTTCACGATCTCCGCTCCCGCATCCGCGACCGCCTACGGCCACCCACCCGGGTCTTCGAGACTTGCGCGCTCATCGAGCCCGAGCATGAGATTCATGTTCTGGATCGCCTGCCAAGCGCCGCCCTTAATCAAGTTATCGGTGACCGCAAACGCAGCAGCCGTGCGAACACCCGCGCGTGCCTCGCTCACCGCAAAGCCGACTTCCGCGAAGTTCGAACCCGAAACCGCGACAACTTCCGGCAAGCGTTTTTTGGGGCGCCGCACAAATGGCGCATTCGCGAACGTGTCGTCGTAGAGCGCGCAAAGCCGCGGCTCATCGATATCTTCGTGCAGCTCGACGTAAGCCGTCGCAAAGATCCCGCGCGCCAACGGCGCCGAGACCGGCACGAAGCGGAGCGTGACATCGCGGGCCCCAGCATCCGCAAGGGTTTCGACGATCTCGGGGATGTGTTGGTGCTCAAGCGGTTTGTACGTTCGTAAGTTCTGCGAGCGACTTGGGTGATGCGTCGTCGCCGTGGGCGCCACTCCAGCGCCCGAGGAACCGGTTATCCCTTGGACGTGGACGACACCCCCGAGAAAACCCGCGCCCGCGAGCGGCAAGAGCGCCAATTCGATCGTGGTCGCAAAACAGCCAGGCGACGCGACGCATCGCGCGACGCGAATTTTTTCGCGATTCAGCTCGGGCAAGCCGTAAACAAAAGTACCAAGGAGGTCTGGGTGCGGATGCTTCGCGCCGTAGTACCGCTCGTACGCGGCCGCATCGCGCAGCCGAAAATCGCCCGACATGTCGACAATCTTCACGCACGTCGCAAGCAGCTCTGGAACTTTCGCGGCCGTGACCTTGTGTGGGAGCGCGAGAAGCGCGATGTCGCAGCCCGCCACCGCGTCACGCGGCGCGAGATTCTCGAATCGTAAGTCCGTCATCGAATCGAGATTGGGATGCGCGGCGCCGAGCGGCTCGCCAACGAAATCAACCGATGCAACTCGAACCAACTCGACATCGGGGTGAATGAGCAACCGCCGAATCAGCTCCGCGCCCCCATACCCGCTCCCGCCGATCACGGCGGCCTTGAATCGTTTCGCCATGGTGCACGAAGAATACTATTTCTTGGCGGCGACCAGGAAACTTTGGGGACCGTCGCGCGTGATATACGATGCGATGCAGACGTTTGCCGTCACGATGTCAAAATCGATCCGCGACGACTCGCACGCGAATTTTCTTTCGGCCTACGAAGCCCATAAGAATCGTGTTTACGCGTGGTGCCAGCGATACAGCAGCGGCGATCCCGAGTGGGCGAAAGATTTGTGCCACGACGTCTTCGTTCGCCTACTCGAGAGTTTCCCAAAACTGGACACCTCGAAGCCGCTTGGGGGCTGGCTTTACGCGGTGACAACAAACCTCGCCTTAACTCGGCTCCGCCACCAGCGCACCTTCGCCACACGGGTGATGGACGCGATCGGCCGCCAACCGCCCATCCCATCTCCGGCACCAGATACCCTACTCGACGAGCGCGAAACCGCCGCCGTAGCGACCCGCGCCTTGCAAGCGCTGCCACCCCAGGAGCGTGTGGTGGTCACGATGCTTTTTGTTGATGGCAAGAATCAGCAAGAGATTTCTGAGACGCTCAATCTCTCAAAAGGATACGTTTCAAAACTGGTCGCCCGCGCCCAAAAGCGTCTCCGCGCAGCCGGATGGGAGGTGGACGATGTCGCGGCGTGATTTCGCATCGCTCATTCGTGAGGCGCACGCCCAAGAGGGGTCCGCGACAATGCCGCGCGACGTGGATCTCGAGCTTCGGCGCCGGTGGATCACGGGTGCGCGCTCGCACCGCTTCGCGACCCCATGGATCATGACTTGCGCTTTTGCAGCCGGCGCCGTCGCCGCGGTGCTTCTCAGTCGACCATGGACAGGTTCGAACAGTGCCCCCGCTGGCGTTGTGCACGCCAACCTCGCCCGTGGTTCACACAGCGCCACGGTCCGCACGACTCTTCAGCTGGGCCGTCGCGGCGTGGCCGTCGCGGAGACCGGCGCGGCGTTGAGTTGGGCTATGTCGGTCGACGGCGCGGCGCGCGTGGAACAAACCGCCGGCGATGTTTTTTATCGGGTCGATTCGGGCGAGCGCTTCGTGGTGTCCACGTTTGCCGGCGACATACGCGTGTTGGGCACCTGTTTCCGCGTGGAGGTTAGAACGATGAACAAACCGAAGGTGGCCATCTCGGGGGCGGTGACCGGCGCTGTGGTGACCGCGGTGGTCTTGGTGACGGTGTACGAGGGTCGCGTGGTGACCGCAAACCCGAAGGGTGAGCGGGTGGTCGCTGCAGGCGAAGCGGCAACAATGCGCGTCGACGCAGCCCCCGCTCCGGCCACGAACGTCGGGTCAAACGACGTCTCAACGCCAAGTATGCGCAAGGCACCCAATTCATCGCGAGTCACATCGACGCCGCCAGCTGTCGCGCTGAATGCGACCCGAACTCCACCCGCCGCGCCACCGGTGAAAGCACCACCGACGCTCGACCAAACCCTAACCGAGTTCGGCCGCGATGTGATGTCGATCTTTCAGAAGCACAACCCCACGCCGGGACTCAGGCTTCGCGCAGCACTCGCGCAGGCAGGCAAAGACGCGGTGGGGGAACTCATCAAGCGTTTTCGGGCGGCCGAGGAACCCGAGACCAAGGTGACGCTCGCACACGCGCTGGGTCAATCCGAGGATCCGGCTGCGCTCCGAGCACTCGCCGATCTCGCAACCGACGCAAGCGCGGGTATTTTCGATCGGAGGGTCGCCGCGCACGGCCTCGCGTTCAGCGATGTGCTCGACCAAGACGCGGTGCTTCTCAAAGTGGCGCGTGAGGATGCCGATTCTGGTGTTCGAGCCAACGCGGCCTTCGGGTTGGCTCGACACGGACATGCTGAGGGCCTCTCGCTTTACGTCAAGATTATCGACGATGCCTTCGCGGCGAACGACCAAAATGCGCACGCCTTCTTGCAGGGCCTCAGCAGCCTCGGAAACGCCGCGCTGCCTCTAATTCGCGAACGTCTCGGCCGATTCACAGACGCGACCGCGCAACTCATGCTCATTGGAATGCTCGTCGAAGCGCGTGATCGCGAGGCGCTCCCGCTCCTGACACGGCTCGCCGATGATTCCAAAGTTGATCGCTCGGTGCGCAACCTCGCCCGCGCGTCCATCAAACGCATCGGACCATAACTCCAATATCGTTTTCGCTTGGGTGCACGAAGAATACTATATTCAGCTCCATGAGTACGCCCACGCTTGAACGCGCCCTTGCTGCCCTTGCCCGACGACCGACCGAAACGCTCGCGCTCGCCGAGAAGCTCGTGCTCATCAACAGCTTCACTGAGAATATTGCCGGGGTAAACGATGTCGCGGCAATCCTTGATCGCGCGTTCGCACCCCTCTCGCTCACGCTGACGCGAATTGCGTCGACGCGTTTCGGTAATCACCTTGTCTGGAAAACGGCCGCGGCATCGAAGGTTGCGCCGATCGTTATCATCGGGCACCACGACACCGTTTTCCCGCCAGGCGTTTTCGAGGGATGGCGTGTCGACGGCGATCGCGCGTTCGGCCCGGGCGTCCTCGATATGAAAGGCGGGCTCGCTGTTGTTTGGGCGGCGCTTGCGGCGCTTGACGACGCGGGTTTGCTCGTATCGCTCCCGATTGTTTTCGTCACTGTCGCCGATGAAGAAGTCGGATCGCCAGACTCCGCGCCACACATCAAAAACTTGGCGCGGGGCGCGATCGCCGGCCTCGTTTTTGAATCGGGGCGCGCGGGTGACGCGATCGTCACGCGGCGACGCGGTACGGGTGGACTCATAGCAACGGCGACCGGTAAAGCCGCGCACGCCGGGAACGCACACGCCGACGGCGCCAATGCGATTTGGGCACTTTCGCGATTCGTCGACGCGGCCCAGCGCGAAACCGACTATGCGCGCGACGTCACGGTCAACGTCGGAACGATTGCGGGCGGGACGTCAAAAAACACTGTTCCCGCGCATGCCTCATGCGTCGTCGACTTGCGCTTTGACACCGCACGCGATGCGAATGCGCTTATCGCCGCGCTCAGCGAAGCCGCGCGTTTGGCGACGCGTGACGTCCCGGGAACGACGATTGCGCTCGATGGCGGCGTTCGGCGAAAGCCCCTTGAACGCACGCCGGAATCAGCCAGCCTCTTCGCCGAATATGCCGCGCACCAAAGCGCTGCTGGGCTCGGCGACACCGAATCACCGCTCGTGGGAGGCGGCAGCGATGCGAACACGCTCGGTGAGATCGGCATCCCCGTCATCGACGGCCTCGGCCCGCGTGGCGATGGTTTTCATACCCCACAAGAGTTTGCGGAGATTTCGAGTTTCGCGCCGAAAGCTGAAGCGCTCGTGCGCTTCTTATGTGGCCGACTCAAAACCAGTGAGTGAGCCAATACTTCTCGAATAAAACTTTCGCAGCGTGAAAGGTACGACTCGGATTGTGAATCCTCACGGCCGGGAGCGGCTCGGCGTAGAAATTCCCCTTTCCAAAACCCGCCTTGCCATCGCCCGTTTCGATGAAACACTCGCCCTCGCCGTCAAATCTGCGCGAGCGCCCCTTGCCGAGAATTTCGCACGCGATGTTGTTTGCAACGACTTCGGCCTGTGCGTGCGCGAAAACGCCAGCTTTCGGGAGTGGCTTTCCGAGTGCAAGCGGAATCGAGACGACGTCTCCAAATGCGAAGACCCGCGGGAAGTTTGTCGCGAGCGTCGCGCGATCGGTTGCGACGTAACCGCTCTCGCCAACGAGCCCCGCTTCGCGCACGACGCGTGGGGCGCGGTGTGGCGGGACGAAAGCGAGCAGGTCAAACGCTGCCTCGACGCCGTTTGCGAACTTGAGTTTTCGCGCGGCGCCGTCGACGCTTGTCACCTGATGCTGCGGGAAATAGCGAATGCCTTTTGACTCGACCATTTCGCGCACGGCCTTTGAAACATCTGGCCCCGCGACACCCATCGGCCCCGGCTCAGCTGCGTACATCTCAATCTCAACTCTCGTGCGCACTTTACGCTTGCGGCACAGCCATTCGATCAGCATCGCGGCTTCGTACGGCGCAGCGGGGCACTTGTACGCGGGTGCTGCTATGAGAATGACGATGCGCCCNNTTCGGCCCCGGCGGGCGAATAGAAGTTGTGCCCCGCGTCGGCGAGGCCCGGAATTGCTTCTGGCACAAGCTCCGCGCCGAGCGTGATTACAATGTAGTCACCTGAGAATTCGCGGCCCGACGCGCGCACAACTCGCCGTTCAACATCGATGGCCTCAATCTCGGCTCGAACGACATCGATCCCACGCTTCTTGAGGCGATCCACCGAACGCGAAATCTTCTCGCGCGTTCGGTCACCCGTGAGAACCCAAAGCAGCGATGGCGCGAACACGAAGCTCTCCTCGCGCTCAATGAGGGTGACGGTGTGCGCCTTCGGCAGTTTCTTTCGGAGCAGATTGGCCACTGCGAGCCCACCAACACCGCCGCCCAAAACCAACACTGATTTCTGCATGTCAACACCTCGTGAGAACTTACGACGAACCTAGAACACCAGAACTTTATCCGCTTCGAGAGTCCAACGCGAGAGGTCGTCAAGGCTGCTGCGCTCCGCGCCATCCGCAAGATCGTCGGCGCTGATACCTCGCGCGTCCATGCAGGTGCCACAAACGCCAACGGCGCCATGATGCCGAACGACCGCGCCGAGCATGTTCTCGACGTTGTAATAGCCGCCCGGAACCTTTTGGTTTTGTCTTGCAGCGGATGCGGCGTCGCCCATCAAGAAAACGCGAACCGATGTTCCCTCGGAGCGCGCCAACGCACCGGCGAGCCGGAGGGCGTTGTACGGTCGCTCCACGCCGTAAGGCGCATCGTTGAGAACGAACAAAAACTTCATGAAACCTTCCTTCTCGTTCGCGAAAGTCCGCGCGCGATCGGGCGACGTGACGCGGCCCACTCGGCAAATCCGTCGTCAAGGCGTCGGGCGCGACGACCATGCGCGTGGAGAATGTCGACGGCGCGCAACGACATCACGCAGTACCGGTCGCGACAATATGCGACGACGTCCTTCCCGCGCGGGATCTCGGCGAGGCGTCGCTCGAGGTCGGCGAGCGGGATGGAAACGGCGTGCGGAAGGTGTCCCGCGCGGTATTCGTCAAACGGACGAACATCGACGACCGTTACGTCGCCCGCGCGGACCCGCTTCTGCAACTCGGAGATCGAGACAACTTCGAGCCCGTCGCGCGCGCCCCAATAATCGGAAACGATGCGCTCAAGCTCGGTCAGGCGGCGCTCGGCGAGGGCGCGAACCGCGCGAGAAAGGGCGTGAACGTCGGGGTCGGCGAGGCGGCAATAGACGAAAAGACCCTCTTTGCGGGAATCGACGAGTTGCGCCGCGCGAAGGATCTGGAGATGGCGCGAGGCGTTGGCGATCGAGAGGTGTGCCTCGCGGGCGAGATCCTCGACCGTCCGTTCGGCGTGGACGAGGAGATCGATGAGCTCGAGGCGGCGCGGGCTCGCGAGTGCGCGCGAGATGCGCGCGAACTGAGCGTAAATGCGATCTTTGAGGTGATGGTTCATCGCCAATAATCAACTATTCAATTGAATAGTATATTAGTTCGTCCCGCGTCCGTCAACCTCGAAAACGCCGGCGCATGCTCATCGCAACCGCGTTCACGGCGTCGACGCGGGGCCGTTCTGTCCCGTTTTTCTCGTGGGCGCCAAGCTGCGCCTTCCGCAACAACTGCGCACGCGGGGTCGCTGTTCCGCGCATTTTCGCAAAATCAGCGCCTCGTTCGCTCCGATTTCCGCGCGTGATGGTGCGCGCACGTGGTTCGATTCTTGAAACCACCGCCGCAGGTTGAACCAGACTTACGACGTCATCGTCATCGGCGGCGGGCATAATGGACTCACGCTCGCGCTTTATATGGCCGCCGCGAAACTCAAGGTCCTCGTTCTCGAGCGCCGTCACGAATTCGGCGGCGGATTGTCGACCGAAGAAGTCACCATCCCGGGCTACTATCACAACCTCCACTCGAACTTTCACGGCATCATGCCGTTCTTTCCCCCTTACAACGACTTCAACCTCGCGCGCCGCGGCGTCCGCTACATCCTCCCCGAAGCCGACATCGGCATGCCGCTCAAGGACGGCCGCGCGCTCATCCTCTACTCCGACGATCGCCGCGCCGCCGACTCAATCGCCGCCTTCTCCGAGCGCGACGCTGAGGAGTTCCTGGAAGTTCGCCGCCGCCTCGCCTTTCACAGCGCCGAAGTCCTGGGCGGCGCCTTCTCGCCCCCCGCCGTTTCGCCGCGCCAGCGCCTCTTCCTCGAAGAAGAGTACGGCCGCATCTTCGGCGACGACGTGCTCGACCACACCGCCGCCGAGTGGGTCGAACGCCACTTCGAAAACCCGCACGTCCGCGCCCTCCTCCTCTATCACATGGCGATCTGTGGCTTTGACGTGCGCCTGCCACGACTCGCCGCGCTCGGCATCGGCTACCTCGCCTACCTCACCAACTGGCAACTTTGCGTCGGCGGCTCACACCACCTCGCGCACGCCATGGGCGGTGAGCTCCTCGCGCAGGGCGGCGAGCTCCTCGAGAGCCGCGGCGTCAAACAGATTCTCGTCGAAAGCAACCGCGCCGTTGGCGTCGTCACCGTCGACGGCACCGAATTCCGCGCGCGCGATGCCGTCGTTTCGAGCGTCGACCCGCACCAGACGTTTCTCGATTTCCTGCCGCGTGAGGCGCTCGACCCCACGTTTCGAAAAAAAGTCGAGGCGATCCGCTATGGTCACGGAGATGTTCTGTTCGGCGCCCATGTTGCCCTCAAAGAGCCGCCGCATCACATCGCATCCGCCGGGCACCCCGACATCGATCGCACCTGGAACTTGAACATAGGCTACGAAACCCCCGAAGATCTTTACGAACATTACGAGGAGATCGACCGCGGCGAACTCCCGAAACGTCCACGCCTCAATGCCGGCGTCAACACGCTCTTCGACCCGAGCCAGGCACCCCACGGACGGCACACCGCGCTCATCTGGCAGTTTGCGCCGTTCGAAATCGGCGAACGCGGTGGGGCCGCCTGGGACAGCCTCGGCGACGACTACGCCCGCGCATGCGTCGACGCGTGGCGCGAATACGCCCCGAACATGGGCGGCGACAACGTTCTTGCCGTTCACCCTTACACGCCGTACGACATCGCGCGAAAAATGGTGAACATGCGTCGCGGCGGATTTCACGTCGCTGCGATTTCTCACGACCAAGCGGCCGAGAACCGTCCGATTCCCGAGCTATCCGGGTTTCGCGCGCCGGTCACGGGGCTCTACCTCTGCGGCGCATCGCAACACGTGCACGGCGGAATCTTGTCGTCGCCCGGTTACAACTGCGCGCAGGTACTCGCCGAAGACCTCGGCGTTTTCGACAAGCTGCCGTTCAAATCGAAGCCGTGGTGGCCGGCGGTTGAACGCTGGCGCGAGAAAATGGCGAAGATCGAATGACCGCGACCGGAACATTTGACTTCATCGTCATCGGCGCGGGGCACAACGGCCTCATCGCCGCAAGTTACCTCGCGCGCACGGGCGCAAGCGTCCTCATCCTCGAGCGGCGCCTCGAAGCGGGCGGCGGCCTTACAACCGAAGAGTTCACGCGCGGCGGGTTTCTCCACAATTTGCACTCGTTTTTTCACGACACGATCGACGTCATGCCCCCGTTCCGCGACTTAAAGCTCGCGGATCACGGCGCGCGGTACATTTGCCCCGACGTTCAAGTCGCCGTCCCGCTTCGAGACGGGCGCGGCTACACGATTCACAACGACGCCGCGGCGACCGAGCGCTCCATCGCACGCCTTTCGGCCGCCGACGCAGCGGCCTACGCCGAGATGCGCGACGGTTACCGCGAATTCATGGAGACGATCGTCGTGCCGGGGCTCTACTCCGCGCCACCACCACCCTCGCACGTCACGGGCGCGCTCGAAACGTCCCCCGAAGGCGCCGATTACTTGCGGCTCTCGCGTTCGACACCGGCCGACGTTGTGCGCGCAACATTCGAAAACGACGCCATCCGCGCGGGCGTGCTGTTTCAACTCGCCGTGCCACGCGGCATTCTCCCGGATTACGCGGGTCTCGGGATGGTTGTTCCGCTCGTCGTCTCGCAAATCGAACGCTCGCAGGTTTGTGTCGGCGGGTCGCACGCCCTCGCGCACGCACTCTGGCGCGCGTTCGTCTCCGCGGGCGGTGTCCTTCGCGGCATGGCGGAAGTCACAAAAATTGAAATCGACGACAACCGCGCGCGCGGCGTCACCCTCGCGAATGGCGAGTGGTACGAGGCGAAACGCGCGGTCATCTCGGCAACGGGTCTTCGACAAACATTCAAACATTTCGTCGGACTCGACAAGCTCGACCCGAAACTCACGCGGAGACTCCTCAATTATAAGCTCGACGAATTCAGCCTTTTTGGTGTCCACCTCGCGCTTCGCGAGCCGCCGCGATTCTCGGCCGCGGCGTTCGACCCCGACATCGATCGCGCCCTAAAACTCGACCTGGGTTTCGAGACACCGGCCGATTTCGCCGACGCGCTCGCCGCGATTCGCAAGCGCCGAATCCCCGATCACACGGCGCTCTACGCCGCATTCCCATCACTCCATGACCCCTCGCAAGCGCCGCCCGGTTTTCACACCGGCCTCCTTTGGACACCTGTGCCGTTTCACCTTGACGGCGTTCCCGGCGAAACCGATTTCGACAAATGGGAGCACGTCAAAAAAGATTTGCTCGCGCGATGCCTCGCGACGCTTCGCATCTACGCGCCCAACATGGCGAGCGACGCAATCCTTTCCGCGCGCGCGCTCACGCCCGCCGATATTTCACTCAAGTTTCCCAACATGTGTCGCGGCGGCGTTTTTATGGGACGACTTTCGCAGGACCAGATCGAATTTTTTCGCCCACTCCCTGAGCTCTCGCAACACCGCACACCGATCGACGCGCTTTACCTCGCGGGATCGTTTTGCCATCCGGGTGGCGGCATCACGGGCGCACCCGGCTACATCGCCGCGCAAGTCGTCGCCGACGACCTCGGCCTCACAAAGTGGTGGGAACAATCGTGATTA
Source organism: Deltaproteobacteria bacterium (assembly GCA_016192705.1). Classification (GTDB taxonomy): domain Bacteria; phylum Myxococcota; class JACPTQ01; order JACPTQ01; family JACPTQ01; genus JACPTQ01. The sequence goes on along the minus strand of JACPTQ010000001.1, from coordinate 44,305 downwards.
CGATCGAAGACGAATTCGACGTTGCGTGCGCTCCCGACGAAGCGTGGCGCCTCATCGAAAACGTGAATCGCTTCGCGATGTGCATCCCGACGCTCATCGAACATCGCATCGTCGACGACACACACATTGAAGGTCGCGTCGGCGTAAAACTCGGCCTCGTGCCGGTTTCGAGCCGCATCTCGATCGACATCGTCGAGCGGCGCGCGCCCCAGTGCATCAAGGCGCTCGGCGTTTCGTACCTCGGCGAGGCGGTCTCAAAGCCCGGAAAGTCGGGCGGCGACGGGATGTCGCGCGATTCGGTCGGCACGCTCGACATCCATATCGACTTACGCGACGGCGAAGGCGGCGGCACGCGCGTGAAGTACGTCGCGGGGGTCGAAGCGGAAGGGCGGCTGCGGCGAATCTACGAAATGCTGATCAAGACGAAGGTGCCGGAATTTCAAAAAGAGTTTCGGGTGAAGCTCGCGGCGGCGCTTGGGAAAAGAAGAGAAGAGGAACAGGTAGTAGACAGGAGTAACCACAGAGACACAGAAGCACTGAGATCGGAGGAGAAAGATAATAGGTATAAGAAAGTACGAGCGGAAGCGGGAGCGGACGCGGGTGCGAGAGCCGGGTTAGCGGGGATTTGGGCGAGGTTGAAGCGTTGGTGGGGGCGGCTATGGAGCAGAACCGAAAAGGACGCGACGCTTTGAACGTGAAGCGGGTCACACTTCTTTACCCGGCGGCGCGGCGACGCATCGGAAAGCTGTCGACCCACCACCTGCCCGGACTCGCGACACCGCACAGCGGGCTTCCGATCCTCGCGACGATCCTCACCGCGAAAGGTTACGACGTTCGCGTTTACGACGAATCGGTGACGCCGTTCGACGAGCGAATGTTCGACGACGCGGATTTCGTCGGCATTTCGATCCAGACCGCGTGGGCCGAACGCGGCTACGCACTCGCCGAACGCGCCCGCGCCCGCGGAATCCTCGTCGCGTTTGGTGGCGCCCATGCAACGCTCGCCCCCGACAACGCCATCCTTCACGGTGATTTCGTCATTCGCGGCGAGGGCGAACGCACGCTCCCCGAGCTTCTCGGCGCGCTTTCAGTTGACGCGACGACTCTCAACGCAATTCTCGGCCTCACTTATCGCGACGCCGGCGTCGTCAAGCACAACCCCGACCGCCCAATGCTCACCGGCGACGAGCTCGACGCCCTCCCCTTCCCCGACATGACGCGCATCGCTGGACTCGACCGCATCGCGCGCGCACCGCTCAACCAATTCGTCTATCAAACGATGGTCTCGCGCGGCTGCTCAATGAAATGCACGTTTTGCTCCGTCGCCCAAACTTTTCGCGACTTCCGGCACCGCTCCGTTGCAAACGTCCTCGAGGAACTCGGCTCGCGCTTCAACCCGACGACGCAATTCCTTTTTTTTCAGGACGATTCGATCGGCTGCGATCCCGAGTGGCTGAAGGCGCTCCTCGACGGCATGCGGCGCGCGAAGCTCGTCCCCAAACTCGGATGGCACTCGCAAATGCGCGTCGATGTTGCGCGCGACAAAGACCTCGTGCGGCTCATGCGCGAAACAAACTGCTACTTCGCGACGTTCGGTTTCGAGAGCATCAATCCGCGCAGCCTAAAGACAATGGGCAAAGGCCAATCGCCGCACGACATTCGCCGCACGATCGAAACGATGCGCACGAACGGGATTTACGTAAACGGATTCTTCGTCGTTGGCACCGACGACGACGATCTCGCAACGATCGACGCGACGCTCGAATTCGCGCTCGACTCGGGATGCGTCGTCGCGGGGTTCATGCCGCTCACACCATTTCCCGGGACACCGCTCCACGAGCGTCTCGCGCACGAAGAACGCATCTTCACCGACGACTGGGAACTTTACGATGTCCAGCACGTCGTCTTTTTTCCGAAGCGCATGACCCCCAAAGCGCTCTACACGGGGCTTCTCGGCGCCTACCGAAAGTTTTACAGCGCGGCAAACTTGTGGCGAAAAGCGATCGACATTGCGCGGCGCACGCAGCACTGGTTTCATCTTCTCATCGGCCCGTCGTGGCCGATCGTGAAGCAGATTGACCTCGCGGTCGAGCGATTGAGCAACCACGATTACCTCCGCATGTTGACTCGCCTCCAGGGACCCGGGCACCCCAAGGTCTCACTCAACCACGAGCCCAAAGGCGTTCACGATTTCATCGCGGGCCGTCGCCTGCGGTCGGTCTACTCTCGCGCGTGTGGCGTCCGTTACGGTTTCGATCACCACGCGTAACAGAGGGCTCAACCACCGCGCTCAATCGCCGCGCGTGCGAGTTCGTCGGCGCGTTCGTTGAGCGGCACACCGGCGTGCCCCGGAACTTTGATGAACGAGATCGACGTGAACGTCTTCACGAGCGCGCGAACCTCGGCGACGAGCTGCTGATTCGCCTTCGCCTTCCAGCCGAGCGACAAAATGCCAAGCGTGTAAGTTGAATCGAGGTGAATGCGGACGGGGATTTTTCGATTCTTGACCGACTCGAGCGCAAGTCGCACGGCCATCAGCTCGGCGATGTTCGACGTCGCTTCGCCCAAATAAACCGACAGCTCTTTCTCATGCCCGTTCCACCGCAAGATCGCACCCGCTCCCGCGGGCCCTGGATTCCCGGAGCATGCGCCGTCGGTATAGATTTCGATGTGGTCGCGCGTCACGGGGACATTATACCGACATACCTGCTCGTATTCCTGCACCTACTACGGCTCCCCAGAAGTTCGGGACCAGGATTAACCGCCAAGACGCCAGGGACGCCAAGAAGCACGATCCAGGGTTGACGCAGCCTATCCTGTTCATCCAATCCATCTTGTAACCGAATATTTCCTTGACGGGATGAACAAGATACTCAGGATGGAATGCGGTCCCCCGATCCTTTTGGCGCTCTTGGCGCCTTGGCGCTCGACTACCTGTTCGGGACCGGGGCGCACGCCGGGCGGAACACCGCCGAGGTGCCGACGATCGTGCTTCTCGACCTCAAGCTCCCAAAGATCGAAGGGCTCGAGGTGCTCCGTCGCATCCGCGCCGACGAACGAACCAAGCTCATCCCCGTGGTGATCCTCACGTCGTCGAAAGAGGAGCAGGACCGCCTCGCAGGCTACACGTCAGGGGCAAACAGCTACGTTCGCAAGCCGATCGAATTTGCGGAGTTCTCCGAAGCGATGAGGCAGCTTGGACTTTACTGGCTCATCCTGAACGAGGGGCCGCCGCCGGTCGCTAAATGAGCTTGTGAGCGTCATGGCTAATCCGCTGCGCGTCCTCATAGCCGAAGACCGCGAGGGCGACGTTGATCTCGTTGTCCTCGCGTTGCGGTGGGGCGGGTTTGAACCCGAAGTTCAGCGAGTCGAAACGGCGGGCGCGCATGACTTCATGTCCGAGGGAAACCTCACGCGCTTGGTCCCCGTGGTCGAGCGGGAGATCCACGACACCGCCCTGCGGAAAGAGCGTCGCACGCTCGAGGGACAGCTCGTCATCTCCGACCGAATGGCGTCCGTCGGATCGCTGGCTGCCGGTGTGGCCCACGAGATCAACAATCCTCTCGGCGCCCTCATGGCAAATCTCCAGTTCGCCATGGAAGATCTTGCGCGGGTCGTCGACGATTCCCAGACGCACCCATCAGACGACGCCTGGAGAGACTGGCTCGCGCGACGTATTGGCGAGGCGTTAGAGCCGCTTCGCGATGCCCGGGAGTCCTCCGAACGAATCCGAAACATCGCAAAGGACCTCAAAGTCTTCGCGCGCTCGAACGATGGGGAACGGCCGGGGCCCGTCGATGTGCGCCGGGTCGTCGAATCGTCAGCCCGCATGGCGTGGGTCGAGATTCGCCACCGCGCGCGGCTCGTGAACGATTTTGCCGAGGTGCCGCCCGTGCAGGCCACCGAGGGCCGACTCGGGCAAGTCGTACTCAACTTGATCGTCAACGCCGCGCAGGCGATCCCCGAGGACCGCACCGACAAAAACGAAATCCGTATCCGCATTGGGATGGCGGACGGTAAACGCGTGTTCATCGAGGTCCGTGACACCGGCACGGGAATCGCTCCCGAGAACCTTCCGCGGATCTTTGACGCCTTCTTCACGACGAAGCCCGCGGGCGTCGGCACCGGGCTCGGGCTCGCCATTTGCCACCGCATCGTCACCACCCTCGGCGGTGAAATCACCGTGCATAGCGAGCTCGAACATGGAACCACGTTCCGCCTCGCCCTGCCGATTTCGACAGATGTCGCGCCAGCAGCGCCGATCGTGGACGTGCGAACCGCGCCGCCGTCAAGGAGGGGACGAGTCTTAATCGTCGATGACGAGCCGACGATGTGTGCCGCTCTCCGCCGTATGCTCGCCGGCGCGCACGATGTCGTAACCGTGCCGAGTGGGAGCAAAGCCCTCGAGCGCTTGACGGCGGGCGAGGTGTTCGACGTCATTTTGTGCGACCTGATGATGCCGGAAATGACTGGAATGGAACTGCACGGCGAGGTGACGCGCAGGTTGCCTGAAGTCGCTGGTTGCTTTATTTTCATGACCGGCGCCGCCGTGACGTCGAGCGCTCGTGAATTTCTCGATAGGGTGCCAAACTCTCACCTCGAAAAGCCGTTTAATGCGGCGCGCCTCAGGGCGCTCATCAACGACCGCGTGCGGTAGCCAGCCCAGCCCCGCTTGCGATTTCGCCGTTGAACTCCCGATCGCATTTGCCGTAGACTTCGCGTCCCCATGCAGTCGGTGACAAGCATCGCGGCGGCTCTCAAAGATGGCGGTGTCGCCGTCGTCCCAACTGAAAGCAGCTACGCCCTCGCGGCGCGCGTGGCGAGCGATGCCGTGTCGTATGCGGCGTGCGCGCGAATTGCCGCGCTCAAGGGGCGACCAGACGGGAAGGCGTTTCCGGTGGTCGCGACCGCCGCGCAGATGGCGGACGTCGTCGACCCCGCGTGGGTTCCGCGTCTCTTGCGCCTCGTCGACCTGGCCGTTTGGCCAGGGCCTCTCACGGTCGCCGTGCGCGCGCGTCCCGGACTGCCGACGCACGTCGCGGACTGCGGTCGAATCGCCATCCGCATTCCGCGCGACGAAACCCTCATTGCGCTTTGTACCGCCGTCGGTTCACCGCTGACCGCGACAAGCGCAAACCGCGCAGGCGATCCACCCACCGTCGACCCGCTTCAAGCGGCGATCGTTTTCCCCGATCTGCCAATCCTCGACCGCGGCGTGCTCAAAGGCGGTGCTCCATCGACCATCGTCTCGGTTTCAGACGCCTTCGCGGTCACGCTTGTGCGCGAGGGCGCAATCCCGTGGTCACGCGCAAGAACCATAGAGGAGGTGCTCCGTGGCTGATGTGAGACCGTTTCGAGCTTGCCGTTACGCAACCACCGACTCCGCCCTTCTCGCCCGACTCTTGACCCCGCCGTACGACATCATTTCGCCCAGCGAACAACGCGCCCTTCACGATTCGCACCCGAACAACTTCGTACGGCTCGAACTCGGATACACGCGCGATGACGACACCGAAAGCGACAATCGGTACACGCGGTCGGCGAAGACCATGCGATCGTGGTTTGAAAAGGGCACGCTCATCGAGGATGCGACGCCCGCGCTCTACGTTTACGACCAATCGTTTCAAGACCCGTGGGGCGCGCGCCGCACACGCCGATCGGTCGTTGCGGCTGTGCGACTTGTCCCGTTCGAGGAGCGCGTCGTTCTCCCGCACGAGCGAACGCTGTCGGCGCCTAAGGAAGATCGGTTTCGACTCATAAGCGCACTCGGCGCCCAAACGTCGCCCGTCTTTGGGCTGTACGAAGACCCGGCCAACACCGTTTTGTCGGCGCTCGATTTTTCGAAAAAGCTCGTTTCACGCGCCACCACTCCCGATGGGATTACGCACGCACTCGCGCGCGTCGACGCCCGCGAAACAATTCGCGCGGTCGCTGGGTTTTTGAAGTCGCGACAGATTCTCATCGCCGACGGGCATCACCGCTACGAAACCGCACTCCGTTACGCGGCGAGCGTTTCGGCGCGCTCGGTCAAAAATCCAAACGCCGCGAGCAACTTCACGCTGTTTGCGCTCACACCGCTCAGCGACCGAGGACTCGTTATCTTGCCAACACATCGCTTGCTCCGTGACGTCGACCTCGGACCAAACCCAGACGAGACCATTCGCGGAAAGTTGAGGGGCGCCGGGTTTGACGCGACGCCGCTCGCGTCAGCGGCTGAATGCGAAGCGGAGCTTGCAAAGATTAACGACGACCGCGTGGCGTTCGCGGTGGTCCATCATCGCGCGAAAAGCGCGTTCATTGCGACGCGCCCCGTGCCGACCGACGCAACACGCAACGAAACCGCGCTCGATGTCGTCGCGCTCCACGAAGATTTGCTCACGCGCGGATTCGGGTTGTCGGCCGAATCGCAGGCGCGCCAAGAAAACCTCTCGTACGTCAAGAGTGCCGCGGAGGCGGTCGCAGCGGTCGCGGACGGTCGGGCGACCTTCGCCGTCATCCTGCGGAGCACGCCGCTCAACGACCTCTTTCGCGTCACTTCGCGCGGCGTTCGACTTCCCCAAAAGTCGACTTACTTTGTTCCGAAAATCGTTTCCGGCCTTTTCTTCCGGCGCATCGAACCTCTTGAAACCATCGAGGACCCATAAGCATGGACCAGCAACCCTCCCCATTCCCCGCTCAGCTTTCTGACGAGATCGGTTCCCCGGTGACGCGGGACTCGATCGGGCGTGGTCGTGTCGTCGTGTTCCAGAGTCAGCGTGGCTATCGATTCACGGTCGACTCGGTTCTGCTCGCAAACTTCGCGATCGAGCGACTTCGTGAAATGGCGATCGAACAACCGAACATCGCCGAACTCGGCGTCGGGAGCGGTGTTGTGGCGATCTGGATGGCGATTGGTGCGCAAAGCGCGAGCGTGACCGGCATCGAAATACAACCGACCCTCGTTCGCCTCGCCCGAGCGGGCGTCAAAGCGAATGGCCTTGCCGCTCGGGTTAAAATTGTGAGCGGCGATCTGCGCGCAATCCCATCGAGCCGCTTCTCCGTATTCCCGGCCGCGTCGTTCGACCTCGTCGTCACCAACCCGCCGTACCACCGCGTCGCCGCAGGCCGCGTGAGCCCCAACACCGAACGCGCTATCGCACGACACGAAGTCCACGCGACGATCGACGACACCATTGCTGCCGCGCGACATCTCCTCGCGCCCAACGGGCGATTGGTCATCGTCTATCCGTCCGCCGGGCGAAGCCGCTTGAATGCAGCACTCGATCGTCACGGCTTGTCCGCGAGTGCGACCCGCGAGATACGTGCGCGCGCTGAGCTCCCGCCGCGATTCATCCTCGTTGAGGCGAGCGCCGGTGGCGTCGAGCGAGCCCTTCCTCCCGTCACGTTGTTTGAGTCGCCTGGTGTCTACACACGCACCGCCGACTCCATCTTGACCCAAGGCCCCGCATGACCGGTGCGGAATCGCACCTCCCGCGAATCCGCTTAGCCATCCTTCGCGGCCCGGCCGGTCGCGTCCTCATCATTTTGTCGCTCATCAATTTTATCAACTACGTCGACCGTTTCGTCGCAACGTCGCTCTTCCCGCTCCTTAAAAAAGAGTTTGTCCTCTCCGATTTTGAGCTCGGCCTTCTCGTCCCTGCGTTTCTCGTCATTCACGCCGTCTTCTCGATTCCCGCTGCACTTCTCGCCAACCGCTGGCTCAAATCGCGACTCATCGCCATCGGCATCGCCATTTGGAGCACCGCAACCGCCCTCTCCGCTCTCGCCGAAAACTACACGCAGCTTTTCATTTTCCGCGCGCTCATCGGGGTTGGCGAAGCGACGTACGCCCCCGCGGCCACCGCCCTCATCAGCGCGTACTTCATACAGCGCGACCGAGCGAAGGCGATGGGCATCTTCAACCTCGGCCTGCTCGTCGGCGGCGCCGTTGGCATGTTCGCCGGCACGCAAATCGGCGGATACGTCGGGTGGCGCGAGGCGTTTCTCGTCGTCGGCGTTCCCGGATTTGTTCTCGCCGTTTTCGCGTGGCGTCTCAAAGAAGGCCCGCCCGGCGCCGAGGTCCAGAATGTGCCTTTGCGCCGCGCCGACATCGCCGATCTTTTTCGAATCCGAACGCTGCGCTACGTTTTCGTGGGTGGAATGCTCATCACATTTTGCGTCGGTGGCATCGTTGCTTTCTTTACGGAGTATGTGTTTGTGAGATTTGGCGCGGATGGCGCCCAGATGACGCTTGAGGAAATTCGCAAGTTGCCACCCGAGGTCCTCGCGAAGCTCGGCGTGCCCGCGGCCATCGCAGCTCTCATCGGCAGCGTCGTCGGCGTCCCAACGGGCGCAGCGCTCGGCGATCGATGGTTCGCGCGAAACCCCGCGGGCCGGCTCAATGTCATCGCTGCCGGATTCCTCATCGGTATTCCGCTCGCGGTGATTGGCCAGTTCATTGAAATCCAGTGGCTCTTCTTCTGTGTCTTCACCATCGGAATCTCATTTTTCGTTTGGTACATGGGCCCTATATTTGCCGTTCTCCATGACGTCGTTCGCCCGAATCAACGCGCCATGGTGATCGCCCTTTTTATTTTTGCGATCCATATGGGGGGCGACGCAATTTCTCCGCCGATCATCGGCCTCGTGTCCGACGCAACGCGAAGCTTGCGGACCGCGTTCTGGGTCCCGCTTGGCGTCGGGCTCATCGGAGCGTTCATCATTTATCTCGGTGGTCGGCACGTTGCCGCCGACATGAAACGCGCGGCGGCTTCATGAGTCGTGCGTCGCGTCCGACTCGAGCAATCTTCGCTCTTTTGTCGTGGGCTATCTTCGCCGCCATCACGGTGGGAATCGCGCTGCTCACCACAACCGAGGGCGTCATGGCGGACACGTACGTCGTTAAGCTCTATCGTTTTATTGGCAATGAACAGCAAACGCGCGTTGCTCTCTCGCGTCTCTTGAATGGCCTGACCGTCAGCACACCGTATCGACCTCATCTCGAACTGCTCTACGCGGAGATCCGCGACGGAGTTGATTCGCGGTGGCTCTTCGACAAAGCAACGCGCGTCCTCCTCCGGCTCGGAAAGACCACCGACGCGCGACGGTTTATGGAGCGATGGGCGAAATTCGATCAAAGCGCCGGCGCTCAGACCCGCGCGATCGAGATCGATCGTGCCGAAAACAAACACGCGGATGCGCTGCGACGCTGCAAAGCACTTCCCGACGAAGCACGACGCGATCCTTCGCTTTCGCTTTCGTGCGCCGATGTCGCGCTCGCAGAGGGCGACCCTCATCTCGCGCGCGATTTCACGCGCATCGTGCGCGACAACGCGGCGTCAAGTCCCAGGCCACTCGTCGCGGCCCACCTCGCCGCACGCGACGCGGACGACGCCGTGTCGGATAGCCGATTTCTCGTCGCGCGTGATGCCGTTGCCCGTGGCCTTCGTGCGATTGGAACGTTCGATCCCGCGACGCTTCCCATCGAACTTCGTTCCATGGTGATTCGCCTCCTCCTCGCCGATGCGCGCCTCGGACACCTCGACGCTGCCGCTCTCGCAAGGCGCCTCACCCTCGCGGTGGCCGTGGTCGAAAAAAATCCTGCACTTGCCGGCGTCTCGCGTGAGCTGCTTGCGGGCGCCCTCGAAAGGCACGCCGACGTCTACAACACCGTCGCCTCTTCGGCGAGTGCACTCGTCAAAGCGAGCCCCGAGTTCGCCGCCTGGTGGGCACGAACCGGCCTTTCAACCGAGTCGGCGAACGGCGTACAGTTGACCGCGCAACGCCTCGAAACCCTCGCGCGCGCGCCCGCTCCCCCGCGCCCGTTTGACCTTCGTTTCTCAACCGCCGATTTCCCGGACCGAATCCACAACATCGGGCTCTTTGTGCCGTTTGGTGCGCTCCTGGTTCTTGCCCTCGGCCTATCGACACGTCTCAGCGGTTTTGCGCGCGTTCTTTTTGGGCTGTTGGCTGCGACGACCTTCGCAACAGCGCTCGAGACCGTTCAGTACTTTTGGATCGCGCGGCGCCACGCTGATATCAATGACATTTGGACAGCGGCCGTGGGGGCATTCCTGGGCGGCGCGATCGTCGTCGCGTTCACGCGACTGACCCATCTCAAGCGCGGTCCGGCAAGAAAGTAGGCCGCTGCTCGCTGCGGCTCCGCGTTAAGTTTGCTTGAGGCCCGACGCACCGCTTTGATACTCTCCATCCCATGTTGCGCCGAATTTTAGCCCCTCTTGGAACAATTGCCGTTCTCGCCCCCCTTTACATCTTCATCGTCGATCCCTATCCGATGTCTGAGGAGGTGTTCGGGATTTCCCGCGACCTCTGGCTGCTTGCTGGTTTTGCCGCCGTCTTTTTGTGGGTCACCGGCTTTTCGTTTACGGCGGCGTCGGGCGCCCCGGCAAAACCCCAGGCTTCGGTTTCTGCGCCCGCGCCTCCGTCCGCTCCCACCGAAAAGAAAAAGTCGAAGTCGGTTGCGCTCCCACCAAGTCCGCCCGCAAAGATATTGAGCGAAGCCGCATGGGCCGCCGACACGGACCAGGCCAGCAAGTCGAAGGCGGCCGTCGCCTTCGCACCTGCTTCGACACCCGCTCCCGCATCCTCTCCCGACGCCCCGGCCCTCGCATCATCTCCGTTTGATTCTCCTGGGATGACAATGATGATGCCCTCCGTCATTCCAGCCCCCACGCAGCCTCCTCTACCCGCGCCGGCAGCGGCCACAACAACTGCACCGGTGACGCTCCTCGAGTCGCCACTCGATTCGTTTGCGTCCGCGCCGCCGTTAGCGCCTCCATTTTCGGCACCGGATCGCGCCCTCCCGTCGATCGACGACGCGGCCGGGAAAACATTGCTGGGGCTTAGATTGGACGACGTTACCGCGGGCGCTCCAGGACCAAGCCGCCCCCTTCCCGCTCCTTCACCAGAAGGCGACGCCGTCGCCGCTCCGGCCCCGCGCGCAACAACACGCGCGCCCCAGAACGACTACGACGCGCTTTACCGTGAATTTGCGCGGCTCCGCGCCGAAAACCACGAGCCGCCCGCGCCGCCGCGCGAGCGATTCATCGATTCGCTGAACGCTCGGCGCGATTCAATTCGACGAGAGTCTGGGGTCGACGATGTTCGCTTTGAGGTTTACTCCAAGGCAGGGCGCGCCACCCTTCGCGCGACACCGATTCGCAACACCCGTTGAAAGAGACAGCGCACCGGACGGACCGCGCGAGAATCGGGGGCCGACATCGCCTTCTCACGCTCGTTGTGCCGCTGCTTGTTTGGGTCAGTGTGCCTGTTACGTGGTGGACCGTTATCTATTTCGAGTCGATCGCCGACGAACGCGGCCACTTCACGGCGCGCGCAAATGTTCTGCACGAAGCCTTCCTGTCGGCACTCGGCCCCTCGTGCTCAACCGCGCACGGCCGCCTCGTCGAGGGATTCTTACCTGGCCAGCGCCCTCTCTCGCTTCCGACAGACGAAATCGTCGCCATCTTCAACGAGACCGGGAAAATTGTTTTTGTGAGCGACCCCAAGCACCCCTTCATCGCGGGCGATGCACGCGAGCGGCTGGCCGCGCTCACCACATCGCGCGTCGGCGGCGGCGAATCGACGCTGCATGCGAGATCGGGCGACCTTTGGTGGGCTTCGTATCGCACGTTCGAGACGAGCGTTCAGCCAACGTGCCGCTTCACGACAGTCGTGGTCACGCGCGAAACGACGCGCCTCACGGCGGTTCATGGACGAGCCGAATCAGGTCTCACGGCGTCGGTCGCGTGGCTTGTCATTGGGATCGCCATGGGACTTTTTCTCCATCACCGAACGGAGCGACGACTTCGCGCCGAACGCGAACAAGAGCTTTCCGAGGCCGTGCATCAACTCCACGCGCTTCATGAGTTTAGCGAGCGTTTGGTCGATGGCGTCCCGGTGGGCGTCGTCGCCGTTGACCAAAACATGGCGATCACGGGCCTCAACCGCGCGCAAGAGGCGCTTTCACATGTTCCAGCCGTCGATGCGATCGGACGGCCAATCGCCGAAGTTTTCCCGCCGCCGGTGACAGGTCCAGCCGCCGATTTTTACGTTGGCCTCGCCCGCACACTTTCGAACGGACAAACCATCGACAAGATTTACCGCCACACCATGACCCCGTTCTCGACCGACGAAAAACTAAGATACCGAATTCGCGTTGCTCCCCTCTTCGACGACGATCTGGAATCCGATGCGACGACCGGGGGCAGCGCAGAGTCTCTCGACGCTCGGCGCGACAGCTCTCAAATTGCCGGGGCGGTTATCCTCCAAGAGGACCAGTCGAACGAAGCGCGCCTCGAAGAGATCGCGTTTGAAGCCGAGAAGCTCTCGAGCGTCGGTGTGCTCGCGGCCGGCGTCGCACATGAAATCAACAACCCTCTCACGTCGATTCTCGGTTACTCAAAGCTCCTTCTTGAGTCCAAACCCTCGACCGATCCCGACCACCGCGCACTGACGCTCGTCGCCGAGGAAGCGACCCGCGTGCAGGAGATCGTTCGAAACCTCCTAGATTTCGCCCGGCCACAGCGCGGCGATCGCTTACCAACCGACGTCAACAGCGTTGCCGACCGCTCGCTGGGGCTTGTCGCGCCTCAGCTACGACGGAGAAAAGTCAACGTGGTTACGTCGTTCAGCAAGGCGTTGCCTTACATCCAAGCCGACGGGAAGGCGCTCTCACAGGTCATGGTCAACCTTTTCACGAACGCCGCTCGCGCCATGGAAAACGGCGGCACACTCACCGTTACAACCGATGTGACGCAAGGGGGCGGGCTTCAAGGCCCTGTTATCCTTGTTGTCGTAGAAGACACCGGCACCGGAATTTCCCCGGCCGATCTGCCGCTCATCTTCGACCCGTTCTACACGACGCACAGTCGCGCGGGCGGCACCGGACTCGGGCTCGCCATCTCACGCGGCATTGTAGAGGAACACCGTGGGAAAATTACCGTTGAAAGCGAAGTGGGATCGGGAACACGATTTAGAATCTATCTTCCGGCAGCAGCCAGCGACGTCGCACCGTCTACCAACGGTTAACAGGACCCTCTTAGGCTTTTTTCACCAAGTTGGCGGCCGACGGAGTTGTCCCGCGCACCCGAATCGCACGCTTGCGCTTCTTTCCCGCACTTCGGTTTTTTCGCTTTCGAACCCGCTTTACAATCTTCTTGTTTGCCGCCATTTCTACGTTCCAGCCTTCCTGATGTAAAACTTTTCTTTTTCTTCCCTGTTAGAACTTGTATCCGAGCGTCAGGCCCGAAAGATACGCTGAGTTGTAGTACTTTTGCGTATACGGCCCATCGGACAACGAATCAGAGTTCGACAGAATGTTTGATGCCGTACCTGTCCGGTGTGTGAAGAAGAGCGCCATAAACGCCCAATCGAGCGAGAAGGAACCCGTCTTCCATCCGAAACCAACCGACGCGCCAAACCTCGCCTGGTCCGGAAGGAGCGGAGACAAAGTGTCGTCCGGCACCGGTGTCGAATCGAAGAGGAATCCGCAGCGCAGTTGCCACGAAGGATTAAGGTTCCATGAAGCGCCGAGTCTCACGGTAAAACTGTCCTTCCAGTTTTCGACGTAAACGTTTTCAGCCGGCGCGCCGCCCACGTTCGGGAACTTAAAGACCACTTGGTCGAAGATCGACCAGAACGTGTAGTCGAAGTTAAGCGACAGTTCGATCTCCTTCGTCACCTTGTAAGCCGCGCCGAAGGTGATCTTGTTGGGCAGCGAGATCTTTGTCGTCGCCGTTTGGTCTGGGAACGACGTTGCGAAAGTCGCCGGAACCGTGAAATCGACGTTGCCGCCCAAGAAAAGATGCGAGTGACTCCGCCACGTGAGCCCGATCGCAAGCTCTTCCATCGGCTTCCAAAGCAAACCAACGTTCGCCGCGAAGCTTGCCCCCGTCGCCCCCATATGCGCCGAACCGTCGTCCGTTGGCGGTTGGCTAAAGATCTGCTGACGCTTGAGCTCCGCGATACCGAGAACCGCACTCGCGCCCACCGCAATCGATAACTCCGGGACCGGTTTGAACACAAAGGTCGGGTTGATGAAGACTGTCTTCAAATCAACCGCAACGACGTTGTATCGACCATTCCACTTCGAGACATCGCGCGAACCCCAGTCGACGCCAAGACCGTAGGGCGCAAAAATCCCTAGCCCAAGCGCCATCTTCTTGTTGTCAAAAACGTACGCCGAGTAAAGGTGCGGCGGAAACTGACCCCGCTGCACCGAATCGCGCTTCCCGCTCCCACTTAACGTCTGGTATTCCGAACCAAACAAGATAAACGTTCCGCCCGCGGCGATATGGATCCCAGGCTCCATCTGTGTGAGCCCCGCTGGGTTGTAATAGATCGCGCTCAAATCGTTCGCGACCGCCGTAAACGCACCGGCAACCCCCATCGCCCGCGCGCCCTGCTCCGGAATCCCGAAGCCATCGGCCCACGCGACGTTCGAGTAGAGCGCCGTAAGGATCGAGAGCCCAACCACCACCTTCAGTTGTTTCCGCTTCATCTTCATCCCTTTCATGGTTCTTCTCGTCCTACATCTGATCGCAAAGCGTTGTCGTAACCGCCGGGAACACCGCCGGATTCGCAAAGAACGTCGCGATGATCGACTGCACCGCCGCGGTCTGAGCCGATCCGTTATACAACTGGAAGTGGCTCCCGCTGCACTTCACGCGCTTGACGCCACCGTCGCTGTTGAACGCGTTGTAAAGCCGGTCTTGCGTGTCGTTGTGGATAAACTCATCCGTTCCGCCGCCGCCGTCCCGCGGTTGATGCAGCAAAAACTTGCGCGTCGAGACGTCGTTTCGAAGCGCCCACGCCCAGTTGATTGGGTCGCCCGGATCCATGACCCACTGCGCCGTTTGAAAGAACATGTCGTACGTCTGCGTCCCCGCGACATACCCCGCATCGGCGAGCGCGATATCCGCCGCAGCCTTGAGCAGCGCATTCTTCTTCAAGATATCGACAAGGCCACCGCCCGCTCCCGACAAGACCACTGGGTTGACGAGAGGTCCCATCCCACCGTCGGCCGATCGCCCAAGGTACGCGTACTGCGCGCCAACCATGCCGCCCATCGAGTGGCCAAGGAAGCCAACAGCCGAGCCCGATTGGACACGCGTATCGACCGTCGTGACGTTATTGAATCCACCGTCGACATTGATGATCGCCTGACCCACCTGGAAGAGGTCGAGTGCCGCCTGCCGCATATGATCGCGCGTAGCGAAAATGTCGGTTGGCGAAATAAAGAGCGATCCCGAATAAACCGTCGAGCTGATGGCAGCCGGCGCCGTCGCCGCTGGATTTGGCGTGCAGGCCCCACCGAAATAAGTTTGGCAAACGTTGTTACCCGAGAGGTCAAGCGTCCGGTCGCCGAAAAGCGGCAAGTCGATCGCAATAACCGCAAACCCCGCGCTGCAAAGCGCACCCGCAAACAGGTAAGTCGTCCAACGCCACCCCGCGAACCCGTGCGACGCGATGATGTACTTGTAGGGACCAGCGGTGCCCCCGTCATCACCGCCCGGCGACGTTGCCGGCGTGAAGAGGACGTACGGCACAAGCTGCTCTTCGGGCGCGCCGAATGGCGCCGTCGTCGACGGGAGCTTCGCCGAATCAAACGACCCGAGCCCCTTGTCCTTCAAGAAGCTTCGAATCTTGATCGTCCCCGTAATAATCTCCTTGATGCCCGTGCTGTAGGGCGGCCCGCCGTAGACACCGAGCCCAGCGTCTGCGTAAGCCCCAAACCACCCGCTCGGCGTCGACGCCGACTTCGTCACCGACGGTGTGTAGTGCGCCGCGATCAATCCCGCAACGTACTCCGTCGTTAAGACGCCCGCCGGAACATTTCCGACCGCCGGGATCGAAGGGTCGGCCGTCGCCATGACGCCCGTGATTGTCTGCGTCGTAAAGACCGTGAACGAAACGAGGTTCGACCGCGTGAATCCCGCACGCACCGCACCCGCGACCGCCACCACCAAATCGATTCCCGGACTGAGCTGTTGCCGAATCGCCTCGAGGTATGCAACCTGCGCGGTCCACGCAGCGAACGTCCACCCCGATGGCTCCTTCAGAAGCAACGGGTGAATGATCTTGCCGGTCGTCGAATCGTAGAGCTTCGCCGTTCCCATCAAAAACCCGGTGACGGCGTCTGGCGCGACCGGCCGCCCAACGTTGTCGAGCAGCGTGTCCGTGAGGACCGCGATGTACGTCGTCTGCTGCTTCAGAGGGCGCGCGGGCTTCAAATAAATCTGGCCGCCACCCGTTTCGTTTCGATACGACTTATACGTCTCGCTGTCGAAGATAAGCGGAATGGCTGAGAACGTCGTGGTTTCAATGAGGAGGCCCGCAATAAGTGTCGCTGGATTCGTGAGGTTTGTCGTGTTGATGTAGGCGCTCGTCGTGTCTCGAACGGGGAACGAGATCGTCTGGAACGTCCCGAAGCCATCGAGCGTCTGAAGTCCGCAGTAAAGTCTTGTCTTCGAATCGTACGCACCTGCGTCGGCCGTGAGCACGGTCGCGCAGTACGACGGCGGATAACCGAAATCGATGCGCATCGACCCCGACGTGCCGCCGTCTTTGCGAAGCGCGTCGGTCGGAAGCGGCAAGAGCCCCGCGTCCGTATCGAACATCGTTGTGAGCGCGGCCGGATCCGCGCCCGTCGACCCAGGAACCGGGTCTTGTTTAATGTCGGGGCAGCCGGTGAGCGACGCGAGAGCGCAGCTTATACCCACTCCGAAGAACATCCCTTTGAAGGGTTTGGGAACCAAGAGCATCATCGAGAACCTCCTCCGCGCGACGGCGGTTTTATCCCGCCAGGATGTCGCGCACAATAGCGTCAAGCGCTTATAAGTCAAGCGGATTTCTTTGCGGTTTTCGTTTGACCCGAACGGAATAGACATGGTACGAACCGCGATTCCTAGAAGGGAACCGGAGGACGATGAGATGAGTAGGATTCTTTCGATTTCAATACTGCTCGCGGTGCTCGCCGCCTTCGGACTCGCGTGTGAATCGAAGAAAGCAAAGCCCGTCGACCCGCGTGACGCCGTGAAAAAAGTTGGCGACCCAGGTGCGCTGCCTCGCATCGGAGACCCGACGGATCCAACGGCCCTCATCGCGCCGCTTAACCCAGACGACGAGAAGAAGCCGCTCGTGACGTTCAACGGAGCGCCCGCGATCACGCTCGGCGATTTTGCGAACAACCTTAAGAAGCAGAGCCCGTACATTGTTTCGACTTACACGACGGTCGAGAAGAAACTCGATTTTCTCGACTCGATGGTGCGGTTTGAGCTGATGGCGAAGGAGGCGCTCGCGCAAGGACTCGACAAACATCCCGACGTGCAGCGAACGCTGAAACAGGCGCTCATTCAAAAGCTGATGGCGACAACGTTTGAATCGAAGCTGTCGCGCGATGAAATCTCGGACGATGACACGAAAAAGTACTTTGATGCAAACCCCAAGGAGTTCATGCAACCCGAGCAGGTTCAGGCGAGCCAAATCTTGATTCGAACGAAGCCGGATGCGAGCGCCGCGGAGATTCAAAAAGCGCGGGAGCGGGCGAAGCACGTTCTGCAGGAAGTCAAGGCGCAAGCGGCGAATCCATTGGCGTTTGGGGAGTTTGCGAAGAAGCACTCCGAGGACATGGCGACCAAGGCGCAAGGCGGCGACATGCGCTTCTTTACGCGCGCGGAGGAGATGGGGGCGTTTCCGAAGGAAGTTTCCGATGCGGCGTTCGCGTTGAAAAAAGCGGGTGACGTGACGCCGGAGCTCGTGCGATCGCAGCACGGGTTTCATATTTTGAAGCTGACCGACCGCAAGCCACCGCAACAGAAGCCGTTCAACAACACCATCAAAGCGCAAATCAAGAATCGCCTCTATAGAGATAGGCGCGAAAAGTCTTTTAACGCGTTCCTGGCCGAGCTCCGTGAAAAGGCGAAGGTGCAGATCGATAAGCCACTCCTTGATCTCGTGAAAGTGCCAAAAATGTCGACGACCGGGGGGCCGCCGCGCCTTGGTGGGACGCCGCCGGGCGTTCGGGTGACGCCGGTGCCGGCCAAGCGGTAACGGAAACGATGACGAACAGAGCCGCACTTCTGTTAACGACGCTGGCGGTCGTGCTCGCGTGCAAACAAAACTCGCCGGCGCCATCCGGGTCATCACCCTTGGTGGCCCGGCCAGAGATGCGCGTCGTGGCACGCGTCAATGGCGCACCGATCACCGAGGGCGAGCTGCGGCGAGCCGTGGTGCGGCTTAAGGGCCGAGCGGCGTCGGATGAGCCGTCACGAAAGCTCGCTCTGGAGGCGCTCCTCTTTGATCGGGCCGTGCGATTCGCGGCGAGAAAAGCCGAAATCTCAGTACCCGAGGAAGCGGTCGATGCGGCGCTCCTCTCCATGCGGCGCGGCTACTTAGTCGATTCGTTTGACGCAACGCTTTTTTCGGCGCGGCTTGGCCCCCTGGAGTTGCGCGAAGTCGCGCGCGAGCGCCTGGTGGTCGACGCGCTTTTGCGGAAAGAGGGACTCGACAAGGTCACGGTTGGAGACGACGAAATCGAAGCGCGCTGGAAAACGTGGCCCAAGGAGAAACTGCCAATCAGGATTCGCCTGTCGCAAATCGTTGTCCGTACGGAAGATTTCGCAAAGAAACTGCGGTCTCTCCTGACAGCCAAAGGGGTCGATAAGCGAAAAACATTCGCGGAACTGGCCAAGAAGCATTCGCTCGGCCCCGAGCGGACAACGGGAGGACAGCTCGGCTGGTTCGCGCTGGGCGAAGGCCCGAAGGTCTTCGAAGCCGCCTTTCGGCTGAATGTTGGCGATGTGGGTGACGTCGTCGCGAGCGATTATGGATACCACATCTTCATGGTCGAGGAACGAAAGGCGGCGAAAGATGTGACGCTTCCAGATGTGCGCGAAAAAATCGTGGCGGAGTTGCGCGAGAAGAAACTCCGGGAGACCGAAGGGAACTGGAAAACGGCGGTGCTCGCAAGCGTTGAAATCGAGCGCGACGAAAAAGCCCTTGAGGTGGTGCGATGAGAGAAAGGCTTGAGGCAATGAATTGGGCCGTCGTGGGTCTCAGTTTGGCTATGACGTTTCAGAGCCGAGCGGAGGCCAAGGTTGTCGATCGAATCGTCGCGGTTGTTAACGATGAGATTATTTTGTCGTCGGAGGTCAACGAGCTTGTTGAGGAAGAGATGGACCGGGCGACCGCCGAGTTTCCCGACGAGGCGACGCGCGAGCTGAAGGCCAAAGAGCTTCGGAAGGAGGCGCTGAACGCGCGCATCGGTGAGCTCGTGACGAGCGGCGAGCTGAAGAAGATGAATGTCGCGGTGCGAGATGAAGAGGTGCGCCAGGCGATCGACGACACCATGCGCCGCAATAAAATGGACGAGAAGACGTTTCGGCAAACGCTGAAGTCGCATGGCCTTTCGTGGCGGCGATTCGCGATGCAGATTCGGCGCGACCTTGAGAAGATGCGGATCATGCAGGCGAAACTTGAGTCGCGCATCAAGGTGAGCGACCAGGATATTCGGAGCTATTATACGCGGTATGTGACTTCGCTCGCGAAGGATGCGCGAATTCGATTGTGCCAGATCCACATTGCGCTCGACGCAAAAATGGCTGCGGCCGAGCGGGAGCGGCGCGTGAAGCTCGCGGACGAGATCGAGATCAAGGCGCAGGGCGGCGAAGATTTTGCGGCGCTCGTCAAAAAGCACAGCGAGGGGGCGGCGGTTGACGCGTGCGGGGACGTGGGGTGGTTGTCGCGCGGTGTTCTCGCGGAGGGGTTTGAGCGGGCGGCGTGGCGGCTGAAGGCGGGGGAGGTTTCGAAAGTGATTCGGTCGGCGAAGGGGCTGTTCGTCGTGAAGTTGAAGGAGCGAGAAGCGCCCGAGGTGAAGCCGCTTGAGGAGATTCGAGATGTCCTGCGCGGGCGGCTCTTGCTTGAAGAGCAGGAAAAGCAATTCGGGATTTGGCTTCAGGAGGCGCGAAAGAAGGCGTTCGTGGACCTTCGTGAACAGTGAGCGATGCGGACCCTGAAGCGGTACGCGGTGTCGCTTGGTTACCCGCTCGGGATTGGACCAGAGATTCTCGCAAAGGCAATGGCCGAGGCCCCGACGGCTGAGTGGGTTTTGTTTGGTGACGAGGCGGTCATCGCGACGGCGTTTCGCCGCTGGGCGAAAAGGACGCCGCCCGGCCAAAAGACAACCATCGTTAGCGTGGGGCCGAGCGCGGCCATCGACCCGATGGGGGCGCAGCGTGCGTCGCTCGACACGGCGGTCAACGCGGTTCTCGAGGGAAGTTGCGCGGCGCTCGTGACGGCGCCGATGTTGCGCGAACCGGGAGCGCGGGGCCACACCGAGCTCTTGGCGACGCGCACGGGCGGACGCGAGGCGGCGATGCTCATGGAGGCCGATGGTCTTCGCGTCGCGCTTGCGACGGTCCACGTTCCGCTCCGTGACGTGCCGAAACGCCTCTCGCCGCAAGGGATCGCCAGCGTATCGCGCCTTCTTGCAACGTACCTTGAAGGCGTCCTTCACCAAAAAGTTCCACGCCTCGCGCTCCTCGGCTTAAACCCGCATAACGACGCGGGGCCGGTCACGCGTCACGCCGCGGTCCGTGAAAATGCGCTCCTTGCGGACGCCGTCCTCGCGGCGCGGAAGGCCGGCGTCGATTTGCGCGGGCCGCTCCCCGCGGACGCCCTTTTCGCCTCGCGCGCCAAAGGGTATCAAGGTGTCGTCGCGCTCTATCACGACCAGGGGCTTATCCCGGCCAAACTTCTCGCGGGGCACGCGGCGCTCAACGTCACGCTCGGCTTGCCATTTGCGCGCGTCTCCCCAGGGCACGGCATCGCGCTCGACATCGCGGGGCGTGGTGTGGCGAGCCCACGCGGTATGATCGCGGCAATGTCGTTCATTCCGCTTCTTGCGGCGCGATGGCCTTGGAACTAGACGGCACTAGCTTTATCCGCGTTCGAGGCGCGCGCGTCCACAATTTGCGCGGCGTCGATGTCGACATCCCGAAGGGCCAGTTGACCGTCGTCACCGGTGTTTCGGGAAGCGGAAAATCGTCGCTCGCCTTTGACACGATTTTCGCAGAGGCCGAGCGACGCTACCTGGAGGCGCTCTCGCCGTTCGCGCGACACTTCATCCCAATGCGCGATCGACCCGAAGTCGACGCGATTCTCGGGCTCTCACCAGCCATTGCCATTCAGCATCGGACGAGGTTCGGTGCATCTCAGGGAACGGTGGCCACGGCGACCGGCGTTCACGATTTTTTGCGATTCCTGTTTGCGCACGCTGGCGTCGCGCGTTGCACAACATGTGGAACCGAAATTCGCGCGAGCTCCGTTCACGCTGCGGTCGCGCGCGTATTGACTTGGCCCGCCGAGACGCGCGTCGCCATTCTCGCACCGGCTCTGTCCGACGCCGCATCGATCGCGACCTTGCGAAAGAGTGGATTCGTTCGAATTCGCGTCGACGGCCAACCGCGTGCGCTCGATGACGACGCACCGATCGGCGGCGATGTCGCCGTCTACGTCGACCGACTGACGCTTGGGCCCGGCACGGAGCAGCGCATCGCCGAGTCGATCGAAACGGCGTATCGCGTCGGGAACGGTGTCGCTCTGGTCGAACGCGTCGATGAGCGGGCAACCGAGACGTTCACGGAGACGGCCATCTGTCGCACCTGCAACATTCGATTTCCGCCCATAACGCCGCGGCTCTTTTCGTTCACAGCACCCGACGGCGCCTGCCCGACGTGCGCGGGGCGTGGCGCGTTGGCCGAGACACGCGACGACGACGGTGACGACGCGAACGATGCTGCGAATCGATGCGAGACGTGCGACGGAACGCGGCTCCGCGTGGAAGCGCGATCGGTTTTCGTCGAGGGCGCATCGATCTCGGATGTCGCGCGGCTCGACGTTGCCGAGGGGGACGCATGGCTTCGACGACTGCGGCTCGAAGGATCAACGCTCGCGCTTGCGAATCCGCTGCTCAAGGCGGCACGAACGCGGCTCGCTTTTCTCGGCGAGGTCGGACTCAGTTACCTCACGCTCGACCGCGCAGCCGCGACGTTATCGGGGGGTGAAGCGGAGCGTGTCCACCTTGCGGGTGAAATGGGCGCGGGGCTCACTGGTCTCATTTATCTCCTCGACGAGCCGACCGTCGGGTTGCACCCGCGCGACGTCGCGGCACTCATTGCAACGCTCAAGCGCCTGCGCGATGCGGGGAACACGGTCATCGTCGTCGAGCACGATCTCGATGCGGTTCGTGCGGCGGACCATGTTGTCGAGCTTGGTCCGGGCGCTGGCGTCGCGGGAGGTCGCATCATCGCGGCCGGCCCGTCGGCCGCCGTGCTTACTAACGAGGCGTCGCTCACCGCAGCGTACGCGACGGGCCGTGCCATCATTCCGCGACCCGAAGCACCGCGCTCGGTGCACCACAAGATCACGCTGACCGGGGTTTCGACGCACAACCTCAAATCGGTAACCGCGTCGTTTCCGCTCGGCGCCTGGACAACCGTGACGGGCGTTTCGGGCTCCGGGAAATCGAGCCTCGCCCTTCAAACCCTCGCGCGCATCGCGGCGGCGCACGTTCGCGCCGAAAATGCCACCCACCTCGCCGTCACGCGCGCAACGGGGCTCGAGGTCATCGAGCGCGTCGTCGTCGTCGATCAACGCCCGATCGGACGCACGCCGCGCGCAAACCCGGCGACCTACACGGGACTCTTCGCGCCACTCCGCGAGTTGTACGCCGCGACGCCCGACGCACGCGCACGCGGATACGATGCGGGCCGCTTCAGCTTTAACGTCAAGGGCGGGCGCTGCGAAGCGTGCGAAGGAAACGGCGTCGTCGCGTTGTCGGCAAACGTTTTTCCAGGCGCGTATGTGACGTGTGACGTTTGCGCCGGCACGCGCTACAACCGCGATACGCTCGACATCCGATACCGCGGGCGCTCGATCGCGGACGCGCTCGCGCTCTCCATCGAAGAAGCGTCGACGGTCTTCGCGGCCGTCCCAGCGCTTTACGAACGACTCGCGACGCTGGTCGAAGTTGGGCTTGGGTATTTGCAACTGGGGCAACCCGCGAACACGCTGTCGAACGGTGAAGCCGAGCGCCTTCGCCTCGCAACCGAACTTTCGCGCCGCGCGACCGGAACAACGCTCTTTGTTTTCGATGAACCGACGACGGGGTTACACGCGGCTGACGTCGAGCGCCTCGTCCTCCTCCTTCACCGCCTCGTTGATCGCGGTAACACAATCGTTGTTGTCGAACACGACGTCGACATGGTGAAACAGTCGGATTGGGTCATCGACTTGGGTCCGGGCGGTGGGCCCTTGGGGGGTGAAGTGATTTTTGAAGGGCGTCCCGCCGACCTCGCACGGTGCGAAAAGTCGGCGACGGCGCAATACTTGGCCGAGAAGATGTAAATGGGCCCGAACGAAAAAGAGTCTCCTGCGAACGTTGCCGAGGCGAATCCCTGGCCTCGAAGACGTTCGCGTCGCATCCGCGTTGGCTCGGTCGAGGTGGGCGGTGGCGCGCCGGTCTCCGTCCAGTCGATGACGACGACCGATACGCGCGACGTTGAAACGACGGCGAGCCAGATCTGGGCGCTTGCCGCATCCGGTGCCGACATCGTGCGCGTGGCCGTGCAAGACGCCGAGGCCGCCGACCGACTTCCCGAGATTCGGCGCGCCGTGAAAACGCCGATCATCGCCGACATTCATTTCGATTACCGCTTGGCGCTTCGCGCGATCGAACGCGGCGCCGACGCCGTGCGCGTCAACCCCGGCAACATCGGCGCGCGCGAGCGCCTTCGCGAAATCGCAAACGCCGCCAGAGAGCGCGGCGTCCCGCTTCGAATCGGTGTCAACGGCGGTTCGCTGTCGAAGGCGATCCTCGCACGATACGGGCACCCAACAGCCGAGGCGATCGTCGAAAGCGCTGTTGAGACGGCGGCGTTTCTCGACGACTTGGGTTTTCACACGTTCAAGATCGCGGTTAAGTCGAGCGACGTCGTTGAAACGATCCGCGCTTATCGACTCCTCGCCCCGCGCGGAGATTGGCCGCTCCACATTGGCGTGACCGAAGCGGGGCCCGAAGCGCCGGGAACCGTCAGGAGCGCTGTCGGCATCGGCGTCGTTCTCGCGGACGGCATCGGCGACACCCTGCGCGTTTCGCTTACGGCGGATCCGGTCGCTGAAGTTCGCGTCGGGATCGACATCTTGAAATCGCTCGGTCTTCGGCGCCCCGGCCTGACGCTCGTCTCGTGCCCATCGTGCGGACGCTGCGGCATCGACCTCATCGGTCTCACCTCGCGGATCGAAAAGCGCCTCGCATCGGAACTCGCGGGTTCAACAGCCGATCTTCGCGTTGCGGTCATGGGGTGCGCCGTCAACGGTCCCGGCGAAGCGCGCGAAGCCGACATTGGCGTCGCGGGTGGCGATGGTGAAGCCCTCCTTTTTGCCAAGGGGCGAGTCGTCCGAAAAATCGCGGAGTCTGAGATGGAAGACGTGGTCGTCGCCGAGGTGAAGCGCCTTGCGACGCCGCGTGAAGAAAGGTAGCGTTTCCGAATCGTGCGTTGTGTCTCCTCCTTTTTGATAACGGCTGTTGCCGCAGCGGCCGCGTGCACTGACACCAGGCCAGAGGCCCCGCTTGCGCCCGATGCCGGCTCTTCATTGAGAATTGCGTCGGTCGTCACGAAAGACGACGCAGTGCGCGTTGTGCAGCGATTCCTTGCGGGGCTTGACGCGCGCGACCGCGTCGCGATTGGCGATACCGTCCTTGCCGTGCGACTCGCCGACGCCGTCGATAAGTCCCAAGCGCAGCCACTCGGTCCCGAACGTCACGGCGCGTTTCGTGACGCCTTGGCCACGGAAATCATCCGTGACGATTGGCGATCGCTCTACCAAGGCGCGTCGGTGAACCGCGTCACGGTCGGCTCGCCGAAAGCTCAAACGGTTGTTGTCATCACACTCGACGGGGGCGCTGAACGCCGCGCGGAAGTTGCCAATGAGAATGGCCAGCCCCGCATCGTTCGCGTCTATTAGCACACGAAATCGACCCGCAGTGTCGACATCCGCGGGGTTGCGGATCAGCTCGTGTCGTGCTCTGGTTTCGCCATGCTTGATCTCTTTGCGATCGAAGAACTTCTCAGCCCCGAAGAACGCATGGTCCGAGACACGGTTCGCGCCTTTGTCGACGCCGAAGTGATGCCGTGCATCGTGGAGCACTACCGCGCGGGAACGTTTCCCAAACACCTCATCGCGCGCTTCGGCGAGCTCGGGCTTCTGGGTGCGAATGTCAAAGGCTACGGAATGCCGGGCCTTTCGAGCACCGCGTACGGCCTGATTCTCGCTGAGCTTGAGCGCGCAGACTCTGGGATTCGCAGTTTCTGCTCCGTTCAGACGTCGCTCGTGATGGGCACGATTCTCCTGTTCGGTTCGGACGCACAAAAATCAGATTGGATTCCGCGGCTCGGACGCGGCGAGGCGATCGGTTGCTTCGGTCTTACGGAGGCCGACGCGGGGTCAAATCCAGGCGCAATGCGAACAACAGCGAAGCGAACGAAGAGCGGCTGGCTGCTGAACGGATCGAAGCGGTGGATCACGAACGGCACGCTCGCAGAGGTTGCCATCGTGTGGGCAAAAACCGACGACGGTGTCCGCGGCTTTTTGGTGACCTCGAACACGCCTGGCTTCACAGCACGCGTGATGCACGGCAAGCTCTCGATGCGCGCGAGCGATACGGCCGAACTGTTCTTCGAGGACTGCGCACTCCCCGAGGGCGCGCTGCTCCCAGCGTCATTGGGCTTAAAGAGCGCTCTCATGGCGCTCACGCAAGCGCGCTTCGGGATCGCATGGGGTGCGATCGGCGCGGCGATCGGCTCGTTCGAATGCGCGCGTGATTACGCCGTGACGCGCGTTCAGTTCGCGGGGCGCCCCATCGCGAGCCACCAGATCATTCAGCAGCACTTCGCCGAAATGGCGACGGAGATCACGAAGGCCCAGCTCGTTGCGTGGCGACTCGCGGAGCTCAAAGACGCCGGCAAAATGACGCCCGTTCAAGTCTCGCTCGCGAAGCGGAACAACGTCCGCATGGCGCTTGACGTGTCGCGGCGCGCGCGCGAAATCCTGGGCGCGAACGGTGTCTGCGACGACTACCCGCCGATGCGGCACGCGGCGAACCTCGAGTCGGTTTACACGTACGAAGGTACGCACGACATCCACACCCTTGTCTTAGGCAAAGCGCTCACGGGAATCGACGCATTCGCGTAAAGCCATAGATTTGACCTGATTTCTCGCAAGGTCGTACACTTGACGCGTGGGCGATCGGGCCGAGACGCGCATTCTCGTTGTGGACGACGATCCAGCGGTTCGCGCTCTTTTCACGTCGTACCTGCACGCCGATGGGTTCACCGTGGATGAAGCGGATGACGTCGACGTCGCGCTTGAGGCTTTAAACGGCCGCGCCTATGCGGTCGTTGTTGTCGACATCGTCATGCCCGGGGGGTCCGGGCTCGACGTCCTTCGCGCCGTTAAAGCCAAGAGCCCCGAATGCGACGTCATCGTCGCCTCCGCGAATGCAACGCGCGCGCGCGCGATCGAGGCGCTGAACGCGGGCGCAAGCCAACTTCTCGAAAAACCGCTCGAGGACGTGGGGCTCCTCGGCCACGCGATTCGGTCCGCGCTGGAGCGTCGACGGTTGTCGCTTCGCACGGCGGCGCTCACGCGCGAAATTGAGCGGAAAAACTCGGCCCTCGAGGTGACGAACCGCCGCCTCACCGCGCTTCACCACGCCGGCCGTGTCCTCACGTCGCTTCACTCAATGAAAGTCATCTTTCAAGAGATCGTCGAAATCATCTCGCGTGAGCTGATGAGTTCGCGGGTCTCCATCATGCGGATCGTCGAAGACCGCGACGTGCGCGCGCGACGACTCGAAATGCAAGCTGCCGTTGGCGTCCCCGACGAGGCGTGGCATGCGCGCCCGCTGGTTGGCGAAGGGATCGCGGGGTACGTCGCGAAAAGCGGGAAGCCGCTCTGCATCAACGATCACACCGCATTAAAGGGCGAAGCGCCCGACTTCGCGGCGTTCGTCCTCGAAGACGCGCCGCGCGAGCCGTTCCCCAAATCGCTGACGGTCCCCGTGATGGTCAAGGAGCGCGTTATCGGCGTCGTCAACGTGACGGGCCTTCGCGACGGCGGAACGTACACGCAGCCAGATATCGAGTTCGTGCAAAACTTGGTGGCTCAAGCCGGGTTTGTCCTCGCGAACGCCGAGCTCATTCAAGAAATCATCGCCGCGCGTGACTTCAACGCGACGGTGCTCGACGCCGTCCCCTACCCCATCGTCGTTCTCGACGACGGGATGCGCATGGTGGCCGAGAATCGCGCGTACCGCGAGTTGTTTTCGACGCCGTCGTTCGTTGCGCAAACAACGCCGCTCGGCGTACTCCCGCTCGCGCTCGCATCGCGCGAAGTTGTGCGCGATTCGTTGTCGCGGATATCGCGGGGCAAAGAGCCGGTTAAACTCTACGACTTATCGGGCGTCACACCCGACGGGACGCGTGCGGTGTACGATTTCACGCTGTGCGCACTCGAAAACGCGCCGCGCGGCGCACGCTACGTCGCACTCTTTGAAGATGTCACGAGAAAACGCCGCATCGAAGCGCGCATCATGCAAGAAGATAAAATGGCATCGCTCGGGATACTCGCGGCCGGCGTCGCGCACGAAGTCAACAACCCGATGGCTTATATCAAGGCGAATACAACGCAGCTCGGTGAATATTTTGAATCGCTTCGCCGCGTTGTCGAGTCGTGGCAAGCGGTCGGCAACGAGCCGGGGCTTGACGACGCGGTTGGCGACGCCGTGTTGCGGGCGCAGAGCGTCGAGGCCGAAGTCGATGTCGCGTCCGTCCTTAAAGACCTCGAGAACATCATCACCGAAAACCTCGAAGGGATTCGCCGCGTGCAGTCGATCGTCGGTGACCTTCGCTCGTTTGCGCACCCAGAGCCGAGCCGCCCCACGGAGTGCGAAATCAATCGCCTCGTGCAGCGCGCCGCGAATCTCTCACGCCACGAAGTCAAGTCTGGGTCGACGCTCGACATCGAACTCAACGCGCATCAGCGATTCCTCGGGTTTCCGCAGCGCATCGAACAGGTGCTCATCAACCTTATCGTCAACGCCGCGCAGTCGGTGCAGAATGGCCACGGCGCGATTCGCGTGAAAACGTTCGACGAAACCGCGCACGTCTGCGTTTCCGTGAGCGACACCGGCTGCGGTATTTCGCCCGAACACATCAAGCGCATTTTTGAGCCGTTCTTCACAACGAAAGACGTCGGCCAAGGGATGGGGATGGGGCTTAGCTTGTCGTACAAAATCATTCAAGACCACGGCGGGCGCATCGACGTCGAAAGCGAACTCGGCAAAGGGAGCGCCTTCACGTTGCGGCTGCCGGCTGCGCGCTAACAGGGTGCTGAAATACCCTTTTGAAGCCCCTGGGGGCGACTGAAACGCCCGCCGCGCGCACGGTTGGTGCAGCAGCGACTCTGAGGGCGCATCTGAAGCCCGCGGTTTTACACTGGTCTATGGAAACGCCCGAAGAGCGAGCAGACCAAAAGGTCTGCGAGCGCGGAGCTGCGGAGCCAACCGGAGCGCGCGGCGGGCGTTTTTCCGCAACCTACTAAAGGTTGAAGCCGAGTTTGAACGAATAGGTCTGCACTTCCGCCGTGCCGATGAGCGCCTCGGCGACGAAGGTGAGCCAGCGCCAATTGAGGCGCATCCCGACAAACCCTCGGTGACCAATCGCCAAGCCCGGAAACGGAAACGCAAAGTCGTTCCCAGTGTCCGATGCGTCGCTCGGTGTCGGATCGATCACCTTCGATGAAGCGATGATGAGGAGGACTTGGTACCCGCCGTAAGGCGCCATCGTCATCACGCCGCCAACAGCGAAACGTTTTCCGATCGTGAAGTCGAGCGAAACGGTGGTCAGATCAAGGTCGCGCGACCCGATGAGGCGCGTTCCCGAAGCGCGAATCGCGAAATCGGGCGCCGCGTAATACCCTTCGATCGGCGCGAATCGCAAATCGACGCCGAGCGTATACATCTCGCTCGCCTTGATCGCCGTGAACGTCGCGCCAAGCTCGAGGCTGAACGGAAGCCCTTTTCGAAACCGAATCGCGGGAAGCAGCATAAAAGAATCGGGACTCCCGTCCTCAACCGCGGCCGCGAGCGCGGCATTCGACGCGTTCAAATGGACGAACGCCTGTTCGTAGGCGACTTCGATTCCCCACGCGCCCAGCGTGTCGCCCGGCGCCAAAACGCGGGGCGCGATAATGTGCCCCATGATTTCGGCAAGCTGATTGAACATGTCGCTGTTCTGCGTGTAGATGAAACCGCCGGTCTGAGGATTCGCGGTCTTCGTGACGAAGTTGAGGAGATGCAGGTCGTTCGAGTTCGCGCGCGCCGTGAGCGACATCCCTAAGGAAACGAGCACAACCGCGACGACACGAAGCTTCATCCGATGCTCCTCGATCCCCGGATAAGCGGCCAGGTCTCTTCCGTATGTAGGGTCGGCAGGTGCCGCGACGTCCTCGGGTCTAAACTATCGCGCATGACAGAGCCGCTGTTCAGAGGCAAGCGAAATCTTGGCGATCCCAGCAGATATTTCGCTGCAGACCCTGCGGAGGCGCGCCTGCGCGGCGCCCCTGCCGACCCCACGCAAAACCGGGCGGGCCGCTTTCCGGAGACGTGTTTTCTGTGCTTGAGGGCGGTTCGAAGAGTTCACCCGCTGGGTGTCGGCTAACGATCGATCGACCCCCAAGTCTCTTAATCGCCGTTCCAGGAAAACGGCCGGGTTCTGATTGGGCGGGCGGGGATTGGGCAAGCGGAGGCTCGCGTCCGCAGGGGATGAGGTGCCGATGCAGCGTGGCATTGCCGTTCTCATGATGCTTGATTCATTTCGTACAGACTCGCATTTAATGTCAGACCCGAGGACTTCCGCGAGCCGGAGCGAGTCCAGCCCCGACCGCCCCACTGAAGTCTTCTCCGTTATCCGGGAATCAGGGTTCATCCGATGCTCGTTTCGTATCACCGGCGCTTGGCTAGGGTCAAGAATCCGACTAGGCTCAAATCGTGCCACCCGTCGAACCTCGCCTCCGCCGCGCATCCGACCTTCGCGTCGATGAAGGGCATCTTCGAACGGCGCGCTTTTACGCGCTCCTCGTGGTGGTCATGTCGTTCTTGAACGCGTGGCACTACATGTCGGAACCGGTCGGCGTCAAAGATGCGAGCAACGTCCTTTACTTTTTCCTCGGCGGCTTGGGTCTCATCGGCCTCCTCGCGTTTTTCGCGCACGCGCGCAAGGTCGACCCGAGCCCAACCGAACTCGACCTCGACCGCGATGAAGCGCTCTCGACGGTTGTTGCCTCGTACCGCGTGGGGATGCGCATCGGGTTTGTCGCGTGTCTCATTTTTTTGGGGTTCAGCGCGTTTCGATGGGAGAATGAAGTCGTCGACGCCGCTCAGGATTACAAGTACCACCTCATTTTTTGGCCCAATGTGGTGCTCATGATGATGGCGGCCTGGCTCGCGCACCGCTACCAGAGCGGACTCGCGCGAATCGAATTCGAGCCGCTCCCGGGGACGCTTGAAGAGACGTTTCGCGAAATGCGCGACAGTTACCGGAAGGCGCGCAATGCGATCGATGACGTCAGCACCGAGGAGCGCTCAGCGAGCGGGGCGGCTGAAATTTTCGACGAATTTCAGGTGGCGATCGACGACCTTTACGAAAGAGCGGCACGCCTTGTTCGCGACAACCGGCGAACCGTTGCGCTCGTTAACGGGTTTCCGCGCGGCGCACTCGCGAGCGAACTTGAAGCGGCGCGTGCGGCGGCGGACACGGCTCGCATCGACCGCCTGGCGCGTGAAGCTGAAGTTTTCCAAAAGATCGAGGTGATGGCCGTTGCCGTTGAGAACCGACTTCGGGAGCTTTCGGCGGCGATCCGCTCGGCCCACCTGGCCGTGCTCGAAGCGCGCCTCGCCGAAAAGAATCTGCGCGTCGAACCGCTCCGGCGCTCGGGGCACGCTTGCCGGGTGCTCGCCGATGCGCTCGAACAAGAGCTCACGAAGGCTTCGGAATCTGCCGCTAAGCGCTCAGGCGGCAATTAGGCGCGCTACTCCTCGACCACCATTCCAAATAGCCACAGCGCGGCGGCACCAAAGACGCCGTCATAAATCAAAAGAACCATAATCCACGCGTCAAAGTCGGGTGTACCGGGAAGCGTCAGCGCCTGTGACCCTTTCACGGCGGCCAAGAGCGCGGGGACCGAGAGCGGGTAAAGCGCGATCGGAAGCATCCCATCGCGAAGGCGCGCCGAGGCGACCATCGCTGACAGGAGCGTTCCCAGGGCGGTGAATCCGAACAGCCCGAGCGCAAGCACGGCGAGCCACAAATCGAAGCGCGTCGTCAGCGGAACCGTGAAAAGGAAAGATGCGAGGCCGGCGACAAAAAGGGCAACGCAAATCGAAAACGTGAAGTTGACAACCCACTTCGACAAAAAGACGAGCGGACGAGGCGCGGCCGACATGAGGAGGAGATCGAGCGTTCCGGCTTCAACCTCGCGTGCGAAAGAGCGCGAGAAAAGAAACGTCGCGGCGAACGTCGTCGCAACCCAGACGAGGCCATTGACCAAGCGCGCGGCGGTTTGGGGCTCGAAGATGGCAAACGTGAAAACAACGATCGCCACAATCGAGAAGAAAAACGCCGTGAACAGCGCGTCGCGCGCGCGAAGCTCCACGCGAAAATCTTTTTTCAGAAGAACGAAAAAAAGTTCGCGCGAGGTCATGATGGTCCGCCGAACCCTTGCAGCTCTACGAACCGAGCACCAAGTGCCGAAACGGGTTCAAGCGCGTGTGTCGCGATAAACGTGATGCGGGAACGCGCGCGAAGCCAGTCGCCGAGCGCGGTGAGCACGCGCGCGGTCGATGCGTGATCGAGCGCGGTAAACGGCTCGTCGAGAAGGGCGACTTCAGCGTTCGTAGCTAAAATGCGCGCCCACGCAACGCGCTGCTTCATTCCGCGCGAATAGGCGCCGACCGGGCGCGTGTCATCAGGGTCGAGCGCAACCGCAGTGAGGGCGTCCGCCGCGCCTCGGTTGACCTCACCCTTCAAGGCAACCGCGAGATCGACGTTTTCGCGCGCCGTGAGCTCACGATAGAGCGCGGGATCGTGCCCGAGATAAGCGACGCGGCGGCCAAAAGCCCGCCCGAGGTCGCGCGTGTCGAACCCACCGAATCGAATCGAGCCGCTCGATGGGCGCGCGAGCCCCGCGATGATTCGCAAGAGCGTCGTTTTTCCGGAGCCGTTCGCCCCAGTCAGCACAACCGTCTCGCCGGCCTTGGCTTCAAGGGTGAACGGCCGAAGCGCCACGACGCCCGGACCGTACGATTTAGAAACTCCGTCGATCGAGAGCGTCAACCCGAGACGCCCCGAGGTCCGGTCTCGTCTCGGCGGTCGTAAATCTCGGCGAGCCGCGCGATGAGCCGCTCGCGGCGAGATTTGTCCGCATCGGTTTCAGTCCCCCGTCGCGAGAGCTCCGCCAACTTCGCGAGCAACGCACGCCTCTCGTCGTCAACTTCGAGCGCGGCCAACCGTTCCGCTTCAGCACGACGCCGTCCGCCCAAATAAATCGCCACATAGAACGCCCCAAAGAGCGCGAGCACCACGAGCCATCGAAGCTGCCGCCAATCCCGCACGGGGCCTGGCTTTGGCTCGCCCGCCGCCCGCGCGCCGCCTCCGCCACTCGACATCGACGCCCCACTCCCGGCTCCCGCCATTTCGCCAGCACTCGCGGGCAACGGAGGCGCAACCGGCCCAGGTGTTTGCGCAAGCGGCTTCGGCGTCCCCTTAAACTCAAACTCAATCGTGCCGCCCGCCGCGACGGGACTCCGCCGCGCCACAAGGAGCGAAAGCCCCTCGCCCATCCGACGAACACTCGACGCCTGGACCTCCGGCCCGACGACATCAACCTCCGTCTCTTCGCTCATGAGCACGACCGCTTTCGCCGCGTACGGCATCGCCTTCACAAACTTCATCCCGGCCTTGCGCGGCAGCTCGTATTCGACCTCAATTTTTGTCTGCCCGGGCGGAACCGGCCCAGTAAAAACCACGGCTGCGGCACCCTTGCCCGATTCCACGCGCGCAAACGGCACTGGACCGTCCGTCATCTTCGCCCGCACCGCTCCCTCGAGAAGCGGCATCGGCGCCCTCGCCTCAATCGGCGCCTGCGTCGCATTTTCTAAAAAAAGCCACTCCTTGACCGACACAACGTCGCCGCGAAACGCAAGCAGGATATGAATCCGAGCGATCGTTAGCGCCGTAACGCCCATCACGCCGGCCCACCTCTCGCCAAAATTTCAGCCACGTCGCGTTCAATTTCCGCCCGGTATCTTTGAACCGGCTCAAGGCGATCAAGCTCCGCGTAAACCTCCGCGGCCTCGCGCCGGATTCGATCTCCAAGAATCGCACGGTCCTCGTCGCTCACCTTGCCCGTTGCGCCATCAAAATCGAGCTCCCGCATGGCAAGAAGGAGCCGCGACTTTCGCTCATTCAACTCTGCGCGCAAAACGACGTCGGCCGGCTCGTCGCGAAAAACAGTCCCCTTGCGAAACGGTCGCACGAGCAACCCACCCAAAGCCCAGACCGCCAAAATCGCGGACAGCGACAAGAGCGAAAAAAGCAGCTCCGAGAGGCCTGACGACAAAACAAGCCCGCGAGGCAAAACGAAACCAACATCACGCAAGAGCGAAAGGAGCGGTCCGGCCGCAAGCCACGACGCAAGCCAGGCGAACCCCATCGAAAGATAAACGAGCTGCCGCGCGGAAACCGACTTCATCGATCGATCCTCTTGAGGTCGCGTTCAAATCTCTCGTCAAATGGCGGCGTCGTCGCAGGCAAAGCGCCCGGCCCAGGTTCGACGCGACGGCCATCACCGCGCGCCTCTTTGGCGCTCCTCTTGATCCAAACGCGCGCAAGCCCCACAACCAGTAAGAGAGCGAGCCCAATCGCCACGTACGGCAACACCCGAACCATCGTGTTCGCCGCCGTCGCAACCGGCACCGCAAGAACACGCCCGCCAAACTCTTTGAGGTACATCGCGATGATCTCGTCGGGACTCTTCCCGGCTGCGACCAGCTTTCCGATTCGCTCGCGATGCATTTCGGCTTTGCCGCATCCGCACCTCGCAAGAATCTTCGAGAAGTTGCAGTCGGGGCACGGGCACATGAGCGCATCGTCAACGCGTTGCGCGCGCGGATCTCGCGTCTCGGCAGCCTGCACCACGCGCTCACGTTCGCGCGGCTCCTCCGCTCGCGCTGACGCGACCCCAATTCCGATGAGCGAAAGAATCGCAACAACAATAATGATGGCCACCGTCGGCACCGGCGCGAGCGACTTTCGCCTCACGGGCACCGTGGCCCGCGTCATGACCGGCATGATCGAAACGATCGTCCCGAGCACCATCACAACGCCGCCCAACCACAAAAAGAGCATCATCGGGTTGTAGTAAACTTTGATGTCGGCGATCGTCGGCGCCGCCGCGGGTCCGCCAACCCCGCGCAAAATGAAATAAAGGTCGCGCCACAAAGTCGAGTGGATATCGACTTCCGTTGATTTCGGGTTGTCCTGCGAATTGTAGACGCGGTCTTCGGGTGCAAGCGTCGCGACAAGCTCGTTTCCATCGAAGAGCGAAATGTGCGCGATCGCGCCCCGCTTATGCGTGTCGGTGTACGTCTCAACGCGGTCGAGCCGAATCGAGTGCCCCGCAAACGACACGGTTTCCCCGGCCTTCATCGTCGCAGTGAACTCCTGTTTGAAACACTGCCCCGCAAACGCAATGAACAAAAACGCAAATCCGACGTGGACGATGTAGCCGCCGAATCGTCGCGGCGCGCGCGCGACAAGACCGCCGACAGCCGATGCGACGCGCGCTCCGGTGTTTTTCATTCGAAGGCGCGTCCCTCGCGCATACTCCTGCAACACGGTGACAACGAGGAAAACGACGCACGCGACGGCCAGCACCGCGGCGATCGAAGTATCACGAACGCAAGTGCCGTCCGCGCAGTGGCGACCCGGCCCACACACGGCGTCGGTTGCGCACGCGACGACCGGCGACAACGGGAAAAGCGTCGTCCAAAGCGCCACCGTCGCACCGGCCATGACGAGGGCGGCAATCGTCGGCCAAAGGACCTGCTTCATAAAAAAGCCCTTCGATGCGCGCCGCCACGGAAAAAGCGGACCGGCCCCAGCGAGAAAAAGGAGCAGAATTCCAATCGGCGCCATCACGCGGTTGAACCATGGCTCGGCAATGGTGATGGGCGAATTGAGGATAAGCTCTGAGAGCGGCGGCCAAATCGTCCCTGCGAGCACCGCGAGAGCAGAACCCAGGAGTAAGATGTTGTTCAGGAGGTAAACGAATTCACGCGACACGAGCGAGTCGATCCGCGCCTCGGCCTTGAGGACATCTCGGCGCGCGATGATGAGGCCGAACGCACCCAGAAGAACGACCGCCAGGAAAAAGAGAAAATAAAAACCGATGTCCGATTTCGCGAACGAGTGCACCGAATTGACAAAGCCACTGCGCGTGAGAAACGTTCCAAACACCGTCAAGACGAACGAAAGCGTCACGAGCACGACGTTCCAAATCTTCAAAATGCCGCGACGCTCCTGAATTTGAATCGAGTGGAGATACGCGGTCCCCGTGAACCACGGGATGAGTGCCGCGTTTTCAACTGGGTCCCACGCCCAAAAGCCACCCCACCCAAGCTCCGTGTAGGCCCAATACGAGCCGAGCAAATTCCCGACGGTCAAGAAGATCCACGCGACCAGCGCCCATCGCCGCGTCGTCTTTGTCCACTCGGCGTCGCTCCGCCGCGTGATGAGCGCCGCGATCCCAAACGCAAACGGAATCGTCCATCCGATGTAGCCGAAGTAAAGCATCGGCGGATGGATCGCCATAACGGGCGTTTGAAGTTGCGGATTTAATCCGCGCCCGCGAAGTGGCAAATCGAGCGCCGCCGCGGAATCGAACTCCGCGAACGGGTGAAACGGATTTGCCGAGAACACCATGAGCACCGTGAAGAACAGCACGATCGCCTGGAGAATCCAGATGACGTGCGGCATTAAGTCACGGTGGCGATTCTTATTCTGAACGACGACGACCGCCGAAAAGAGGGACAGGATCCACGCCCAAAAAAGAAGCGACCCTTCCTGCCCGCCCCACAGCGCAAGCATGTTGTAGAACATCGGCATCGTCGAGTCCGAATGCTGCCATACGTAACGAATCGTGAAGTCGTGCGTCGCAAACGCGTAGAGGAGCGCGAAAGCGGCGGCCGACATGAGTCCCGCGACCGCAAAGACGCCGTACCGCGCGGCAACGTAAAGCTGCTCTTTGCGGCCGAACCCCGCGTTCGCGGCCAAAAAAACTGTGTACGTCCCGAAGAAGAACGCGACGAGCAGAACGATGTAACCTAAATTCGCCACAACCGCCTCAACGCGCGCCCGCGCCCGGAAACCCGCTACCCGGATACCCTGCGCCTGTTCGCTTCCCTCCGTACCCCGGCCCCGGCTTTCCCTTCCCCTCATACTTCGACGGGCACTTCGCAAAAACACGCGTCGCTAGGAATCGCCCGTCGTCCTTGAATTTCCCTTCGACCGTCACCTCGGCGCCGTTGACGAGCGGGTCGGGTGCCTTGTCGTAGTAATCGACGTGAATCCGATCCCCTTCCGTAAACATCGCAAACGTGACGCCAAACTTCTCACCCGGCATCCGCGCGAGCGAATCGTCGACCAACTTCCCGCGCACCCGCACATCCGCCGCCTTGAACTCGCCGATGCGCGCCGCCGCCTGCGACACCGTCAAGTCCCACCGTGACCCCGACCCGAGGCCCGACACCGCAAGGTAAAGCAGTCCCGCAACCAGCACGAGAACCGTGATTGCGACGTACAGATTGCGATCGCGCCGCCCGCGCCGAACTTCCGCGTCGAGGGTCACATCGATCGGCTGTGGGGACGACGCATCACGGGCCATTCATGAACCTCGCTTCCCAGTTCGGGGTATCGTCCGTGAAGTACTGCACCCTCGTCTTTTTGAATTCGCGCGTCGAAAACAAGATGTCGTACTCCGACACACCTGTCTCCTTCGACATGGTCGCAGCAATTTCGCGAACGGCCGCCTCACTCTTTCCGTGAATCATCGAAAACACCGCATACGGCCAGTCCGCGTAGACTGGGCGCTCGTAACAATGAGAAACGGCCTGGTAGGCGGCAAATTTTGCACCGACCTCCGCAATCTGTGCGCCGCGCACCTTCCAGACGCCCATTCCATTCGCAACAAATCCAGCCTTCTGGTGCCGCAATATGGCCGCGAAACGTCGCATGACACCCTCTTTTTGCAAACTCTCGGCCTTCCCAAAAAGCGCGGAAAGCGACACCCCCAGCGCATCTGCGACGCGATCAAATGGCTGCGCCACGAGGTCGATGTCGCGCTGCATTTCCCGAATGAACACGCGGTCGTCGGCCGTGAGTTGACGCGGGGCGCTGCGTTTTTCGTCGCTGTACGGTGACTCATCGTCGTCTTTTGCCGTGATGGCCCGCTCTTCAGCGACGTCGAGCTTGACGGCGATCTTGAAAAGCCGGAGCGTCTGGAGAGTTCGAATCGTCTCAACCCGCGCGAGTTCGCCGAGACGGGCAACTGTTTTTTCGAGCGAACTCTCAGGCGGCACCGCAATCGTAAACCAGATGTTGAAACGGTTGTCGCGCTCGTAGTTGTGCGAAACACCGGGGTGCCCGTTCAAGACTTGCGCGGCGTGCTGAACGCTCGCGGCTGGAACCGCAGCGGCGACGAGGCTCGACGCGTAACCCAGGCTTCGCGTGTCGAATATCGCGGAAATCTGGCGGATGACGCGCTCCTCCTTTTTGAGTCGTTCGACGCGCCTTAAGACTTCGTCTTCCGACGAATCGAGCGCCGTGGCAATTTCGGCAAAGGGTCGAGCAACGAACGGGATGTCCGCCTGTAAACGATTCAGAATCTTTCGATCGAGGGTATCCATGGATCGATATTCATCACCTCGTGGACGTGAGAAGTCAACTGGGCAAGAGTTTGACTGGGTTTTCGCGCAGTTGCTATGATTCAAAGAGATCGATGACAAAGGCGAAAAAGTCGCTTGGGCAACTCCTCCTTGAGGACGGCCTTATCGACGAGATGCAGCTTCGCAGCGCGCTCGGCATGCAGAAGCGGTTCGGGGGTCGCTTTGCGTCGCACTGTCTCGCGATGGGTTTTCTCCCCGAACGATCGCTTGCCATTTACTTGTCGAAACAGTACGGCGTGCCGGCGGTCCACATCGGTAAGTCGATCATCCGCATCGCCACATCTCAGCTTGTCCCGCGCGACATCGCCTTCAAATACACGGTGTTGCCGGCGATGGTCGATGGCGGTGCGCTCATCGTCGCGATGGCGAATCCACACGACCTGCAGGTGTTGAACGAGCTTCAATTTGTGACGGGCAAGCGAATCATCGAGCACGTTGCGGTTGAGGCAACCGTGCGCGACACGATCGACCGCGTTTACACGCTCGGCGTTCAGTCGCACCAGGAGTTTCTCGTCGGCAACGAAGTCGACATGGGTTCGACGCGCCAAGGACCAAACGGCTACCTCGAAATTGTGACCGCTGAAATGGCCGCCAAAGCCGCGGCTGCCGCGCGCATCGACCCGCCCAACGTGACGTTTTCTCGGCTTACCATCAACGAGGAGGTGTTTGACGAGCGCCTCGCGCAGCCAGTCCAGCGTACCGGAGCGTCGCGGCGGCGCATTCTCGTGATCGAAGATGACGAAGAGATTTCGAAGATGCTCACGACGATCATGGAGAAAGCGGGGCACGAAGTTCTCGCCGCAGACCGCGGATTACAAGCCCTGCAAATGATCAAGGCGGTTCATCCTGACTTGATTTTGCTCGACGCGATGCTCCCCGAAGTGCACGGTTTCGACGTCTGCCGCAAGGTCAAGCAAAGTCAGCGGTTTGGCCACATTCCTGTCATTATGCTGAGCGCCGTTTATCGCGGGTGGCGATTCGAGGAAGACGTCAAAAAGCTCTACGGCGCGGACTGCTACATCGAAAAGCCGTTCAACGTCGCGATGCTTTTACAATCCGTTAAAGCGCTGCTCGAAGGGCGCGCCGCGCAACCCACCGCCGAGAGACAGGAGAATATTTCGCGCGATGCGGAGGCGCTTTACGGCCAGGCGATTGCGCTTCACAAAGAAGGCAAGACGGACGACGCGATTCAGACGATACGACAGGCGGGCGCAATCGATCCGATGTCGCCGAAGATTTCGTTCCTGCTCGCGAACCTCTATTTTGAAAAGAAGCTCATCTATCAAGCGATCGCCGAGTATGAGCGCACCATTGCGCTGGCGCCCGAGTTTTTCGCCGCGCTCAAAACGATTGCCGTTCTTTATCAAAAGCTCGGGTTCGTCAATAAGGCCGCCGAGATGTGGGAGCGCGCACTGAAGAGTTGTCGCGACACCGACATGCGCGAGAAGATCAAAGAGCACCTTATTCGCATGCTCTAAGAGGAAAACTTGAACCGCCGAATGGGCGGGTGTTACAACGATGGACATGACCCGCAAGGGCCGTGCCCATCTCATCACCGGCGGTCTTTTGCTGGGGCTTATCCTCATCATCGCACTGCTCTGGGCGAATCCCATGGTGCTCGTCTGGGTGCTGCTTGGGATCATGGCGGTCATGGCGTACGGCGTTCTCTATTTACTCGTCCAAGCGCGAATGCCGAAAGCCGCTGGCGACGACGAAGCCGCCGAACATGAAGGCGCCGACGAGGCCGATGACGCGAAGGACGAGGCGATCGACTCCGACGCGGAGTTGCACGAGCCGCCAGTGCCTCAGAAGCGCCGCGTGGCATCGCCGTCACGCGGGATGGAGCCATCGCGCGAAGTGTCGCGCGAGTTTCCCAACGGCGCCCGCGAAGCGCGAATGACGCCCGATGAAGGCGTTCGTGAGACCGAACCGCCGCCGCGCGTGCGGTCGGCGCGTCGTACCAAGCGACCGCTGTCGGAGTGAGAGCGACGCCGCTTTGACAAGCGCGCGCAACTTCGCTATCCCGTTGCCCGATGTCGACGACAAGTGAAAGACGGATTCGGATCCTCGTTGGGAAACCGGGCCTTGACGGGCACGATCGCGGTGCGAAAGTCGTCGCGCGCGCCCTTCGCGATGCCGGGTTCGAAGTCATTTATACGGGGCTTCACCAAACACCTGAGATGATCGCACGGGCCGCGCTCGAAGAGGACGTCGACGCCGTGGGGCTTTCGATTCTCTCGGGCGCTCACAACGTATTGTTGCCAAAAGTTTTGGGGCTCCTGCGCGCGCAAGGCGGCGAATCGATCGTCGTCTTTGCGGGCGGAATCATCCCGGCTGAGGACATCGCCGACCTCAAGACGATGGGGATTTCTGAAGTCTTCACGCCCGGCACGTCATCGACGGCTATCGTCGATTGGATTCGCGCCAACGTTCGCCCACGCGCGTAGATTTCGCGAGCGATGAGGGCGCCACCTTTTCTCACCGCGACGGCCGCGTGCCTTGCAGGGTTATCATTTCTCCCGCTGGCCGCCGTATCCGCGCCTCGCGCGGCGCGCAACGCTGGCCTCGTCGACGCAGCGACGGTCGTCAAGAACCTCGTCGTTGACCTTCGCTACGCAACCGCGGACAACTTTTTAAAGCGCGCCGTTTATCCGGCCGGTGCACGCTGCCTTTTGCGCCCCGAAACGGCAAAACGTCTCGCCCGCGCGCAGCGCTTCCTTTCGGCACACCGACTGCGCATCAAGGTTTGGGACTGCTACCGCCCATTGTCGGTTCAGCGCGAGATGTGGAGGCTCGTCCCCGATGAACGCTACGTCGGAAATCCTGCGAAGGGGTCGAACCACAACCGAGGCGCCGCCATCGACGTGACGCTCGTCGATGAGAGCGGACACGAAGTTGAGATGCCAACGCCACACGACGAGTTTTCGCCGCGCGCGCACGCCCGCGCCCGCGATCTTCCGGTCGTCGCGAAAAAGAACCGCGAGCGACTGCGGCGCGCCATGCTGCGCGCGGGTTTTCGCGCCATCACCACCGAGTGGTGGCATTTCAACGCGCCCGACGCCGCACGCTTTCCTGTACTCTGATCCCCGGATAAGCGACCAGTTCTCTTCTGTGCGTAGGATCGGCGGGGGCCGCTTCGGCGCGCCGACGTCCTCGGGTCTGACTTAAGACGTGCGATTGATCGGAAGTTCAGAGGCACGTGAAAGCTCAGCGGTCCCAGCCGATATCGCGCTGCAGCCCGTAGCGCACCTTTGTGCAGGGGATGAGGTGCCGATGGAGCGTGGGATTGCCGTTCTCGTGATGTTTGATTCAATTCGTGCAGACTCACATTTCATATCAGACCCGAGGACTTCCGCGAGCCGGAGCGAGCCCAGACCCCGCCCGCCCCACTCAAATCTTCCCCGTTATCCGGGAACCAGGGTTTCCTGTACGCGACTCGTGGCTTTGATAAAGTGATCGCGTGTTCCTAACGATTCTCATCCCCGCGTTCAACGAAGAGGTGAATCTGCGCACGCATCTTCCCTCTATCCTTGAAAAGGCCGCACTTTACGCCCGCGATTTTGAGGTTCTTGTCGTCGACGATGGATCGACGGACAGCACGGCGGCCGTTGTTGAGGGTTTTCAGACACGCGACGGGCGAATCCGTCTGATTCGACACCCGCAGAACCTCGGCCCCGGAAGCGGCGTCAAGACGGGTATCCGCGAAGCACGCGGCGATTGGATCATCTTTATCCCGGCCGACATCGCCATCGATCTCGATCATCTTCCACGTTACATCGCCGCCGCCGAACACGCGGACGTGGTCGTCGGCCTTCGCTCCGACCGCCGCGACTACTCGCTCCGGCGCAAATTCAGCTCCGTCGTTTACATCGGCCTCGTGAAACTTCTGTTCGCCATGCCGCAGCGCCAATTCAATTACGTTCACATGTACCGCCGCGCCATCTTCGAAAAGTTCGACGTCGAATATGGCAGCGTCTTCATCACAGCGGAGATTTGCATCAAGGCGCGCGACGCCGGCTTTCGTCTGACCGAAGTCGAAATTGGCTACGTCCCGCGCGAACACGGCGAAGCCGCCGGCGGCAAGCCCAAAGTCATCGCCCGCGCGACCCGCGACCTCTTTCATTACTGGTGGCGCTGGCGGTTCTCGCGAAAAAAAACGGCGGGCTCTTAACCCGCCGTCTTATGTCGTTTCGGTTCGTCGTCGCTGACTCGCCGCACAACGACGATCGCGTCACACTAGAAGTGCAGGATCGCGCCCGCGTGGAACTCCATCGGCAAGTAGAACCGATTCTCGCCACCCGCCTTGTAGAACGCCGGGACCGCGAGCACCTCGCCCCAGAGCCCCCAGCTCTTGTAGTTAAACTCGAGCCCAGCGCCCACGAGGAACCCGAACTGGAGTTCGCCCGTCGTCACGTTGTACTCGAGCGGAACGGCCGCGCGCAGGTAAAGCCGCGATGCGCCCATCTTCCGATAGCCGCGGTCATCGCCTAAGTACAGGAAGATACCAGGGCGCGACCCAACGATCTTCGCCTTGGTCTTCGTGTTCGTCGTCGTGTTGATCTCGTTGTTCGCCGCATCTTCCGACGTGTTCATCGCGCCCAAGAGCTCGAGCGAGAGCGCCATGTTCTGTCGCCACTCGTACATGATCGGCACGATGAAATCGAGGGCGCCCGGCTTCACGCCTGACGGCGTCTCGACGCCATTGACCGTCTGCTTTGGAAAGTATTGAAAGCCGTACCCTAACCCGAAGCCGACGCTAAAATCGCCCTGCTTCGCGAGCGCCGCGCCACTCGACATCGTAAGAACCGCGGCAACCGTCAATAACCGTTTCATTCGTTTCCTCCTAGGTTTCCCAAAACCACCACGGTGAAGACGCCGAAACGCCCACACCGCCCTGTTTCACAGACTCTACTTAACCCTCAAACCAATCAAAACTCTCTTCATCCACCCTCGGTCGACGCGCCGCCTGACGCACCGCCTTGGTCGGACGAGGAGCAACCAACATGCCGCCCCCGAACCTCTTCGGTGACGGTCGCACATGCATCCCTGTCTGCCCTGGGGCTCCTACTCTCGGATACGAAAGTACGAAAAGGGTTAACAGTGTTCGCGATGCTATTGGGTGGCCTCACCCGTGTCAAGCTTTTGGCCGCCTAATCTCCATTTCTGGGCTCGCGAATCCGGCATGGATAATCATACGGCTTGTGCGCCCGATTCACAACAGACCCTCCGGCGAATATCCCACCATCTACCACCTATTAGACGCGCGTGGGTCCAAAAAATTCAATCCCGCGACCCAAATAAATTCAACGGGTTGCCGCAACAGGTTACCGCGAAAGTCGCTCCAGCGCCTCGCGGTACTTCGCAAGAGTCTTACGAATGACATCGTGCGGCAAAACCGGCCCAGGAGGTTGTTTGTTCCACTTCAATGAGAGGAGGAAGTCCCGTACGAACTGCTTATCAAAGCTCGGCTGCGAATGCCCCGGGGTGTAGCCCGCGGCCGGCCAGAATCGCGACGAGTCGGGCGTCAGGATTTCGTCAATGAGCGTAAGATTCCCTCCGAGCAGCCCAAATTCAAACTTCGTGTCCGCAAGTAGGATGCCACGCGATTCCGCCCAGGCGACCGCCTCCTTATATAAGGAGAGGCTGCGCGCGCGAACTTCCTCGAGGATCGAACCGCCAACGATGCGCGCCGCCGCGTCAAACGAAATGTTCTCATCGTGCGTCCCACGAGGCGCCTTTGTC
This sequence comes from Deltaproteobacteria bacterium, assembly GCA_016192705.1. GTDB lineage: Bacteria > Myxococcota > JACPTQ01 > JACPTQ01 > JACPTQ01 > JACPTQ01. Next base: position 441 of record JACPTQ010000001.1, on the reverse strand, counting down.
GACGGCGTGAAAATGGGCGCGGGGAGTCGATCGGCCTCGCGAAGACCGGGCGGAAGCGCAATCCCGCTCACGCTCCCTTTTTCACGATATTCAATGAGCCCGGAGCCAGCCAAGTAGCCGCGCACGATCGCTTCGACCTTGAGCGGTTCCGCTTTCGCCACGACAACCGATCGGTCGGCGTAACGTGCGGCGAGGCTTTCATCATTGAGGACGGAGCGAACGGGCCGACCCGTTAGGTGATTGGGGGACGCACTCGCGAGCTTCGCGAACCAAAAGTTCGAGAGCTGCGTCAGGATTTCGCCCTTGCCTGGAATCGGCGTTGGGAGAACAACGTCGAAGGCCGACAGGCGATCGGTCGCCACGATGAGTAAGGCGTCGCCGAGATCGTAGACGTCGCGCACTTTTCCGCGAAATAAGAGTTTTTGCCCAGGAAGGTCAGAT
>JACPTQ010000075.1 GCA_016192705.1 Deltaproteobacteria bacterium | reverse complement strand
GTCTTCGAGCGCGGGAACCGTCGATGCGCGGAGGTCAAAGAGTGACCGTCGCTCGCGCCGTTCCGTCGGGTCATGCCATTTGGCGGCTTGTGCTTTCAAACGTCCCGCGATTCGTGCGAGCGTCGCGTCAATTCTCGCGGCCACCGCGCGCTCCGCTTTTGGAGGCGGAAGTTCTGCGAACGCCTTCGCCAGCTCGCTGAGACCCTCCGCAAGCGTTGCTGTTTTTTTGTTGGTCGCGCGAATCTTCGTCAGGAGCTCTGCGTCAATCACAAGCGGTAGAACGTGCTCGAGCCGATCTCCCAAGATTTCGACGAGCGATTCCCAAGCGCGTCGGGCGCGGTCGAGAAGGCGACGATGCTTCTCGCGTGGCGAAACCACGAGGAGGGTGTGCGTGGACGATGAGCCCGTGCCGGGCGACAGCGTGTTGTTGTCGGTTGCAATGAAGCGATAATGAAGCGGGACTCCCGCGCGGGGCCGATAGAGCGCGACATCGAGCGCGATCGTTCCGTCGGCTTCGCGCGGCGGAACCGCAAACGTTCGAACGCGCGATCGCTTCGGCGCCGAACCAACCTCCCATACCTCGAGCTCCAACGATCGAAGCCCATAATCATCGGACGCGCGAAAAGAGACGTCGACCCTTTGCTTCGGTGATACCTCCAGGTGCGGTCCAGGCGCGGCGATCGATACCGTTGGGTCTCGATCGGGCTCAACCCGGATTTGACGGTCGGTTGGATCCCACGTTGTGTCACGGCTTTGCGGCGATCGCAGCCCGATGCGATACGGCCCGGATTGCCGGACGACGAATGAAGCCGTGAAGCGCGCGTCGTGGCTGCGCGAGAATCGTGTTTCGTCGCCGTCGCGATCGAGAACCAGCGTGTCACGCGGTCCGGGCGCAGAGACGGCACGGACTGAAACATCAACGACCGTGCCAATCGGCGCTTGAACGTCGCCGGTCGACCCGTCGATGGCACGCGGCGCCTTCGCCATGTACGCGGGGTATTTGAGCCGCAGCGTCAAATCGTGGACGATCGCACGGTCCGCAATGACAGCGCGTGTTGAGGCGGCAGGCGGTGACGCGAGGCCGAGAAGCCGGAGCCACGCCTCCGCAGCCGCTTTCGGACCGAGGCCGGCGATAAAAAAACACGCGGCAACGGTCGGCACGAGGACGATGGCCCAAAGTCGGTAGCGCGGCGCGGGGAAGAGTCGCTCAATGTTGACGGTTTCGGCCTCAAGCTCGACCGCGCGAATATGAGCGCCGATGAGCGTTGGCGAGAATCCGTCGACGTCTTTTGTCTGCGCGGGCGTGCTGAGTTCGAGCGCCGAGCGAAGGTGGCCGGCAAATGCACCGTGCGCGGGGCGAAGCCGATCGCCGACGAAGCGCGCGCGCCGTGACTGCACCCAGCTCCCGATCGCCCAAACGGCCGCGAGCGAGGCAAGAACGACGACGACGCCACGGACCGACGCGACGAGTGCCGATGACACGCCTGACGAATCACCGATGGCGTACGTTGCTAAGAATGCGGCCGCGGCGACGAGGATGAGAATCAGCGTCGCGTTGGCGAGCACACGGCGAACCGCCACCGCCCGAACTTTTCTTGCGAACGAAACGATAACGTTATCGCTCTGCGCCAACATGCTTCCTCTAAAGGTACCAGAGGCTCAAACGGCTGTCGTCCGAATCTCGAAGTTTGCCGCCAAGTTGACCTACCGCAGATGCGCACGGGATTATTCCGTTCTTTGCCTTGACACCGCTTTCGCACCCCAGGTACGACACGACACCGTGAACCCCTCACTTTGGGATCGGCTCCGCGAGCGCACCGGCGTCGACGTTGGGTGGATCGAGCGCCGCGTGTTCGAATCGATGCGCGGCTACATCCATCTGCTCGACAAGCCGCTGCCCCTGTCGTTATCGCGCGCCCGTTCGCTGCGCTTTCCGCTCTGGACATGCCGGACGCGACTGTTCGAGACCGAACATCACGACCGCGTCGTCGTATCGCGGGTTCGCGCGCTTCCCATGATCGATGGCGTTACAATTTCAATGCGCCCACGGAGTGGCGCGGCGCCCTGGTTTTTGTCGGACCTTTTTTGCTTCCCGGCGCGGGTCTCTGCGAATGCTTGGATGGTCGGGCCCGCGACGCTCGGCGATCTCGGAGCGTTGACTGACATTTTGGCCGGACACGAATCGCTTCCAGCACCCGATTGGCTCGCACCGCTCGCGAGTGGCGAAGGGTTTTCGGTTCGTGCGAGGCCGGCCGAAGCGGAAACGGTTTTTCGCGCGGTGCGGACGCTGCTCGTTCGTACGCTCGTCACGTTAAACACGAGATCCCTGCCGCGGGTTGATGGTGAGAAGGTGCGCGATCACGCGCGCTCACTCGCAGAACGGGCCCCCTTTGGGAAACGACTTCGCCGCGTTTTTGGTCGCAGCTTTGCCATGCGCTACAGCGAACTGCTTTTTGGCGGCTTCAAGTGAATTCCTCCGTGATCTTCTCCTATTTCTCGACGCGCGCGACGACGACCGACGAGTAGCCCGGCGTGCGATTCGCCGCAAAGATTTTTTCGGCGAGCGTCCGATCTTCCCGGATTTCGGGGATTTGCTTCGGGTCGATTTCGCGCTTCGTGTTAACGATGTTCGTCCAGTAGCAAAGCCGCGCGCCGGGCCGCGCAACGCGCACGACCTCGCGCAGCAGCTTCGCGAAGTTTTCAACCGAAACCCAATCGAAGATGTTTGAGAAATTGAAGCAATCGATTGAAGCGTCGGGCTGCGAGAAGATAAACTGCTCAAGCTCGCCGGTTTCGATCGTGAGGCGGTGGAGTCGTTGACGAAGAGTGGCGTACGTCGAGGCGCGGAGCCACGCGGGGCAGAGCTCGTTCGTTGGGTAGGTCCCCTTGAAGAGATAGTAAAGGTAGAAGTTGTCCCACACGGGAACGTCGCGAAGGACATGCTCCGCTGCGCGTCGAATCGCGACCGCTGGGTCTGTTTCGCGCGAATAGGCAAAATGGTCTTTATGGAACGCGCGATCGAGGACGAAGCGGCTGAACGCGACATCCGAAAAACGCCGCCACGCGAACGATGTCCACTCGTCGTCAAAGAAACGGCGCTGTGCCTCTGCGTCCGGGCACGAAAGAAAGGCGCGCACGCGACGGCGACCTTGCAGCAGGGTTAAGAATCGCCCGAGCCAGTGGAAATACTGGTCCTGTTTCCCCGCGACGCCGACGCCGCGCTCGATGAGTTTCAAATTTCGATCCCAATAATCGCGCGCCCACGGGGACAGCGCTTCGCGAAGCCGCTCGAATGTGGTGAGACGACTTCGCGACGGCGCGAGTCCAAGGAATTCCCAGAGATCCGTGTGAGGAAGCTTTTTCGCCGCGGCGACCTTGAGCTCGAGGAGAGCGTTCTGATTGCGATTGAAATCGAGCGAGACGACTTCACCGGCGCCGAGCGCGAGAAACTGCAAGCTGAAGCAGCCGCCCGATGTGATCGACAGCACCCGGTCGCCATCCCGCGGCGCGAGCCCTTCGCTGATGACGCGCTCGTCTTCCCACACCGTCGAATATCCGATGCGCTTAAAAAAGTCGGCCTTGATGATGTCACTTCGCATGGTCGTGCTCACCAGAGTTGCCGCGCCGGGTACTGGGCGATGAGCGGATCCGGTGTCAGGAGGAGCATGCCATGGACAATGGCCTGGCTGACCAGGAGTCGATCAAACGGATCGCGGTGCAGCTTTTCGAGCCGCCCAATCGCGAGCACAGATTCCTCGTCGATCGGAAGAGTCTCGATCTGGTGGCGGCGCCGAACGTCGGCCACGAAGCGTTCCGCCGGCATCGGGAGGGGCAGGCGGCCGATGCCGTTCTTTACGTTGATTTCCCACGCAGACGCGACGCTGAGAAACACCTCGTTCGCGACATCCAAGTATGCGCTCCGAGCGACCTTCGAGAGCTTCGGACTGTCGACCGAAATCCAAAGGAAGGTGCACGTGTCGAGAAGGATTCTCACGAACCTCGACCCTCGAAATCCGCAATGACGGAATCGGGGAGCCCGCGAAAAAAGCCACTCCCCAGCTTGAAGCGTCCCTTGAGCAGCCCAATGGGGCGCGCCTTGTTTGTTGGAAGGCGCAGCGGACGAATCTCGGCGATTGGGACATTGCGACGGCAGAGCAGTATTGTTTCGCCAGCGGCGAGACGTCGGATGTGACGCGAAAGATGCGTTTTGGCCTCAAAAATATTGAGCTTCAACATGCCTTTATAGTTGACCAACTTGTGAACTAAGTCAAGACCACGGGGGCTTTATGCGATCCACGAGAAATATCCGAGGCAGGCCCGCATCGGACAAATCGCGGTTTTTCGTTGGCTTCTGAAGGCGAGAGTACGGTTTGTCTCACGGGAAGAGCGAATTTGACGGCGAGCGGTCGGTGATGGGCGGCGGATCGTTGACCGTGACGTTGCACCCGGGCCATGCGATCGACCCAAAGTCCCACCACTTGTTCGTCTTCTCGAGGAGGACCGGGCCTTTTTCAGCCGCGAGCGTCCCCATGCAGTAGACGCGCACGGTTGCGCGCGTCGCGCCGATGTAATCGTTCGAATAGTAGTGAACGCCAATCTTGTACGGCTGGTCCGCGGGGCTCGCCGTCGGCTGCTGAACGTTGATGTTCTCGGGGCCGTAGCCGTCCGTATCGTCGATGTCGAGCCGCGGGTCATCGTACCGGCTCGGCGTGAACCACTCGGGCGTGCGATTTTGAAAGTGGCAATCGTCCGCGCTAAACCAAGACAACGTCGCGCCCGCGCGCAGCAAGTGGAGGTCGACGTCGACCGTCGGCGTATCCCACACGAGCTGGATGTGGAGGTCGTCCGTCGGCACCGCATGCACATCGACCGTGCACGGCGCGCACTCCGCGTTCTCGTTGTCTTTGCAAAGGAGTTGGAACTTGTAATCGCCCGCGAGGTCGACAAAAAACGACGCCCGCGCGGTATTCGCGTTGGCAATCGGCTCCGTTGGGCTGCGCGACGCCATCGACAGCGAGCGAGTTCGGTACGATCATCAGATCCGCGCTCGATCCCAGCTGCATGGCGATCGTCCCTGGTTCTTGAGCGTGACCGTGCGTTCGGTGTTCTGTCCACGCGCGAGCGCCTCCAAATCGAGCGGATTCGGTGTCGCGACGAGGTCGCAGCTGCTCGGAGGCGGGTCGTCGTTGGGCGCCTGACTGCTGGGCGTCGTTGGGTCGCCGATAGTATTGCCGGGCGCGGGGTTTCCAGGCGCGCTCCCTCCGGCAGCACTTGGCGAGCCACCCTGCGTTGGGTCAACGGGTGTCGAGCCGCAACCCGTCTCTACGACAAAAGGAAAAAGAGCGCGAAGGCTGCCACGACCTTATTGCACGTGACTCTGAGGCGTCTGCTTCGTTTCATCGTCCCTCCCATCGGCCGGACGTGGTGTCGAATTCGTAAAGAGCAACGCTCGTTCCAATGGTGAAAGCCCCGGGACGACATGGAATTGCTAAAAAACGCGCGTTTCTAAGCATGACCGCGCCGTCCGTCGTTGGGCGGCGTTTGGAATCAAAACTGCCAGCGCCAAATTGGCGCGAATCGATGACGAGTAAAAGGAGTCGCTCGTCGACGGGGGGAAGTTCGTTCGGAGTGGTCGGAAGAAAACGGAGTCGTTACGGGAAGAGCGGATTTGACGGCGAGCGGTCGGTGATGGGCGGCGGATCGTTAACCGTCAGCTGGCACCCCGGCCACGCAATCGACCCGAAGTCCCACCACTTGTTCGTCTTCTGCAAAAAGACCGGGCCCTTTTCAGCCGCGAGCGTCCCAAAACAGTAGACCCGCACCGTCGCGCGCGTCGCGCCGATGCCGTCATCCGAGTAATAGTGAATGCCGATTTTGTACGGCTGGTTCGCGGGGCTTGCCGCTGGCCGCTGAACGTTGATGTTCTCGGGGCCGTAGCCGTCCGTGTCGTCGATGTCGAGCCGCGGGTTGTCGGCCGAGCTCGGCGTAAACCACTGCGGCGTTCGGTTTCCGAAGTAGCAGTCGTCGGCGCCAAACCACGTCGTCGTCGCGCCCGCGCGCAGCAAGTGGAGGTCGACGTCGACCGTCGGCGTATCCCACACAAGCTGGATGTGGAGGTCGTCGGTCGGCACCGCATGCACATCGACCGTGCACGGCGCGCATTCCGCGTTGTAGTTGTCCTTGCAGAGAAGTTGGAACTTGTAGTCGCCCGCGAGGTCGACGAAGAACGACGCCCGCGCGGTATTCGCGTTGCCGATCGGCTCGGTCGACCCGTTCGGACGCGACAGCGATGTCCACTGGCACGTCAGCGGCGTTCGTCCCTCGGGGTCGTTCGAGCGCGACCCGTCGAGCTGAATCGTCTGAAGCGGTGCCGTGTCGATCGGGCTCGCTGGGCAAACGCAAACCGGCGGCGCGTTGTTGATCGGCGTGCCGACGACACGAATATCGAGGTCGCGCTGTGGCTCGCGATGTTTCACGATGACGTGCCCGACGTCCGCCGTGTCGTCGCGCGAGTCGTACCGAACCTTAAATGTCGCACGTCCCGCGGGCGCCAAGTTAAACGAGGCCGGCTGCGCGGCGCCGTTGATGAACGTCGAATTCGGGACGATCGTCAAATCCGCGCTCTGTCCCGGCTGCATCCCGATGCTGTCGATCGTGCAGTTCGCCGCACCCTGGTTTTCGAGCGTGACCGTGCGCTCGGCGTTCTGCCCGCGCACCACCGCTCCGAAATCGAGCGGGCTCGGCGTCGCAACCAAATTGCACGTGATCGCGCCACCCACAAGGATGATCGTGTGCGTCGGGCGCACGGGGTCGTTCGACACGATGACGAGCTTCCCGCTCGCACGCGCCGTCGACGGCGACAAGTACTTCACGTCAAACGTGATCTCGTTAAGCGCGCCGCCCGTGGCCGCGCTCCGCGATGGAACCACGCGCGAATTCGCCGCTGGCGCCGTGCCGCTGATCGAGAATGCCGTTGCCGGCTCACTCGCTACAACCGACACCGACTGAATCACGAGGGGTCGAACGCCGTCGTTCTTAATTGTTACCCGCGCATACCGCGATTGATTCGCCGGCACTTCGCCGAAGTCGATCCGATCGCCCGCGATGAGGCGCGCGTCGCCAATCGTCTCGCCGTTGCGATCGGCCGTGAAGATTTGAACGGCCGGGTTGTTTGGGAGCGACAACGCCGGAACATCGAGCTCGCCGATGCGCCGGTGCAGATCGTCGGCCTTGATGGGCCCCGGGTCATTTGAATAAACCGTGAAAGTGCCCGTCGGGTCCTGCTCCGCGACGACACGATACGAAATCGGCAGGTTGTATGGAATCCCAGGCTCGAGAACGAGCGGGTCGTCCCCGGACGGCGCCGCGCGGCCGACCCACTTTGCCTCAACACCCGACGTTCCTGACCACGCGAGTCCCGTGATCACGAGGTCCGCGCTTCCCGCGTTCTTAAGGAAAAGGACCGTCTCACCGCCCGATTCCCCCGCGCTCGCGAAGGTGATTTCTGCCGGATTCGCCTCAAGTCGAGGCGCCGGGCCGATAAGCGGCTTTTCGCACGCGGTTCCGACGAGAAGCGAAAGGGCGCCGACAATCACAAGGTTGCTCGGGCTCATGCTGCGTGTTGCCATCTGTCCTCCCTATTAAGGCAATGACGTAATGAGCAACACGTATGCCATCCCGCGTTTTTTCTGTCAACGGCGACCACGCATCGGCGAAAACGCACGTGAATCCCATTGAGATCGCTCTGAAAGGCGTACAAAATCGAAACCCTCCGCGCCAATCTGGCGCGAATCAGGATTCTGAGTCCGCGACGAGAACCCCCGCCTGATCGCCTTTCGAGCGAACGCCGCCGATTCGTTCGATTAAGTGAGTTTCGGTGCTGCTGCGGTCGAGCTGCCCCGTCCGGGACGTCGGTCGAAATCGGTGTCCACACGAGGCCCTATCTGGGGTCAAGCGTCTCCGGTCACGAGCGTCGCTTCAATCCGGTTCGCGCGCCAGAAATCCCTCCTCTAGATCATCATTCGCCCATTTCGCGTAGACATCAGCGTTTTAGCGAGATTCCTTGACACCGTGGCACTCCCATTGCTACCCATTCCTGCTTCGCTCAACCTCGAGCCAGCTTTGGAGGTTCTTTCGAATGGGTTTAGTTCGGGTTCCAGTTGTTGCCGCGGGAGCACTCGCGCTTGTTGCCGCCGCCGCATGTGAGCAGAACGCGCGAATTCAGCAGACCGCGAATCAGTATGCCGGTTCTCTTTTCGTGAATTGGGAGAAATGCGGCACGACGCATGACCTCATCTTCCTCATGCTTGACTCGAAGCAGAAGGTGATGCGAGACACCGACCCGAATTTTCAATCGCTGCCGATGGGGCTCTCGACGGCCGGGGGCTCGGTGACGCTTCAAATCGCGGACACCGTCACGAAAGATCTGAACGACGCGGGTGTGGCCCCGATTGGACTGACGGCGACAGCGCTTCTGTTCGAGGACATCGGTGCGGCGGGCCAAGCGCGCGACCTCGTGATCGCGTTTGACCATGGCGGAAGTTTTTCGGGGCTGACGCCGGACGATAAGTTTTTGAATCCGCCCGGCGTCGACGGCGGATTGAAAACCGACCCGACGAATTCGCGCTTGAGTTACGCACAGCTCAGCCTCATGTCGACGACGTTTTTGCAGGAGAGCGTGACGGTCGAGCTCGGGGCGTTTCCGTTTATCGAGAATAATCTCCTCGTTGGATGGAGCAAGTTGTCGAACGGTTTCACGAACGATTCGACAACGCTGCAAACGCAGTCGTCGCAACTCGCGACGGGCGCCCGCGGTGGGTCACCGATCTTTTACGCGCTCACGCAGGCCGCGGCCGATTTGCGCGCGCGGGGAGGAAGCGCACAGCCGGTCACGGTGCTCGTGACCGACGGGCGAAACGGCGCAATCGCGGATGGTGGCGCGGGGGCGGATGCGACGACGACGCAGCAGAACGCCGTTGACGCGCTCAAGAAGACGACGCAGCAGACGGGTATCGGGACAATTTTCGTCGGCATGATGAGTTGGATTCCGTCGACCGACTTGGTGAACAGCCTCGACAGCACGACGCTGCGCGCGATGGCCTGTTCGCTGAACGCGGCGGCGAACGACGGTTTTTCGACGTACGTTGAAGTCGCCGACGCGGATGGCGGCACGGCGACCGACATGTCGCTCAAGATGGCGGCGGTCGCGGAGCTGACGAAGGGGCGGTACAAACTTTCGCTCACGGCCGACACGTCGGGCGTTGCCGCGGGAACCTATGTTGTGACGGGCGGTGTTTTCGTGCGGCCCGCGAACATGTCGGATTACACGACGTGCACAACCGACACGGCGTGCTCAAACTCGGTGACCGGGAACAAGTGCCGCCTGAAGGGCGATTCGAATGCGCTCGACGGGCGATGCTATATGCCGTTTGAAGTTCAGGTGACGAAGTGATGTGCGCGATTGACAGGAAACGTGGACAAATGTATTCTACAGGTTTCTATGGGGCAGAAAAGGCGAGGAATCAGCGAATGAAAAGCAAAGGGATGAGCTGGGTTTTGTTGGGCCTCTTGGCTCTGGTGCCGGCGCTATTGCCGGCGGTTGCCTTGGGGCAATCGGCTGACGGGACGGGCGGCGCGAAATCTCCAGCCGGTGAGACGAAGGAAGATTTGAGGAGCCAGCTCGACAAGGATCTCGAGTCGTATTGGGGCAAGCGGCGAAAAGTCGCGGTCATTCAAAAGCGAAAATTCGCGAAGCCGGGGCGCTTCGAAATCGACTTGTTTGGTGGCGCGGTTCCTAACGACGCGTACGTCAACTACCTCGCGCTCGGCGCTCACTTCACGTACCACTTGAGCGAGTTCTTTGGACTCGAGCTGTCGGGCGCCTGGCTCAAGGGTTTCAACACAAACCTTTCGGACGGCATCAAGAGCGCGGTCGCGGGCACGAACCAAACGTTCAACATCATTCAGCTCGAGAAGCTCTCGGCCGTCGCGCACTTGTCGGCGGTCTTTTCGTTTATCCACGGAAAGATCTCGATTCTTAAGACGAACCTCTCGCACTTCGACCTTTATATGCTCGCGGGCGGCGGGATTTCGGTTTACAGCGCTTCGGAGCAGGCGCCAACGGTCGCGACGGGCGGGCTGCGCGCGCTCGGCAACGTCGGGCTTGGGTTCAAGTTCTTTTTGAACAACTGGTTCGGGCTTCGACTCGAGTATCGGCAATACATCACGAAGAACACGGACGGCATCGCGAACCCGAGCTTGCTGTCGCTCGGCGTCGGCTTCTTTACGAAGGGGAGCGAAGGTTGATCATGCGCGGGTTGAAGCGAATCGGGCGTTTCGCGCTCGTAGCTGTAATCGGGACATGGATTTGCGCCGCGGCCGCGCTGGCGCTGACGGTGGATGATGTCGTGAAGATGGCGAAGGCGGGGGTTGCCGACGACGTCATTATGACGACGATCACGGCGTCGAAGTCGAAGTTTAAGCTCACGACCACGGATGCGGCGGCCCTTCGAAAGAAGGGGTTGTCGAAGCGGCTCATCGACGCGATGGCGGCGACGGGCGGTGGGCTCGTGGCGGTGGCGCCGGTTAAGAAGACGGCGGAAGAGATTGAGCGCGATCGGCGCGAGGATGAGCGACAAAAGCGCCTCGAAGAGCAGGAAAAGCGCGAGGCCGATGCGAAGTTGACGCCCGAGGAAAAGGCGCGGCGCGAAAAAGAGGCGGCCGACAAGAAGAAGGCTGAGGAAGAGGCGGCGCGGCTTGAGGCGGAGAAGAAGGCGGCCGATGCGAAGCGCGCGGAGGCCGATAAGCGGGCGGAAGAGCGGCTCCTGCCGTACGTGAAGGGGAAGGCGGCGCTTGACGGCGGGAAGTATTGGGAAGCGGCGGAGTCGCTGCACGAGTTTATCGTCAATAACGCCGACGCGAAGTCGCCGGAGGCCGCGGACGCCGAGTTTCGTTTGGGGCTCGCGCTCGCGAAGGCTGGGTATTTCCAGGGCGCGATCGACTCTCTCTTGAGTGTGTCGGCGCGTGGCCCGTCGGATAAGAATTTTGGCGACGCCCTTAGGTGGCTGCATAAAGCGGCGAAGGCGGTCGATTATTTTTCGCCCCTCTTCGAGAAGCTGACGCGATTCGATGTGGCGCAGGTTCCGGCCGACGTGCGCGACGAATACAACTACTTTGTCGGCAAGTTTTATTACAAATGGGGAAACTTGAAGCGCGCTGAAAAATTCCTGGAGTCGGTCGCGGTCGGAGCGACGCATTACGCCGATTCGCAGTATTTCCTTGGTCTCATCGCGGTTCGCGACAAGCGCTACCTCACGGCCGGGAAGCGTTTCACGGCCGCGGTCAAAACGGTCGAGGCGCGCACGTCGATCGACCCCGACGCGCGGCTCCTTCTCGACGTCACTTACTTGGCGCTCGCGCGACTTGCCTACGAAGTTGGCGGCGACGACTCGAAAGCGTTCCAACGCGCGCTCTTTTTCTACGATCAGATCGACTCGAAATCGACGAAGCTGCCGCGCGCGCTGTTCGAAAAGGCGTGGGTGTTTTTCGCGATGGGCGATGCGGACCGCGCGATTGGGATGTTCCACTCGCTCCATTCGCCGTACTTCAAGGACCGGTATTTCCCCGAGCTCTACATTTTGGAAGCGACGGTTTATTTGAATCAGTGTCGCGTGACGATGGCGCGCGAGCTTGCGGATGCGTTTGCGAAGCGAAACCAAGCGCTTGCGAAGAACTTTAAGGCGTATGTCGGAAAGAAACAGTCGCCGGAAAACGCTTTCCAAGGGTTTATGGAGGCGTCGGACGGGCGCGGCGAAATGCCGAGCGAGCTTTATAAGTTTTTGCTGGACGATGAGGAGTTCATTGGGCTCGTCAACGCGGTGAAAGAGTACGACCGCGAGGTGGCGGCACTTGTTGGGGTGGCCGGGGAAAAGCCGACGGCCTTTGGCGCGAAGGTCTTGAACGAAACGCGCGAACGGCGGCGCCGCACGGTGAACAGCGCGGGGCTCATGATTCAAAAGAAGGTGCAGGAGGCCGACGCGGAGCTTGCCGATTTGCTCGTGAAAGCGGACGAAGTGACGTTTGACGCGATCAATGCGGAAAAGGAAGAACTCGACGCCGACGCGAAGGCGCTCATGACGGGCGGCAAAGAGACCGGCAAGGCGATCGACCAGGTCGCGAAGGTGAAGGTCGAGCTCAGCCATATGTACTGGGATTTTGACGGCGAATATTGGGAGGACGAGGTCGGGTGGTTCCGAAGCATGCTTCGGGATGCGTGTAAAAAGGCGGAGTGAGTGACTGAAATGAGGGAGAGGGCAGCATGAGAAAGCATCAGCGGTGGTCATTCGTCATCGTGGCAAGCGCGGTTCTCGCGGGGTCGTTTGCGGCGCACGCCGCGCAGCCCGCGAAGAAGAAAGACGCTTCGGTTCCGAAGTTTGAGGATAAGAAGGACGTCCTCAAAAAGCGCGAAAAGGCCGTCAAGACGAAGGGGCCCGAGCAGAAGCTCGACGACCCGTTCGAGCGCAACAAGCCGCTCATTTTAGAAAAGGAAAAGGCGGTTCAGGAAAAGCGGGCCGAGGCGGTCGAAGCGCTGAAGCGAATCCTCGATAAGAACCCTGACCATCCGCAAAAGGCGCGCATCCTGTTCAATCAGGCCGAGCTCTATTGGGAAGAGACGAAGTATTTTTACTTCCTGAAACGGCGCGCCTTCGAAGACGAGCTGGACGCGTGGCTTAAGAAGGGCAATCTGAAAGCGGCGAAGCCGGCCGAGCCGAAGGCCGATTACGGGCGGTCGCTCACTCTCTATAAGAAGATTACGCGCGAGTTTCCCGATTACGAGAAGCTGGACGAAGTTGTGTTTCGGTTGGGCGACGGGCTTTGGGCGGCCGGAAAAGAGGCCGAGGCGGTTCCGTACTTTCAGCAGGTCGTGACGAAGTTCAAGAAGAGCCCGTACGTTGCGGAGGCGCAGCTTGCGCTCGCCGAGTTCTTTTTTATGAAGGACTTGTTTTTCGCGGCGCAGAGAAAATACGAAGAGATTTTGGCGATGGCGGCCGGCAAGAAGGTTCACAACTTCGCGCTCTATAAGCTCGCGTGGACGTTCTACAATTTGGGCGGCTCGGATGCGTCGAATTATCGCAAGTCGACCGACACGTTCAAAAAGGTTATCGGAAACCTAGAGCAGAAGACGGCGCGGTCGGAGATTGAATTCCGTGAGCAGGCGATGAAAGACATCGTTATCTCGCTCGCCGAGGTGCCGAACGGATTCGAGGAGACGCGGGATTACTTTAAGCGGCTGGGTGGGCACGCGCTCATGATGAAGATGCTCGATCGGCTCGCGAAGTACTATTTGTCGCAGGACAAGGACGAAAAGGCGATCGCGATTTATCGCTACTTCATTTCGCTCGATCCGTGGGCGCCGATTGTTCCAGATCATTTGGACCAAATCGTCGACTCGTTGAAGCGGATTGGCGACAAGCGTCGGCTCGAAAAGGCGCAGCGCGCGATTATTTCGCTCTTTGCGCCAGAGGGCGAGTGGGTGAAGAAGAACGAGGCGAATCCGCAGGCGGTCGCGAAGGCCGTCAAGATGGCCGAGGATTATCTCGACACGATCATCACGAATTTGCACAAGGAAGCGATCAAGACGAACGACCTCGACAAGTTTAAGGCGGTCGCGAAGGATTACGCGCTGTATTTGGCGATGTTTTTGGGCAACGCAAAGTCGTACGACAAGCGGTTCTATTTAGCGGAAATCCAGTTTTTCAAGCTGAACCAATATGAAACCGCAATGGAGACGTATGCGGCGGTTGTGGCCGACAAGCGCGAAACGAAGTTCCAGGAGGAGGGGGCTTACGGGCGGATTTTGTGCGCTGGGAAGCTCGGCGGCGTCGAAGAGGGCGTCAAGCGTGAGTTCCTCCATAAGAAGTATTCGACCATGGGTAAGGCGCAGAAGTTGAAGGGGATGCCGCTCTCGAAGTGGGAGGCGAAGTACGTTGAGGCGTCGGACGAGTACGCGAAGCTTTTGCCGAAGAGCACGAAGGCGATTCCGGTGTCGTTTAACGCGGCGGAAATGTTTATGCGAAACAAGCTGTTTGACGAGGCTGTTCGGCGCTACAGCTTTATCGTCGACAATCATCCCGACCATGAGCTCGCGGGGCATTCGGCGAACAACATCCTCGAGTGCTTCAACCAGCTTGAGGATTGGCCTGAAATTGAGAAGTGGTCGAAAAAGCTGCTTGCGAATAAGCGCTTCAAGGGACGGAAGCCAGACGAGTTGAATCGGTTCGTCGCGATGGCGATTTTCAAAGTTGCGTACGCGGCGATCGATCGCGGCGATTGGGAAAAGGGAGCGTCGGAGTATTTGCGGCTCGTGAAGGAGCAGCCGGGGTCTGATTTTGCGGACAAGGCGCTGGTTGCGGCGGCCGAGACGTACATCGCGCATCGACAGCCGAAGAAGGCGATTGCCGCGTACGACCGCGTTTGGAAAGAGTTCCCGAAGAAGGAAGCGGCGCCACGGGCGATTTTCGCGATCGCGGATATCGCGACCGAGTCGGCGAACTACGAGTTGGCGGCGCAATACTTTGAGAAGATGGGGAATTACCCGCGGGACAAAGAGGCGGGAAACTCGATTTTCAACGCCGGTGTGATGAAGGAGATCCTTGGCGATACGAAAGGCGCGGTTGCGAGCTTTGAGAAGTACGTCAAGACGTACGGGCAGAAAGATGCGGTCGAGGTTTGGGCGCGGATCGCGGTGATCCACTTTAGGGCGAAGGATGTCACGGCGGCTGAGAAGGTTTGGAAGCAGATCATCGCGAAGTGGGGGTCGAGTGCGCGGGCGATTGAGGCGCATTTGAAGCTGGGGCTTGGTGCGCAGAAGCGCGGCAAGGCGAGGGAGGCCGAGGGGCACTTTAAGAGCGCGGTGGCGAAGTACAAGCGGTTGCCAGAGGCGGCGCGTGGGAAGTCGGCGCCGGCGACGGCGTGGGCGGCGCGGGCTCGGTACGAAGAGGGTCGGGCGCTGTTTGCGCAGTACGCCACGATCAAGTTCAAGTTGCCGCAGAAGGTTTTGACGCGGCTCATCGTCGAGAAGGGGAAGCTCCTCAAGAAGGTTACCGAGATATTCTTCGACGTGCTTAACTACAAGTCGGCGGCCTGGAGCGCGTGCGCACTACAGAAGATTGGCGATACGTATCAGGATTTTGCGACGGCGCTCTTCGAGACGCCAGTACCGCCGGGGCTTTCGCCAGAAGAGATCGAAGTTTACAAGATTAAGCTTCAGGAGAAGGCGTTCCCGGTCGAGGAGAAAGCGCTTGAGGCGCATGCGAAGAACTTAAACTTGTCGGTGCAGGCGAAGGTTTACAACGGTTGCGTTGAAGCGTCGGGGGCGAAACTCGCGAAGGCGCGTCCGGACGATTATCCGCGCGTGACGGATGATGTTGTGTCGGCGAAGCATTTCGCGGAACCGGTTGATGTTGCGATTCCTGAGCTCAAGAAAAAGAAGACGTCTATGTCGGGGCAGGATGAAACGGCGGGTGAACAATGAAACGCATCGATAGAATGATTCGGCGGTTTGGAGTGGCGACGGTCGGTTTGGGGCTGTGCCTCGTCGCGGGCGCGGCTTTGGGGGCAGGCGCGGCTGGGAAGACGGCGGTCGCGGAGCCGAAGGCAGCGGCCAACGCTGCGGGCGAAGCGTTAAGTCCGGTCGGGGCGGCGCTTGCGCTGCTTAAGAAAACGCCGCCAGATGTCGAAGGCGCGGTTGCGAAGTTCCAGGAGCTTGTGGGCAAAGACGGGGCAAACGTCGATGTGCACCTCGGGCTTGGATACGCGCTGTGGCTGAAGGGCGATGCGGCGGCGGCTGAGGCGGCGTACAAGAAGGCGCTCGATGTTGACGGTAAATCGGCGGCGGCGCTCGCGAGCATTGGAGCGCTCCGGCTCGCGGCGGGGAGTTTGAACGAGGCCGAAGAGAGTCTGCGGAAGGCGACGGAGATCGACGCGGAAGATTTGACGGCCAAGCACAACTTGGCGGTCGTGCATCGACTGAAGGGCGAGTTCGATAAGGCGATTGCGTACGACCGCGAAGTGCTCGAGAAGAGTCCGAAGCTCGCGGCGCCGCACGCGAACATTGGGCTCGTCTATTTCGCGCAGAAGAAGTACGACCTTGCGGTGACAGCGCTTCGGAAGGCGCTCACGCTGCGACCGCGGTATGCCGAGGCGCTGAATATCCTTGGGCTCGTTTTTCTCGAGCGCAAGGAGCGCGACTTGGCGGTTCACAACTTCAACGAAGCGCTCAAGATTCGGCCGGACTTGATGGCGGCCCGGCTGAACGTCGCGTCGGTCTTCTTGCGATATCTCGATTTTGCGGGCGCCGAGGCGGAGTACCGGAAGGTGAACGCGACGCAGCCGAAGAATTTGGAGGGGCTTTTGGGGCTCGGCGCGGCTCTCTGGGGTCAGAAAAAGTTTCCAGAGGTCGAGAAGATTTATCTCGCGATTCTTGAGGCGGACCCGAAAAACGCAACCGTGGCGAAGCGGCTCGGGCATGTCTACCAGGTGTTCCTGAGGTTGCCGGAAAAAGCGCTCAAGTATTACCAGGTTTATGTCGATTTGGCTGGGTCGGGAATCGACGCGAAGGACCCGGTGCTGCAGAACATCCGCGTGCTCAAGCGGCAGATTGAGGGCGGACAGAAAAAGGAAAAGACGACGTCAACGGACGGTGACGATAAGAAGGGGCGCGACACAAAGAAACCGGACTCGAAGAATGGCGAGGGGAAGGCGAAAGACGGCGCGCCAGTTAAGGGCGCGGCCCCGTCGATTGATCGCGTCGGTTAAGTGGAGTAAGGTTCTATGGTTATTGGGAGGCGAACGATGAAAAGGCTTTTGGCGGCGTTGTTCATGGTCGGTTTGCTCGGAGGGGGCTCTGCGGCGTTGGCGCAAGAGAAAAGCGAAGGGACGAAGGCAACAGGAAAGGTCAAGGAGCAGCACTACAACTTCGATGACATGCTCATTGACGGCGATTACAAGAAGCCGAACGTCGCAATGTTTAAGGGGCGGGATAAGGTGCGGTTCGCGCGGCTGCTCAAGCTCAAGAAGAGTTTTCTCCCGGCGATGTTGCGGTCGGCGAGGACAACGGCGCTCAAGTAGGTCGGTCACGAACACCTTTCGCGCGAAGTCAATCGAAGCGTGCGCGTTTCAAACATAGATCTTTTTGTTGTCGACCTTGACGGCACGATCGCCGATACACGCGACGACATTGCGCAATCGGTGAATTTTGTTCTAGCGGGTGAAGGGCGTGCCCCTATGTCGACGGCCGATGTGTGGCGCTGCGTTGGGGAGGGGGTCGCGACGCTCATGACGCGGGTGTTTGGCGTCGGCGACGGAGATGCCGCGTGGGACCTCGCGGTCGCGAAGGCTGAACCTGACCTGCGAGATGTTGAAGCTGTGCGGTTGCGGGAACGGGTCGGGAAGTTCCGCGCGCACTACGCCCTGCACTTGCTCGATGCGACGAAGCTCTACGACGGCGTCGCGTCTTTTCTGGCGCGCGTTCGGTTCGCCGTGTTGACGAATAAGCCCGAGGCGATGTCACGGCATTTGCTCGATGGGCTGGGCGTTGGTGCGCGAGCGGAGACGGTCATTGGCGGCGATTCGCTGGCAACGCGAAAGCCGCATCCCGCGGGACTCAACGAAATTCTCGCGCGATGTCAGGTTGCGGCGGATCGAGCGCTGTTTGTGGGCGACAGCGTCGTCGACGTGCAGACGGCGATAGCGGCGGGCGTGCGCTTCGTGGGGGTTTCGTACGGGTACTCGACACGTGATGAGCTCATGGGGGCGGGTGCGATGGGGGTCGTGGATTCGCTATCGGAGATCGCGGCATGAAATCGCTTGTGTGGCTGAACGACGCGTTTGCCGAGCTCGACAAGAGCGATTTGATTCGGCGCGAAAGGGTCGTTGCGTGGCGCGACGGAATGCGCGCGATCGTCGATGGCCGCGATGCCGTTGTCTTTTGTTCGAACGACTACCTGGGAATGGCGCGCGGGGCCCCCGCGACAGATGAGAACAGCGATGAGGGGTGCGACGCTGGGATTGGCGCAGGGTCGACGGGGTCGCGACTGATTACGGGGACGAGCGCGGCGCATGTGGCGCTTGAGCGTGAAGTCGCGGAATGGAAAGGGAGTGCGGCGGCTGTTTTGTTTGGCAGCGGAACGCTTGCAAATATTGGAGCGATTCCGGCGCTTGTGGGGCGCGGTGATGCGATTTACGCGGACGAGCTTAACCACGCGAGTTTGATCGATGGATGTCGGTTGTCGCGCGCGGAAGTTCACACCGTGCGACATCGCGATTCGGCGGCCCTCGCGAACGCGCTGACGAAGGGGGGGGCGTTTCGGCGAAAGCTCGTTGTGACGGAGTCGGTGTTCAGCATGGAGGGGGATGTTGCGCCCCTCGAGGAGTGGGTCGACATCGCCGAGCGATTCGGCGCGATGACGTACGTCGATGAGGCGCATGCGGCCGGAATTGTCGGGCCGGATGGGGCCGGGCTCGTACGTGCGCGTGGTCTTGAAAGCCGCGTCTCCGCAACGATGACGCCCGCTGGGAAGGCGCTTGGTTGTGAAGGGGCGTTTGTTACGGGCACGGCGCAGCTTTGTTCGTGGCTCGTGAACAAGGCGAGAACGTACGTGTTTACGACCGCGCCTTCGCCCATGCGGGTTCGGGCGCTCTGGACGGCGGTGCGAGCGGTGCGACGAGCCGAGGCCGCGAGGGCGGCACTCAAAGAGAATGCGCGCCGTTTCTCGTCGCTTTTGAATTCGCGTGATTCCGTGGGCGGCAATGAGTGGAGCGCGATTTTTCCGCGTATCGTCGGGGACTCGGCGACAGCGCTCGGCGTCGCCGCGAAATTGTTGGATCGCGGGTTTTTTGTTCAAGCGATTCGGCCGCCGACTGTTCCTGATGGCACGGCCCGCTTGAGAATCACGATGTCGGCGCTGCACCGTGAAGAAGACATCGTTCGGCTGGCCCGCGAGATCAAAGACGTTGTCCCGCCGTCGCTGTGAAAGTTCGCCTCACAGCGTCGGGGTTTCGGCGTGTCGCCGCTGGGAATCCGTGGGTGAAGCGTGAGCACGTTGCGGATGAAATCGACCGCACCGCTGACACGGTAGAGCTCACCCGCGTCGACGGCCGCGTCGTGGCAACGGCTGCTGTGGCCGCTGGCGAACGGATCGCGCTCCGCGTTCTCATGCGGGGCGACGCGCCGTGGAGTCTCGCGCAGTTGGAGGCGCGCGTGCGCGAATGCGCCGCGTGGCGTGCGCGCCTGTTTCCTGGAGCCGACGCGTATCGCGTGGTTTCGGGCGAGGCCGACGGGATCCCGGGTCTTTTCATCGATCGGTTTGCGGATACCGTGGTTGTGCAAGCCCTGACGCTGATTTGGGACCGGCGAATCGGCGATTTGCTCGACGTGGTTCGGCGCGTATTTGACCCGACGCGTGTCGTCCTCAGAAACGACGGCTCGGGACGCGACTTTGAGGGTTTGCCGCGCGAGCGTCGCGTCGTATTCGGCGAATCGTCGGGCGAGGCGGTTTTTTCCGAGGGCGCGGTTCGGTTTTCGACGAATGTATTGACCGACGCGAAGACGGGCGCGTTTCTTGATCAACGTGAGAACCACCTGCGCGTCGGCGAATTGGCGTTTGGAGATGTTCTCGACGCGTTCACTTACCACGGTGGATTCGCGCTCCACGCCGCAGCGCGCGCAAGAACGGTTTTAGCTTTGGATGAGCGTCGCGAAAACGCCGAGGCGGCCGCGCGAAATGTCGTCCTCAATGGTTTTAGAAACGTAAAGGTAGAGACCGCCAATGCGTTCGATCGCCTGCGTGCCTATGAACGCAACGGTGATCGATTTGACGTCGTCGTCCTTGACCCACCGGGACTTGCGAAACGCCACGCGGGAATCGATGCGGCGTTGCGCGCGTACCGAGAGATCAATTTGCGTGCGTTCCGCATCGTGCAACCGGGTGGACTCGTCGTGACGTGCTCGTGCTCGGGTTCTCTCTCGGCGCACGGTTTTGCCGAAGTTGTCCGTGACGCGATTTTGGGCGCGCATCGCGAGGTTCAACTCGTCGAACGGCGCGGCGCCTCGCGCGATCACCCGGTGCATCCGATGCTGACAGAGACCGACTACTTGAAGTGTTTTATTTATCGGGTGTTGCGATAGGGGGGGTGATTGAATCTTCGGCGCAATAGGCCCAGGGACGACACGCGAATCGTCAACGCGCATGGGGCGGGGCTGCGCCTCGATCAGACGATTCCCAAACTGTTTGCCGCTGTTTCGCGCGGGGCGGCGCGCCAAGCGATCGCCGATGGACGGGTCTTCGTTGGGGACCGGCGGATTCGGCGGAATGCTTACATTGTTGGTGTGGGCGACGAGATTCGGCTTGCTCCGGATCGGCCCGCGTCCGTTCGCCCCGCGATCGATCCCGAGATTCTGTTTCAAGACGACGCGATCGCCGTTGTTGTAAAGCCGACACAGATGGCGGTCGAGCCGACGCGTGCTGGCGATCGCGGGACGCTGGTTCGGTGGTTCAAGGATCGCGGCGAGCCGATTGGCGTCGTTCACCGACTTGATGAAGGTGTTCGCGGAGTCTTGGTCGTCGCCAAGAAACCGTTTGCGTTGAAGCGCCTCAACGACATGTTGCGCGCGCGTTCCATCACGCGTCGGTATGAGGCGATCGTGGAGGGGGTCGTTGACGCCGACGAGCAAACGATCGATACGCCGCTTCTTCATCGCGGAAAGATGCGAGACGCGCGAACGCATGTTCGCGTGACCAATCGGCGCGCCAACACAACGACGGTTGGCGTCGAACTTGAAACCGGGCGGACTCACCAGATTCGTCGGCATCTCGCCGGCATCGGCCATCCGATCGTTGGTGACGTGAAGTATGGCGCCGGCTCCGTACCCTGGAGGCGCGGCGGCATTGCGCTTTCTGCGGTTGAAATCGCGTTCTCGCACCCACGTACGGGTGAGGTTTTGCGATTCAGAATAAGTGCCCAACTTGATTAGCGCGCGTGAGGTTCGGGGACGTCGCGCTGGCGGCGAACGTCTTGCCGCGACAGAATCCAGGCGGCGCCCACCGTTGCAACCAGCGCCCCAGCAACATCCGCGGCGACGTCGAGTGGATCGGCGAAGCGCCCTGGTACGTAGAACTGGTGCCATTCATCTGAGACCCCGTAAAGGGATGCGATGATCCCGGCGATGACGGCCGACCGCTTGGGCGACGTTCGATGGGCTACGCGGAGGGCGAGCACCACGGCAACGGCGAGTGTTGCGAACGCCATGGCATGGAACAGCTTGTCCGATAATGCCACGATGCGTGCCAGGGGAAGTGGGATCGCCTGTGACGAGCCCCAGAAGATGAGGCTCGCGACGACGAGCGCGGGCACCCAAGCGAAATACTTAATGGCTTACGCCTTCCACTTCGGCTCGACGCCCGATTCGAGCTGCTCGATGATCTGACGGGCTTCGGCGTCTTCTGGATCGGTCGAGGCGTGTGGCGAGGTGGCGCCAGCCGCGGTTTTTTCAGATTCGCTTTTCTTGAGCCGCTCCAGAAGCTCGGGGCGACTCGCGGCAGTCGCGACACGTTCGTCAACGAAAATAGGCGCACGGAACCGGAGCGCCAATGCGATCGCGTCCGACGGGCGCGCATCGAGCGTGAGCGCGCGTCCGTTTCTTTCGACGTTGATGACCGCGTAAAACGTGTCTTGCCGCAAATCGCTAACCTCGACCGAGACAACGCGTCCGTCAAGCTGCTCGATTGTCGTCTTCAAAAGGTCATGCGTCATCGGTCGTGGGATCGCAACCTGTTGAAGCGCAATCTGGATTGCGCTCGCCTCCAGAAGTCCGATCCAAATCGGGATCGCGAAACGTTTGTCCGGGTCACGAAGAATCACGATCGGCGTGTTGTTCGATTGGTCAACCGCAACCGCCACGACGTTCATCAGAATGCTTGGCATGACGCCTCCGCGTCCGAGAGCACTTTGAGCGGCCACGCGGGTGTCGCGCCGTCACGCCCGCGCAGCGACTCTCTCTCGCCATCCGGTTCCTCACACGAGACGAGAACCCCCGACAGTGTGTTGGGCGATGCGACCGCGACGCGCACCGAGACAAGTTGGCCCCGCTCTGCCCCCAGTTCGCCCACGAAGTTCACGATGACATTTGATCGCGTTCTCCCCATCATCTCGTGCCCGCCCCGTCGACTAGGCCCCTCGACGAGCACCTCGACTTCGTTCCCGACGAGCGCTCGATGCGCGCTCCAAGTCAGCTCGCGCTGAAGCGATTGAACAATGGCGAGGCGTCGCGCGGCGGTTGCGCGGTCCACGGTCTCCGTCATGCGCGCCGACGCGGTTCGCGGACGCGGTGAATAGCAGAACGAAAAGATATTCGCGAATCGAACCTCGTCAAGCAGCGACAGCGTGGCGTCAAAATCGGCGTCGGTTTCACCCGGGTGGCCAACGATGATGTCGGTTGTGAGCGCGATGCAGGGGACGCGTTCGCGGAGTTTCGCAACTCGGCCGAGATACTCAGAGCGGGTGTAACCGCGTCGCATGCGTTCGAGAACGCGATCGCTTCCACTCTGCACGGGGAGATGCAGGTGCTCGCACACGTTATCGAGTCGCGCCAACGCATCGATGAGCCGGTCCGAAAGGTCCTCGGGGTGCGACGTCGTGAAACGAATTCGCTCAATTCCCGGGACGCGATCAACCGCCTCAAGGAGCCCCGCAAAATCGACCTCATCCGCGCCGTCGCGCACGCGGTCCTTTCCGAACGAGTTGACGTTTTGCCCGACCAGCGTCACTTCGCGCACACCAGCCGCCGCGAGCCGCGCAATTTCAGCGACGATGTCCTCGCTCGGCCGGCTGACCTCGGGGCCCCGCACGTAAGGGACAATACAAAACGCGCAAACTTTGTCGCACCCCTTCATGATCGGGACGAGGCGCGAAACTTCTCCTTGGGCCTCGACCGCCCACGAATCGTACTCAAAGCGCGAGATCGACTCGGCCCGCGGCAAGAACTTTGCGCGCGCGAATCGCCCACCGGTTTCGCGAATTCGCTCGACGACGTCGGCGATCTCTCGGAGGTTGTCGGGACCGACGACGAGGTCAAGGTGTGGCACGCGCTTCAGGAGCCGCTCGCCCTCCTGTTGCGCGATGCAACCGGTCACACCGATGACGAGACCTGGCCGCTCGGTTTTCAGACACCGCAGTCGGCCCAAATCGGACAGCAGTTTTTGGACCGGCTTTTCGCGGACGCTGCACGTGTTGATGATGATGACGTCGGCGTCGGCCGCCGAATCCGTGCGGGTGTATCCTCTGCGCGCGAGCAAATCGCTCATGCGGAGCGTGTCGTGCTCGTTCATTTGACAGCCATAAGTCTGGATGTGTAAGCGCTTCACAGATTTCTTAAATAGTATCATTGCGCGCGCCCTCCGAGAATAGCGTTGCGGGCGATGCCCGTTTCTGGCATTCTCGCTCCCTCATTCGTTGGAGGCGGCGATGGCGAAACGGGACTTGAGATTTGCGTGTTTTATCGGTGTTGCGCTAATCGCGACCGCTGCTACAGAGGCGTGCTCGTCAAAGTCGAGCACCCCGACCGATGGTGGGGTCGTTATCACGCCGTTCGATGCCGGTGGCGGCGGCGGGGCCGATGCGGGTGGGAACGCGGGGAACGACGCGGGTCTTGGTGGAAGCGATGCGGGGACCGACGCGGGCGGCTCGGTTGTGTCAACCCTTTGCGATCCCGATGGAGGCGGCGGTGAAACCGAGGCTGAATGTGACATCGTCGGAATTGGCCCCATCGGATTCTGTGGGATTTGTGGCAGTTACCCGGACGGTGGATTCTTGCAGATTAACGGACAGGCAGCGGGTGTCGGATACAACGTTCCCAAGAATCCGGCCATCGCCATATGGTGCGCACCCGGTTACGGACTGCAGGCGCAAAACTGTTATCCGAGCGCAGCGTGTGGCTTCATCGATCACGACGCCGGATTTTTCTGCGTTCCTGGGGCGTGCAGCGCGTCTGTGCCGAGCGGTTCGTGCGACGCCGGGTCGGTGTGCTTTGATGGCGGGTGTGCGCCTCCGCCCGCGTGCAGCGCGTCAGCACCGACGGGGACATGCGATGCCGGGCAATACTGCGTCGACGCGGGATGTTCGAATCCAAACTTGTGCGGCTCCTGCACAAAAGACAGTGATTGCATCGGCACGGTGGCGCCGTACACGCCAGGGGCCGTTTATTGCCGGCCGCTCGTTGACGCGGGGACGCAGACTTTTGTGACAGGAAACTGCAGCGATGGTGGCACCTGTTTCTGTTTACAGGATTGTGATGGGTTCAACTGTCCAGCCAACTACATGTGTAACGGCGACCCGAACGTCGATTGCATCCCGACCAACATGAACTGCCCGGCGACGGCTGACGCGGGCTGATGATTTCGCACAGATGAGTGACGTGAAGACAGCCGGTGCTGCTGATCTCAAGGGGACACTCAATCTCCCGCGCACCGAGTTCCCGATGAAGGCGGATTTGGTTCGGCGTGAGCCGGATTTCATTTCCACGTGGGAGCGCGAGCAACTTTATGAGCAATGCGTCGCGCGCGGCGGTGGGCGCGGTCGTTTTGTGATGCACGATGGGCCGCCATACGCCAACGGTCGGATTCATCTCGGGCACTGCCTCAACAAAGTGTTGAAGGACATCGTCGTCCGGTTTCGGAATTTGCGCGGGGCGACGACCGAATTCATTCCGGGTTGGGATTGTCACGGATTGCCGATTGAGCTCGCCGTCGACAAGGAAATTGGCGGCGAGAAAAAACGCCAAATGGGCGAAGCGGCATTTCGAGCGGCCTGTCGCGGTTATGCGGAGCGTTTTATCGATATCCAGCGGGCCGATTTTAAGCGGCTGGGGGTTCTCGCGCGGTGGGCCGCGCCGTATCGCACGATCGACAAGAGTTACGAGGCGACGATCGTGCGGGAACTTGGGAAGTTCGTTCACGCTGGGGCGGTGTACCGCGCGAAGAAACCGGTACACTGGTGTCTTTCGTGTCGAACGGCGCTGGCTCAGGCCGAGGTCGAATTTGAGAATCACCGCTCGCCGTCGGTTTACGTGGCGTTTCCGTTTCCAGACGCGCCGAAGGAATGGGGTGAGAAGCCGGCGGCAATTGTTATTTGGACGACGACGCCGTGGACGCTCGTTGCGAACTTGGCGATAGCGGTTCACCCGAAGGCGACGTACGCAGCGGTTGAAGTGGGCGAACGCGTTTTTGTGGTGGCGGAGCCGCTTATTGAAAAAGTCGCGGCGGCGCTCGGCTGGATGGGCGCGGTGGTTCGCGCGCGCGTGAAGGGTGAGGCGCTCGACAGATTGCGGGCCCGGCATCCCTTTATCGAGCGCGATTCACTGGTGGTGCTCGGCGACCACGTCACGCTCGAGGCGACTGGGTGCGTGCACACGGCGCCGGGACACGGCGAAGAGGACTATGCGGTTGGCCGAGCGTACGGGCTCGAGCCGTATGCGCCAGTTGATAAAGATGGGCGGTACACGGATGAAGCGGGCGAGTGGGCGGGGCAGGGTGTGTTTGACGCGAACGCAAAGATCATCGCGCGGCTCGTCGACCGGGGGGCGCTCTTGAATCGGCCGGAGGCGACGATCGAACACCAGTACGCGCACTGTTGGCGCTGTAAGAAACCGGTCATCTATCGAGCGACCGAGCAGTGGTTCATTTCGATGGCGACAAACAATCTGCGCACGCAATCGCTTGCCGCGATTGATGAAACGCGGTGGATTCCGCCGTGGGGGCGCGAGCGAATTCGCGGGATGATTGAGCATCGGCCGGACTGGTGTATTTCGCGACAACGCGCGTGGGGCGTGCCGATCCCGGCCCTGTATTGTCGCGGATGCGGCGACGTAACGTTGTCGGGCGCAGTTGTGGATGCGCTCGCCGAGCGGTTCGCGGCTGAGGGCGCCGATGTGTGGTATACGCGCGCCGCCGAGGAGCTTGTTCCGGCTGGTGTGCGATGTGGGAAGTGCGGGGGGCGCGACTTCGAAAAGGAGCGCGACATTCTCGATGTGTGGTTTGAGTCCGGCGTTTCTTACGCGGCCGTTGTCGAGGCGGCGTATGGAAATGGCACGCTCACGGATCTCTACCTCGAGGGGAGCGACCAGCACCGTGGATGGTTTCACAGCGCGCTTTTGTCGGCGGTCGCGACGCGCGGGCGCGCACCGTATCGGGCGGTTCTCACGCATGGTTTCGTCGTCGATGGCGACGGCCGCAAGATGTCGAAGTCGGTTGGGAACGTGATCACCGCCGAGGAGGTTCTGTCGAAATACGGCGCCGAGTTGCTTCGACTCTGGGTCGCGGCGTCGGATTATCGCGACGACATTCGTTTGTCGGACGAGATCATGAAGAACCTCACCGAAGCGTATCGCAAGGTGCGAAACACGATGCGGTTCTTGCTCGGCAACCTTTTTGATTTTGAGCCCGACCGCGACGCGGTCCCCGTTGATAAGATGAGCGAGCACGATAGATGGGCTCTGTCGCGTGTCGCGCGACTCGTGGCGAAAGTGACGGCGGCTTACGACGCGTATGAATTTCACACGGTTGTTCACGCGGTCGTTGATTTTTGCGCGGTCGATTTATCGTCTCTCACGATCGACGTTGCCAAGGACCGCTTGTACTGCGATGCCCCGACGGGTGAGCGTCGACGCGCGGCACAGACGGTGCTTTGGCGAACCGCGGAAGCGCTCGCGGTGATGTTGTCACCGGTCATGGCGTTCACGAGCGAGGAAGTGTGGGGCTTCTTGCCGCATCGCGCGGGGGCGCCGGCGTTTGCGGCGCTCGCCGAATGGCCGGTGGTGGAGGCCACGTGGATCGACGACGAGCGAGAGCGCGATTTTGCGAAGCTTCTCGAGTTGCGCGGGCAGGTGACTTCGGCCCTCGAAGAGCTTCGACGGCAAAAGGCGTCGTCGCTTGACGCGGCCGTTTTTCTGGGTGCCTCGGGGGAGTGGCTGGTGTTGCTGAGGCGAGTCGGTGGCGCGCGATTGGCCGAGTTGTTCATTGTTTCGCGGGTTGCGGTGTCGGAGGACGCGGCGGCTGTTGGCGCGGTGAACGTGCGTGTCGAGCGACTAACGTCACCACGCTGCGACCGTTGCTGGATTCGCGCCGAGGGCGTTCACGAAGTTTCAGGGCGTGGCGCCGTGTGCTCGCGCTGTGCGGCTGTCCTTGCGGGGGTGGCTTGACCCTAAGCGCGTTGGGCCGGCGATTCGGGCGCGGCGTCGCCGACGCGCGCGTGCTGCTCATCGTATGCGCCGTGACCGTCGCCGCAGACCAGGCGACCAAGATTTGGGCCATTCATCGTCTCATGTATTCGTGCCGCACCATTGGAACGCCGACGACTGAATTATCGCTGGCGAGATGCGGGCCGTCGGGCATCGTTATTAGCGTCGGCGCGGGGGGGGCGCGCTCGCTTGCGCTCAATGAATTGACGACATCGGTCGGGGGGCAGATCTGGGAAGTCGCGTGCGCGGCGGGCGACCTGTGTCTACGCGGCGAGGTTCGTGTCGGCGACGTGCCTGCGGGCGCAGTGGAGAAGGTGCGGTTCGTTGGCGATGAATTCAGCACAGCCCGTGCCTATGATGCGCGCGCGGAGATGGCCGCCGGACAAGCGACAGCGCGCTTCATGCTCCACAAGGCGAACGAGCAACTGCGCGAACGCGTCGTCGTGATTCCCGGTTTCTTTGATTTCACTTACGTCGAGAACCCCGGGGCGGCGTGGTCACTTTTTCGCGACCCCAAATGGGAGGGGTTTCGCACGCCTTTTTTCCACATCATTTCGATCCTCGCGGTGCTTTTCATCCTTTACTACCACCGTCGTGTCCCGCGCGAAGACCGCACGATGCGCGTTATTCTTGGGCTGGTCTTAGGCGGCGCCGTCGGAAACTACATCGACCGCCTTCGCTTTAACTACGTCGTCGATTTCATCGATTGGTACGTCGACAAATCTGCGCACGTCGCCCCGTGCACGGGGTCGAACCATTGGCCGGGTTGCCCAGCCGAGCTCCATTGGCCGACCTTTAACGTCGCCGACGCGGCGATCGTGGTGGGGTTGCTTCTTCTCGTCATCCAATCTTTCCGCGAACGCCGACGTGCCCGAGCTGCGGCAAAGTCGTCCCTCTCGACTCCGCCCGCGTGAAACATGTTCCCGGTCTTATCGATCGGCCCCTTCGATCTCCCACCCTACTTCACGTTTCTCATGATCGGGTACCTGGCGGGCGTCGCGATTTCGGTTTACGAGGGACGCCGCTTAGCGATGAACGGCGCGCACATCGTCGATGTGAATTTGGCGATTTTCTTAGCGTCGCTCGTTGGTGCCCGCGTTGGGTCGATTCTCTTCGACGGGTCGCTTCACGATTACATCAACGCGTGCTTCGCGCCCGAGCGTCTTCCACCCGCCCTTCGCGACTGGGACTGCTTCGAATCGTTTCGACTCTGGCGCGGTGGCATGCAGTATTATGGCGGTTTCATTGGCGGCGGCGTCGCGGCCGCCGTCATGATTCGCGTCCGCCGCCTCCCGATCGCGCGCGCGTTCGATCTGTGGGGCTACGGCGTTCCCGCGGGTCTCGTCTTTGGGCGATTCGGGTGCCTCCTCGCGGGGTGCTGCTATGGTCAGCCGAGCGCGGTCCCATGGGCGATCTCGTTTCCAGCGGGAAGTGCCGCAGCCAAGATTCTTGGTGTTGCCCCAACCCCAACCCTCCACCCAACACAGCTCTACGAACTTGTCCTGTGCCTCGCGATCTTCTCGTTCAATTTCTTTTTCCTACGGAAACGCGCGCGACGGGATGGCGCTGTGTGGTGGGCGTTTTGTCTGGCCTACGCGGTTGGCCGTTTCGCGATTGAGTTTCTTCGCGACGATCCGCGCGGCGAAGCGCTCGGCCTCTCGACATCGCAGTGGATCGCCGTCGCGGTTTTTATCGTGGGCGTCGTGGCCATTCGCCGCTATCGCCTGTTCAGCGGTCCCGACGAACCGAAATCGGAACCACCCGGCGCCGCGCGAAGCGTCTAAGCACGAGCATGAGGGCGATCGGCGTTAAGATGAGCGCGATGAGAGCCGGCGCGCCGCCGTCCACGAGCGCCGTTCTTGTCAACGAACAGCCCGCGACCGCGGATGTCCCAGTGTCGTCTTTGTAAATCCAGCAGCCCGTAACGTCGCGGTTGGAGGTTTCTTTGGCCATCGTCCCCCAGCTCTCGATAAAGGGCGCGCCCGAAATCGCGATAAGGCTTTGACCTTGCACCGTTTGTGGGTACATCGTCGCGATCATGTCAACCGACGCTTCGGAGGTCGCGGTCATTCCTGACTTGAATTGAAGTCCCCCCGAACCTCGATTCCATTCGTACTTGTTGATGACGTCCCGGATTTCATAGGTGTAATACGCGGCTGCGGAATCGGTGACTTGCAGGTTTCTCGTTATGCGGTTGCTCCCGCTGGGGTCGCCATACGACGAACCCGAGAGCTCGGCGAACGTTGTCGCAAAGACGTAGTTGTCCATGTAGAAAGCCTTTTGCGATTTGCAGAGGTCGCCGAGGACGTTCCACGCCTCCGCGCGGTGCGAATTCTGAACGTACTTTCCGTAGCTCACGACGCCGGTCGCCGCGAGTACGCCAATGATGGCGATCACGATCATCAACTCGATGAGCGTGAACCCACGCCGCAAACGTCTACGCAGAAGCATCCGGTTACGCCTCCCTCACTTCACAATTCGGCCCGCTTCATTTCAGGTTAAACACCTTTCACTCGCCGCGCAGCAAGAAATTCATGGAGGTGGGATAGTAGGCGCAGGTTACTCATAGGCGATGGCGGCCTGCCCTTTTTCCATATACCCACGAATGTTGTTGGCGGAATCGTAAATGGCAATGCGCGAAACCACCGGGAACTTACGAATCACCGCGGCGAAGAATTTTTTCACGTCTTCCACGCGCTCGCCCTTCTGTTTGGTAAGCCACGCTGCGCTGACATAAACACCCAGTTTCTCTCCCATCAAAATGGGGCGGGGGTGCTGCACAATGGGAATGATAGCCGGGAGGTCCGCGACGGTGACGGACTTGAACAATTTTTCGTCCTTAACCATTCTGGCGGGATTTGTCGTTAACATGAACGCCAGCGCCGCCCCACTGACAACCAAGATCGCGATCATAACCTTGACGCGTGTCGTTTTCAGAACAGCGAAGCGGCCTTCGCCTTTGTCCTTAAGGCCGCCCCAGCGCGCCCATTTTCGCTTCCCTTTTTCCTTTCCGGTGCCTAAAACGCCGGCGCGAGAAAACGTTTCGAGTGCGATCCCGGCACCGTCCGAGCTTGCGAGAACCGAAGCGATGGACGCCGCGAGGTCCGTTGCGCGGTGAGTGAGCGGATCCGTGCTGGCGGAAAACCTGTCGTGGAGTTCCGCAAGGGATACACTCGATTCAAGGAGGCGTTGGACGGTTGCGACCAACTCGCGAATGCGGTCGACCGGCAACGATTTTCGAACCAAAGTTCGGACAATGACGTCTCGAAAGAGCGTCACGCAGGCTTCCGTCCGGGTGAACAGGTCGCGCGCGGTTGAAACCGCCTCTTGCTGTTTTTCAAACGCGTGAATTTTCTTGCTGGACATCTTGCCGATGAAATCGCTTATCCTCAGGCGAAAGGCGACAAGAACGCGCACCCAATCCGCGAATTCGGCGTCGAGCGATTTCGTTCTCGACTTCACCTCAACAAAGGCGGCGGTTTCCCAGGGGTTCAGGCCCGATAGGTCGAAGTCGATGTTGAGGAAGCTGGCGAGCGATTGCGTCGACGTTGGCGACTGAAAATCGAAAAGGTTGGCGATGCCCGCGACGAGTTTAGTGATTTCCGGGTCGGAGTATAGCTGCGGCGTTCCGTCCGTTGCGGGTTTCTCCTGTGCGGGGGCTTCGCCTGCGGATTGCCGCGCCATCGCTGAGCGCAGCTTTCGGTGTTGCTCGACCAACGCCGATCGCGTGATGTTGAGGTTGTTCATGTCCTCGAGGCGGCCCGCGCGAACCGATTGATCCGAGAACTCTTGCAGCTTTTGAAGAACTTCGGTTGCGAGCCCGAGGTTCTCCTTTGACGCTTCGCCAAGATTGGCGCGTGCGGCGTCGCTGAGGAGGTCGATGTTGCGATAGTTAAGGAGGTGGTACTCAATCTTGGTCGACAAACCGTAAACGGCGCGAACGATGTTAAAAAAATCGTTCTGGATGGCGCTGCCCACGGCCAAGGCCTCGAACGCAGACCGCTCCCAAAGTTTCATGATGTGCGGCGAGAACCCGATACGCGTGAGAATCGGATCGCGCGTTTGCTCGTCCGCCATTGTTCGAACGGCTTCAGCGATGCGCTGAATGATCACGTCAAGGGAAGCCTCGTCGGCCACATCGGACGCGAACGACTGTTGGCCCTCGAGCGTCTGTATGAAAGCTTGTGCCGATTCGTCGACATCAACGAGTCGCAGTTCCATTCCAGCTTCGACGCCGGGCCGAGTGTCCTCGTGGCGAACTGAGCGGACGATTTCGGCGTACGTGTCGATGAGTTCGCGGCCTTGCAGCGTCACACGCAAATGCACCGTGGAGCCGACCGGCGGCGGACGGCGCAGGCGCATGAAGACGTTTCCACCCGCGATGGGGTCCGCCGAGAAGACGGAGAAGATCTCGGCGTTGGATCGATAATCAACGGTGAGGTGGCTAAAGGTTTGGGGGCGATTGGCTGGGCCACTTCCGGCGGCGGCCTCCACAACACGCGAGAAGACCGCCTCAACATCGACCGGGGCGTCAAAGTACCCGTCGCAACCCACATCGAACGCCTGCTGGCGATCGGCCGCAGAGGGCGCGGTGTTGATCATGACGATCGGGATTTGCTTGAGCGACAGGTTTTCTTTTACGAGCCGACAGATCTCAACACCCGACAAATCCGGCATCTGAAAGCCGATGATTGCGAGCGCCGGTCGGTCGAGTGCGAGACGTTGGTAAAGTTCGGCGCCACTCCTGATGTTTGTGATTTCAAATCCACTCCCGACGAGCGCGTCGCGCAGCTCAAGTGGGAAGACGCCGACGTCGTCGGCCGCAATGAGCCGCTTGGTTTCCATTCGCGCGCCTGATTATAGCCGGCCCACTTGGAAACACGAACAATCGCACCCAATTCATCGAAGCATCTCGCGGTCTATGGCCGCGGCAAGCGTGGCCTCGCGGGTGAAACCCGAGAACGTTTGAGCGACAACGCCGTCGGTGCCCACGAGGACAAGATGAGGGAGCCGGGCCGCACCATAAGCGGAGGCCGTTCGCGAATCGGTGGTCACCACGATGCTCCCGGCGAGTCGCTGCTTGAGCCAGTTTCCCGCGGTCGGCCACTCCGTCGGTTCGACATTGAGCGACACGAGTTGAAACGCGCGTCCGCGGTATCGGGATTCGACGGCGGACAGAATCGGAATCTGCGACACGCACGGTCCGCACGCGACGGACCAGAAATCCATGAGGACAACTTTTCCAGTCAGCGCCGTGAGTGAAATCGGGGTGCCGTCGAGTCGGCGCGCCGTGAGGGGCGGCGCGGGTTTCCCGACGATGTCGGGCGTGCTCGCGAAGAACTCGCGCGCAAACGTGACCGCCAAAAGCGCGGTTGCAACGACGAGAAGCACGCGTGATGTCCAATCCGATTGCGCCGCGGCGCGTGCCTCGGTAACATCAGGGGATGGGAGGAGGTTCCGCTCGTCGGGTTTCATGCAATGCCTAAAGTGATGTTTGCACACGTCGGTGTTGAAGTCGAAACCGAACACGGCGAATCGCTTCTTGACGCCGGCATTCGAAGCCGCGTTGATATTCCGACGATTTGTAACGGGGTCGCGTCATGCCACGAGTGCGTCATTCGCGTGCTCTGCGGAGAAGAGAATCTGTCACCCGTTACCAGCGCTGAGCGGACGCATTTGGGCAACGTGTTTCATGTCACGCGCGAGCGTCTCGCGTGCCAAGCGCGCGTTATGGGTGGCGAGGTTGTCGTAGAACTTGCGCGACGACCAGCGAGAGTGCGAACGAAGAACCGATAGCATCCGACGTGCTCGTGTGTCGGGTCAGATCAAATCGATGGGACCTTTGCCCAGCCGAACCACAACCGGAACACCACTCGTCAGGTCGACCACAGTTGATGGCTCGGCCGGAAGGATCCCCCCGTCGACGACGAGGTCAAGCGCACCCTCATACCTGTCGTCGAGTGTCCCTGGATCATAGAGCGTCTCGTCTTCGCCGATTTGAGCGGTCGTGCTGATGAGCGGCGTACCCAAGTCTTCGGTGAGCGCAAGACAGAAGGCGTGACGGGGGATTCGAATGCCGATGGTTTTTTGGCGGGTGAGCATTCGCTTCGGCGTTTCGCCGGTGGCGCGCAAGACAAACGTGTAGGGTCCCGGGAGCGTCCGGCGCAGAATTCGGTACGCCCCGTTTTCAATGACGGCGAAGCGGCTGACCATTTCAAACGAGTTGCAGACGAGGCTCATCGGTTTCGACGGGTCGACGTGTTTCACGCGATAGAGGCGTTCCACCGATTCGCGCAACGTCACCAGGCAGCCGAGTCCGTAGTTCGTGTCGGTCGGGTACGCGACGATGCCGCCGCCACGAATGACGCGCGCCACGCGATGGACGTGGTGCGGACCCGGGAAATCCGGGTCGATCGAAACGATCAACGCGCTGCCGGTTTTGCGGGACCGTTGGTTTTCCGAGCAGGCGCGGGCGCGACTGGCGCGTCAGAAACGTCGCTGACCTTGAGGAAAAATTTCTCGACCTGAGACGACCGGACAACGTACGTCGCCTCGCCACCTTCCCGCTTGACGAAGGTGTCCGTCGTCCCCTTTTTTCCGCCGACCTTGATGGCCATGGCCTTTCCGCCTACGACAACCCTCACGGTCGCCACGACCTTGTCTGCGCCCGGTTCGCCGCCCCCGGCAACCTCGATCGCGCGCAGCCCAGACAGAACCGAAATCGCCTCCTCGATCTTGGCAACCTTGACCGCGGTGCCGATGGGAGCCCCCTTCATAAACGTCCATTTGCCATCTTTCCGTTCGACGCTCCACGAGCCCCCCTCGCGTTCAACCTCCAATCGCGTGGCCTTCGTCCCCGAGAAGCTCATGACCGTGCGGTTACGCCAAGCCTTTGCATCAACCGGGAAGTCGTCCTTCTTCAGCGCAAACGTCTGATACACCTTCTCGTCGTCCGCGCGCCGAATGTACGTTGCGCCGCCCTCCTCTTTGCCGAGCAAGAATCCCTCGAGCTTTCTGTCGGCCGTGGCCATTTGAACAAACAAGCCCCGCCCGTCGACTTCGAATTCGCCGTGCTTTTCTCGCCCGCCCTTTTCATTGAACGCGACCGTCTCGCGCGAAACCTTGTCGAGCAGCGTCTTTATCTTCTCGGAATCCGCGGCGTCTTTGACCGGCGCAACCAGCGCCCACGATCCGTTCGCCTCCTTCGCAAGCTCAAGCACGACGCCGCGCTGCCGAATCGTGATTCCCGAAACGTCGTTCGTCGCAAACTTCGGGATGATTGGATCCTTTTCGCGTAACTCCTCAACCGATTTCTTGAGTTGCGTGACCTGATAATCGTTGACAAGAAAAACTTGCTTGTCGCCCAGGAGCTGCGCGTAGGTGCGCGCGTCTTTCTCATGCTTCTTGCCCACGAGAAGCGTGGCCGACTTTTCCATTCTTGATCCCGGCTTCCACTCAAGTTGGACTGAAAGCGCCGCCTTTGAAAGCCCCGTCTCGCTCTCTTTGGCGTCGTCCGCGAAATCGGCCGCGTTATACGTCACCAGCGTATCCACGACACCCTCGACGACCTTTTGATCCAACCGATACTTCGGCAGTTTCGGTTCAACCATCTCCCATGTCTTCGGGTCTTTGCGCGCAAGTTGAATCGTCTCGCCGCTCGCGTGCGCGATCGTCACCTTGACGAGGTCTTCTTTTTGATCACGAAACGCGAGGATTGTTTTGTCGCGCCAGTCGCGCGCCGCCTTGTTGTAAAGGTGTGACGCGAGCCCAGACATCGCAAACACATCGTCGCTTCCAACGAGCCGCGCAAAAACGCGCCCGCCCGCCTCTTTCCCCAGGAAGAGCGCGACGCGAAGCTGCGCGTCACCCGAAAAAACCTCGATTTTTGTTGCCTTTTCGTCATCGACCCCAAACTTTTCGCCATGCCACTCTTTTTTCGCCGACACCTTTTCGCCAAACGACGCCTTTTCGATCGCCTCGACGAGGCTCTTGACCGCGTGCGCGTCGGCCGGATAGTCGGGCGTCTCGAGCCGCCACGGATCGGGCTTATCCGCTTTCTTTTTGTCGCCGGCGACGCTCAACTCTGTTACCGCCTGCGTCCCTGCGGCCTTCGCGTCCTTGACCAGCGTGACCGTTTTCTTGTCCTTCGTAATGGCGACTTTCGTGATTTCACTCGCCCGAACTTTCGGGTACGGCGACGGCACCCGAGACGCATGCCCGCCGCGCTTTCCGAGGACAAGCATCACCGCCACTTGCGCGACGAGCAGCACCCCCAACACCGTCACCCTCTTCATATATTTCGATCCCATTGTTCTTCTCTTTCTTTCTTTCTCTTCTTACGATCCACTCGACAAGAGCGCGATTTCCCGATCGCTCTTCATCTTTCGCAGCATGCTTAAGACGAGAGCCGCGACCAGCACGAGGAGCGGGAAAAGCACCATCACCACGACGCGAATCGTCGTCTTGGTGCCGGACTCGACGACCTTTAGCTGCGCGGCCGCCTCACCCGCGTTTCGAATCTGCATCAAGTCTTCTTCGAGCATCAGCCAATCGACGAGGTTCAGCGCGAATTCGAAATTCGACAACTCTTCGCCCTGTTTTGACCGCGTGAACTGGAGCACGCCGTCCGTCACCATGAGCCCATTCGCGACCACCAAGATTTGCGTCAGCGGGCTCTCCTTCACGACGGGCGGCGGATTCGGGTCTGCCTCAACCTTCTCGCGCCGCGGCGGCATGCGCGGATCTTCCGGCTTTGCGGGGTCCGGCGCCTTCGGAACTGGTCGCGCCGCCGTGTTCTCCCAGTAACTCTTGAACTTCCCCTTGAGCGCAACACCCAACGAAAACGGCCCGCGACGCTGAAACGCTTCGCGCACTTTCGGCAGCAACTTCTTCGCGAGCGCATCACCCGCCTTCACCGCCCCGACGGCGCCAATCTCGTCTTTGAGCATGCCTTCGAGTTTGTCGAAAAACTCTTTCTTGTCCTTCGTAAACTCGCGCGACGTTCGCCGCAAAACTCGCTCCGCGATCTCAATCCGCGCCATCTCGTTCTCTTTCAGCGTCTCCTCCTCCGCGAGCACTTGTCCCACCTCGCGCGGCAACGGGTCTTCGAGGTCGAGCTGCGGCCCCATCATGATGAATGCCGAATCGTACTTCCAACTCGCGGGCGACGACTTCGCGACGTTCAGCACCTCAACCCGATCGCGCGCATCCGCCGTGGCCGCGACTTCGCCCGTGAACGGAAACAAAAGCGGCGCCTGCGCCGTCGCGCGAAACTGTCGCATCAAGTCGCCGAGATTCCCAACGATCGGCAGGAGCGGAAACGCCTTCCGAATCATGACCTGCATCCGGCGCTGCCCGATCGTCGCGTACGCCGGCACGGGAATGGTCAGCGCCACCTGGTCGAGCACGAGCCCCGGCTTAATCTCGACGCCATAGTGTTTGAGCACGTCGCGCAGCCCATCATCGTTTTGTCCCCACAAGTTGATCGGCGGCTGACCGGGCTGTTGCCGCGGGTTCGTCGGCCGAATGTTCGTCAAGAAAAACGCAGCGCGTCCGCCCCGCATAATGAACTGGTCGATTTCAAACTTCTCGCGTTCGTGAAGCGGGTCGGTCGGCGCAAGAATGAGCAGCGCCTCAATTTCCGGTTCGATCTTTTTTCCGGCCTTGATGTCGATCGTGCGGAACTCATAAAACTGCCCCAAATTCCGCGACAATTCCTCGGTCCCAAGCTGCGCCGCGAGCCCACCCGCGACAATCCCCAGGACCTTCTTCTTCTTGCCCTTGGTCTCCGCGAGCGTCATCGCTTTGATCCGCCGCGCGATCTC
Organism: Deltaproteobacteria bacterium; assembly: GCA_016192705.1. Taxonomy (GTDB): domain Bacteria; phylum Myxococcota; class JACPTQ01; order JACPTQ01; family JACPTQ01; genus JACPTQ01. The sequence continues at coordinate 20,204 of JACPTQ010000075.1, read as the reverse complement.
GTACTCCAAGAACTGCAGCGGCCGCTCAGGGTCATTCCCGGCCTCGTCCGGTAGCCACGGAATCGTCTCCTTCTTATCGGCGTACGCCATCACGAGCCCCATGAAGACGTTCTCCGAGAGTTGCTTGTCGTCGCGCACAACCGCCGCCTTCCCCATCCGAATCCCCGCGCCCTCCGCCTCTTTGCGCTCCTTCTCGCCCTTTGGCTCAACAATCTCGACGCGCACGCGCCCAGCCGACGCGTTCTCAAACTCCTCGAGCACGTCCTTCAAATACGTGACAAACCGGTCGAGCGGCGCCGGCATATTCTCCGTGACATACGCCCTGAGCGTGAGCTGGTCTTCGAGCTTTTCGAAAAACTTCTTTGACGCCGGCGACAACGTGAAACTCCCGTTCTTCGTCAAGTCGAGTCGCATCGGCTTCGCGCGCGCGACGACCATATTGAAAGCGACGAGATTCGCCGCAATGAGAACAATCGACAGCGCCGCAACCCAGCCGGTTTTCCAGCCGCGCTCCCAGTTTCGCGCGCCCAGCGACGCCGCCGTCACGAAAAGGCAAATCGCGATCGCCGTGACGTAATAAAGGATATCCCGCACATCGATGACCCCGCGCGCAAGGCTCTTAAAGTGCGCGTAACTCGACACGCTCGTTGCAAACGCCGTCCAGCTTGGTTTGTCCTTTAGGAAGTCCTGCGTCCCGAGCGCGTAGAGGGCGATCGAAATCAGCAGCGCCACGACGAGCGCGACGATCTGGTTTTTCGTCCAAACCGACGTCATCATCCCAATCGCAAGGTACATGAGGCCCATCAAGAAGAGACCGAGGTAACCGCCGATCGCCGGGCCCCAATCGAGATCGCCGATCGCCGCGACGATAAATGTGTAGATGAAGAGGATGGCGACCGCGATCGACAAGAAGGCAGCCGACGCGAGGAACTTTCCAAAGACGACTTCTTCGTCTTTCACGGGGAGCGTGATGAGCAGTTCGATCGTTCCAGATTTTTTCTCCTCGGCGAAAAGCCGCATCGCGATGAGCGGTGGCAAGAGCACGAAGATAAACGGCGTCCCCGACAGGAATTCGCCCGTCCCCTCAAGAAAGTGCCGCATCGTCGCGAGATTGTTGAGAAAAAGCCTGTCGATAAACAGGTACCCCTCGATGAGCAGAAAAACCACGAGCACGACGTACGCAATCGGCGACGCCCAGTACGCCCGAAACTCTTTCTTAAATATCGTCCAGCTCTGCCTCATGCCTGTTCCCTCTTCTCTTCAGATCTCTGTGTTCTCAATGCCTCTGTGGTTTCTCTTCTCTTTTTCTTTTCTTCTCTCTTACCCGCGGATTGTCGGCGCCGACCGCGCGCCCGTGAGCTGCCGAAAAACTTCCTCAAGCGTCGGCACCTGGCTCCGAAGCTCGACGAGCATCCACTTCTCCGCGATCACCCGCTCCGCAAGCGAATGCCCGAGCGCGCCAAGACCCGCGCTCCCCTCAGCCGACAGCTCAACGTCGAGCACGCGTCCCGTCGCGTGTGACCCGTTGGAACCGGTCTCGCCGAGCCGCATTCGCGCATCGCGCACGCCGACGATTCGTCGCATCTTGTCGACCGCTTCATCGGCCGTGACTTCTGTGGCTCCGAGGTCGATGCGCGCGACAACGACGGCGTCGCCTCTTGCCGACGCGCGAAGTTGCTTCGGCGTTGAATCGGCGACAACCTGCCCCGCGTTAATGATGATCGCGCGCGAACAAGTCGCCTCGACCTCGGTCAAGATGTGCGTCGATAAAACGATCGTCTTGTTCTCGCCGATTCGGCGGATGAGATCGCGGCTTTCGACGATTTGGTTCGGGTCGAGCCCGCTCCACGGCTCATCGAGGATAAGCACGTCGGGGTCGTGAAGAAGCGCGTGCGCGAGGCCAACGCGTTGCCGATACCCTTTCGACAGCTCGCCGATCGTACGGCCGATGACCTTCTCAAGCGCGCAGAGATCAACGGCCCGTCGCATGCGTCGCCGAAGCTCGTCGCCCCGAAAACCGCGCACCTCGCCCACCCATTTCAAGTATTCGAAAACGCGCATCTCCGCATAGAGCGGCGCATTTTCGGGGAGATACCCGATGGTTTGGCGAACCGCGAGCGGGTCTCGCAAAATGTCGTGCCCTGCAATCGCGGCGGTTCCCGACGTCGGGGCCATGTAGCAGGTCAACATCTTGATGGTCGTCGTTTTACCGGCGCCGTTCGGCCCCAGAAAACCGACAACCTCGCCCTTCGCCACCTCAAACGACACGTTTTGAACGGCGAGAACATCTCCATACGCTTTGCGCAATTTCTTCACTGAAATCATTGGAATACCTCGACGGAAACCCTATTTATTCATCGATCCCGCTCTTGTCAACGCGTGCTTTTCTCTTGCTCTGTGTCTTCCTCTGTGTCTCTGTGTCTCTGTGGTTGCATTTTTTGGCCTTTACGTTCATTTCCCGTTTTGCCTAACAAAATGCCCGTACTGCGACTTCAACTCGTTTGTTGCGCCCGATATTCCCCACGCGCGATACGCCGACGCGACTCTTCGCGAAATTGAGTCCCGGCTCCCAGACTTCGACGGAACTCCCGCGACACTCTATTTCGGCGGCGGCACACCAGGCCTTTGGGCGCCTCTGGAGATTAAGCGCATCGTTGATTTTGCGCGTTCACTTGGCCTTTCGCACGACGCCGAAATCACGGTCGAAGCGAACCCGGGCGCACTCGAAACACCGTCGCTTGAGGCGATTCGTGACGCGGGTGCGAATCGAATCTCATTTGGTTGCCAGAGTTTCAACGATCGACACCTTGCGACGCTCGGTCGTAGGCACGATGCGCGCGAAGCGCACGAAGCTCCGCGAAAGGCCCGCGACGCCGGTTTTGACAACCTATCGCTCGACCTCATCTTTGGCATTCCCGCGCAAACCGTTGACGAGTGGCGCACGGATCTCGACAAGGCCATCGCCTTCGCGCCCGAACACCTCTCCTTATATAGCCTCTCGCTCGAACCCGAAGTGCCGATGGCGAAAGAGGCGCGGGCCGGACGCCTCACGCTCCTTGAGGACGCGTTTCACAACGAAATGTTCAATGTCGCGCGCAGAACGACGCGTGCCGCCGGCTATCGTCATTACGAGATTTCGAATTATGCGAAACCCGGTCGGGAAGCCGTTCACAATTCGCTTTACTGGTCGGGTGCGCCAATCTTGGCCGTGGGCGCGGGCGCGAGCGGGTTTGAGGTGCGGCGGCACCGCTATTCCAACATAAAAGGCCCGGAAGCCTATATGCAGCGGGCGATTGCGGGCGAGCGGCCGGAGTCGTTTCGCGAGTCGATCGACGAGGCCATGCGTATGCGCGAGGCGATCATGACGGGGCTTCGGCGAATCGACGGAATCGACTTGGCCGATTTTGAGCGGCGCTTTGCGGTTCGATTGTCCGAGCGATACGCCGAACCGATTCGTCGCCTCGTTGCGTGCGGCCTCGTTACGATTGAAGACGGAGCCCTTCGGCTCACCGACTCGGGGCTGTTCGTGATGAACTCAGTCTTAGTCGAGTTTTTTTGAGCGGCTCGCTACGGTATGCAGAACGCGCAACTTGAGAAGTCGGCGCCCGCGTCGCTGGTCGTGTCGCTGACGACGGTCCCGTTCGCGCTGGTGCTTACGGTTCCGCCATCGCCATCGGCGCCTTCTCGGAGCTCGAGCGCGAAGAACCACGCGCCCGGTTGTAGGTCGTTAAACTGATAATGGTACGTGTCGCAGTTGACCGTCGCGCTCGGCGGGCTTGGAACCGTCGGCGACATTTGACCACTCATATAAACAAGGCCGCCGTCAACCGGGCACTTCATTCCGCCGTTCACGGTCCAGTGAACGACGAGGCTCCCTCCGTCAGCCGTCGACCCCGCGTCCATGTCTCCGCCCGCATCCATATCCCCACCCGCATCCATTTCGCCGGCGTCCATTCCTGCGTCGTCTCCGCCACCGCCACCACCACCTGCGTCCATTCCTGCGTCGTTTCCGCCACCGCCACCGCCCCCCCCACCACCACCGCCTCCGGCATCACCGGCGTCCGTTCCGCCGTCGGTCCCCGACGTCGTCAGAACGCAACCGCTCATTCCGAGCACAAGCGCCAAAAAGATTTGGAACGCACTCGTTCGTTTTGCTTCCATGGTTTCGAGTCCTCCTCCGCGCGACGCGGGTCAAAATTGGGCTTTGACAGAGTGTAAGGGGTAGGCCCCCGACTTGCAACTTCTCACGGAAAAAAATTGGATCTGTTCACGAATTATCGACGTTCACGGGCGACATCGCGACCGCAAGATTTGTTTCGCGAAGTGGATGAGGCCGATGACGACGGTACGCGTCATCTCGCCAACGGGTGCTTTCGTGATGACGCGTTCGGGCCAATCGAGCAGTCGCTCGGCGAGGCGGCGGTGCGAGCGATCGTGTGAGCGCGTCGGCGTCATCCTTGGACCTCGCCGAAAAGTTCGGGGTCGAGCCAGCGCGTTTCGTCGCCGTCGACGAGGAGGATCGATTCGAACTTGGCGCCGATGTCGCCGCGGGCGACGTGCGGTTCGATCGCGTAGAGGCCTTGGAGCGGGCGGCCGGTTGCGATGTTGTTGATGAGCGGGTAGGGCGCGTCGCGAAATCGATGGTTAAAAAGCTGAACGGCGGAGCTGCCGAGGAGCGGAAGTTGAAAGCCGTCGCCGATGCGCGGGGCGCGGGCGAGGATTGCGGGGAGGCGTGCGACCGCGTGGCCGAGAACGCCGGCTGGGTAAAGCGTATGCACGACGTCGAGGTCGTGGTTTTCGATGGTGCGGTCGACTGTTTTCGTGAGCGCCGCGCCGTCTTGCGATGATGCCGCCCAGGCGACGATCGCGCGCTTAATCTCGGCGAGCGTCGCGAGTATTTCCGCGTGGGGACTGGTCGAAGCGGCCGCGCCGCAAACGCCCGAGAACGCGTAGTCGGCCGGGTATCCATCGACGAGCGGCGCAACATCCAAGATGAACGGGTCGCCGGCTTCGAGCACGCGCGATGTCGCGAGGGCGTCGGGTTCCCAATCGACGAAACCCGCGAAGCGTGTGCGCGCGCCCCACCACGCGTAGGCCGTGTGAAGCCAGTGTTTGACGCCGGCGCGTTCGAGGCGAGTTTCGATTTGGCGAACGGCGTCGATTTCGCGCGTTCCGGGCGCGAGCGTCGCCGCGACGTCGTGGATCACCGCGCGCGCCAATCGTTGCGCATTCGAGATTCCGGCGACGTCAGCCAAATTCATGCGTGAATCTTGGCTGAAATCGTATGTGCAGGCAATCGGCATTGAAAAGCGCTCATCTCCGGCTAATGCGCAGGCTCCAACCCAACATCACGGGCGGGACGGGAATCGCTTCGGCTTGCAAACGTCCTCGCGTCTGACTCAAAACCGATTCCGTGCCTCAACCAAGACCGTCTATTGATCTGGAATCTTATGTCCGGCGGGCACCTCAGACGCTGCGGATGCAAGCCTTCGCAATACTCTCGTCCCGCCCTTGATGGGCCCGATCTTGCGTTTCCCGAAATTTCGCTATTGGCCTGGGTGCAAATATGCGTTTGGCGGGTTCACTCGCTTGTCCAGGCTTCGTAAATGTCAGTGCTCTGCTGAATTCCGCACGCGGGCGCGATCAAAGAACCGCCATTGAAAAGCGCGGGTGCGCGACTTAGATTGTTTGGCGAGGAGACGCCACATGAAGCTCGACAAATTCACGGTCAAGGCGCAGGAGGCGATCGTCGGCGCGCAGAACATCGCGAAGCGGATGGACCATCCGCAGATTGAGCCCGAGCATCTGTTTGTGTCGATGCTCACACAAGATGGTGGAACGACGAGTCCGCTCGTGACGAAGATGGGCGTGACGCCGAAGGAGATTTTTGCGCGGTTCGAAGATCGGCTGCGGACGTATCCACGGACGAAGGGCGGCGACCTTTACCTCGGGAACCGCATGCTGAAGGTCATGGACGACGCGAAGCGCGAAGCCGAGGCGATGAAGGACGAATACATTTCGACGGAGCACCTGCTGCTTGCGCTTGAGGCCGATCGCGGGGAGTTTCACCAAAAGGTGCTGCGCGACGCGGGCGTAACGCGCGACCGGATTTTCGGGGCGTTGAAGGACGTGCGCGGGTCGCAGCGCGTGACCGACCCGAACCCCGAGGGGCGATACCAAGCGCTTGAGAAGTACAGCCGAGACATGACCGAGCTCGCGCGGAAAGGGAAGATGGACCCGGTCATCGGGCGCGACGACGAGATTCGGCGCGTGATGCAGGTGCTTTCGAGGCGCACGAAAAATAACCCGGTGCTGATTGGCGAGCCGGGGGTCGGGAAGACGGCGATCGTCGAGGGGCTTGGGCAGCGCATTGTTGCGGGCGACGTGCCGGCGGGGCTCAAGGGGAAAAAACTCGTCGGGCTTGACCTCGGGTCGCTCGTTGCGGGGACGAAGTTTCGGGGCGAGTTCGAGGACCGATTGAAGGCGGTCATACGCGAGATTCAGGACGCGGAGGGCGAAGTGATCTTGTTTGTCGACGAGATCCACACGCTCGTTGGGGCGGGCGCAGCGGAAGGGTCGATGGACGCGGCGAACTTGCTGAAGCCGGCGCTTGCGCGCGGGGAATTGCGCTGCATCGGCGCGACGACACTCGACGAATATCGGAAGCACGTTGAAAAAGACGCGGCGCTTGAGCGGCGGTTTCAACCGATCATGGTGAACGAGCCGACGCTTGAGGAGTCGATTGCGATGTTGCGCGGGCTCAAAGAGAAGTACGAAATTCACCACGGCGTGCGGATCGCGGACCCGGCACTGATTTCAGCGGTGACGTTGTCGACGCGCTACATCTCGGACCGCGCGCTCCCGGACAAGGCGATCGATCTCATTGATGAAGCGGGGAGCCGGATGCGAATTGAGATCGATTCGCTGCCGACGGAAATCGACGACGTCGATCGGCGTGTAATGCAGCTCGAGATCGAGCGTCAGGCGCTTCGGAAGGAAGAGGACGACGTGTCGCGCGAGCGGCTCACGAAGATTGAACGCGAAATCCAGGAGCTGAAAGAGCAGTCGGACGCGATGAAGGCGCATTGGAAAAACGAAGTCGCGGCGCTGCACGAAATTCGCAAGGTGAAGGAGGAGAGCGAAGCGGCGCGGCAAGCGGAGACGGAGGCGACGCGGAAGGGTGACTTGGATCGCGCGGCCGAGCTGAAGTACGGCGTGCTGCTCGATTTGAAGAAGCAGCTCGATGCGGCGAACGCGAAGCTCGCGGAGCTGCAAAAAGAAAAAAAGATGCTGAAGGAAGTCGTCGACACCGAGGACATCGCGGAGGTGGTCGCGAGTTGGACGGGGATTCCAGTTGCGAAGATGATGGAGGCTGAGATTCAGAAGCTCGTGCGGATGGAGGGGCAGCTGCAAAAGCGCGTCGTGGGGCAGGACCCGGCGATTGTGAAGGTGGCGGAGGCGGTCAGGCGCGCGCGGGCGGGGCTGCAGGACCCGAATCGGCCGATCGGGTCGTTCATCTTTTTGGGGCCGACGGGCGTTGGGAAGACTGAGCTCGCGCGGGCACTTGCCGAGTTTTTGTTCGACAGCGAGGCGGCGATGGTGCGCGTCGACATGAGCGAATACATGGAGAAGCACGCCGTGGCGCGGCTCATCGGGGCGCCTCCGGGGTACGTCGGGTACGAAGAGGGCGGGATGCTGACGGAGGCGGTGCGGCGGCGGCCTTATGCGGTTGTGCTGCTCGACGAGGTCGAAAAGGCGCATCAGGATGTATTCAATGTATTACTTCAAATACTCGACGACGGGCGGTTGACTGACGGCCAGGGGCGCACGGTCGACTTCAAAAACGCGGTCATCATCATGACGTCGAATTTGGGCGGCGAGACGATCATCTCGCTCGGTGGCAAAGACGACGAGGAGATGGAGAAGCGCGTCCGCGAGGCGCTCAAGGGGCATTTCCGTCCCGAGTTTTTGAACCGCATTGACGAAGTGCTCATCTTCAAGAGCCTCACGAAGGACCACATGAAAGGCATCATCGACATTCAGCTCAAGCGGCTTCGCAAACTGCTCGCCGAGCGACGAATCGAAATCGAAGTTACGCAGGCGGCGAAAGATTTTATCGCCGACGAAGGGTACGACCCGGCGTACGGTGCGCGGCCGCTCAAGCGCGCGATCCAGTCGCACCTGCAGAATCCGCTGTCGCTCCTCGTCTTGAAAGGCGATTTCAAAGAGACCGACACCGTCATCGCCGATCTCGCGCCCAGCAAGGACGCGCTCGCTTTTCGCCGGAAAGACAAGGAGAAGTCGGCGGAGCCCGTCGTCGCGCGCGCCTAACGAAGATCGCCTGCGTTATTTGGGATCCGATACAATACGCCTCGTATGAAGCGGCGCACCGGCAAGACGGGGTCGGCCGACCGTCTCCGCTATCGACTACCTAATTCTCCCGTGACGTTTGTCGGGCGCGGCCGTGAGGTCGAAGAACTGGCTGGGGCGATCGCCGGGTCGCCGCTGACAGTTGTTTGGGGGCTCGGCGGATTCGGCAAGACATCGCTTGTTCTCAAGGCACTTGAACGACGCGCATCGCGCGCGGCGTCGGTCATGGTGCGCGTTGTGTCGACGGCTTCGCCGGTGTCGATCGTCGCGGAGGTTCTTCGCGGTGTCTGCTTGGTGGCTCGCGTCGAGGCGAGACCGTGGACGGCGGTGGGAAGCGATTTTGGCGAAGCGATCGCGGTGGCCATCGACTTGGTCGAGGAGACGCGCGCGGTCGTGGTGCTCGATGACATACATAAGATGGGGTTTGAGCGCGCGACAACTTTTTTGGAAACGATAGCGGCACATGCGCGAAGCGGAAAATGGATTGCGACGAGCCGCGAGCGCTTTTCATCGAACGTGCTCCGCGGGCATCTTTATTCGCTGCCGGCCATGAGTGCCAACGACCTTGAGCGACTGGCGCTCAGCTTGTTGCCGGCTGCGTCGCACGACCTTGTTCGCGACGCGGTTCGCGCGGCCACGGGATCGCCATGGCGACTCCTCCAGATTATCGAGAGTGGCGGTGCGGCTATTGACCGGCCGGCGGCGCTTTGGGAGCGGCGTGTTCGTGGTGTGGAAAAGCTGCTCGAGACACTCGCCATCTCGGAAATCTCACTTCCGCCCGAGCTTTTGAAGCGGCTTGGCGTGATTCGAAATGTGCGCGACGCCGAACGGTTGGAGCGTCTCGGCATTATCGAGTCAGGCCCGACCGGGCTTCGGCTCCACGATGTTGCGCGGCCATATATCCGCGAGGCGCCCAGTTTTGATTTGGACGGCTCGGCGGCGCGCCACCTCGCAACGTGCCTCGCAAACGAAAGCGAGACGGCTGTTGCGCTCGAGGGGTTGAGGCTTCTCCTCGTTCAGGAGCGATCCGAAGAAGCTGCGTCTTTACTAGAGGCCCGCTCAAAGGGATGGCTTGAAAACGGCTATGCGACCGTTCTTTGGCATCTTTTGAGGACAGCGTCGGACGACAGTTTGAGGGTGCATCAGTTGCGCGCTGCGGTCGAAGCGATCGACCCGACGGTCGTGGAGATTCTTCCGGAACCGACACGCGACGATTACGAGGCGCGGCTTTTTTGGGCCAAGGCGCTGTCGCTCAAGAGCCGTGCGGAGCTCGTGGATTACGCCACCCGACTTGCGAAGGAGGCGGGCGCCGCTGGTCGACAAGAGATCGCGTTCGATGCGGCGCTGATCGCTGCGATCGGTGTTCGTTTTTCCGATCCGACCGCATCCGAGCGAATCCTGCTCGCGCTGCGCCCCAAAACGGTCACGCAGTCGGCGCGACGTGCCGCAGGACTCATTCTTCTTTGGACGCAGTTCGAGAAGCGAAAGCGCGCGCTCGAATATGTTCGAAAGACGGTCCCACTTCTCAGAAATCTCGATGCGCCGACGCGTCTCGAAGTGGTTCGCCGAGTGCTCTCGGCGTTCACGCACTTTGGTTTAATCAAAGAGGCAACAGAGTTTTCAGAGCGCTGGTTTCCGCCGTCTGGTCCCGCATTCGCGCTCGAGGACCTCCGCGCGTCGGTGATGCGATTCTCCCTCCTCGTGAACGGCGGACGGTTTGACGAGGCGGTGGCGATGCGTTCGTGGCTCGCGCCGCGCTCGGCTCGATCAACGGTTCTCGCGGTTTCGTGCAGCCTTCATGACGTGCCGCTCAGGATCGCGCGCGGTGAGTTGAAAGACGTCGACGACCTGATCGACCGCTCGCTCGCGCTATGCGATTCGCTGGGTCCGTCGGGTGCTGATGCGCGAGATTGGTTTCTTGCTTACCGCGTCGAAGTCGCGATTCTTCTGGCGCGCGGCGTTGGGCCGAGCGACGGGCAGATGGCCGCGTTGGCCGCACCCTCGATGAATGGTGCGACCCACTTGCGTCTTGTGCGTCAGCTGCAAGCGGCTCGGGCGGGGCAGTCGCTTGATGCAAAGCGAGCGAAAATAGACGGGCTTGAAGTGTATGAGGACGAAAAGTGCTGGTCTCAGATCACCGACGCGTACGAAGCGCTTCTCGCGGGGCGTGCTGAGCGGGCCCGCGTTGCAGCTCGTCGCGCGGTCGCCGCGACCGAGGCGCTCGGGCTTGGAAACGTTGAGCTGGAAGCCCGCGCGGCGTGCTGCGATGTTCATCTGGCGCTCGGCGATCTTCGTGCGGTTGGCGATCAGAGTCGAATGCTTGCCCGTCGCGCGCGCGAAATGGGCGCCCCGCGGTTCGTCGCGGAGGCGGAGTTTTACGAGATGGCGGGTGCGCGTGACCCGGTCCGACTTGCGACACTTATGAAGCTGGCGCCACTTGACGTTGCGCCCACTGCCGCGCGGCGTTGTCGGCGCGTTCTGGGTGTTGGCGGAAGCTGCGATCGCGTTGACGAAGCTGTTCTTGCGGCGATGGCGGCGCGCGTGGTTGGTCTGCGAATCGTCCGATTACCCACGCGGGCTGACGGTGTTCCCGATCAATGTGATTGGGGGCTCGACAATGTTCGACGCGAAGTTGCGCTCCCAGGCGGCCGCGTTGTTAATCTTTGGGATCGAGAAATTCTTTGGAGGGTGCTTGCGGCGATCGCCAACGCGGGCGGCGAGATTGATCAGGAGGCTTTGTTCGCTGACGTGTGGCAGATCGCCGAGTTTCACCCGATCCGTCACGGCAAACGAATCCACACAACGATCCATTACCTTCGCGCCGTGATTGAAGACGACCCCGATCGCCCCACGCGGCTTGTGACGACCGACACGGGTTACGCGTTTGGGCGTGCGGCAACCGTTTGGCTCCGATTGTAGCGGGTTGGTTATATGCGGAGCGCGAGTCCTGCTGTCACTTCAAACCCGGCGGCGTCCATCTTGCCGCCGATGAGATCGAAGAGTGTTGCGTCCGACCCATGGTACGCGAAGCTCATCACGAATCCCGCTGAGCGATAAAAGATCCCAAGGTCCGCACCAACGCGAACCCCGTAACCCTGGACAGAACGCGTGCGGCTGTCGAACTTCTCGTCGAGGAAGTACATTCCGGCGGCGACGCTCCCGTCGAAGAGGAGTCGCCAGTGACGCGCTTCGCCCCAGATGGCGCGCGCGATCGTCAGTTGAACGCCCCCGAGAAGCGCCGACATCTCAAGGCTGAGCGTCGAAGTGCGTCGCATCGATTTCGTAGTGAATCGCGAATAGGTCGCGCCGAGAACGACGCGGTCGCGGATTTCGTACCCCGCGTGCGCGGTGAAACCAGTGGCGTTTCCGAGCCCCGTAAAACCAAACGCCTCGGCGTCCGCGCGATAGGTCGACGCGGGCAGCGTCAAGGCTCCGCCTCGAATCGACACGGTAACCTCACCTCGTGGCTCGGACGGCAGATGCAAATCCGATTCGGCGCCGCGAGCGGCCGTCGAAATCACGTTGCCGATCGAGACCGCGGCGACCAGCGACAATACCCGCGCATACATCAAATTCCCTCCGACCACGCGTAAAGCTCGCGAAGCGAAATCTCGTCGACGATGGCTCGCCCCGCGCCTTCTTTCACGATGCGGAGTTCAAGCCCCGTTGCGGTCACCGTCGGCGACGAAACGAGCTTATTCAGGCGATGCGCTTTGCTCTCGTCCGTGGAGACGGCGCGGACACCGAGTGAAACAGGCCCCCGCTGCCAATACGTTATGTCGTCGCTTTGCCAAATCGCGGATGACCCATCGCTGTTGCTGTACCACTCGATTTCAAAGCGAACCGTGACGCCGGGATCGACCACGACGGCGGCCTGGATCTGCACTTCGCGGCCACTCAGCTTGAATGGGGCGAGCCGCTGCGAAATGACGGCGCGCCGCGATCCCGAGAGCACCGCGCCCGTATCGTTCGGGTGCCACGAGGGTCCGATAGAGACCTCGCCCTCAACGACCGTCCACTCACAGGGTGTCGCGCCGCATTCAATGTCGAAGCCTCTGTTCACGAGCGCTGTGCGCGCACAACTTATCGCGCCGACCGATGTCGCAACAACGAAAAGGGCTTCCCATAGTCTCACTATTCTACGAACGGCGTTGCGCTCTCCCATCGCGTCCTCCCGATTCGTAGTTTTTCACCCAACGGGAGTAAAGCAAACGGAGTGCCGAGTTTTTTTTCGCGACCACGAGCCAGGGCGCGGATTCCAGCGAACGCTCAGCCGGCGCGTCTGTCACACCGCGACAGCGGCGTCATGGAAAAAGTTGGCAACGGCGCCGATTGACGGTCGCGATTTCGTGTGGCAGCGTTCGCCCGGGTTCGGGCAGCTTCTTGGGGGTAAGGAGGGTTTACCAATGTTTGCGAAAAGAGTGAATCGTCTGGTTGGGCGCGCCGCCCTGTTTGCGGTTGCGGGCTCGTTGGGCGCGGTTGCATGTAAAAAGGAGGCGCCGCCTGCGCCGCCGCCCGCGCGCGTGACGCCACCCGCGCCCGCAGCGCCGCCAGTGGTCGTCAAGGATCCGCTGAAGGATGGCTTGTTGTGGGTGACGAAAGCGTCGTTCAAAGCGGGCGAGGAGATCGCTGTCAAGTACACGGCGCCCGTGCCATCGGCGGGCGAGAGTCAGCACTGGGTGACGGTCATCGCGGTTGGTAAGGAGGACTCGGAGTGGGGGTCATGGAAGATGGTTGGCGATCAGGCGACAGCCGACACGCTCAAGGGACAAACGGCGCCGGGTGCGTACGAGGTGCGGTTGCACGGCGGCTATCCGGCGAAGAAGTTTAACGTCGTTGCGCGCGTGAAGATCAACGTTGAACCGGCACCGACGCCACCACCCGCGATTGCGGGGACCGTGCCGGCCGTCGCCGCTGGCGCGGGCCTTTTGGTTCTGCCGAAGACGGTTTTCAAGGCGGGTGAGGAGATCGCCGTGAAATACGCGATCCCGGTCTTTTCGAAGGGAGACAACCAACACTGGGTAACCGTCGTTCCGGTCGGAAAGCCGGATACCGAATGGGGCGCGTGGAAGATGGTCTCGGACCTCGCGACGGCGGACAAGTTGAAAGCGCAAACGGCGCCGGGCGACTATGAAGTTCGAATTCACGGCGAATACCCGACGAAGAAGTTCAACGTCGTCGGGCGCGTGAGGATCAAGGTCGAGCCATAACGCTCTACTTTGTCGACGCTTCTGGCGTCATCAACTGAATCGCTGCAACCAGCGCGTCGAAATCGGCTTCAGATTCGTTTGCGAGATGAGTTTTTGCGAAACCCTGGATGACAACGTGATCGCGATCGAGGGTGAAGCCGTACAAGAAAGTCGCCCACGTTTCGCCGCGCACGTCTATGCGGACGGCACGTTTCTCGGCTGGTGCGCCTGACACGCGGATTTCGGTCACGCGCTCGCGCACGACGGACTTTCCAAACGCCGCCTCGCGGGCGTCGAGCACGTCCTTAATCGTCTTGAATTCGCTCGCGGGGACAGTCGTCACCGACACCAAGAGCGGCCGCAGCGTCCCGACGCCGCGCTCGAGCCGAAAGCGTTCACCGGGTTGCTTCGTCGCATCTTCCCAACTCGGTTCGACGTAGAGGCGCGCTCGCGTCGACTCGATCGGCACGTAGCGTCCAGCGGGCATCGACGCTGGGCAGGCAAGAAAACCGAAGACGCAAAACAGGCGAGCTCCGTGCCAGAGTGTCTCCGTGGTATATTTTCTTTTCGTCACGGCGCGACGATCGGGATGACGAGTTTTTCACCAATCTTGAGGCGCTCGATGTCCATGCCGGGATTAAACGTTGCGACAAGGTCCTTGCGCGACCGGTATCGTTTGGGAACGAGCCGATCGATGTGGTCGTTGCGAATCACGGTGTGCGTGATGGTCTCGGAGATGCGCGATTTCGAGGCAAGCGAGGCGAGGCGGTTTTTTTGAAACGCGAGGCGCCGTTCGGCAAACGTTTGCGGCGCAAGCGTTCCGAGCTCCACACGCACAACGCGCCCCTCGATTTCACCGTTGCGCATCCCCGCATTCATTTGTCGAAGCCGCTTGACCGACGCGTCGCTCCACTTTGCAATCATGACGAGCGACTCGCCCGGGAGCGCGCGAATACGGCCGCGTGAAGGCGAGAGCGCTCGAAGTCCTCGCACCCAAAGTGTCATCCCATTCGGAGTCGGGCTTTCGGCCGGCGCTCGGGTAGGCTCGACATGCGCTTCCGCGGTCGCGCGCGGTTCAGCGACGGGCGCCGTTGCGGTTTCCGTTGTCGAGGAGTCGTCAGACGGCGCATCACCCCCACGCTCTGGTGTGGCCACGTCAGGCGCCGGCGAAACGGGCGTCGCCTCAGCGCCGTCCCCCTTGCGCGGTGCGGGATTCGCGAGCCCATCGGGGACTTCGCCTGGCGCCGCCAAGCGGTCTTCAACGAGTCGCAAGTTTGCGATCGCGAGCCGCGTAAAGTTCCTTCGGCGATCGATGGCCGGCACTTTGATCGACTGCCGAACCACGAGCATTGTGCCCTCGGGGACGCCGTTCAGTTCGCGCAGAACCGCCGGTGGCACGCCATACTTCATCGCGATCGAGTAGATCGACTCCTTCGGCCGCACAACGTGAACGAAGGTTTTCTTCGGTCCGTCGGTCGTGCCCGATTCAGAAACAGGCGTGCCGATCGCACGCGCCCTGGCCGCCGCGCCCTTTGGAACGCGAAGCCAAAAACCCGCGGGCAGCGAGAGGCCATTCATGGCCGACGCGTTGAGCGCGAGGTTCAAGCGCGCAACATCGCCGACGTCGGCGCCAATTCGGTTTGCGGCCGCTTTCAGCGTCATCGCCTTCTTGAGAGCAACCGTCTCAAATTCAAGGGGCGCCACGAGTCGCGCATCAGGGAAATATCTTTGCCAGTTGCGGAGCGTGTGCAGCGCCGCCAAGAAACCCGCGTAGTAATTCCGACCGTCAAACGCGAACCGCTTGTGGCGATACTTCTTCAAGATGTCGCCCAAGTTGTAACTCCCGATCTCGTCGGCTGCGCGCCGAAGTCCGTAGGGGCCGTAGTTATAACCGGTGAGCGCCATCGGCCAGTTTTTGAGCATGCCGAGGTTTTGCGCGAGCATGCGCGCGGCGCCGTGCGTTGCAACGATGGGATCGCGACGCTCATCGACGAGCTCGTTGATTTGTAAAAACAGCTTTCCCGTCGATTTCAAGAATTGCCAGCATCCGTACGCCGCCGAACGAGAGAGGGCCGTCGGCGAAAAGAGCGACTCGGTGAACGTGAGCGCTTCGATTTCGTCGGGGATTTTGTGCTGCCGCAAGACCGCGACCACGTACGGACGATACGCGCTGTACCGCTCGACGCCCGCCTGGAATCGATTCGCGATGCCGCCGATGCCGCCGATCCGCCGCACCGTCGCACCCTCCGCGATTTGTCGCCGGTCCTTGACGTGCGCAATCGCCCGCGCCACACGGCGTTCTTCACCCGAAAGACCCGCGGTTCCCTTTCCCCAGCGCGCCGCGAGCTTCCGCAAAATCGGAACAAGCTTCTCTTTCGCCGCTTGCACGCGCCGCTCTTTTTTATCGCGCCGCAATCGCGCCGCAGCCCGCGACTCACTCGCAACCGGCTGCAGGTCGCTGATGTCGACGGTGCCATAATGGACGTCCTGATTCTGTACGTCGTACAGCAGAAACTCCGTCGACTTGTATTTCGCGTAAAGCGCCTTCCAAAATTCAAACTTCTTCGCAAGGTACTTCGGGACCTTGAACGTGTTCGGCCCTTCGTCACCGAGGAACCGAGCCGGCTCTGTCAAGCTGAGGAGACCGAGCAAAATAAGTGCGTTCATTGGATAAAAATCGTACCAGAGATCCGCACGGGCGTCAGCATTTCGTGCTATAAAGGTCGGTCTTATGGGCGTCCGATTACGGTTTTTCGGCGTCGCACGGGCGCTTGCGTTTTCCTTGTCGACGTGCGGTACCGCGCCAGCCACGCAAGGCCCGTCGGGCGATGGAGGTGCGCCGCACGGTCCACTCATCGATCCACGGTTGATTGCACCCGATGCGGGCGAGCGTCCGGCAACAACCGACGCCGGCGAGCCGACGCGCGACCCGGTTAACGGCCTCCGCATTTACCAAATCATGGTCGAAGCGTTTCAGGACGGCGACCCGGCGCGCGGATTTGGCACGGGATATGGCTCTAGCGTGCATCTCGGCGACTTGAAAGGCGTGACGCGCGCGCTTCCTTACATCGCGAGTCTCGGCGTCAACGCGATTTGGCTCACGCCAATTTTCGACAGCGAAGGATCGAGCGCGCTCGATGCGACCGGCTACTTCGCGCGAAACTATTTTGCCATCGACCCACACTTCGGCACGTTCGACGATGCGCGCGAGCTGGTCGATGCCGCCCACGCGCTTGGCCTCTACGTTTTTTTCGACGGCGTCTTTGGGCACCACAAGTCGGGCGTTCGCGCGGCGCCGTCGGGTGCGCTCCCTCTGGGCCGCGACAACCCGGTGTCATACCCCGGGAGTCTCCCCTTCTATAAGGAGGTTGCGACGTACTGGATCGACGCGCTCGAAATCGACGGGTGGCGTCTCGACCAGGCGTACCAAGTTCCGCCCGAGGCGTGGCGCGAAATTCGCACGGCGGTCGAAGCGAAATGCGCGGAGCGGCGTGCGGCCGCGAAGCGTTGGGGGACTCTCGGGTATATGGTCGCCGAAGTCTGGAAGGGCGCTCGCGAAATCGCGCGCGCGGCGTACGGCACAAGGGACGCCCCCGCGCTTTTGTCGGCATTCGATTTTCCGTTGCGCGACGCGCTCGTCGAAGTTCTCGCGACGCTTGAAGACGGAACACGCGGCAAACCCGCATCGGCGTTGAATGCGGCGCTTGCCGAGGCTGCGGCGACGTACCCGGCTCATGCGCGCCCCAACCTTATGCTCACGAACCACGACACGGTGCGCTTCGGCGATCTCATACAGCGCGCGGGATTCGGCGGCAAAGAGACGTCCGACTACTGGAAACGCCATAAGGCGGCGTTTAGCTTTCTCGCGGCGCACACGGGTCCCATCACCATTTACTACGGCGACGAAATTGGCGACGAGGTGCCGGACTTCGCGGCGCAGGTCTCGGGGAACTGCGTGCGGCGCGGGCTTTGCGATGACCACGTGTCGCGAACGAGCGGCCAGGTGAGTGGATTTGACGCGCGGCAAACCGACCTCAAAGACGCGCTCTCGGCGCTCCTTCGCCTTCGCGACGCGCACCCGGCACTCGCGCACGGTGCGCGCACAAACCTCGTCGCGACCGACACGGTCTTCGCGGACCTCAAATCGTTCGCCGGCGAGCGAATCGTCTACGCGCTCAATGTCGCGACAGCACCGACGTCCATCCAGTTTTCACGGGCTCCCGGCAGCCGCGCCCGCCTTCGCGACCTCATCGACGGCACGGTCTTTATTGGCGCCGACAATCGAATCACCGTGTCGCTCGACGCCCTCGGCTTTCGATTGCTGCGCGTCGAGTAGTTCTTAGCCACGTCGCAACGCGCTTCCGCCTTCGTGCGTCGCAAGAACATTCGCTATCCGACCCGCGAACGACCGCGTGTCGATCGGTTTCGCGATGTAATCTTCGCACCCGGCCTCGCGCGCCCGCACTTCGTCTTGTTCCATGGCGTACGCGGTTACGGCAACAATCGCAATCCCGCGGGTCGTCGGGTCGGCCTTCAGGCGTCGCGTGAGCTCGAGCCCATCCATTCCGGGCAACTGGATGTCCATTATAATGACCGCCGGTTTTACGCGCTCGACGGCGGTGAGCGCCTCCTCGGCGTTTGTCGCGGTTGCCACGTTGAAGCCGTACGATGCCAGCACGAACTCCGCGAGCCGCAGATTCCCGGGGTTGTCGTCAACGATGAGAACGCGGGCGTTGCTCATGCGCGCGACTCCATCTTCAATCTTCGCGGCAAGATCGCATAAAAGAGGCTCCCCTCGCCGAGGCGGCTCCGCACGCCCACGCGCCCGCCCTGCGCCTCGACGAGATGTCTTGTGAGCGCAAGCCCAAGCCCGGTGCCCGTTTGCCGTTTCGCGAGATCGGGCGTGAGCTGCTGAAACTCCGTAAACAGGACCTTCACTTGTTCGGGCGCGATGCCGATCCCCGTGTCGCGCACTTCGATGCGGAAATGCGTGTCGTCTTCGGGACGCGCGCGCACCTCGACGCGGCCGTTCTGGCGCGTGAACTTCAGCGCGTTCGACAGGAAGTTGTAAAGGATCTGCTTGAACCGGGCTTCATCGGCGACGACGCTGGTGAGCCCGTTATCGATGGACGTCGCGATGTGGATCTGTTTTTCACGCGCGGTTGCACTCAAGCTGGCGACCACTTGTCCCACAACGCTGGCGATGTGGACGGGCGTCGGGAAGAAATTCAATCGCCCCGCTTCAATCTTCGCGAGATCGAGGATGTCGTTGATGAGCTTGAGGAGGTGGCGCCCGCTCGACAAGATGCTGTCGAGGAACTGCGCGTACTCCGGCATGGCCGGCTTGACCGCGCCGTCGGCGATAAGCTGCGTGAACCCCAATATCGCGTTCAATGGCGTCCGGAGCTCGTGCGAAACGTTTGCGAGAAACGCGCTCTTTTGTTGACTCGCCTCTTTGATACGGAGGTTCTCGTCTTCAAGTCGTATCGAGCGAAAGCGATCCTCCACGGCGGTGCGCGCTTCGGTCTGGTCGCGAAAGACAAGCACGACGCCGGTGATGTTTTTTTCACCGTCGCGAATTGGCGCCCCGCTGTCGGCGATCGGCCGAACGGTGCCGTTTCGCGCGACCAGCTCGGTGTGGTTCGCGAGGCCAACGACGACGCCTTCGCGGACAACGCGGGAAACGGGGTCCTCGGCCGGCGCGCCGGTTTTCTCGCTGCGGATATTGAAGACGCGGCCGAGCGGTAGTCCGCGCGCCTCATCGAGGGGCCACCCCGTAAGGATCTCCGCGACAGGGTTCATGCGCGTCACGCGCCCCTCGCGGTCGGTCGCGATGACGCCGTCGCCGATGCTGTCGAGCGTGGTCGCAAGGTTGGATTCGCTCGCACGTAACGTCGCGCTGCTCTCGTCGAGGTACGCTTCGCTGATGCCGCACATCGCGCGGTCTAGAAACTCTTGCGATGCGCCGAGCGCGGCGACGAGGCGCGTTGTGTCGCGGCCATACGTTTTGACGAGGAGCGGCGTTAAGCGGCGGCTGAACGCGGCAACAATTTGATACCAGCTTGAAATTGGGACACGCATCCGCGCGTAGGCGATCCCTTGTTCGCGAAGGTTCACCTCGTAGGCGGCGAAGTCGCCGGTTTCGACGGCGCGGCGGAGGCGTTCGCGCGATTCGGCGCTTTGCCGGTCGAGCTGTCCAGGCGGCATCGCGGCGATGATTGGGCCGAAAACGGGATCGCGGTTGGCCGCGTCAAGGGTCACTTCGCGGACGGTGTCGTAGTTCTTGTTGTAGACTGCCCAGAAATCGGTGAGGGCCGCACGCCGATCCGACGGAAACCACTCGGACCGCGGCTCTTTGCTCTTAAGTTTAGGGCGTTTGTTTTTTCTAGGTTTTTCCGCCATGGCAGCATCCCCCCGGATCACTGCGTTCCTTCTGCTCTCTCTTTCGAATAATGATAATCAAAATGGAGTGCCGGTGTCTACGATAAACCTCGATTCCCGGATAACGGGCAAGATTCGCGTGGGACGGGCGGGGTCTGGGCTTGCTCCGGCTCGCGGAAGTCCTCGGGTCTGACATGAAATGTGAGTCTGCACGAAATGAATCAAACATCACGAGAACGGCAATCCGACGCCCCATCGGCACCT
>JACPTQ010000080.1 GCA_016192705.1 Deltaproteobacteria bacterium | reverse complement strand
GTCGGGTAGAAATACTTCCTGCGCACCCCCGTCTCTGAGCGAACGTTTGAAAACGCGCAGCGTGACGCGGCGCCGCACGCGTTTTCCGTCAGGCGACACGTCACCAACATCGAGCGCGACGATCTCCGCGACACGAAGCCCACTACCGAGCGCTACCGCAAGCAGAACGTGGTCCCGGAATCCCGTGCGGTGCTCGCCCGTTGTCTTGAGCAGCGCCGCTTGCTCCACCGTCGTCAGTGTTTTCGGCGGGCGTCGCGTCGTGTCTGCAAATCCCATGGCTCACCTCGCGCCCAATGGATACGCGGATTTGCGCGGCTCTTCAACCCCACCCACCCCCCTCGGATTTCGTGAACCGCTCGATTCCCCCGGCGCGCGCTACCACCGAAAAATTCGCCGGGCCGATTTTGGAAACGGACGGCAGGGCTTTCCCAAATCCTTGTGCTTTAAGAAAAACATCTCACGCGAAATCCAGCAAACCCAAAACCGACAAAACCACCGCGGCAATCGAAAGCAAAAGCCCGCCGATTGCTACCCGGTCCCAAACATCGATCATGAGTTTCATCGACTTTGATGCATGTTGAGCGCCCTTGCTCGAAATCCACATCATTACGGCGTCAGCATCTTCTCGGGGTTTACCCTTCCCTCGTTTTGTCCACAGGACCCAACCCAAGAGCGCCGCATAGGAGAACGCAATGACCAACCAAAGAACGAGCTGAACCTGCCGGGGTAGCAACACGATGCGCAATATACCTCGCGTCTTGATCGCATCGAAACACCGACTGCTCCGCAGGCGCCGCCCGACAGTATTCCTGTTTCTTACCTTCTAAAGACTCGCTCACGATGCCAGGGCAGGTAATGTTTGTGTCCATCGGCTAGAACGCGCACGAAACGACGGGAACCGACACCAAGAATCTCGCTATCGGTCTCTTGAAGCGCCGCCGACACGACTATCCCGCCGTCGTCAGCGACGGTGATGAAGCCACGATCGAATGCCGCGTCGAGGTGAGGCGCGAGCAGAAGGCCGTTGAAGACGTCGAGGCGCTCACTATCGGTTTCGCAGTCCGCCCACGGCTTGATATGACTCGCGCGCAAGAGTTCAGGGACCGCGAGGCCGGTCACCGCGCAGCGCCCCTCCCAATAATCGAGAAGGCCGTTGCGGAACACGTCTTGCCCCACGCGCTGGACGACCAGGCGCTCGGCCTCGGTGGTCCTGGGCAACATGGCGGTCCGTCGCTCAAACTCGCGGAGCGGCTCGTCGGGAAGTGATTTCGAAAGTTGAAACGCGCGACGAACGAGCCAATGAAGCGCCGCGAACTCGACAACGCCGCGTGCGCCACACGCACCCTTGGGCAGTGGGTTCGTGAAGGCGGTTCCGTGGTCACTAAGCCCGCGCACCACATTGTGTTGCGAAACTGCCGCCAGAAACGGACCGTCGCCAATGGCGGTAAGCCAGATTCGAAGTGGCGCCTGCGAACTCGCAAAACCGAGCCAATCGCCCTCGCGCGGAAGCACAAGATCGAACCCGTTGTCGGTCGCGGCCTTTTCTAGGAGCGTGAGTGTCACGGGTGAAGTGGGCCGGCTCATCGGCTCTTTCCTTGCGATCCGCGGCTTTCGAATTTTTCGCTCAGCGCACGCTGACTTAGGCGCGCGCGCGAGGTGGCGAGGGCTTGGCGAAGGCGCTCGCGGAGGATCTCGGGCGGGGGCAGCTCGGTTAAATACTCGGCGACGTGAATGCCGCGCTTGCCGAGGTCGAGGAGGAAGCGCTCAACTTCGCGGCGCAGGGCCGACTCAAAGTCCTTCTCGCTGAAAGTGTCGCGCAGGTCGAGGAAGTCGAGCAGGTACGGATCCTGAAAAACCAGATCGGGCGCGACCTCGTCCTTCGTGCGGAGGTTGGCAAGCTCCTTGCGAATAAGCTTGTCTGGTTTTTTCGAGAGCGCGGTGCGCTCGTAGAGCATGCTGTCGATCTTCTGCTGAAGGACGCGGGTGCTCCAACCCTCGACGCGAAACATCTCGGCGTAGAACTCGCGTTTGAGAGGCTCCTTCATTGGGATCAGCGGCTTGAAGCGCGACCAGCCCAATTGTCGCCCCAGTGTGGCGACAATCTCGGCACCGTACTCGGCGCGCCGCTCCTTCAAAATATGCTGCCGAATGCGCGTGCCGATTTGCCAGTAGAGCGTTGTCAGCGCGGCGTTGGCGGCTTGAGCAACCTGCTGCCGTGCCGCCTCGATCATTCGGCTGACGTCGCGCGAGAGTGCGCCGATCGGCGGCGTGGGTGCCAGACGAACCAGATGGGTTGACGAAGGGGTTTTCGAGCGTGTCTTCAGTGACTTCTTTCCGCCAGCGCGCCCGCGCGGTGCGGGCCTCTTCGTCCGTGATGATCTTTTGCGCGGAGTTCTCATTGCTTCGCCTTCCGCCTGTCCCGACACAGGGAACGGGACACACCGAGGAATCTTCTCCGGCACTCAAACCTCATCTTGGCGGAACAAGTATACCGAACCGTCATTGAGGCGAACCCGTGGTGCGGGCCTCTACGCTGGGGAGCTCGCGCTCAATAGCGATATTGATCGCTCGAAAGGTGATCTGCCCGACGACCTCGTCTTGAACTGCCACTTGCTTCTTGCTCACGAGAATCAAGTATCGAGTTCGTTCAAGTTCGAGGCCCGCAAGCGCACTCTGGGCGTAGCGTTGGGCTTGCTCCCTTGCCTCTCCACGTTTCTTCTTCGGGTCATCGCCATCACGCACAACCTTCCATTCCGTTAGCGCCAGGTAGCTTCCAGTGCTGCGAGCGTCCGCGGGACCAACAGTCCCAGAAAGAAGGAGATCTGTCCGCTCACCCTCGGCGTTTGCTTTGAATGCCCAAATGCCGTGCGCGAGCAAATGAATCGCTCCCAGCGCCTCGCATTCCGTCTCGGAGTGAAACGCCGCTTGCCACCGATCGCGCAAGGCCGTGTCCACGATTAGACTTCGTTGAAGATGAGCAAACGCTCGTTCGACGATCGGCACCGCGCGGAAGTCCACCGCGTCGAGCAGAAAGTCGATCCGTGCGGCGGCATTGACCAAGATGGCAGTGGAATACGCGGCGCCCGGCACCGTACTCGGGGCGACGTTTTGCTGAGAGCGCTTTGCGAACGCTCGCGCGACCTCTCCCACAATGTCTTGAATGCCAAGTGAACCTGGTGAGGTAGCCCACTGAGCAGTGAACTCCTTCATGGCTTTTAGAATCGCGTCCGCCTCAGGCAAAATGACGTTCTGCGCAGCACCGATATCATCGCTTCGTCGATCGGAGAAGGTACCGAAAACGATTCTTTGGGTTTCTTTGAGCGCTTCGACGCGCGCGCGAATTTTGGCCCAGTCGTCTAATGGGGTCACTCGAAGCCTCTTTTCGTTCTTGGCATCACCGGGTGCGCTCCTTGGACTTGTTGGTGAGCGGCGAGCGCCCAGCTTTTTCTGGTGCGAGCTGCGCGTAGAGTTCGTGAAGCTTTCGCCGCCAGAGTGCCTTCGGCGGCAGTGCGGTTTTGTATTCGGCGACCAGCGTGGGAGAGAGGGTACGGCGGAGCGCGTACTCGACGACCTCGTTGTCCTTCGTCGCGCAAAGCAGAACGCCGATCGAGGGACGCTCGTGCAGCTTCTTGACGTCGCGATCGAGCGCTTCCAAGTAGAAGCTCAGCTTGCCAATGTCTTCGGGACGGAACTCGCGGATCTTCAGCTCGAAGGCGACGAGGCACGAAAGGCCTCGATGAAAGAAGACGAGGTCGATCGCGAAGTCCTGCTTGCCAACTTGCACTGGGTACTCCGAGCCCACGAAGCAGAAGTCGCGACCGCGCTCGGTGATACACCGGCCGAGGTTGCGGAGCAGCGCGCGATGCAAGTCGGCCTCGGAATGGCCGTCGGCGAGGTCGAGGAATTCGAGCGAGTAAGCGTTCTTGAAATTCTCGGCGGCACCCGGGTGAATTTGTGTCAGCGCTGCCGACACTTTTGCGGGATCGAGCACGGACCGGCGGAAGGCCTGTGCCCGGACCTGGCGCTCCAACTCACGCGAGGTCCACTGCCCCTTGATCGTCGACAGGATGTAGAACTCGCGTTCCTCAGGGAGTTTGGTTTGGCTTAGGAGAATGAGGTGATGGGTCCACGGCAATTGTGTCAGCAGCGCTGACACTTTTCGGTTGCGGCGGTAGACATCGTAGAACTGCCGCATTCGGAACAAGTTGCGCCGCGTGAAACCGCGCAGCCCCGGGTGTCGTCGCGCGATCGCGGCGGCCAGCTCGTCGACCACCCCGTCCCCCCATTCGGCGCTCTCGATCTTCTTACTGATGTACTCGCCAACTTGCCAGTAGAGGCCAACAAGCTCGGTGTTGACGGCCTGGTACGCGCGGCGCTTCGCGGCGTCGATGAGCGCGAGGACTTCGTCGAACGCGGCGGAGGACGCGCGCGCGGACGATTGTCTCACCACCGGTGAGACTTTTACGGCCGTCGTTTTCGCGGTGTTCTTGCGCGAGGGCTTCGTCAATGCTTTCCCCTCCTCGGTGTGGGTGGCGAGTGGTTAGTGGCAAGTGGTGAGTGGCCGGAGGTCTCAGGCTTCCCGTTGGCCACCTGCAACTTACCATTCACTGCCGGCCCCCGTCCCCGTATCCCCCAGCCAGAAGATACGTGTCAACGCACCGATTACGACGCGTGACGAACTCAGAACGAAAAAACCACGAGCGGAATGGGAATCCTTTCATGATGATCTTCCAACCTGCATCCCACGCATCGCGTTCATGCTCCGGAACGCCAACTTGAGAAGGTTGATGACCAAGCTCTACGTGTCCAAGCTCGTGGGCGAGATCCCAGATCATGTTCGAGAACGCGCGCGCGCCTAATCGGAGTTCCTCGAGCCGATAAGGAGGCTTCTTGCTCCACGCAACTTTGGACTGGTCCTTTGTATCATCGAGGCCGAAAAGACAATCTCTGGGAACACGTTTCAGAAGAAACTCAATTACCGCACGAAGGTCCCGACGAGCGCTCTTCTTGATTATTTCAGGGAGGAATGTCTCTGCGGCTCGGACGCTCATTGACGTGGCTCCCGAGAGTTCGCGTCCTTCGAACGCCGTCGGTCAGTGACATCGCTCTTCGGCGGGTGCGCGACGCGCGGATCGGCGGGCGGCGGGTCGAGGCGGGTCTGGTAGGGCTTGCCGGTGCGCGCGGCGTCGGCCATGGCGTCGTAGATCTCGAGGATGACGCGCTTCGTGCGGTACTCGTCGTGGGCCCTCTCGTCGTTCTTACGAACGATCGGGAAGGTGTCCATCACGTAGTCGGTGTCGTCGCGATTGAGGCCGTAGAGATGGAAGAACGCAGCGTCGAGCTCGCAGCGGAGCAGGAAGCGGCGCTCGGGGTCCCAGCGGAACGGCGGGCCGCCGTAGCCGACGTCGCGGGCGAAGGGCTCGAGGTCCCAGGCGGTGTAGGTCAGCTCGAGGACGCGGGGGAGGATCCAGTCGCGCAGATGCATGTCGCCGGACCACGAATACTGCCGATCGAACGCGCTTGCAGGCAAGACAGGCAATTGCTTCACGACGTAAAAGTTGAGGTTCCCGCCCGACGCTTTTTGTCTGGCAACGTAATCGAGAGTGAATGAGTTGAAATTCGCCAAAAGGCATGCCGCATCCAGGGGCGCGTCGACCAAGAATAGGAGCGGCATCGAATTGCCAACTGCCACCTTCGGTATGATCGCGAACGCTACGCTTCGGGCATCTGCAACAGCACTGATTGCGTTTCGAAAACCAAGAAACCAACCATTATCCCAATCAGGCGGGATCGCGTCCTTGGTCTCCTGTTCGGCGACCCAATACCGAGGAAGAGCGGTCCAACCTGGATTTTGAAGATCTGAAATCTCAGGTTTGTTTGTTTGTGCTCTCGTGCCGAACCTTTCGTCGTGAGGCACGTCCGCGAATGTTCCGTGGCGATGATCATATTGCGAAGTCAGCTTGGCTTCATATAGAGGCAAGAAGCACGCATGCTTGCGCGAGAAGATGTTGCCAGTAAGTGCGAATCCCAATCTTGATAACTCCTCGAACGTCCTGAAGTGCTTCTTCGCGGTCGTCATGTTGAAGAGGCCTTGGCGGAAAACAACCTTCCTTCCGTTGTTCGTGTCGCCGCGTTCGGACACCAGGATCGGTACGCGTCGATGGATGGCAGTGACGAGGACTGCGTCCTTCGAACTCTGCAGCACCGGCAGATTGAGCGTGTTGGGATTGATGTGCTCAATTGTGTCTCGATCAAGGGTGTAGACGCGGCCAGAATCTTTCAGGTGATCGACTTGCCAGACTTGGCCAGCCAACTTCAATGTCGAGGCTTTGGCCTTGCCATACGCGACGAGCGCGAACGAAAGAGTGCTCTCGATGTCAGGAAAGATGTAGCCTCTGTTGGTGAATGCAAAGAAGCACTTCAGCAATTCACTCTTTACTACGTACTGAATGAACAGTTTTGTCGAGTCATCAGTCGCGATTCCGGGAGGCAAAACACTTCCACTGAAACCGTTGGGACCTAGAATCTGAACGTTAGTTTCCGCGAAGGCGGCATAACTATTGATTCGCCCTTGTCCGCACAACGGATATCTCCCGCTGTGCCGCATAAAGCTCCTTTCTCCGTCGATGATCCTGGTTGCATCAATGAGTGAGTCATATAAGCGCGGTTCCGAGACTCGCAACTCGTCCCAAAACGTTTCCCTCTCTTTTCCGGCGGGGATGGTTTGGAGATCAGGCCTCATCGTTGCAAACCATTCTCGTTGAAGGAGTTCGACCTTCTCCCACGGCGGATTGCCGAGCACGACGTCGAACCCGCCCTTCGCGAAAACCTGCGGGAACGCGAGGTTCCAGTGGAAGAAGCGGTACTGCTCCGCCAACTCACTGACCGTCTTCGTCGTCAGCGCGGGCGGCTGCCCTTGCCCGTCGCGGAGCTGTCGCCACAGTTCGTTCGTCGGCGCAGCATCGGAGAGCGCGCCTGGCTGCTTCGGCCACACGAACGCCGCGCACCAGGCGTCGGCCACGAACTTTTGGTGCTTGTACTCCGGCGACTCGAGGATGGCGTCCCACTGCGATTCCTTCGTCGCGAGCGCGGTCGCGTCTCGGTCACTCGCAGCCTCGAGTTCTGCGACGGCGCGGAGAACCACCGCCGGTTCCTTGTCGGTCGACACTCCAAAGAAAGATCTTTGCGCCTCGCTCACGAATTTCTTGTTGTGCTTTTTGAGCGCGCTTGCCGCCTTCTTGTCGTCGCCTTCGATCGGCTCCCACGCAGCGTCTGGAATGCCTTTCGCCATCAGCTCGGGCGTCGTGCCGAGGAGCGCGTTTCCGTGCTGGATGTGAGAATCGAGGAACGTGAGCGGGAGGCCCGGCTCGACCGCCTCCATCCAGAGACTCACCTTGCACAGCTCGACGGCCATCGGATTCAGGTCGACGCCATAGATGCAGCGCCCGACGACCTGGCGAAGCGCGTGCCGGTACTCCGCAGCCGACGGAGTGCCATTCGCCTGAAGGCGCGCAACATGCGATGCGAGCCTGCGTGCCGCGGCGAGCAGGAAATGACCTGAGCCACAGGCCGGGTCGACGACCGAGAGACCGAGCAGCGCCTCGACGGGATTCTCGGGGTGCTTCGCGACCGTGTCCTTGACGACGGGCTCGAGCGCGCTGTCGAGCAGCACCTGCACGAGGCTGTCGGGGGTGTAGTAGCTGCCCGTCGTCTTGCGCGCGTTGCCCTTGGTCTCGCCGCCCGTGGCGAACGCGAACTGCCGGCCGTCGTTCGTGATCTGCGGGACAAGTTCCAGCAGGCTCTCGTAGACGCTGCCGAGCTCCTCGGGGCCCATGTCGCGCCAGTTCACGCGCGCGAGCGCGCCGTCCTCCCGAAGCCACGCGAGCTTGAAGATCGCGAGAAGGAGCGCGCGGTTCTCAAGCTTCGCCGCATCGAGCGCGGGGCACTGCGCCTTCGCGAAAATACCCGCCAGGGCTGGAAGCGCGAGGCGCGGCTCGCCACTCGCGACGCCGCGAAAAACGATCTTCGTCGCCTCCCACAAATCCGAGAACCGATCGTGCGCGCTGCGTTTCACCGCCCGCTCCCGCAGACGTTTCAGGCTGTAGCCCCCGGCGTACAGCCTCTTCGCGGGTTCGCTCGACGCGTCCAGGTGCAAGAGCCGGCGCTCTTCGACGGTCAGCAAGAAGATGAGCCGATAGACGAGCCGGAGGAGCTGGTTGAAGTACTCCTTCGTCGTAAGCGAGCCGTCTTGTAACGCAGCGCGGAGCGCCTGGTTCTCGCGGTGCGTAAGGAATCCCTGGCCGAGCGCGATGAGCGCGTCCTCCACGCCGCGACGCAGGTGCTCGCGCGCGCGCGTGCCCTCTTCGCGACCAGCGTTCCTCCACGTTTCGAGCGCACACTCGGCGACGGGCTGGTCGGCCCGGCCAAAGCGCGTCTCGTGCGCCAAGAGCCAGAGCGCGGCGAAGTCGGCGTAACGTTTCTCGGTGAAGATGCGCGCGAGGTCGGCCTCGATCCATGCGGGGCGCGTGAGGCTCGCGTTGTCTCGGAGGATGCGCAGCGTGACGCCGTCGCAGGCGAGGCCCCACATGGCACCGTCTGCCGCGTTCACGAACTCCTGCGCGAGACCAAAGGCGCTTCGCCGACGGCCCCCTTCGCCGAACGATGGCGAGAGCGTGTCGAGCCCACTGCCAGCGGGTGCAATCACCACGGGTACCCGGCCGCCAAGTGCCGCGAAGCCGATGGGATAGCTCCGCTCCGTGAGGACGATTGGTTCCACCTCTTTGAGCGACGCAAAGCCAAACACGTCCTGAAGAAGCAATGCCGCGAATTGCTGAGTGGTTCGCCGCTCGGCCCACTCTGCCTGCGCGATGCGCCAGTAGCGGCCGATCTCGTCGCGGACGTTGAGTCCCTTTGGGATGCGGTAGTCGGCCTCGGCCTGACCGCCCGCGGTGAGCTGAGTCACGCGGGACAGCCAATCGGGCGAGAGCAAGCCCCCCTCGATGGAGAGCGCCTCGAAGGTGAGCTGGGCTTCCCGGGCGCGGGTCTTATTGCGCGCGGCGATCATCAGTCCACTCGCGGGAGCAAAACAAAGAGACCAATGACATCGGCCGGAAGAATCGCCTTCACGCCGTAGCTCCCGCGCGCGTCGGCGGCTTCGCGCACGCGCCGATGGTCGGCGAGAAGCGCGTCTGCTCTTCGCTGAGCAAAGGCGTCGAGCTCACCGGCGCGGCTATCGAGCTGCGCAAGCGCCTGCGACACCGCGCGCTCGCGAACGTGCGCAGGTGGGTCGGCTACAGGCGGCGAAGCAAGGATCGCGAGCGCGTCATCGCCCTCAACCGACGCGTCCGCCCCAGCCCACGCCAGTGCCGCCGCCTCCTCGACCAGAAGCGTGGTTGTGCGCCCCGCGCGCTGCGACGTGAGCTGATGTCGCAGCCGAAGGAGAGCGACGAGGGTGCGCGTCGACACAGCGCCCGAGACCCAGCAGCCAACGCGCCCCAGAACGCCTGGGTTCGTTGCGCCATCCGAACCGTCGCTGCCGAAAGTGCGCTCCAGAAGCGAATCCGCGAGCACCGAAACAAGCGGGTGACTGCGGTGCACCGCCCGGCAATGCTGGGCGGGTCGTGCGTTGAAGTCGATGTACACCGTCCCCGCGAGTCCCTCGGCCTCCAGTCGTTCGCGCACGTCTTCCGGCAGCGCCGCGAGTGGAGCCTTGAAGCCCCGCTTCTGCGGCTCGAGGCCCGCGCCAAGCCGCGCGAGCGCCCGGCGCGTGAAGCGTTCCACGTCGCCCTGCCCGCCCACGGCCGCAAGCGCCTTCTTCCACTCGGGCCAAACGTGCTCAGGTTTGAGGCGTCGCTGCGCAAAAACCGTTCGACTCGCCTTGACCTTGTCCGCGGCGGTTTGCCAAGTCGCATCGATTTCCCTCGCCGCCTCAATGTCCATGAAGGCAAAGGCCGTCTGCCGCTTCGCCTCTCTTGAGCGCCGCCGGAGGAGCACCGCCTTCATCAGTGCTTGGCTGAGGCCGTGGCCGTCGTCGGGGATTGGCACGGGAACGCCAAGCTCTTTTCGAATCTTCTCGGCCTTCCGCAAGATCACTTCGAGCACCGCGCCATCAACGGGGTTGTTCGCCCCATACATGAGCGTCGCGCGAACAACATCGCGCTTTTGCCCGAAGCGGTCGACCCGTCCCTCGCGCTGTTCGTGGCGCGTCGGGTTCCACGAGAGGTCGTAGTGAACGACCGCGTCGAAGTGCTCCTGCAAGTTGATGCCTTCGGAAAGGCAGTCCGTCGCGACCAGGATGCGACGCTCGGTTTCGCCGAGGGCATCAACCCGGTCGCGCCGCTCGCCGGAGGTCAGTTCGCCGGTAACAACGGCCACCTCGACGCCCTTGAATTTCCCAACGACGTGCTTCCCAACATAGTGCGCCGTTGCAATGTACCGACAAAACACGACGGGACTAAACCCCGCCTCGACGAGCTCGCGCAGGTGGTCAATCACCGCCTTCAGCTTCGGGTCGCCCGACTGCCCCGCAAGTTGCTCGGCCTGCGCGATCAGACCGCCGAGGCCCGGGTCGTCGCTTCCGGCGGGCGGCTCCACGTCATCCTCCGAGAGCGCGTCGGACTCACCATCAAAGACGCGCGCGCTTATCTCCTCTTCAGGAATCTCCGCCTCAAGCCCCGCCCGCGTGCGCAGCGCCTGCACGGCCGCCGCGGGGCTCGATGCCACGCAGCGCATGAGCGCGAGCGTTCCCCAGAACGAGAGCCGCTGTTTCCTTGAATCCGCGCCCACTGCCGCAACGACCGACGCGCAGTAATCGAGGACATCTTCAAAAAACGTCTCCCATGCGCCCGTGAGCTTGTAAGTGATCTCGTTCGTTTCGCGGTGCGGGAACAGTCCGCCCTCCTTCCACTCGGCGATGTCGGGGCGACGTCGCTGGACAAAGTGGCGCGCAAGGCGCTCCCGCAGATCGGTGCGCGCCTGTCCGGTCGCCGCGCCGAGTCTCTCGAATTCGGGTTCAAGCAGGCCGAGCAGGCGGAAAAACGCATCTTCGTCCCCGCTGTGCGGAGTCGCGGTCAGCATGACGAGGTGCCGCGTGGGCGACTCGGTGAGCCCCTTAAGCAGCTCGTAACGCTGATGTCGACCCTGACCTGGCGCCGCACAGGTGTGCGCTTCGTCGACGATTACAAACTCCGGGCACGCGCGCAGAAATTCCGCGCGCCGCCGTTCGCTCTTGATGTAGTCGAGGCTGACCACCGTATGCAGATGCGTCGTGAAGATGCTCTCGCTTGGCGGAAGATAGCGCTCGAGTCGACTCGCACTCGCAGCAGTGACGGCCACCCCGTGGATATGGAAACGTTCTTCCAGCTCGTTCATCCATTGATCGACGAGGTGCGGCGGGCAAAGCACGGCAAGCCGTTCGATGTCGCCGCGGTCGAGAAGTTCGCGCGCGATGAGCGCCGCCTCGATCGTCTTGCCAACGCCGACGTCGTCCGCAATCAACAGCCGCACGGGATCGAGCTTGAGTGCCATGAGCAGCGGCACGAGTTGATAGGCGCGCGGCTCAACGGCGATCTGCCCGAAACTGCGGAACGGGCCCGCGCCACGCCGAAGCGATAGCACGAGGGCGTCGCGGAGCAAGAGTGCGGCGTCGTGGCCTGCCTTCTGGTGCGGCTCCGGTCGGGGAAACGAAGCGTCGGTGACGGGATCGGCTTCGAGCGCGAGGTGGACAAGCGTCTGATCCTCCTCGGAACCCGAGACCGGGCGCACCCGA
Source organism: Deltaproteobacteria bacterium (assembly GCA_016192705.1). Classification (GTDB taxonomy): domain Bacteria; phylum Myxococcota; class JACPTQ01; order JACPTQ01; family JACPTQ01; genus JACPTQ01. The sequence goes on along the minus strand of JACPTQ010000080.1, from coordinate 11,269 downwards.
AGCGTCTCGCGATCGCTCCCGGTGAGCACAATCCACTCACGACCGCGAGCGCGGACGAGGCTTCCGGGGGAGTAGGTCACGGCATTCACGAGGAACGCCCCAGGGCTCGGGCGAGTCGATCGAGCGAGGCGGCCCACGCGGCATCGTCACCGGCGAAGGCGATGACCTCGAAGCCCTTGTCCTCAAGCTGGCTCGTGACGTCAGCGAGCGGGGCATGGAGCAGCGCCGCTACGTAGTGGCCTCGCCAAACGAGGGGAACCTGCACCACGCCGACGAGGAGCGGCTCGGCGTCGGGCGCAGGAAACTCGCGCGCACGAGCGAGGTCCCGGAAGCGCGCAAGAGCATCGTCCGCGCCGGGAGGTGCGCTCGGCCTCGAGCTGCGTCGCGAGACGGGCGGAGCGTCGAGCCCGGAGGTCACTGCGCGAGCGAGTCGCACGAGTAGGGATTTGGCGTCCGCGTCGCGGCGATCGATGCGCTCGTGATCGGGCTGGTTGTAGTAGGACACGAGGCACCGGTAGCAAGCCGCCACGCACGCGGTGTCGGGCGCGTCGACCAGGCCATGGTCACCCGCGGGCAGGCTCGCTTCGTCCGTCACGGCGAAGTGCATGATGGCGAGCGCCTTGCGCGCGACCTCGGCGAGACGCTCGGGCTCCGCGACAAGCCTCGTGAGCACACCCGCGCCCCCCTCGGTGGCCTCATAGAGGAGGAAACCGCTGCGCTCGTCGCGCGTCGGCATCGGCTCGGCGAGGATCTCGCCCTGCTCGAGCTGGAACACCGCCTCGATGCCGCGCAGCAGCGCGTGCTGCACGGTCGCCAGCGTGGACTGCGAGAGCGCTTGCCCTGTCGGTTGGAGCAGGAGCGCATTCTTGCGATCCTGCACGCTCGGTACGATCCACTGGCGCGGCGATGCAATCGGGTCGCTCGGCTCGTCGCCCTCGTCCGCATTCTTTGCCCAGTAGCCGGATACCGGGTCGATGTTGAAGCCGAACTGGGTTCGGTTCGCGCGACGGCGAAGGCCCTTGTTGAGGCGCGTGATCGTCGCACCCGGGCCGTACGCGAGGCGCACGATCTCGCCCTCCGCGTCAGCCGCTGCGCCGCGCCGCACGTCGACAGCGTGATCGCGCACGGCCCATTCGAAGGTGGTCTGCAGCTCGTAGCCCTGTCGCTGCCTCTCCTCATCGTTCGCGGTGATGCGCTCGGCAGGCTGCGTGGCGACGTTCTCGATGCGATAGACGTGGTTCACGATCTCGGCGTCGCCGAGCGAGGCACCGCAGGCGTGGCACATCGACGCCTGGTCGTTGAAATGCCCGGCGCCGCAGCCCTTGCAAATGCGCACCGACTTGGTTGGCAGCCGCGTGTCGGCCGTCGCGCTGCTCTGATGGCTCAGCGATAGGAGCGCGCGCACGACGCGGTACGCGCGTCCCTCGTGGTAGACGAGGCTACGGGGACCGAACTCGGAGAGCGCGAGGAAACGTGGACGCTGCAAATAGGTCTGCCGCCCCCGCCCGTCGGTCGTCGCCGGCACGTACGCCATGAGCGGCAGCCGCGGGAAGTTGTAACCCGGCAGGAAGCCCTCGGTGGCGAGGTAGCGATACGTGTAGAAGTCGTTGGACTGGCTGCTTGTGCCCTTCTGCAGCAGCTCCAGCTGATCGCGCGCCTGCAGATAGCGGCTCTTCGCGGCCTTCTTCTCTGCGGGCGGCGCGGAGTAGTCGCTCTCGGTGCGGTGGGCAGCGTCGCGCTGCTGCTCAGCCGCGAGGAAGAGATCGCGCCAGCGGTTAAACGCCTTGTCGAACCTGCCGATGGCTTGGGCAACGACCTCGGTCGCGAACTCATCTCGGCCCGGGTACCAGGGCGCCAGCTCCTCGGTAAGGTCGTCCTCGAGAAGGTCGAGCACACGCCGGATGCGCTGCACGGCTTCGTCGGCGCCGCGAGGCGTGCTCAGCGGGCCCTTCACCTCGGGCTTGAGCGGGCGCGTTGGCTCGGCGAGCACGAGCAGCTCCGAGATTGATGGATCGAGCGGCAACTCGGTGCAAGCCAGCCAAACTGCCGAGAGGTGGCTCTCGACGAGATCGCGGTTCGCGAGATCGAGCGACGGCGGCCGAACCTCGCCGTGCACCATGCCCTTCGGGTCCCGGAAGAAGTACTGGTCGTGTGGTCCCTGCGCCGAGCAATAGGTGAGCACGAGCGCCGCCTGGCCGCTGCGACCTGCTCGACCACTTCGCTGCGCATAGTTCGCTGGCGTCGGCGGCACGTTGCGCAGGTACACGGCGTTGAGCGCTGAGATGTCGACGCCAAGCTCCATCGTCGGCGAGCAGAAGAGCACTGGCAGGAAACGATTGGCCTCGCCGATCTCGCGCAGGTGCTTTTCGTCTGCGGCCAGTTCCTCGCGCTCCTTGGCGCCGTATCGGAAGCGCTTTTCCCGCACTGCGCGCTTCTCGCCGTCGACCTGCGCCGTGTGCTCGCGCGCCTCAAAGCCGAAAAGCGGATGCACCGGATCGCGGAGCAGACGCGCGAGGTTCGCGTAGAAGTCGCGGAAGAACGCGCTCTCGTTCGGGTGCGTCGGATCGATCGCGGGCGTGCCCTTCTTGAATAGCACGCAGGCGTCGTTGAGGCGCCAGCCGACCTGGTTGCTGAAGGGCGTGACCTCCTCCGAGATGAGGCCGTGGGTCGAGGCCGCTCGCAAGAGCGCCTCTATGAGTGCGTCGAACTCCTTCGACTTGAGGGCGCGCACCGCGGAGCTATCGGACCAAAGCGAACGCCCGCTCGGCGATTTTGACAATCGGAGAATCTTGCCAAGCGCGCTGCGGGAGCCGCCCCGCACGATAAGGTCTTCGTCACGAAGCGTCGTATCCTTGCGCGAGGGCGGCGAGACAAAGAGCCAGCGTGCCCTGCGCGGTTTTTCGTCGACGCCGAAGCCCCATGGCGCCCGGAGGCGGCTGTGGGACTTTTGGAGCATCTGCTCGATGACGGTCGGGTCGAGCACCTGGCTGCGGATCGCCATCCACTTGCGCATGTGGTCGAAGACCTCGCGGTAGACATCGGCGCGCACCGCAGGCGAAGCCAGTCGCAAGACGTCGGGGGCGCCTGCGAACAGCTCCTCGTCCGCCGCGAGTTCTTCGAGTCCGAAGTAGTCCACGCTAACGAGACCGAGCTGCTCGAGGTTCGGGTTGGTGTAGCGCCAGCCTCGACGCTGATCGAACCATACGCGGTACGAGAGCACCTGGCGAAGCGTCGATTCCGCCTCCTGAAGGTTGAAGCCCTTAAGTGAGGGTTCGAGCAGCCACTCGGCGCGCAGCTCGGGGGACGGGCGGTCGAAGCCAAGCGCGCGTTGTTGCCCCAGGCCGAGTTCGTCGCTACGCAGCCCCTTGTTACCTGCGAGATCGAGCGCGCCGAGGAAGCCGGCGCGGATGAGGCTCACGAACAGGAAGTCGTTGAAGTGTCCAGATTGGAGGGCGGCGTCCTGCCGATTGTCGGTAAATCCGAGGAGCTTTCGCGTATACGGCTTGAGGCCCGAGGCGCTGCCGTGCATCCAGCGCAACGCGCTGCTTACGAGAACCGTCGTGGCTGAGCTACGGCCTTCGGCCGAGAGCGACGCGAGACGCGTGCGGTCACGAGCCGATGTGCTGTGTGTTGTGCCGCACCGGAGGCAGAATCGAAAGCGGCCGGGAATGAACCACGCCTTCTCGCCTGAGCCCACTTTGCCGTTCGCCGCAACTTTCACCGAGCGAACGCGAGCGTGTCGGTAGTTCTTCTTAAGTCGCGGGTTGCCTGCTGCGTCGAATTCGAGCCAGATCTCCGGGTAGTCCTCGTTTCGATCGGCAAACGTGAACTCGGCGTCGCGCGCGTGTAGCGTGAGGAAGCCGAATACTTCGGGGTCGGGGGACTCAACTTCGTCGCTCGCGGACTTGTCGTCATCGGGCTTCGACGGAGCGGCGTCGTCAATATCGCGCGGAAGGAACGATTCCTGGCCGGATTCGGTTTCGTAGCGGACCGGATGGTACTCGTGGCCGCATTCGCGGCAGAAGTGCAAGGGGTAAAGGCGTTTGTCCGGGTCGCCCGGGAGATACTGCTGCCCGTCGACCGTGACGGTTCGCTTGTTGGGCGGCTCGAAGGTCGAAAACGCGTGCCCCGCGCCCGAAAAAAACTGGTGGAGCTTAAACGCGAAGAACCCCTTCTCTGACGCGTCCGGTTTCCCCGTGCGGTCGCGCTCCGGCAGGCTCGAAACGAGGAGAAGTTTTCGTAGTGCCTCGCGACAGAGCACTTCGTCGCGCGCGGCTTCGAGGCTCAGTTCCTTCGCGGCATCGTCCAGGGACCGGGGCTGCGCTCGGTGCCACGCGGGATTCGCATCGGTCGTCGTTATCCCGAGTCGAGTCTCGGTCCAGATTGCGAGAGGATGGTTGCAGAGCGCGTCGTCCGAGATGTTCGCTGGAATTCCCGCGTCAATCGACGCACCCAAAGAACCAAGAACCGACTTAGCCGTCTTGGACCTGTCGGTAATGCGATCGAGCTCCTCAATGATCACGTGACTTGGGTCGATAGGCGTTGAGAATAGCTTGGCGGCGACTGCAGCAACCGCTTCCTGTTTGTTCCGCGCAGACCCCTCGCTCGCCATCGTGGCGGAGGTGCCGATGCACTGAAGATGCTCGGGCGAGAGCCGCTCGCGTACGCGGCGCACAAGAAGCGCAACATCAGCGCCCTGGCGACCGCGATAGGTGTGCAGCTCGTCGAGGACGAGGAACCGGAGCCCCGCGCAGCTGCCGATAACCCTGCGGTCGAGCTCGTCCTGACGGGTCATCAGGAGTTCGAGCATCATGAAGTTGGTGAGCAAGATGTCTGGCGGGGTATCTGCGACGCAGCGGCGCTCGTCGTCGTCTTCCTGCCCCGTGTAACGTGCGAAGGTGACCGGCCGCTCACCGGCGACATTGGAGACAAACTTATCGAGCTCGTCGAGCTGACTGTTGGCCAGCGCATTCATCGGATAGATGATGATGGCCCGCGTGCGGCGGACCGGATTCTTGCGCTTCTCCTTGAGTACCGCGCTCACGATTGGGATGAAGAAGCAGAGCGACTTCCCAGAGCCCGTACCCGTGGTGACAACGTAGCTCTTGCCCCGGCTCGCGAGGGCAATGGCCTGCACCTGATGCTTGTAAAGGGAGAGCGGAGTCCCGCCGGCGCTAAAGATCTCAGCTGTGCGCGGGTCAAGCGCGTCGTCGGCGACGAGGGCGCTGAGGTTCTCGCCGCGCTTAAAGCTCGGATTGATCTGGATGAGTGGGTCGGGCCAGAAGCGCCCGGCCGCATATATCTGCTCAACCTGTCGACGGATGCCCTCGTCATGGATCTTCGTGAACGAAGTCGCAAACTTCTTGTAATCGCCAACGACGGTGTCCCGCAGCGAAAAGACATCCATGATGTTTGCTGTCATCGTTTCACCCCGCAACGTTTGGTATGCCTAACGATTCCGACTGTTCGCAGTTTCTTCAAAACTCGTAATAACTCGCGGCCCGGCACCTTTCAATCACGCCACTGACTGGCTGTCGTCGCAACAACCCCCGCCTCGTCTCCCCCGCCAATCCGTGCCATCGCAGATAACACCGCGGCTAATGCGTAAGCCTTCGCCAGAACCGGGAAAGCGTCGAGAAACCAGCTTCTCATGCGACCTCCCGCGAGCACTCATATCGCGCCCGGGTTCATTCTGCGCCGCGGAACTGACAGAGGCGGTCAGTGGCTTTCGCGCGCCGCCGCGCCGCGCACAACCGTTTCCAGGATCTCGCAATCTGCTACGATGCGGCTCAATGCCGCGTCAGTCTTCTTCTGCCGATCCCAACCTCGACGTCCCGCCGAGTAACCTCGCCGCCTTTCGTCAGCTCTACGTCATCGAAGTTACGCTTCGCGAACTCATTATCGAGCGGCTCTCCGCGTTGGAGCCGGATTGGCTCAAACAACGTATCCCAGGGGACGAGATGGCCGGGAAGATTAAGGACGCCCGCGAAAAAGAACGCAAGACACGTTGGACGCGCTGCATCCCGCACCACCCCGTCTACTACCTCGACTTCCCCGACCTCGCGACGCTCATCGAACGCAAAGACAACTGGAAACAGGCGTTCAAGGATCTCTTCTTGCGAGAGGGGCTTTTCGTAAGCGGGTTGCGACAGATTGAACCAATCCGAAACAAAGTCGCCCACAACAGGAAACTGTCCGAAGGGGACGTGACCCTTGTGGCCGCGACCCTCGATCATCTCACCGAGATCCTCGGTCGTGAAACCGTCCGGCGCCTTGCTTCGAAGTGCACGATGGCCGCCGACCTCCCCACCAAACTCTCCGCCCTGCGCGACGAGGCGCGAATGGCGCACGACCACGTCAGTGCCGTCCAGCCGCTCCCGCGCCTTGAAGTTTGGTCGAAGGTCTCGCCCGAATGGTGGTTCGACGGTGATTATTTGTCGGCCGACCTAACCGACATTCGCGCGTTCTTCGCGCTCTTGCGCGAATACGAAGCGCTGCCACGACACCGCGGCGCCGGGCACGCGCTCGAGAAATGGGTGACGCAGAAAAAGTTTCCGGCGGTTTTTGACCGATGCGACAAGGCTCTCAAATCCCTGTTGGCGCGCGAGGGGGCGAATGAGTAATCCAGTTGATCTCTCGAAGGTCTACAACCCATACGATTTCTCGAACCCGGTTTCCGACGAGGAACTCTTCGTGGGGCGAAAACGCCAACTTGAAGCGATCGACTACTACCTCGACCAGGCCCGCCTCGCCCCTCGGGCGATGAACCTCGCGCTCATCGGGCGACGCGCGGCCGGCAAGACCAGCCTCCTCAACATGACGGAACTTCACGCCAGGAAGCGCGGCTTCTGCGTCGCCAGGGTCGATCTGAACGAGTCGGATGCCGAGTCGCCGCTCGCGTTCTTCTTCAAGGTCTTCGACTCGGTGTTTGCCGCGGCCGTTGACTTCACGCCCGAGGGGGCCGACGGGAAGTGCTTTGGTGGCGAGGCCGGAAAAACGTATCAAGCGTATCTCGACATGGTGAGCGCCTACAAAGTTCCCGACGATCCGCTCTTCTGCCCGTTTGTCTTTCCTACGCAGTATGCGCGCGCCATGGCGGCATCCCAGCAGAAGGCGCGACTATCCGAGTCGATTCTCCAAAAGGATCTCAAGCGAATGTCGGCCGAGGCCCACGCACCGATCGCAATCCTTATCGATGAATGCAACGTGCTCTCGGGCAATCGGGTCATCCTTCAGATGATTCGGAACGTCTTCATGAACCTTCCTGGGTACATGCTTGTCTTCGTCGGAACGCCCGACCTTTTCCCGGAAATGGATGCGGTCTTCTCCCCGGTCATGCGGCAGTTCAAGAGAATCGACGTTGGCCCGCTCGCAAGTGTTAACGACACGGCCTCATGTCTCCGCAAGCCGTTGCTGGGTATCGGGTTGGATGAAGATCTCTTGGAGGATTACACGATCAAGATTGCACACGCGGCGAGTGGTGGAAACCCGTATCTCATTCGTTTGATCGGTCATTTCATGTTCCGCGGACTCTCGGCTGTAGACTCCAAAATGACGCTGACAAAGCTCGTGCTCGACGATGTCGTCGACGAGCTCGAAGGGCAACGGGCGGCGACCTCGTTTTCGTTGGGCGAGAAACTGAAAGCGCTGACAGACGCAGAGATCCGCGCCCTTGCCTTTTTCAGTCCCTGCCGCGAGGGGATTGATTTCGACAGCCTCTGGGTAATCGAGAACGTTTGTAACGGCGAGACTGTTTGGCGAAGGGACGATCTCGTCGAGATTTGCAGCAAGTTTGAACGACTTGGCCTCTTGGAAAACAAGGGCGGCAGGATCCGCTTTCTCGGCGATGAACTCATGTGGACGCTAGTTTTTCTTCGTTCGCAAGACTTGAACCGGCTGGAGAAGGAAGCGCGTGTACGCGATGGGAGTATCTTTTTTGAGCCAGGCCAGTGGTCTTTTGTTGATGAAGACGCTCATCAACGTCGGTTTCCGACTTGGGATGTCTCCGAGACCGACTACGCGCTGAATCGGATTCTTAGACAACTCGAGGGGGTTTCAGGCGTCGAGGCCCTAAAGGTTACTCGTGCCGCAATGGAATGCTTGCGGGACTTTCGCCAGTTTGCGTTTACGTCTTCGGACTCTCGAAAGGGCGAAGATCGTTCCATTGCGGACAAACCCTTTGTTTACAGATGCTGGATAGCAATGCAGACATTTACCGCAAACGATGAATTCATGGTTGGAGAGCTGACTTTTGAGCTGCCTTCCGCTTTATCATCCGGACCTGTTCTTGTTTCGGGTTACAAAGACGAAATCGTCGATTGCGTCGAGATTATCCAACAGATGCGTGAACGAGCATCTTGCCTCAAAGACCTCAGATTCGATTTCAAGTTCGAATCAGTCAAACCGCCAAAGGCCCAGGATGTAGTTTCGTTCCTGTCCAAGAAGTGCGGGGAACGGGCGCGACAGTCCTTAGCGGAACAGCATTACGTGATGGTGGGCCCTGCGTTTTTCTTAATGTTCGGTCGTAGAGACGAGGGTTGGGTTATCCACGGGAAAACCGGCAATCCGGTGTACGCTGAAGTGCCGGTGAACGAATGGTTACCAGCGAACGCTAAACTGGCCGAACGAATCTACGAAGATGCACTTGATTTTCTTTCGCACGCCAAAGAATGCTCGTTAGCCAATGGCCGGTTCATGTGCGAACTGCTGCCTTCGCCACCTTGGAATTGGCTCTGTGACTACGGATTCGCGTGCCTGATCGCATTCCAACTCGATGAGGCCGAGGGGTTGTTTAAGCGGGCGATCGAAGCGGCACCGGCGCCGGAATTGTTGGTACCACAGTACTTTCTGGGACTTGTGAAAATCATGAGAGATGACTTGCCCGCCGCGATCGAAATACTTGGACGGATTGTTGAAGAAACGTCGGGCAAAGAAATCCCGAAGATCATGAACCAAAGACTCCTCCTCCTGATCGAAGCAGACGGGCGGCTCGACCTTAAGTTTGCGGCGAGAACTGACTTCCGCGAAGCCGCTGCTCGAGCACTGGAGATCCTGAAGCGTCGTTGCGGCAGCCCGCAATGACCGTCAAAGCGAATCTGACTGTCACGGGCGCCCCAATGGTGTTGGGTCGTACCGCCCCAGCGTCCCCCTGGCGCGCGCGATGACGGCGCGGCGGAGCTTGTCGGGTTCAAGGACGGTTGCGTCGCCGCCGAACGAGGCGACCCAGGCGGCGAGTTGGTCGAGGCCCGAGACCTCGAGCGTGACCTCAATGGCGCCGCCTTCCAGGTCGCGAATCGTTTGTGACGGGTGATACGTTCGCTCGCGTAGGTAGCGCGCGGCGCGGCGCTCGAAGCGGATGCGCGCCTTGAAGGGCTTCCCGCGAAACATCTTGAAGGCCGATGCGAGATGGCGCTCTGGGTCGTACCCCACCTGAACCTCGAACGTCTCAGTCAGCGCCTTCGCGCTTCGAACTCGGTCAACGACGAACTGCCGCCCGTCGCGCCGCCGGTGACAGTAAGCAATCAAGTAAATCGTTCCGCCATGAAGGTGCAGCGTATACGGGTCGACGATTCGCCGGGCCACGCGATTCGACGAAAACGATTCGTAAACGATTTCGACCTGTCGCCGCAGGCGCGTTGCCTCGTGCAGGGTCGCAAGGATCGCCGCCTTCTTCTCGTAATTGTGCCGCTTCGTCGCGCTCACACCAAGGATTCCCACCGCACTCCGCGCGTAGTCGAGTGCCTCGGGGGAAAGCGTTCCGCGCACTTTCTCGAACGCCGATTTCATCGCGTCGGCGAAAAACGTTCCGTGAAAGCTCCCGACGAGGTCCCCCGCAAGCGCGAGCGCCGCGGCTTCTTTGACGTTGAGCGGCAATGCCTTGACGAACCGATACCCTTCGACGAATCGCCATCGCGCAACTCCCGAGTTCGTGTCGCTAAAGATCGGGAAGCCGGCTTCTTGAAGCGCCGCGAGGTCTCGGTACACCGTTCGCTCTGTAACGCGCAGCTCGTCGCGAAGCTCGTCGACGGTCAAGCCGTTCTGATGGTGATCGAGGCTCGTGATGAGTTGCCAGGTTCGTGTCAGTTGTGCCTCGCGTGCCACGCGCCAATCTTCCGATCCGGCGCTGCGAAGCGCAAATTCCTGAGTTCACGTTCGGATTTTCGCGGGCGCTTTCCTCACCCGGCACACCTCACGACGATGTGCTCTGTTCCCAAGTCAGCTCGATCGATTCGCCAAGCTCAATTCGTGCGTTTGTTTCGAGCGGCGCCTGGTCGAACCCCCACCCGTTGATGAGCGATCCGTTCTGGGACGCGAGATCGACAGCATAATAGCGGGCCGTCGTCGCCGCCCCGTCTCGGACGATCGCAAGGTGCGGCTCTGAAATCGACGGAAGGTCGTAGCCCATCGCTGCGAGCGAACGCCTACCAATTACGATCCCCTCGGCGTCCGGCGGGACCCCGACGACGCGAGAGACGCCACCATTGCCTCCGGTAAGCCTCAGCACCGCAGCGAATCCAGCGTTCGCCGATGGCCACGCGAGCGCATCCACGGGAACGAGCCCGCGAGTAAGCTCGTTGCCGGCCACCATTTTCGTGCAGCTCCGGCAGCGGCCCTTCAAGTACATGCAGCCGCACTTCAGTTTCTCCCAGGTGTCGGCCGCCGAAGCTCGCCAGGCCCGACGCCGGACAGGCAAAAAGAGGATTTCTGTCTTAAAGGTGCGGATCGCAAATCGGCGGCTGTGTGCGTGAAGGAATGAGCGATTCTCGGAAGCCGACCCGTATCGAGCGGCCTCTTCGTGGAGAAGGAATACGGACACGTCGTCTTCGCGCGAGTCGTTCGCCGTGTAGCGCGCGAGTAGGTGTCGTGCCGAAATGCCGGGGTCACCGTCCGGAAGCTGCAGGTCGCATCGGTTGCTCGTGCCGATGGTGAAAAATGCGGGCGACGCTGAAGCCCGCCGGAAGCGCGGATAATAAGAGCTCACGTCGTCGCGGGTGGCCGCGATCTGGAGGCCCTCCTCGTTGCGACCGCGGATCGAATCGAGAAGTGGCTGATGAATCTGCGAGAAAAAGGAGAAGCCGTCGACCTCCAAGAGTGGAGCGGCGGGCGGTTTCTCGGTTTTCTCGTCGATGCAATCGGTCGGGATGGCGGCTGTTGTTTCACGACTGGTGCTCAAGTTCTGGCCCTCCTTGTGGCGCGATACTAACGGGCGTGACTGACAGATTGGGTCAGCGAGGACGCGACCACGAATTCATGCAGCATTGCGCGAGTC
>JACPTQ010000064.1 GCA_016192705.1 Deltaproteobacteria bacterium | reverse complement strand
TATCGCTTCGTCTCGATGGCGTTGGCGCGTCGCCGCTCCCTACCGCGTACCTCTGAGTACAGCGTCCGGTCGCGGCTTTCCGCGCCTGCCTTGCATCTGGACATTTTTCAGCAACCTGCAAAACCGACTTTTTCAGCAGCCTGTTACAGCTCCCCGAGAACACGTTCATCGATAACGGCGAGTCGTGCGCGCACGGTTTCTGAAAGCGTCTTAAACTCCGCGACACCCGTTGCCTCGAAGATCATTTTCGAAAACTTCATGACGCGGGCGAGATACGAGAAGAGATTCCCTTCTTCGGTTTCGAGACCCTCACGCTCGACCATGTCCATGAACGTGAGCTCGGCGACCTCCATTGTGGTCCAAACCGTCTTGACGCGCTTTCCGCCGTGCAACTCGGGGTGCGGAACCGCCGCGGAAAACTCGGCGTGAGCTCTTTCGACTTCGGTCAACTCGCGCGGGAATTCGCGCTCATACTCGGCCTCGATATCGTCCCAGGTCAGATGCGGTTCCTCGCGGCGACGTTCGCGCAGCCGATTGCGAACCCACTCGCGACGCTCGGCGTTTCCTTTGCGGTCGAGGATCTTTTGGATGACGTCGTGATCGATGAGGTATTCGACGAGGTCTCGGCAAAGCTCGTACGTCGGATCGCGGTGGCGAAGGAAGAAGTAAACGAAGAGTCCATCGATCCCGCGGAGCTGGTTGATAAACTCGCCTGCCACTTGACGCCCGTGTTCGTCGACGACGCCGATCGCGCGAAGGTTTGCCGTGACTTGGGCGAGAGATTTGAGTGCCATGCGCTTCTCGCGTTCCGGAAGAAGCAAATTCGCAATGACGCTACCGATGTGCAAATGCAGACTGGGCGGGAGATCCGCGTACGGTGGTGACGCCGGCGCCTCTTGTGAATCGTCGGCCGCGGCGACGGGCAGCGACTCCTCGGCCAAATCCGGTAACCCAATCGCAAGAATCTGCTCCGCGGTGACGCGCGTTTGACTTCGGAGCGCCGCAGGCTGGCCCGAAAGGATTTTCGCGTGTGCCGCTCCGTCCCAAGTCACATCCTCGTTTTTTTGCGCCTCCATGCGCGCGCGCGCGTACGCCGATTTGCGAATCTTCTCGATGTCAAAATTGAAGCGCGCCTTCTCGGCGTCCCGCACTTCGCGCCGAATCTCGAGGACGACCGCCTCGGGCGCCAGCGCGATGGCAATCCCTTCTGTATCGAATTGCGGGCGCCCCGCACGGCCCGCCATTTGGTGGAATTCGGCCGGCGTCAGGAGGCGCGCCTTTCCCTGCACGAATTTTCGCACCTCCGGGAAGACAATGCGTTTCGCCGGAAGATTAATACCCGCCGAGATCGTCTCGGTGCTGACGACAAACTTGAGGAGACGCTCGAGCGTCAGCCGTTCAACGAGTTCCTTGTAGCGTGGCAAGAGACCCGCGTGGTGAATCCCAATGCCGTGCAACAAGAGCGGCTTCAAGTCTTTTGCGATTCCGTGGTCGAGCAGAACCGGTGACGCAAGTTCGTTGATGCGGGCGCGCTCGGCGTCTGTCGTAAAACGCGCGCAACTCTTGAGCAGCCGCGCGCGTTCAAAACAGAGCTCTCGCCCAAACGTGAAAATGATCGCTGGGACGTCGCCAGCGCTCTGGAGCGCACGCACGGTGTCGAGCAGGGTCTCCTCGCGAAACTCGTGATAGAGCGGCACTTTGCGCTCGTTCGATTCGACCAGTTGCATCGGCTGGCGCCGGCACAAGGTTGCCCAGTGGCAAAAACCGTTGGCGTCGCCCACCGTCGCGGACAGAATGATGAGTTGTGCGCGCGGGTCGAGCCCGATGATCGACTGCTCCCAAACGTGTCCGCGCTCCGGGTCGTTGAAGTAGTGTCCCTCGTCCATCACGACGACGTCAGCGGGCGCGTGCCCGCGGTCACCGTAAATGCGGTTCCAAAGGATCTCCGCAACCACGACTTGAACGGGCGCGTCTGGCCGCACCTTGTAGTCGCCGGTCGCGAAGCCAACTTTTTCCTCGCCGAAATCGGCACACAACTCTCTAAACTTCTCTTCGGTGAGTGCGCGCAACGGGGTTGTGTAGACGGCGGTTTGCGCGAGCGTCAGTGCCTTCCAAATGGCGGCCTTGGCCATCAAAGTCTTGCCGGTTCCAGTCGGGACCGTGACGAGAACGTTTTCGCCGGCAAAAATGTGACCGAACGCCTGTTCCTGCACAGGGTAAGGTTCGAGGTTGTTAGGGAAAAAGAAGCGCTCGTAAAACGCAAGCTCAATGTCAGCGCGCGAAGTTGACATCACGCGGTCGCCACATCGACGCGATTACGTCCCGCGCGCTTGGCTCGGTACAGCGCGGAGTCGGCTCGCGCGAGAAGTCGGTCCGCCGTTTCGTCCGCGCGCGTGAGGGATGCAACGCCAAAACTTGCGGTGAGTCGAATCTCCTCGTTATGCACACGAACCGACGTTGATGCGATCGCCAATCGAAGGTCGTTGGAGCGCGTGACTGCCGCAAGTTCATCGGCCTCAGGGAAGAGCAAGACGAACTCTTCGCCGCCGTAGCGCGCGATCGTTATGGCGTGTTCTGCGAGCGGGCGACACGTTTCGACGACCGCTCGAAGCGCACTGTCGCCGGCCGCATGCCCGAACCGATCGTTGACGTGCTTGAAGTGGTCGACGTCGAGGATGGCGACCGACAACGGGCGGGCGTACCGGACCGCGCGCGCGATTTCGCTTCGCAAGAGATCAAAGAAATGGCGACGGTTGTAAACGTTGGTGAGATCGTCGGTGATGGCGGCGTTGCGCAGCTTTTCTTCAACGGAGCGTCGCGTGTGGGATTCCTGCACGAGCCGCTCCTCGGTCTCTCGGAGGCCGTCGGTCAGGAGCGAAAGTCGGACCACGAGCGCGACAATGGGGCGAGCGAGTGGAATCCCAACTGCAAGCGGCACCAGAAAAGGAGCCCACACGGCGACCGGCCGTCCCGTCAGGTCATAATGCGTGAGACCGTAGACCGCGTAACAGAGTGCGACCGAAATAACGACACCGCCAAGAGCCAAGAAAAGAGAAGTAGCGCCGGGACCGAGTCTAAGGACCAGTTGGTGGAATTGGCGCGTCAATCGTTCAATGCGATCGAGCGTTGGGGTGCGCGTGGATGGGGGTGGTGTTGGAATTCGCGATGTTGATTCAGCCTCGGCATTATCGCGCTTTTCTGGGTGGCTGTCGTCGACGGCTGCGTCTCTTGAGACACGATTCGCTCCGACGATCTCCGAAAACGCGACGACGCGGTCACGGCCCAGCTCCTTCGCTTGATAAAGTGAAGGAGCGCGTCGACCGTTGCGCAATCGGCCGAGAAACCCGCGACGCCGAAGCTCGCGGTGAAGCGAACGATACCGCCTGCAACCGGGACGGCCGCCTGCGCGAGCTGTTCGCGCAGCCTTCTCGCAACGCGTTTGGCCGCCTTCTCGGGCGCCTCAGCCAACATGACCGCGAACTCTTCTCCGCCAAGCCGTGCGACGAAGTCGCTTGTTCGCAACCCGGCCCGCAAGATATCCGCCATTTTCACGAGAGCGGCATCGCCCGCCGCGTGGCCGAATTCGTCGTTAATCGACTTAAAGTGGTCCGCATCCACCATGATGACCGACAACGAGCGGCTGTGCTCGCGGGCGCGCGTCAGTTCGTGGCCGAGGCGATCGATGAAGTACCGACGTTTGAAAGCGCCGGTCAGGTCGTCGGTGATGGCGATCCGCTGGAGCGTTTCTTGGGCGCGGATGCGTTCGGTGATCTCGGCGCGCAGGGCGTCGCTTCGCGTGCGATGCGAATTCTCGGCCCGCCGAAGACGGTCGAGGAGTGTGAGCAGCGCGAGCAAGAATGGAGGCGCGGCGACGAGCGGCACCGCAAGCGGAATCAAAACGGCAACCCACAGCTGATGAGGCCGCTCACCGGTCATGATGATTGCGCCGAAGCTGGCGAGGCCTGACGCGACGGTCACGACGATCGTGAGGGCGATTGTGGTGCGCGCAACTCCGAGCCGCTTGACGAGGTCATAGGGAAAACGAATTGCGCGACTTAGGGGAGGTGGGTCGGCCGATTGTGGCAGATTGTCCCTTTCCCCGATCTGAGCTGCTACGGATGGATCACGGGCCAAAGAGACCCCGTGGGGGTTGAAAGTTTGGGAATACGGGGTCGACGGGACTCGAACCCGCGATCTCCGACGTGACAGGCCAGCGTGTTAACCAACTACACCACGACCCCGCATTGACAGGTTGCCGAAAAACGCCCATCTGCTGCGTTGGCGCGTCGCCGCTCGCCTCCGCGTACATCTGAGTACAGCGTCAGCTCGCGGCTTTTCGCGCCTGCCTTGCATCTGGACGTTTTTGAGCAACCTGTTTCGTCGATAATTTATCAGCGTGCAGGTCTCAAAGCAAGACGGATCTGATTCGCCTCAGCCGACCGAAGCCCGGTAATCGTCCTTTGTCAGCGACCGACCACCAACGTGCTTCAACGTGTTCAAGAGCGAATACCTGAGCGCATCGCCCACAAACGCCGTAATCATGCGCGTCGTTCCACGAAGCGTCTCGTAGTATCGCTGCCGATCGATCGAATGGATGACAACGGGCCAGTACCCCGCCTGAACGAGGATCGCGTTCATCGTCAGCCGAGCGACCTTCCCCGCGTGCTGGCTAAACGGAAAAATCTGAAGGACCCTGTGGTGAACCGCCGCCGCATACCGAATAACGTGCGTCCGTTTCGCCTCGTTGCTCACCATCCACTCGCCGAGCTTGCGCATTTCGTATGCAATCTTGTCGGGCGCCTCGATGTCGTGAAAGTAGAGCTTATTGACCGGAATCTCGCGCCGGTATTTGCCCGCGTCTTTTTCGTCTGGCGTCGCGTGGCAAAGCAACCCGTGAACATTTCGCATTGTGTTGATGGTAATCGGCGTCTTCTTTTTCGACTCAGCGAACTCACGGAGAAGGTCGATCGCCGCCTTATGGTTCTTAATCTCTTGATACGTCGGCATTAAACTCACATCCGACAAAACCTTCTTGTCGATCGCCGCCTTCAGTTCGTGGAATGCGAGCACGCTCCCCTCGAGTGCACAGTCGTGGTAGATCCACGAAATCTCGAACTTCTCCCGAAGATCATCGGGGAGCTGCGTCCAACGCTGAACTTGCGCACGCGACCGGTCAACCAGCGTATCTATTTCGTAGAGGAGAGCGCTGTTCGGCGAATCGCTCTCGTCATCATCGAACCATCGCTCGTCGTTCTTCTTTCTTGCACTGCCCAAAGTCAATGCTCCTTTCCCCCGCTCATAGTAATTGACGGGCATTATAGGTTTGGGATCTAAATGCGTCAAGGAAGAAACCGCCAATCTGACATAAACTGACGCCTGCCCTTGCTAAAACGCTCAAAAGAGAGCGCCAATCTACGAATCGGCGAAAAAGCTCAAAAAAACGTCAGCCAACCGGGGTGCCGAGTCTCCTTACCTCTTACATGCTCAAAAAACGAGCTCTGGAGTTTCTTCGTGAATTCACCAGGTTCGCCCGAGCCAATCTTCCGGTCATCGACTTCACGAACTGGGGTTATTTCAGCGGCGGTTCCGGTCAAAAAGAGCTCACCTGCCGTGTAGAGCTCGCTCCGCATAAGCAGCCGCTCCTCAGTTTCGATTCCGAGATCTTTGGCCAACTGGAGAACGGTATCTCGCGTAATTCCAGGCAGGATCGGCTGCGTAAGGGGTGGCGTAACGAGCCGCTTCCCGTCGATGATGAAAATGTTTTCACCGCTCGCCTCGGCCACGTACCCGTTCGTATCGAGAAGGATCGCCTCGTCGTATCCGCTCGCCATTGCTTCACGCTTCGCGAGAACTGAATTGACGTAGTTGCCGCATATTTTACCCTTTGAAAACGCCGAGTTAACGTGGAGACGGCAATACGAGCTCACGCGCGCGCGGATGCCTCGTTTGAGCCCATCCTCGCCGAGATAGGCCCCCCATCCATACGCGGCGATTGCAACATGGATGGGGTTTGAAATCGCAAAGAGCCCCATCGCGCCGCTCGAAACATAGGCAACAGGTCGAATATAGCCATCTGTCAACCCAGAGTTCTTCGCGGTTTCAACGACCGCGCGACAGAGGTCCGACTCGGTCATCGGAATATGAATCGTTGCCATTGTCGCCGACCGAAAAAGCCGGTCGATATGTTCGTCGAGCCTGAAGACCGCGCGCCGTCCGTCCGCGCGCCGGTAAAACCGAATTCCCTCGAACACCCCGAGCCCGTAGTGGAGTGTGTGCGTGAGGATATGGACCTTCGCGTCGTCCCACGCGACAAAATCGCCATTCATCCAGATCTTTTCAGTTTTTGCGAGGGTTGGTGCTGCAGCGGCCATCTCGTCTCCTATCTTCGCCGTCGCGGCAGAGGTCCTGCACTTCCGCGGCTGGTGGTTAATAGTCTCAGTTCCCGTTGTGCTTCAATGTTATCCGGGTTCAGCGTCAAACTTTTCTCGAACATCGCTTCGGCGGCAAGCCGGTTTTCCATCGCTTTGAAGATGTGCCCGAGAAAAACGTACGCGCGCTCGATCTTCGGGTTGAGCTGAAGCCCGCGCTTCAAATACCCTTGCGCCTCGTGCGCTGCGCGGATATCGCGCGGATTTGCTTGAAAGATAGCCCACCCGAGCATCGCGTGATGCTCGCCTTCATCCGGGTACAGCTTGACTGCGGCGCGAAACGCTTCGATCGCCTCGCGAAACCGCTTTGACCGAAGGAGCGCCTCTCCGCGCTGAAACTCCACTTCGGCTTGGAGAACGGCTTTGACCTGCTCTTCGACCGCGGCGGCGCTTTTGCCCGTTGTGAGCGTTGCGATGTAGTCGGCGCGCTTTTGGGGGTTCTCAAGCGTTGCGAGGGCGTCGGAGATAACGGCAAAGGCACGCGCCGCAAGGTCGCGGACGTCATCTGGAAAGCCGGCGAAGCGATCGGGGTGGTGGTCGCGCGCGAGCTTGAGATAGGAGCGCCGGAGATCGCTCGCCATGAAATCGCGTGGAATCCCGAACAGTTGGAAGTGGTCTTTTTTCGAGGCCGCATCGAGAAACTCGAGCAGCGCGACGCGTTCAGTTTTCCCGGCGCGCGTCGAATCGGCTGCGCTTTTCCCGCTCGAGACGGCCGACGCACCTGAGGGACGATTCGCGACTTGCGGTTGCTCGGGTTCGGTTGGCGCCGCCTCAAGCGGAACCGGTTCGAGTTCGATCGGGGTGGCGGTATCGGACGTCGGAGTTGCCGATGGCGCCGCGACTGAGACGCGGTCTCGACATTCGATAATGCCGGATGCCAAGAGGGAGTAGAGGATGATCGGTGTTTGTTCGGGGCCGAGCTCGTGCTCCGCGAGGAGTCGGCGAACGTTTTTGCGTCCGTCGAGGCGCCCGAGAAACGCGCGATCGGCGTCGCTCATCTCAACCTCTTGAAACTGCATGAGCGGCTCGGCGACGCGGACGGGGTACAGATCGAAGCGGGGCATGAGGAGCGCGACGATTCGCGCGGGCGACATGGCGCGACGTACGCCGTCGAAAATGAGGTTCGCGGGCGAGCGGTCGATCGAGATGCCGGCGGTTGGAACGTCGGAGCGCGCGTTGTACTGATATTGGCCGCGCTCCCACGAGAAAATGTCGAACAGCTTCACTTCGAGCTGCTTTTCGAGGGCCCACTTCAGGTTTTGCGGTGACATGACGCCCATCTCGAGGAGGATGGCGCCCTGGAGTCGCCCCGTTGCGCGGACGAGGTCAAGCGATTTGTCGCACTCGGGCTGCGTGATGAAACGCTCGGTGACGAGGATGCGCCCGAGGCATTCGCCGAGAATGTTCGAGCGAACGATGGTCGGATAGCCTTTTGAGACGTAGACGATTTTTTTGACCTGCGCTGTCATGACAAAAAGCGCTCCCGTCGCGCGGGCGCGATAGATCGGCTGGAAAAGTTCGGCGAACGGGGTTTTTTCGAGGGTGCCGGTGAGAGCGAACGGAGCGGCCGTGGCCGCGGAAGCGGAGATTTGACGCAAAGGCGCGGAGGCGCCAAGGGAAGAGGCTTCTGGCGTTGCATCTTTGCGGCTTTGCGCCTCTGCGTTGAAATCCTTGGCGGATACTGGCGCGGCCGCCCGGGCGCTGCGCTTGCCGGCTTCAGCCTGAGCCAGCGCCGATTTCACAGCCGCGTAAAGCGCGTCGACGCGAACGGGTTTTACGAGGTAGTCGGCGATTCGATAACGGACGGTTGCCTCGCGTCGATGCTCCGCCGATTTATAGATTCCGCTGACCATGATGATAGGTGTTTGTTCGCCGTGGTCCGTGATTCGCACCCGCTCAGCGATTTGAAAGCCGTTTAGCCCGGGGACCAGCACATCGGTGATGATCAGTTCGGGCGCCTCGCGATCGAAGGTCCGAAGCGCGGTTTCGCCATCGCGTTCTGGAAGGACGGAGTATCCCTCCGCGGAAAGCGCATCGACGAACAGGCGCAGCGTTGCCCGATCGTCTTCGACAACGAGAATCTTAGCCACGGCGGCATTCTATGGGTGGGCCCAACAACCTTCAAGGCGCAAATGCAGCGCCGAAATCGTGCGTTGCATCCAAATATCTTAACGTTTCCCATTCCTTGACCCATTTCTTCCGTCGGTGCTACCTTAAATGCGATGCCGTCTCACCTTGAACGTCGCGCGGCCGCGTCTGAGTCGGCGACGGGGCCGGGTGGCGCTGCGGCGGCGAACAAAGCAACTGTCCTCGTCATTGACGACAGCCCCACGATTTTGCGGGTCGTGGAGCTTGTCTTGAAAAAGGGCGGATACGGCGTCATCACAGCGAGCGATGGCGCGCAAGGCCTTGAAAAAGCGAAGTCGGAGCGCCCTGATTTGGTGCTGCTCGACTTCATCATGCCGCGGATGAACGGTTACCAAGTCTGTAAAGCGATGACCGCTGACGCCGAACTGAAGTCGATTCCGATCGTGCTCATGAGCGCGAAGGGCGACAAAATCGGTGACAAGTTTGTTCAGGTGCTTGGAATTGTTGACTACATAACAAAGCCGTTTTCGCCAGAAGCGATTCTTGCGGTCGCGTCGCACACGCTGGAGAAGTTTAGGCCGAAAGGGGCGGCTGCGAAGGGTGATTCGGGTCGCGCGGAAGGGGCCGCGAAAGCGAAATCGGATCTCACGCGGACGGGTGAGCACGATCATGAGTCGGACGGTTTGACGGCAGCGCGGCCCGACGGCGTGGACCGGGCGGCGGTTGAGGCCGAGGGGCGGCGACGCGCGGCCGACCGATTGGCGCATGACGTTGCGGGGCAGATTGTGGCGAGCACGGGCGAGGAGCGGGATCGGTTGGAGGCGACGCTTAAAGATGCGCTTCGCGTGGCGATCGAGCGGCTGGGCGCTGAAACATCGGCGGTGGGACTCGCGGGCGCGATGGCGGGCGACCTGCGTGTCTTTCCGCTTGCCGACGTTTTGCAACTTCTGCAACTCGAAGCGCAGACGGGCGTCTTCACGGTGCGGCACGGCGAGAAGCACGCGCGTGTTTTTATGCGGGCGGGGCGCGTCGCGCTGGTGACGAGCGGCGGACTCGACGAGGAGTTTAGGCTCGGGCGGTATTTGGTTGAGAAGGGCCTCTTGTCGGGGAGCGACCTTGACCAGCTGTTGCGTGCGCGTCGCGACGGGAAGCGGCGGCTCGGCGGGCAGCTCGTTCAGCTCGGTTACATCACGCTCGACGATTTGCGCGCGGCGATTTTGCGGCAGTCGAGTGAAATCATTTATGAGGCGCTTCGTTGGTCGCACGGGTCGTTTTCATTCGCACCGTTTGACGCGCTTCCCGATGAGGCGCGTGACGCCAACCTCGATGTGTCGGTCGAGGGTTTGCTGATGGAAGGTTTTCGGCGCGTCGACGAGTGGCATTTTATCGAGGCGCAGATCGATAATTTTCATCTGGTGTTTGCGCGGTGCGAGGACGTTATTGAGCGCGTCGGTATCGCCGACTTGACGCACGACGAGCAGCTTGTGCTCGGCGCCATCGACGGGAAGCGGTCGGTGAAGGCGATCATTCGGTTTCTACGGATGAGTTCGTTCGACGTGTGCAAAATGTTGTTTCGATTGTTGTCGATTCACGTCGTTCGAAAGGTGGGTGAGGCGGCGGCGTGACGGATTCGGCGCCACGCGGTGGGTCGCTTTGCCTATTTCGGTTGGGCGCGCGCCGATTCGCACTCCATCTCGACGCGATCGGGGAGGTCGTTGAGTCGGGCGATATTACGCCGCTCCCGGGTGCGCCGGATTTTTTGATGGGCCTGGCGAATGTTCGTGGCGAAGTCATCCCCGTCATCGACATCACGCCCTTCGTGGGCGGCGAGCGCATCGTGCCGGCGTTTGAAAACCCGCTCCTCATTTTGCGGGGCGACGACGGGCGCGTTGGCGTTGTCGCGCATCGTGTGATCGGTGTGCGTGAAATCGCGACCGAAGCGTGGCCGAGCGACGAGGCGCACTACATCCTTAAAGAAGGCGATGACGGCGACGGAGCCATCGCGTGGATCGACATCGCGCGCATTTTGGGCGACGGGCGACGGGAGCTTGCGAGCTTATGATTCGTCCGATTCGACACATGCCGATTTTGCGCAAGGTGCTCTTTATGCTCGGGGCGTGGATGGGGGTTTTCCTTGTGCTGCAAGGGGTTCAGACGCTTCTCGCCAATCGCCAGATCAGCGCGGTTGAGGCGAATCTCGGCGACATCAAGAGCAATGTGTCGGGTCTCGCGAAAGACGTGGGCGATCTGTCGTCGCGCGTTGAGGGTCTTTCGAAAAGTGTGACCGCGCTTTCGGAACGCGTGCGCGGGGTGAGCGGCGACATCAAGTCGGTTGAAAAAGAAGTGACGGTGTCGCTCAAGAAATCGAAAGAGATTGCCGAGGAGACGCTGAAGAAGCGGGTGCACGAGAGCGTGCTCGACCTCGCGGCGCGGATCGCGCTTATCGTAAAGCTGCGGCCTGGAATCGTGCGACAGGGGCCAGCGTCATCAAAGGAGCTGGTCGGCCTCGCGCGCAACGTCAAGATCGGCAAGGACGGTTTTTTTGCGCTCATCGACCACAGAAAGGGAAACATCATCCTGCATCGCAACGACGTCGACATTCAGGGGTCGACGATCGAGAAACAGTTCCCCGAGGTCGGCGCCATTATGCGATCGGTCGGCTACACGCGGCAGATTGGTGAGATGGAAAAGTCGGCCGGGCTCGTGAATCGAGTGCTCGCGTATGGCGATGTGTTTTCGCGCACGGACGCCAAGGGGATGCAGGTGCGGTCGTTTTGGGTGGTGACGCCGGTTTGGGGCACGAATTGGTCGGCGGTCGGGTACACGTCGTTCGCGGGGATTCACACCGAGCTGTTTGGCGAGGTTGAGAGTGCGCTCGCGCAGGTTGGGAAGGCGGCCGAATCGGTTCATCGCGCGGCGTCGGCGGCGAATCAGGCGACCAAGGAGCTCGACAAGACAACGACCGAGGCGCGTGAGACGACGCTGAAAGTCAAAGATGCGGCGGGGCAGGTCACGGTTGCGACGGGCAAGGTCGACGAGCGCACGCGCGCGATTGCCGGGAAAAACTTGCTGCTCCTCTTCTTGTTTGCGTTGCTTGGGATTTTTCTGACGATGCTTTTCGCGTACGGCGCGCACAAATATTTCGTCATTCCGCTCAAGCAGCTCACCACGGTGGCGGAGCGAATCCGCGACGGCGCCTACGACACGCGGGCCAACGTCGACTCGCAGGATGAGCTCGGTCGATTGGGCGAATCGCTGAACTCGATGCTCGATCGAATCGTCGGGCTCATTGAAAGCGACGAAGCGAAGAAGCGGCTGCAGGCGAACATCATGAACTTGCTGGAGGCGGTGAGTCGCGCGGCGCAGGGTGATTTGACGGCGCGCGGGGCGTTGACGAGTGATGCGCTGGGCGCGGTGACCGATGCGTTTAATGGGATGCTCGACAGCATCAGTGAGCTTGTGGGGCAGGTGCGGCGTGCGGGGACGCGTGTCACGGACGCGGCGAATCGGATTTTGGTATCGGGGCAGCAGATGGCGACGGGCGCGGAGACGCAGGAGCGCGAAATTGCGACGACGACCGGGACGGTCATGGATGTGTCGAAGTCGATGCGGCGCGTGTCGGAAGGCGCGGGCGGAGCGGCGGAAGGCGCGCATCAAGCGACGGAGGTTGCGGCGGCTGGGGTGCGGGTCGTTGGAAATACGGTCGAGGGGATGCGGCGGATTCGGGCCGACGTGCAAGCAACGGCCGCGAAGATCAAGAGCCTTGGGGATCGGTCGTCGGAAATCAACGCCATCGTCGAGCTCATTGACGACATTGCGGCGCAAACGAACATGCTCGCGTTGAACGCGGCGATCGAGGCGTCGCGCGCGGGTGAAGCGGGGAAAGGGTTTGCGGTCGTGGCCGATGAGGTGCGCAAGCTTGCGGAGCGGACGAGCGATGCGACGAAAGAGATTTCGACGTTCATCGAGAACATTCAGGTTGAGACGAACGAAGTTGTTGAGCACATGCAGTCGGTGACAGCGGAGGTCGAGGTGGGGGCGGGGTTGGCCGATAACGCGGGGGCGGCGCTCAAGGAGATTGAGGCCGTCGTGAATCGGATGGCGGTGCAGATTCGTGAAATATCAGAGGACGCGGTGAATCAGACGCGTGGCGCCGAGCGGGTCACGGAGGCGATGCACGCGATTCGGCGCGTGACGCAGGAGACGGCGAGTGGAATTGCGTACACGCTGGCGACGGTGCGTGAGCTGCATGGGCTGTCGCGTGAGCTGGATGAGGCGCTCAAGCGGTTTCGGATCAAATCGGCGCTTGACGACGAGCTTCGGCGGGCGCTCTCGGAGCGGCGAACGGAGCTTTCGCGCGCGCTCGAGCTCATTCGCGAGATGGCGGAACCGTCGGATGTTGCGGTGGATGGGGCGCTCATCGATCGCGTGGCGGAGCTCCGACGGTCGGTTGAGGTGATCGAGGCGGCGCTCAAAGAAAGCGCGGCGCGGGGAGAGGCGGCAGCGCGCGAGGCTGAGGTGGAGGGCGCGAAGATTTTTCCGTTGCGGCCGACGGGCGACGGCGGTGGCGCTGGAGCCAGCGGAACGGGCGGCGAGTCGAGCGGAAGCACGCACGAAAAAACTTAATGGGACCGGAAATAAACGATCGGGCGCGGCTCGCGTTTTACGAGAAGGCGAGACCGCACATTGATCTCCTCGCGGTCGGGATCGATGCCATGCCGGAGGCGCGCGAGACGCTGATGCGCGCCGTGCGCACGCTCTGCGATATGGCGAGCGATGTTGTTCTCGAGGACGTGCTCGAGGTGCTCGCGGAGCTTGAACTGGAGCTCGATTCGGCGCACCCCGATCGCGCGACGATGCGCGAGCTTGTGGGTCGCTTGAGTGCGCTCGCGGGTGAAGCGGCGAAAATTGTTGCGGCAGCGGACGTGGGAAACGGCCGGCGTGACGAGGCTTTGGTCCACCATGGGGTTGCTCGCGCCGTGGATGCGCCGGAATCGGTAAACGACGAGCTCTGGGCCTGTTTCGTTGATGAGGCGGAGGAACGGCTCGCGCGACTCGAGAAGCTCGCCGAAGCGTTTTCGGCTGACGTGGCGCCGGTGGTTGAAGTGACGTGCGAACTTCTTGCTGTGCGCGACGGTGCGCAGTTGGCCGGGCACCGATTGATTGCGGATCTCGCCGGGCTCATGAAAGACGCTGTCGTGATGGCGCCCGCGGTTAAGAACGACGATCTCAAACGGATGCTTAAGCGCGTCGTCGACGGGATGCGCGCGGTCTGTTCTGGCGCGGCCGGCGATTCGGCGCGGGACGCGGAGTTGCGCGCGGGACTCGAAGGAGCTTTCGATGAGGTTTCGAGTTTTGTGTCGCGCCTTTCGCGTCAGGCGGCGGAGCAGAGCGACACGCCCGCTCCCGAAACGGGTGCCGCGCAAACGGGAATCCACGAGGCCAATCGACCGGTCGCACGAGAGGCGGCACCCATCGCGGCCCAGCTCTCGGCCATCTCCGAAGATGAAGCGCTCATCGCGGAGCTCCGTGCTGTTTTTCTTGAAGAGAGCCGCGAGCAGATCGCCGCCCTCAACGACCTTTTGCTTGCGCTTGAGCGCGCGCCATCGGCCGATGCGGTCCAGAGGATTTTTCGGATAACGCACACACTCAAGGGGTCTGCGGGGACTGTCGGGATGGGCGACGCGGCGAAGCTCGCGCATGGTCTCGAGGAGACATTCGCGCGGGTTCGGAAAGGCGAGGAGCGCGTCGAGGGGTTGTCGTTCGACGACCTTTTTGCGCGGGCGGATGCTTTGGCCCGGGCGATCGGTTTGCCCGAGATGCGGCGAACGGTACGCGAGGCGGTCGCGTCGTCTTCGGAACCTGAGCTGGCCTTGATCGATGTTGCGCGCGACGCGGACGAGACCGGTGAAACCGAGGACCGCTCGGTGCGTGTCGCGATCGAGCGATTGGACGCGCTGGGAAACGCCGCAGCCGAACTCACGATCGGGCAGACGCGGTTTGACGAGCTTGTGGGAACGCTTCGGGATGCGACGCGAAGTTTGTCGCAGCAGCGCGCGGCGCTTCGAGCGGCGCTTATGGAGATCGAGCGAGACGGATCGACGCGTCGACTCGCGACGCTTGAATACGACATCTCGGACACGTTGAACGGCTTTGAGCGGCTCCACCGCGGGCTCGTCGCTGAGGCGCGCGTGCAGCGGCGAACGCTGGATTTTTTGCAGGACCACGTTATGCGGACGCGCTGGGTGTCGCTTCGCGGGACGTTTCGACGACTGCAACGGCCGACGCGCGATCTCGCGCACGAGCTCGGAAAGCTGGTGCGGCTCGACCTTGTGGGCGAAGACACCGAAATCGATCGCGCGCTGGCTGAGGCGATCATCGACCCCCTGATTCAGCTTGCACGAAACGCGGTCGCGCACGGAATCGAGTATCCCGCGGATCGGCGACGCCGCTCGAAGTCCGAAGAAGGCGTCGTCATGGTTTCGGCGCGTCACCAAGGTGGAACGGTGACGATCGAAGTCGCCGACGACGGCAGCGGCCTCGACCCCGAACGGATTCGTCGGGCGGCGATCGAGCGCGGGCTCATCGACTCGGAAATTGCGACGGCGATTTCAGATGAAAAGATCATCGAAGCCGTTTTCATGCCGGGCTTTACGACGCGCACCACGGCCGACCTTGTTTCAGGCCACGGTGTCGGACTCGACGTCGTCGCGGCCGGCGTTGCGCGCATGGGGGGTACGGTTCAAATCTCGTCGCGGCCCGGTGTCGGTTCGCGATTCATCATTAAGCTGCCGCTCACGCTCGCCGTTCTTCAAACCCTCAATTTCCGTGTTGGGCGCCAGACATTCGCGCTCTCGCTCGCGTCGGTTGACGGGACGGTGCGGTTGCTCGATCGCCATTTCGAGACCGCGGGAAACGTCGAGGGGGCACGGGTTCGCGGCGACTGGATGCCGGTCGTCAGGCTGCGTCGCCTTTGGGGCCTTCGTGACGACAGCCGCGCGCCCTACGTCGCCATCGTCGTCGACATCGTTCAGCGGCGCTATGCGCTCATCGTCGACGAGCTCATCGGGCGCGGCGAAGTCATTGTGAAGTCGCTCGGCGCGTTTTTAGCGCCGTTTCGCCTTTACTTGGGGTCCGCGATTGTTGGGCGCGGTGGCATTCGTCCGATTCTCGATCCCTCGGCCGTGTGGGATCTCGCCGCGCAGCCCGCTGAGCACTCGACGCGGCCCACCGAGGGGGTCGAGTCGCGCGGAGTTGTTTTGGTGGTTGACGATTCGCTCATCATTAGAAAGGTCGTTGCGCAACTTCTTGAACAGAACGGGTATCGCGTGATTTTGGCGACCGATGGGCGTGAGGGGTGGTCGCTCCTCAAGACGCATCACGTTGATCTCATCATTTCGGACCTCGAAATGCCGCGCATGCACGGTCTCGAGTTTTTGGAGAAGCTCAAGGACTCGCCGGTTCATGCCGCGACGCCTGTTCTCATTTTGTCGTCGCGGGCGACGCGCGGGAATCGAGCGCGCGTGCTGGAGCTTGGCGCCACCGATTTTTTGCCGAAGCCGGTCAACGAACGCACCGTGCTCGAGTCGGTCAAGAGCGCATTAAGGGCGACGCACTAATTTCTTTAGGAGGGCGCGGGCGTCACGTGCGGCCGGACCTTTTGAGCCCTCCCACGCCGAGACGACGCGTTCGAGCGCGGCTTTTGCTTTGGCCGCTTCGCCGCGTGCGATGAGCGGTTTCACGGTTGCGAGCAGCGCGCGCGGAGCCGTGAATGCGTACGACACCGTTACGTTGTCGGGCGCCGGCAACGGCGCGGCGGTTGGCACATTTTTTTTTGCGAGTAGAATTTCAAGTTCAGCGGCGGCACTTGCAGCCCACGCGCGTGCAGCCGCTGGGCGAGCGGCGTCGTGCGCGAGCGCGCGGAGGCGCTTTCGGGCTAACGAAAAATCGTTTGCCATGATCGTCGCCAGGATGGCGAACTGTGCCTCAGGAAACGTCTCTGGCTCGCCGGGCGCACGAAGCGCGAGAATTCGAAGCGCATGGTGGGGATCGACCGCTCGCAGCGCAAGATTGGCCGCGAACGCGCGTGCCGGTGCGAGCGTTCGTGCAGCGATGCGCCACGCCGAGAGGGCAGCCGTGAAGTCACCGCGGCGTCGCGCGTGTTCGCCAGCTGCGAGGAGCGCGAGCGGGTGTGCCGGCAACAGTTTCCCGGTTGCGACGTCGCGTGGCCCCGGGGCGTCAGGGGTTGCGAGGAGGCGCGTCAACTCCGCGCGTCGCGCGCGGTCGCGGGCCAGCAAGCGCTTTTCGGCGTCGCGTGCGTATGCCAAAGCGCGCTCGGCGCGGTCGCGCTCGTTAAACGGCCAGGGCGTAACCAGGGCGTCGGCAAGACCGACGTGGGCCGATGCGAACGCCGGATCTTTCGTGACGGCGCGCTCGAAATTACTTAGGGCTGCGGTAACGTCGAGGCGCGCGAGGGCGTCGCGACCCCGAATGAAATCAACGAGCGCGTCGGGGTTGGTTGAAAGGAGAGGCGTCAGTTGTGCGGGAGCGGAAGCGGTTGCGGGAGCGGGCGCGGGCGCAGACGCGGATGCGGGAGCGGCCGGTGCGACCCGGGCTACGACGTTGCGCGCGACGGTGGGCGCGGCTTGAATGGCGTCTTTCGCGTCACCCATGGGAATCCGCCACTCTTCTCTTTGCGTGGGACCACGCAGCGCCGTGAGGTTCACCGTGAGTAAGAATCCCTTTGCGTCGCGCGCGACCGACCCTGTGACAGCGTGCGTTGCGTTGTGGCTGCGGCCTGCGGCAAGCACCGAAGCGTCATCAATCGCGCGAGCAGCGAGCCCGGCCTTGGCGAGAGCCGCGCGCAGAGTCGTTGTCTCGACGACGAAAGCTGGGTTGGTCTCGGCGATGGCCGTCGCGACGAGTTCGGGGAAGCCGTCTTCGCACCACGACCATCGGAGATCGCCTGTGAGATTTCGGAAGCGAATGACAGCGATTCGTGGTTCGCGTCGCGGTGGCGGCGGATTGGTCGGGGATGGTGGCGATGCGGCGGCTGCGTCGGTCGCTACCGCAGGTGGTGGTTGAGGCGGCTCGCCTGCGTTGGGCGATGGGTCGGCTGCTATTGCTGTGGGGGTTGGAAGATCAGGCGACAGCGCATCGTAAATAAAGAAACCGGCCAAGGCCGTGGCGGCAAGGAGGATCGCAAGTCCAACGGTCGCAGGCGACGGGCGGTAACTCGTCGTTCGCGTTACGGGCGCGGGAATTTGACGCAAAGGCGCGGAGGCGCCAAGGGAAGAGGTCTCATTCCCTGCGTCTTTGCTCCTTTGCGCCTTGGCGTTGAAATCTTCTGCGGATGCGGGTTCCGGTGCGGCTACGGGTGCGGAGGCGCCGCGTCGTTTTGCCAACCAAGCCTCGAGTCGCGCACGGGCGGACGCCGCATCGAGTCCCAAGAGGTGCAAGGCGGCGCGGTCGAGCGCGTCGAGCGACGTCGCATTCAACAAGGAGCAAATACGTGTATCGCCAGCGGTGAGCCAAGCCGCGTTCCGACTTATGACGGCCGCAATCGCGGCGTCACCCTTTCCCGTCGTCGGTATATCCCAAGTATTCGGCCCCGCGCTCGTGAGCTCCCAATCGACGAGAACCGAGTCGATCACCGTGAGCCGCGCATCGGCGCCCAGCCAGAGATTCGAAACGTGGAGGAGGCCCGGTCGGTCGGGGGCTTCTGCGATCACGGCTCGCGCGATTTGCGTCATCTCAACGACGAGCGCGAGCGCGACGCCGAGCGGTGGCGGCTCCACCCGACGAAGCCGCGCAACGGGTTCGCCCGCGCGCATCGCCCACGATTGCGTGACACGGTTATCGACCACGCGCACAGCGCCCTCGCCCATCGAACAAGGGAGCGGTGTAAATCGCGCCGACTCGAACCACTGAACCGGCTCAATCCGATAGACCTTAACGAGTCGCGGCACCGGATCGCGGGCGCGCGCGAGAATCGCGGCAGGGCAAGGGGCGAGTGGCTCGACCTCCTCGAACGGGCCGATTTGCGCGGGAAGAATGGGCGTTCGCGACGGCGACATGTTTAGCGCTTTCCGCCGCCACAGGATCTCATAGCGTCGAACGCCGCCGCAAAATTTGTATTTTTGGTCACGCCCCGCGTAGCCTTAAGCGTGGCTCAACCGCGGCTCGGCTCCGAAGAGACAGGCCTCGCCGTTACGCACGGCGTCGCGCGTCGCCTCGTTTTGCCGCAGCGGATCGAGCTTCTCATCGAACGCATCGTGTCGTGTTTCATCTTATCGCCGCCGACGGGCACTGTTTTCCGAATCGTCGAGCGGCACCGCGATGGGATCGTCTTCGAAGCGCCGGGTTTCATCTCGGCGATTGGCGGCATCGGGCGCGGTTCCGTCGGGCTCAAGCGTCTCGACGGCGGCGACACCGAAATCACGTTCACGTTGTCGTTTCACGAGACGTGGGAAGTTCTGCTCCTGACCGCCGCACTCCTCACCGCGCTTGGAACGCTCACCGTCATCAGCGCCTGGGCAACGCTGTCGATTCCGTTTCTCTTTCTCCTCCTCACGTTCGCGATCGGGCTCGGCGGCCCCGCGCTTCTTTACCGCACCATCGTTCGCCGCAAAGTGCGTCACTTCGAGGCATTCTTCCGAAACCTCCAGTACCTTCATTAACTCGCCTTTCTAACATCAGATCGTATTACGAGGTTGTACGTCAGAACGTCGCGGTGCCATAGTTCATCGCGAGGAGGACCCATGCTCATCAACTGTCTTTTTGCTGGCGCACTCGCGTTTTCCGCCGGAGCGGCGGTTGACGCGCCTGTAACGCACGTCACGGTGTTCAGCGATCGCGCGCACGTGATGCGCACGGCGACACCACGAGTTGGGGCGCGCCAAGTCGAGTTGCCGCTTCTTCCCGACACCGTCGATCCGTCGACGATATCCGTGGCGGCGGCGGGCGGCGCGGTGCAGCGTGTTGATATCGCACGCGTTGACGCTGAGGAGTTCCCGCGGGGCGAGGCGCAGAAACTTCTATTGGACATTGAGAGGCTTGACGACCAGATCGCGAAGGTTCGGGGCGAACGCAGCCATACGCTTCAGGTCCTCGACGCGGTTCGGCGGCTTGCGCCCGAAAGCCCGGAAGCGGGGGCTCTCAAGGCGATTCCGAAACTGAATCCGGCGGGTTGGGTGAGTGTTTTGTCGTTTGTTGAAAGTTGGAGCGACAACCTACAAGGGGCCGTTCGCGCGCTCGACGAGAAGCTCGTCGACCTGTTCGAAGCGCGGGCCCCCCTTGCGGATCGGGCGCGGCTCTTGGGCGGCGGAGCGCGGCGAGCCGGGTATCGCGTCACGGTCGCGCTCCTGGGCAGTGGCACCGTTAGGGTCGTTTTGACGTACGTCGCCTGGCGTGCGCGGTGGTTTCCGACGTACGACATTCAGTTTGCGCCCGAGCGCGGCGAAGTTCAGTTGGCGTTCGCGGGTCTCGTGACCCAAGAGAGCGGCGAAGACTGGACCGATGCGCAGTTGGTGCTGTCGACGGCGATCCCGGCGACGGCGAGGGTTTTCCCGAAGCTCTACTCGTGGAAGATCGGCGAACGCGAGCGCTTTGTGCCGACACCGCGCGCGGTCGTTGACACCGTGCGGCCGCCGCCACGCAGCGAGGCGATCACAGCAGGGCCGGACATCGATACGACGCTCCGGCAGCAGCTCTTGGCGCGCGCGAGCGAGACGATGGCTGCGGTCGATGAGGGCGGCTTGGCCTATCCGAAGCCGGTCGTTGGAAAAATTGCTAAGCCACTGGGCCACGGCGCGCATAGGATTGTCGTTCGCGACAGCGACAGGCGATCGTATGAGGAGCGCCGAGGCATCTACCGTCCGGCGCCTAGCGGGAAGGCCGAGGGGGCGCGTCCGCCCCGGTCTGCTCCGCCGGAGCCGATGGAATTTCCCTCGCCTGCGCCCACCGTATCCATGTCGGCACCTCGGCGCGTCTATGTGAGCCAGCCCCGCGGGTTTCGGTTTGTCGAATCCGCTCCACCCGTTCCCACCGAGAGCGTTGGTCTCGCGCCGCCACCCGGCTATCAGCGCCCGACCTATGCGCCGAATTTCCCCGCGTCGCTGGCGGGCGGTTACGATCTCACGTTCAAGTCGCGTCGCCCCGAGACGATCCGAAGCGGCAAGGGCGCGCGTCGCGTCGCGCTCCTCACAGAGCGGTGGCCCGTCACGATTGAGCGGAAGCTTTTCGCGGCGCTCGCTCCCGAGGCGTATCTCGTCGCCGAGCTCAAGAACCCGTCGAAAACTGTTTTGCCGGGTGGCACCGCGAATCTTTTTGTCGGCGCCGATCCTGCGGGCGTCGCGCGGCTCACGGTCGTTGCGCCTGGCGAATCGTTCACGTTGCCGCTTGGGATCGACCGCGCCGTGAAGCCGATTCGGAACGTGCGCCAAAACACGACCGAGAAGGGACTCTTCTCGAAAGACGAAATCACGGAGTACGTCGTGACGATCGAAGTTGCGAATCCTTACCGGGTGCCGATCGCCACGCGGATCATCGACCAGTTGCCGATGACGGGCGACAAGAACGTTGAGATTAAGCTCGAGGGGAGCGAGCCAGGTGTGAGGCCTCACCCGGACACCGGCGCGCTCGAATGGCGCGTCGAAATTCCGGCGTCTGGAAAGTCGATCGTGAGTTTCACTTACACCCTGCGGCGCCCCAAGGGCTACCGCCTTCACCAGAATTGAGGAGGCGCCATGTTGTTGACATTCCCACTTCTCTTGACGTTGAGCCAGCCACCGGCTGCTGACGTGACGAAGGTCGTCGTTTACCCCGATCGCGCGCAAGTCACGCGTGAGGCACGCATCGCGTGTGGCCCTCGAGCGGTCGCGAACTTTGCCGGGATCACGCCGTCTGCCGACCCCGCGAGTTTTCGCGCGCGCACGAACCTGGGCGCGATCGAGGGGCTTCGCACCGAAGTGCGGACGCGCGACCAAGTGTTTGCGCCAGACGTCAAAGCGATCGACGTGGACGTTCGGCGATTGCGCGGTGAAACGGCAGCGCTTGAGAATCGGGCTCTGCGCGCTGGCGAGCAGGCGACGCTTGCAGGGCGCTTGCTTGAAGTCGCGCGGGGTCTTGTCGGGCGCGAGATGAACGACGCGACGCCCAACGCGGCGGCTTGGACGGTGGCGTTTGAAACGGCGCTCGCGACGCGACTCAAGGCGAACGCGGCGGTGGTCGACGTTCAGTCGCGACGGCGCGATCTCGATCGAAAACTCGCTGAGCTTTACGCGAAGCGCAGCCGGCTCGCGACGGCGGCGACGCGGCGCGAACATTTCGCCGAAGTGCTCGTGTCGTGTGCCGCGGGCCGGAGCGCGACGGTTGAGCTAACCTACATGGTCGGCGGTGCGGGATGGCGTCCGAGCTACGAAGCGCGGGCCGACGAAAAGGGCGGCACCGTTGACCTCGCGACGTTCGCCACGATCACGCAATCGACGGGCGAGCCGTGGACGAAGACGCGCGTCACGCTTTCGACCGCGGTTCCGCGCGAGAATGCGACGCCGCCCGACGTGCGTCGCTTGAACATCTGGGCCGAGGAGCGGAAAGCGACGAAGAAGGTCCTTGTTCGGCGCGACGAATTCCGCGACCGCGCCGAGGCGTCTGGTAAGGACGACGCCGTTTCGGGCGACACGCAGATGCAGGTTGCGGCGCAGGGACTTTCCGTCCAGCTCACGGTGCCCGAGCGCGCGGACATCGCAGGGAACGGCACGCCCGCGCGCCTTTTCGTTGCGCGCACGAAGATGAAGGCGCGCTTTGCGCTGCGCTCCATCCCGAAGCTCATGCCGTTCGTGTTTCGCGTCGCCGACCTTTCGAATGCGGCGCCGTTTCCGCTTCTCGCAGGACCGATCGATGCGTTTCGGCACGGGGCGCTCATGGCGCGATACCAACTCCCGCGCGTTCCACAGGGCGGTCGCTTTCACCTGACGTTTGGTCTCGAAGAATCGATTCGAATGAAGCGCGTGACAGTTGAGGAGCTTCGCCGCGACGAGGGTCTTTTTAAGTCGAATCGACGGTTCCGCTACGTTTACCGATTTGATGTGGCGAGCTTTTCGAAGAGCGAAGCGGAGGTCGAGCTGTCGGAGCATATTCCGGTGTCGGAGCTTGACGACGTCAAAGTCGGCATCGACACCGAGGTCACGACCGCGGGGTACGAACATCGCGCCGACGACGGCATCGTGACGTGGCGCTTGAAAATGGGCGCCGGTGAAAAGCGCAGCGTCACACTCGCGTTCATTGTGGACGTTCCGTCGAGCTTCGACTCCGGGCGGCTTTGATGCGCTAACAGTTTGCTGAAACCACTTTTTCCGCACCCTGCTAATGGGAGCGGCGCACACGAACGATGATTTCGAGGGACCGCGCGGGCGATTCGTATTCGATGTGAATGGAGCCGCTCTCGCTTGTCTCGGACGCGCGAACAAAAACGATCAGGTCGAAGCGACGGGCGCCCAACGGCGTTGCGATTTCAAAGGGGGCCAACGTAGTTTTTCCGTCAACGGTGATTGCCACAAAGACGTTCGCGCTGAGCCCGGCGCCTTTCAGGACGCGTGTGACGCGACACGTTCCGTTCGGTCCCGCCGCGACGACACCAACCGTTGCAAATTGCGATTCGTCGGGCGGGATTGTCCCAAAGTCGATCGGGGATCGGACGGGGCTTAAGACGCAGCCGCCCTTCGCGTCCGTGGGCGCACCACCTGGGGAGATCGAACCCGTCGATGATGCTCCGCCACGCGAGCGCGGGCTTGAGGTGTCTTGGATCGGCGAGGGGTCGTCCCACGGCGCGGTGGCGCCGCAACGCACGAGCGCCAGCGAGAGAACGAAAACAAACAGTCGAGGTGTTGCAAAAAAGGCGAGAGGGGGGAAACGATTGCGGTTCTTCATGTTGAATCCCCCGCCTCTCACAAAAGGCAATGGAGCAAGGCGAGGGCCAAGTCGCAGGCGCGCGAATCGTGGGGATTTCTGGCAAGCCAATCCGGGGCGACGCCGAAAGATGTGCCAACGAATGTCAACGTGCTGCGAAAAAAGGCGGCAACCCCGTCGGATTTTTGACGGGGTTAGGCGAAATGCTTGATGGCAAACACGGCCGCGGCACCGAGCCCGGCGAGAAGGAGGCCCGCTAGGATCCAGAGGTACCATCGAAAGGGTCGGGGTAAACCATCATCCGTAAGCTGGGTTGACGGGGCGTCCGAGAGCGCAGGCACGCGTTGCGATTTTGTTTTTTCGTCGGGCGACCGCAACGCAGCGAAATCTGCCGAACGACCAAGAGGGTTCGTTTTATCCTTTTCGCTTGAGGACGCCTTCGACGACGATCCGCCATTTTTGCTCGGCGGTGGTATCTGGTTCCAGCGTTCGAGCTCGGCGGTTTCGGCTTCGATCTCGGCCGCGAAGAGACGCCCCACGAGGACCGCGACGTCTTGGCGGACGACGTTGCAGTCGTTGAGCAACAAATACGTTTGGACGTCGTCCTTCACGTGGAGGAGACTCTCGTATCGGTCGTCGGGGTTCGCGGCGAGCATCTTGAGAACGATGCGCTCAAGCTCCGGTGCTGTGCCCGGGTAAACGTGCGTCGGCGGAACCACAACGGCGTCTCGGATTTTCTCGAGCGTCGACAGCTCGTTTTCGCCGACGAACAGGCGTTCGCCCGTGAGGAGTTCGTAGAAGACGATGCCGAGCGAAAACTGGTCTGACCGCGCGTCGATCATTTTCCCGCGCACTTGCTCGGGCGACATATAGCCGAATTTTCCTTTCATGACGCCGGTTTGCGTTCGCACGTCGCGCTTGGCCGCGCGCGCGATTCCGAAGTCGATGACTTTGAGGTCGCCTTCATACGAAATGAGAAGGTTCTGCGGGCTCACGTCGCGATGAACGATGCCGAGCGGCGTCCCGTCGTCGGCGCGCTTCTTGTGCGCGAACGCGAGCGCGTCACACGCCTGCGAGACGATCGCGCACGCCACGCCCTGCGGCATTCGCTCGCCGGCGTTTCGAATCCGCTCCAAGATCGCGCGCAAGTCCTTGCCGTGCACGTACTCCATCGCGATGAAGAGAAGCCCGTCGACGGCGCCGAGATCGAATACTTGGCAAATGTTCGCGTGCGTGAGCTGCGCGCCGATTTTCGCTTCGTCGATGAACATGCGCGCGAAGTCAACCTCTTTGCCGATGTCGGGCATGATGCGCTTCACGGCGAGAAGTTTTTCAAACCCCTCGACGCCGAACGCCTTGGCGCGAAATACTTCGGCCATTCCGCCGACATTGATGCGGTCAAGAAGATGATATTTGCCGAACGGCGTGAGCTGGTGCGCGGACGTCACGCCTGGAGTCTAACCCAGACCGACTTCGTTTGCGTGTAGAGATCGATTGAGTGGGCGCCACACTCGCGTCCAAACCCAGACTGCTTGACGCCGCCGAATGGCGACGCGCTGTCGAACCCGTTGTAGAGGTTGACCCACACGACGCCCGATCGGACCTGCTTTGCGAGGGCGAGCGCGCGCCCCGCATCGCGCGTCCAGATCGACGCGGCGAGCCCGTAAACCGTGCCGTTGGCGATCGTGGCCGCCTGGGCGTCGTTTTCAAACGGGATGACCGAAAGGACCGGCCCAAAAATCTCCTCCTGCGCAATCGTCATCGTGGGCGCGACGCCCGTGAAAATGGTCGGCTTCATGAACGCGCCCTTGGCTTTCGCGCCGTCCGTATCGCGTTCGCCGCCGCATTCGACGCGTGCGCCATCCGCGACACCCGACTTAACGTAGCCGAGAATTCGTTCGAGCTGCTTTGTCGACACTTGCGCGCCCATTTCGCTCTTCGGGTCAAACGGGTCGCCGACACGCAACGCTTTTGCTTTCGCCGTGAGCTTCGCGACGAAGTCGTCGTGAACGCGCTTGTCGACGAGGAGTCGCGAACTCGCCGAGCAGATTTCGCCTTTGTTCGAGAAGATTCCCCAAAAACACGCGGAGACGGCTTTATCGAGGTCGGCATCGGCGAACACGATGAGCGGCGATTTTCCGCCGAGCTCAAGCGACACGCGTTTTAAGTTGCTCTCGCCCGCCGCGACCATGAGGCGCCGCCCGACGCGCGTTGACCCGGTGAACGCGATTTTGTCGACGTCCATGTGGCGCGCAAGCGCTTCGCCGGCCGGTTCGCCAAGCCCGGGCACAACGTTCACGACGCCTGGCGGCACGCCCGCTTCGCGACAGAGCTCGGCGAATCGCAGCGCGGTGAGGGGCGTCAGCTCCGACGGCTTCAAGACGACGGTGTTGCCACACGCGAGCGCCGGCGCGATTTTCTGGACGGCCATGAGCGTGGGGTAATTCCACGGCGTGATCTGCCCGCAGACGCCGACTGGCTCGCGAAGCGTGTAGTTCAAAAACGGACCGCCAACGGGAATCGTCTCGCCGTGAATCTTCGTCGGCCAACCCGCGTAGTAGTAGAGGAGGTCAACCGCCGACCCGACGTCGCCGCGCGCCGCCTCGCGAAACGTTTTTCCGTTGTTCAGCGCCTCGACCGCCGCGAATTCCTGCTGGTGCTTTTCGAGCAGCTCACCCAGCCGCCACAAGAGCTTCCCGCGATCGCCCGCGCTCATCTTCGGCCACGGCCCGCCGTCAAACGCCACGCGCGCCGCCACGACCGCACGGTCGACATCGCGCGCGTCGGCCGCCGCAACTTCCGCGAGCTTCTCGCCCGTTGCCGGGTTCGTGACACCGAAACTCGCGCCGCTCATCGGGTCGACGAATTCGCCCCCAATAAACAGTTTCGTCGGCCCCGGGTCTTTCTTCAGCGCTTCAATATTGATGGTCGTGTCCATAGCGACTCCTCTTTGTGAATGAGAGCCCTCAAAATTAGTCCTCGCGTGGGGGCGTTGGCAAGGCGGCTGTGGACGTGGGCGAGAGATCTGGTTTACACACGACGCGTGTTCTCCACGACGAACATTGTGGTTGTCGCGCTCGGTGCTCTTTGGTTCGCCGCCGAAGTCACGCTCAGCGTGCGGCGCCGCGCTGACCCCGCGCGCTCACGCGCCGCCGACCGCTCGACGTTTTGGATTCTTACCGCGGTGATCCTCGGCTTCAGCGCAACCGGGCTCGCCCTCGGTGTTGCGGGCGTCGGCTTCGTTCCGGCGTTTTACCCCGAGCTTGCGTGGACCGGCGTCAGCCTCACCGTCGCGGGTATCACGCTTCGCTGGACCGCGATCCACACGCTCAAGCAGTTCTTCACCGTCAACGTCGCCATCAGCAGCGACCACCGCGTCATTCAGCACGGCGTCTATCGCCTTATGCGACACCCGTCTTACACGGGTGGGCTCCTCGGGGTCTTAGGCGTCGGCCTCGCGTTTTGTAGTTGGGCGAGCACCGTCGTGCTTTTCATCCCAATGACCATCGCGCTCCTTCACCGCATCCGCGTTGAAGAGGCCGCGCTCCGCGAGGGTCTTGGCGCCGCGTACGCCGACTACTGCCGCCGCACCGCGCGCCTCATCCCGTGGATTTACTAGATGTTCGGATTCGGCCCCGGCGAAATCTGCGCCGTCGTCAACGCGCTTGTGTGGTCCGCGGCCGTCATCCTCTTTCGAAAAAGTGGTGAGAGCGTTTCGCCGTTCGCGCTCAACTTTTTTAAGAATTCCGTCGCCCTTGCGCTCTTTCTCGTGACGCTGCCAATCATCGGCGTCGCGTACGCACCCGCCGAAGCTCGTCTCGAAGATTGGCTCACGCTCCTCGCCTCGGGCGCGCTCGGCATCGGCATCGCGGACTCACTCTTCTTCGCGAGCTTGAACCGCCTCGGGGCGACAGGCTCGGCGATCGTCGATTGTCTCTACAGCCCGTTCGTGGTGGTCGCGGCGTTTTGTCTCATTGGCGAGGTGGTGCGGTGGCCGCTCGTTTTGGGCGTCGCCCTCATGGTCATTGCTATTCTTCTCGGGACATCGCGCGCGAACGACGGCACGTCGCGGCGCCACGATGCGCGGGCGATAGCGACGGGCGTCGCGCTTGGCGCGCTGTCGATGGCGCTCATGGCGGTCGGCATCGTCGTCGCAAAACCGGTGCTCGAACGGTTCGACCCATGGTGGGCGGCGACGGTGCGCCTCGTCGGGGGCACGGTGTTACTTTTGGTGCAGGGGCTCGCGCCCGCGAATCGTCGGCTCCTTATCGCCGCTTGGCGCCCGAGTCGCGCGTGGCGCTATACCGTGCCGGGTGCCATCATTGGGGCTTATGTCGCGATGCTGCTTTGGGTCGCGGGTTTTAAGCTGACATCGGCCGGGACCGCCGGCGTTCTCAACCAGACGAGCAGCATCTTCACGATGATTCTCGCGGCGATCTTTTTGCGCGAGCGCGTCACCGTGCGTAAAGCGGCCGGCATCGTGGCGGCGTTTGCGGGCGCGGTCGTCGTGGTGACGTAGGGCGAAACTATTTTCGCCGCTCGAGCCAGCGCAACAACAACCAAACAATCGTCGCGAGCGTGCCGGGCGCGCCGGCGAGCGCTATCCAGATGAGGATGTTCGCTTCGCGTGAATGCGCAAAAAGCGCGGCGGCGCCGACACCAACGAAGTCGAGGATGGAGACGACGGCGCCCATGCGGAGCGCGAGGTTTGGCTCGCTTCGCTTGGCGAGCGAGCGGACACGGTGCTCACTGAGCGCGCTGCCGAGCGACGGCGCAAGCGCGACGTGGCGAAGCCCAGGCGCGTGATAATAGAGGGTGCCATCGTCAAAGGAGTCGAGCTCGAGAAGGCCATCCGACACCATCGCATCGAGCTCGTGGTGCGCCTCGGCCGCCGGGACGTCGAGCTCGCGAACGATGAGCGCAAGCGTCAGCTCGGCGCCCGGGGCCGACGCAAGTTGCAAAATCGCTCGACGAAAATCGGCGGAACGCATTTGCCTACTTCAATACATCGCCGCCGCGCGGGCACACAATCTCGCGTGGCGGTCGCGTGCTCCCGATCGAGCGCCGCCAGTTTTCCCAGCATCTCTTTTTGCACCGTCGCGCTCGCTCGCGCCTTGACAGGGCGCGCGGGTCGTGTGACATGGGGGAGTCTAGGTTTTGAATTGATTGACTTGTTTTCATCGCGGCTCAAAACAGCGGCAACGGCTGCTTTGCTTGGTGCGCTCGCTTGCGCGCCCGGCGCCGCGTTTCGTGTCAAGAACAGCGAGGCGGTGCCGCGCCCAGAAACGACCGTCGCCACGAAGAGCGGCGGAGCAGCCGCCACCCTACCCCAAAGGAGAAAAAAGCCCTTGAGAACTGTGCTCGATAATGGATTGACCGTGATTCTCGATGAGGAGCATTCGGCTCCGGTTGTGGCGTTTCAGATGTGGGTGAAAGTCGGGAGCGCCGATGAAACACCGACGGAGGCGGGGCTCGCGCACGTTCACGAGCACATGTTGTTTAAGGGGACGGAGAAGCGCGGCGTTGGCGAGATCGCGAAGACGGTCGAGTCGAACGGCGGCGACATCAACGCGTGGACGTCGTTCGACCAGACGGTTTACCACCTCGTCATGCCGAGTCGCGAATTCGGCGTGGGGCTCGACATCATTTCGGATGCGGTGCAGCGGTCGACGTTTGATCAGAGCGAGCTGAAAAAAGAAGAGGTCGTCGTTCTCGAGGAGTTGAAACGCTCGAAGGATATGCCGTCGCACGTTGTGTCCGAGGAGCTTTTCAAGACGGCGTTTTCGAAGCACACTTATTTTCGGCCGATCATCGGTTACGAGTCGACGGTCAAAGCGTTTACACGCGATCAGATTCTCGGGTTTTATCGGCGTTGGTACGTCCCGAACAACATGGCGCTCATCGCGGTCGGCGATTTCAAAACCGACGATGCGCTCGCGAAGGTGCGCGCGGCGTTCAAGGATTTTGCGCCCGGCGCCGTCGAATCGAAGCGCGAAGCCGAGCCCGCGCAAAAGGAGATGCGTGCGTCGGTTGTTCGAAACAACGTCAAAGAGGCACACGTCAATTTCGCGTTTCATATTCCGGCGCTGCATCACGCGGACGTTCCGGCGCTTGATGTGTTGTCGGTTTTGCTCGGGCAGGGCGAAAGTTCGCGGTTGAACGTCGAAGTGAAGCGCGGGCGACAGGTCGTCAACGAGGCGTATGCGTATGCGTACACACCGCGCGATCCGGGGCTTTTGCTCACGGGGGCGTCGTTTCCGGCGAAGAATTGGCGCGCGGCGCTTGCGGCGAGCGTAGAAGAGGCGGTGCGACCGGCTTTTGAGGAGGTGACCGGCGACGAGCTCGCTAAGGCGAAGACGATTTTGGAGAGCGACGCCGTTTACCAAAAGGAGACGGTGCAGGGGCGCGCGCGCAAGCTCGGTTTTTTTGAGACGGTTGCGGGCGACCTCGATTACGAGGAGAAGTACCTCGCGCGGGTGCGAGCGCTGACGCCGGCCGATCTGAGGGCGGTCGCGGCAAGATATTTTCGCGCGGAGAACATGTCGGTTGCACTTTTGTTGCCGGAGGAGTTCAAGGCGACGGTGTCGTCCAAGGATGTTGTCGATACGGCGAACGAGAGCTTCAGGGCGCTGACGCGGCGCTATTCGGTGCTCGAGGCGACGGCGGGGCACGGCGGAATCGTGAAAACGACGCTCGCGAACGGTGTCACGCTGCTCGTCAAGGAGGACCACCACGTTCCGATGGTGGCGATGCGCGCGGTCGCCGCGGGTGGGTTGCGGAGCGAGAGCGAGAAGACGAACGGGGTGTCGAATTTGGTCGGCGCGCTTTTGACGAAGGGGACGGCGTCGCGGTCGGCGGCTCAGATTGCGCGCGAGATCGATTCGATGGCGGGGGCGCTGGGCGGTTTTGCCGGGAAGAATTCGATTGGGTTGCGCGGCGAGTTTTTGGCGAAGACGCTTGAGGCGGCGCTTGAGCTGTTCGCGGATTGTTTGCTGCGTCCGACGTTCGAGGGCGCCGAGCTTGAACGGGAACGGCGGCTTGTGCTCGAGGAGTTGCGAAACCAAGAAGACAGTCTCGCGTCGCTCGCGTTTAAGACGTTTGCGAAATTGCACTACAAGGCGCACCCGTATCGGATGGATATGCTCGGGACCGGGAAGACGGTTTCGGAGTTCAAGGTGGCGGATTTGGTCGAGCATTACAGGCGGACCTTTGTTGGCGAGAACGTGATTGTGTCGATCGTAGGTGATTTCGAGGCGGCGCGTGTGCTGCGGCTTGCGTCGCGGCTGTTTGGCGTTGTGCCTAAAGGCGCGGGAGCAAAGATCGATGTGCCGAAAGATTCGGCGCCGACGAAGCGTGAGACCGCGCATGTTTGGAAGGAAAAAGAGCAGGCGCACATCGTGCTTGGATTTCGGGGTGCGACCGTGAAGAGCGAGGACCGGTTTGCGCTGGAGGTGCTGGCGACGATTTTGGCTGGCCAGGGCGGGCGGCTGTTCCTTGAGCTGCGCGACAAGAAGAGCCTTGCGTACTCCGTGACGGCGAGCAGCGTTGAGGGCGTCGAGCCGGGGACGTTCACGCTGTACATGGGGACGTCGCCAGGGCGGCTCGATGAGGCGATGGCGGGATTGGAGGGCGAGGTGCGGCGAATCGTCGAGCAGCCGGTTCTGCGGGCGGAACTGGAGCGGGCGAAGCGGTACTTGGTTGGGAGTCACGACGTGTCGCTGCAGCGCGTGGGGACGGTGGCGTCGTCGATGGCGTTTAGCGAGGCGTATGGGTTGGGGTACGACGAGTACTTGCGGTTTCCGGCGGCGATTTCGGCGGTGACGGCGGATGATGTCGCCCGGGTTGCGAAGAAATATCTCAACTTGGATCGAGCGACGGTGGCGATGGTGCGTCCCAAGTTGGCGAAGGGACTCGAGAAGAGTCACGAAAAGACGAAGGCGGTGGCACCAAACGAGAAGGACGCGCCACGCGAAAAGGTGAGCGAGAAGGCGAAGGTTTCTGCGAAACCAAAGGGGAAAGTTAAGCCGAAGGCGAAACCGACGAAGGGAAAGAAGAAGAAAAAGGGGAAATAGCGTGGACGCGGACGACGAAGGCGGCGGCGAAGGGCGTGGGCAACGGCGCGTCCCGTTTGAGCTCGAGGTGAGTTATAGCCTCGTGCAAACCGACTTCGTCGATTCAACGCGCGACCTGTCGGCGGGGGGCGTATTCTTGCGGGCCGAGCGACCATTTCCAATCGGGACGCGGCTTTCGCTGACGTTTGCGCTTCCGGGAAGGACCAAGCGGATTCGCGTGATCGGCGAAGTGATTCGGATCGTGTGGGGTGGGCGCGACCACGGGCGCGAGATTCCGCGCGGGATGGCGCTTAGATTTCTTGACCTGTCGCCGCAAGATCGTGAGGCGATTGAGGATATCGTTCGCGAGCAGTCGGCAACGTGAAGAGACCGCGGCGTTCCATTGCGATTTCGTCATAAAGCGTGAGGAATTGTGAAGGCTCGCCGGCTGGTTGTATAGTCAGTGTGAAAGGTTGATTGGGCGAGGGTGGGACTCGTCGAACGAAGCATTGGCCGATATCGTCTCCGACGGGAGCTCGGGCGCCGTGGTGTGGAGGAGGTCTTTGAGGCTGCTGCCGAAGGGACGATCTTTGACCTCCATTTCATTGCGGCGTCGGGCGGATCCGCGGCTGAGTCGGTCATAACCGATGCCGGGCGGTGCACGTCGCTGCGCCACGTCAATATTGTGCCGCTGACTGAAATCGCGGCGACGGGTGATGGGTGCTTCGCAGCGTTCGAGCAAGCGGGTGCGGGGAAGACCGCGTTCGTTACGGTTGAGAAGTTGCTCGCCGATGTTCGCGAGCAACGGGTTCCGATTCCACCGGCGGCCGCCCTGTATATCACGCGTGAAGTTGCGAGCGCCGTTGAGTACGCGCATGGACGGCGGGACGCGGCGAATCGATTGGACCCGATAGCACATGGGCCCCTTCGGGCGTCGGCGGTTTTTTTGTCGACCGTGGACGGCGGGGTGCTCCTCGCGGATTTTGGTTGGGCGCGGGTTTTGGATCAAACAGTTGGCGCGGGTGAAGCGTTGCGCGGTGCGTACTTCGCGCCGGAATCGCTGCACGCTGGTGAGTGGGATATGCCGGCGGACCTCTTCGCCGTGGGGGCGCTTTTGTACGAGCTGCTCGCGCTTCGGCACGTTGCGCCTGGGCTTCCACACGAGGCGCGCGCGGCGCTCGGATCGTTTGAGCCAAAGCCGGCGTCAGCGGTGCGGGGGAAACTACCGACGGTTGTTGACGACATCATCATGAGCGCGCTTGCACCGCAGATCGCTGATCGACCGGCCAATGCTGTCGCGTTTCAGCGGAGCCTGTCGAAGGCACTTTACACGGCGGCGCCTTTTTATACGGGCGGTGACCTCGCGCGTTTCTTGGGCGGGCTTGCGGACGGATCGCTCCGCGCCGAAGCGGCCAAACACAAAGGGGCGAAGCGCGAGAAAAAGGCGCCGCGGGCAACCGTGAGTTTGGCGGGTGAGAGCGCGAAATTGGGGCCATTTCCGATCGACGCTGCGAAGGTTGAGACACCGGTGCCGGAGCCGGTGAATGCGGCGCCGGTGATGGAGGCCGTGGTTCCGACATCGTCGACGCCGTCAACGGATCGCTTGACGGCGCTTGGCGCAATTGAGCCGGCGCAAGTCGATGAGAGACCCG
Organism: Deltaproteobacteria bacterium; assembly: GCA_016192705.1. Classification (GTDB taxonomy): domain Bacteria; phylum Myxococcota; class JACPTQ01; order JACPTQ01; family JACPTQ01; genus JACPTQ01. The sequence continues at coordinate 5,417 of JACPTQ010000064.1, read as the reverse complement.
GCTTCGAGTCCGTCGTTTCAACGTCGACGCGCGACACCGTCGTGACGCAGCGCCCGGCGACGGGGTATTCGCGGGACGCGACCGATCGGGTCGAATCGCGCTCTCTGGCGACGGTCGAGGCGAAATCGGCGCCGAGCGCAGCCGCGTATCGGTTCCCGGCATCGGACGCGACGCAAGGCGCGCCGCCGGCTCCGGTTGAGCCAAAGTCGTCCTCGCCACCTTTTCGAGAAGAGACGCCTCCGCGCGCAGGTGATGACTTCGGTGAAATACCGCAGACGATGTCGTGGGGCCGCCCGCCACCACTTGACTCCGCGCCTCGATGGGGCTCGCCCGAGTTGCAGCGTCCACCCGTCGTTGCTTCCGAGGAAGCGCAGGCTCAACAATCGTTCGCGCAGTCGTTGGGCTCCGCTTCTTCGCCGTCCGGCTCGCCGTCGTCAGGAGCGTTTGAGCCGACATCGCCGTCGGGGTTTTCTGGTGCCGCCGTTGGTTCGGACACCGACGAATTCACATTGCCGAAAAGCAATCGAAAGCCGGCGTTTATCGCGTTGGCCGTTGCGGTCGCCGCGGGGGGTGGGTTTGCGGTGTGGCAGTTGGTTGAGGCTGACAAAAAACCGCCGGCCCCGCCGGTTGCGCGGGCCGATGGTGCGGGTGATGGTCAGCGCGCCGATGCGCGCGCGGCGCGGCGCGACGACGTTCGCGCGGCGAACGGGGACACGGCACGGGCTGGAGACGCGCGGGCAGCGGGTGGCGTCGACGGGGGCGCGATGGCTCGGGTGGATGGAACCCCGCGGGCAACCGCGTCGGACGCACGGGAGGCTCGAGCTCAGCGCCCGACCGACGGCGAGGCACGACGCGAGGTTGTTGCGCGCGCAACGGCGGTTGATGCGCGTCGCGAAACGGCGGGCCGCGAACGGCGTGAGGCGCGCGCGGATGCGGCGCGACGACGTGCGACCGTGACTCGTGTGGCGCGAGAGGCGCGAGAGGTGATAGGCGGGGGCGGAACCGGCTATCTCACGGTCAAATCAGATCGTTGGGCTTATGTTTATGTCGATGGTGGAAAAAAACGGCAAACCCCGCTGACCAGGCTTCCGCTGAAAGTCGGGGCCCACACGGTGAAGCTCCACGATCCCAATGAAGATCTCTATAAAGAATTCTCCGTGACGATCACCGCGGGCCAGACAACGGTCAAATCGGTTTATTGGTGACGCGTTTTCAGACCCGTCAGACACGCCGGTAAAGCCCGACGATAACGCCGATGATCGAGGCATCGCGGAAGTCGCGTCGTCGGATGAGGATGGGCTTCATGCGGCTGTTCGCAGGTTCAAGCCGAACGACATCGCCGTCCGGGATGAAGCGTTTGAGCGTCACCTCGCCCTCGATCGACACAACAACGATCTCGCCGCGATCCGCGGTTTGCTGTCGTTTCACAAACACCAGATCGCCGTCGAATATCCCTTCGTCGATCATGCTGTCCCCCGCGACGCGAAGCGCGATCACTTGCTTTGATGTGCCGAGGAGCGCGTTATCAATAAAGAGCTCGCCTTCGCGATTCTCGACCGCGAGTATTGGCTGACCCGCGGCGACCCGCCCAAGAATCGGAACCGAAGCAACATCCGCGGTGAGATGCTCGCCGGTTGTCGCCGAGGAAAGTGGGACGACTTTGTGAGCCGCGACAGGAATCGAAGCGGTCTCGTCGGTGTCGCCAACCGGGGTCTTCGCGCGAACACGACCCGATGCGCCTCTTTGCGTCGGAACCAAGGTTCTCGATCGGCCGACCCGATGGTCGAGCGCGCCCTTTCGAACCAGCGCGCGAATGTGATCCGATACGCCGTTTGTCGAGCGAATCCTAAAATGCGAGCCGATTTCCCGCAAGGTTGGCGGATAGCCGCGTTCGTCGACCGAGCGCCGAATGAAATCAAGGACTTGCTGCTGTCGCGGCGTAAGGGACTGCGACGACTCCATGCCGAGATACAATACTGAACAAACGAGCAGCTTTCAAGTTTTCCGCGCAAACACTAAACTCGCGCCTCATGCGTCCGGTTCTTTTTGAAATCCCCATCGTCAATTTCCCCGTTCATTCCTATGGCGTCATGCTCGGAATCTCGTTTCTTTTGGGGTGGTCGCTTTGCCTGCGACTCGCCGAAAAGGCTGGCATCGACAGGGCCGAGGGCAGCCGCGCACTTTTTTGGACGCTCGTCTTCTCGATCGTTGGCGCCCGCATCATGTACTTCATCGCGCAGCCGGATCGCTTCAGCGTCGTCGATTTTTTCAAGATATGGGAAGGCGGCCTCGTCGCGTATGGGGGAATGATTGGTGGAACGATCGCGGCGTACGTTGCGCTGAAGAAGTTCGGCATCAATTTTTGGGAGTTTGCGGACTACGCGAGTCCCGGCATTGCGGTCGGCATCGCGGTAACGCGAATCGGCTGCTTCCTTTATGGGTGTGATTTTGGGGCGATCGCGAAAGATTTTCCGCTCGCCGTGCGATATCCGGCGCATCCGGTCGCAAGTCAGCCGGCGCGCATGAGCCCGGCGTTTGAGCATCATGTCGCTGACCTGCGTCTCTTGCCGGCCAATGCGCCCGAGTCGCTGCCGGTACACCCGACGCAACTTTATGAAATGGTCGCCGGCCTCTTGCTTCTGGGCGCGACGATGTTGGTCTTGCGGCGCTTCCGGAAATTCTACGGCCAAGTCTTTGCGACGCTGGTCGTCGGGTACGCGGTGCTGCGATTCATCATCGAGGCCCTTCGCGACGATCCGCAGCGCGGCGCCTATTTTGGGTTGTCGACGTCGCAGAACATCTCCATCTTGACCTTAGCCTTTGGCATCGCGCTTTTCTTCCTTCTCCCGCGACGCCAGCTCATTGCAGCCGCTGCCGCAAACCCGCGCGGTCGAAAACCGAAAACCGGAGCGAAGCCCGCATGACGCTGCCGCTCGATTTGCTGATCCAGTTTGCGCTCGGCGCGGTCGCCGGCGTTTTTGCCAATCGCGCGGTCGGTGCGCACGGCCCGTTCGTAAATCGCGTGTTCGTGGGCTTTATCGCATCCGTCGCCGTTTTTTGGGTTCCGCCGGCGCTGGTCCGCTTTCATTTTTGGAACGACTGGACGTGGCTCTACCTTCTCTCGCCCCATCGTCATCCCGCGGTGCGGCAGATCCCGGCGGAAGCGGCGTATATCAGTCTTCTCTTCTTGGCCGGGCTTGCCGGCTATCGCGTGGCTCTGCGCGCCGTGAATCGCGCGTTTCGTGCAGCAGCCATTGCTGGACCGTTTGTTGTCGTCGCGATTCTTGCAACCGTCCTCGTCGATCGCGTCTTCGTGTTTGCTTCGTTCGACGATTTTGTTTCCGGACGGGCCCGTCCCATCATCGAGACCCCATGGGCGTTTGCGATGTTTGCGTTTGAGCTCGCGGCGATTATCGCGACGGTCGCCGTCGGCCGGCGACTCACGGAGTCGGCGCTTCGAGCGAACCCGACGCTGGCTTCAGTCCGCGCACGTTGAACATCGGCAGCGGCTCCGCCTTTCCTTTGACGCGCATCGGCTCGAGGGCTTCAAAGTCGACGTGCGGGCGAACTTTTTCGAGCGTTCGGTCATCAACAATAATCTGATCTTCCTTCGCGAGATCGCAAAACCGAGACGCGATGTTCACGCGATCCCCAACGACGGTGTACTCCATTGTCTTTGAAGAACCGAGATTCCCCGCAACCACTTGCCCCGTCGCAATCCCGAATCCAACGCGAATGGGCGGGAGCGATTGTTGAACGCGCAGAGCGTTGAAGCCCTTGAGCGCCTCGCGCATTTCAATCGCCGCGGTCACGGCCTTAAACGACGCCTCGGAAAGTGAAATCGGTGCGCCCCAGAGAGCCATGATTGAATCGCCAATGTATTTGTCGAGCGTCCCTTCGTGCTTGAAGACGATGTCGGTCATCAGCTCAAAATACTCGTTCAGCGTGCGCACAATTTCTTGCGCCTCGTTCCTTTCCGTCATCGACGTGAAACCGCGAATGTCGCAAAACATGATCGCCGTTTCGCGGATTTCGCCCCCTTTTTGGATGTCGAGTTTTCCAGAGACAACCTGTTCGACGAGGTTCGGCGACATGAAACGCGACAACTTCGCGCGCGTCCGCGCCTCCGCTTCGATTTTCTTGACGAGGCGTGCGTTGTCGATGAGGACCGCCGCCTGATTGGCGATGCCGGAGAGAATCTGCAAGTCTTTTTCCGTAAAGGCGCCCGTCGCGTCTTGCGTGTCGAGATGCACGATTCCGACGAGGTCGTTTTTAGCGAGCAGCGGCACGCACATGGTCGATCGAATCCCTTGAATGATGACGCTGTGCGCGGCGCCGAATCGAGAATCCATCGTTGCGTCGGAGGAGAGGATCGACGCCTTCTCCTTGACGACGGCGTCAATGATGGTGTGCGAAAGCGTGACGTCTTCTTCGCGGCCGGGCCGACGCGTCTTGAGAACGCGCGGGATAAGGCCTTCGGCCTCCTGGAGCAGGATGACACCGCGGTCGGCGGCGAGAACGTCAAAAATCTTGTCGAGAATTTTTTGAAGCAGCGTGTCGATGTCGAGCTCGAGACCACCTGTCGTACGCGCGAGTTCATGCGCCGCGCGCAGCTTTTCGTAGTCGCGCTTCAAAATCTCGACGTCGTAAATCTCGTCGGCCGGGAGAAAATCGCGCGAGCGTTCTTGCTCAAAGCGGGTCTTAATGAACGTGAGCTCTTTTTCACTTTGTGGCGCGATGGTGACGCGGTCGCGAATCGAGCGTCGCGTCGGCGAATCCTCGGCCACAAACAGGATCCGCGAACTGCCGATGCTGATTTCGTCGCGGTCCTTGAGCACCGCTTCTTTGATCCGCTTTCCGTTAACGTAGGTTCCGTTGCGGCTGTCGAGATCGCGAATGATGAAGTGTTCGCCCAATCGTTCAAGGACGGCGTGTTCCTTTGAGATGACTTTATCGAGAATCTGAACGGCGTTATCGGGATGACGTCCGATCGAATTCACGGGTCCGAGCGGAAACTCCGACTGGCCTCCGTCGGGCCCCATGACAATTAATTTCGCCATTGCCGGCAATGCGCCCTGTTCCCCTTCGCCTTAACGGAATGTACCAGAGAGAACCGGCGGAAAAAAGGGAATCAAAAAAACGCCGGGTTACACCCCAATCCCCGGTTAAGGGCGAAGACCATTAAGAGAGCGGGCGGGGTCTGAGCTCGCTTCGGCTCGCGGACGTCCTCGGGGCTGACATCAAAAGAACGGCTGCGCCAGTTGAATCAAGGCCCGCAGTGGCGGCAAATCCACGCCAGATCAACACCTCAGCCCCTGCGCAAAGGTGCGCTGCGGGCTGCGCGGCACTGCCGCGACACCAAGTTCGGTCGAGCACAACCTGCATTTGCAACTCCCAGCACGCAGAGGTCTCGGGTG
>JACPTQ010000074.1 GCA_016192705.1 Deltaproteobacteria bacterium | reverse complement strand
AACTCTTTCCGCTCACTCACCGCATCTCTCACTTTCCACGTCACGACGATCCTCCTTCGCCAGCCGTTTTATGCCATCCAAATGTGTCACCCGATCACCCGGGCTGATCTGTTACCCCATTACCCGGTTTGGACCGAGCGGGGGCGGAAGCGGATGCGGGAGCGGATGCGGGGGCGGGAGCGGGGGCGGGTGCGGGTGCGGGTGCGGATGCGGGGGCGGGAGCGGGCGCGGATGCGGTGGCGGGAGCGGAGGCGGTTGCGGGAGCGGGCGCGGAAGCGGATGCGGGAACCTACGCGTCCGCGCGACGTCGGCGGCGAACCACGACGAACGTCAACGCGAGAACGGCGAACGCCGCAAAGCCGCTCGCTTGCGACGACGTCGAGAGCCCGCACGCGCAACCTTCGGCGGGTGGTGTTGGAGCGAACGGTGGATCGTCAACAACCGGGTTGGCCGGTGGCGGCGGCGGCGTTGCGGGACCCGCGTCAGGCGCCGCAGCACCCGGCACGCAGGTCTGTCCTTCGCAGTGCGTTCCGGTCGGGCAATGGTCGACCACGCAGTATCCGAGGACGCACCGACCGCCATTGAAGCATTCGCCGTTTTGGCACGGTGGTGCGCACCCGCCGCATCCGCATCGCTGCGGCAATCCATCGGCATCCGGGCACGTCGCGCGATCGTCGATGAGCCCATTGCAATCCTCGTCGCGTCCGTCGCACGCCTCGGCCGCCGCGGGCTCTACCCCGCCCGTGCAAGCGCCCCAGTGACCGGCCGCGCAGGCACGCGTCCCCTTTTGGCAAATCCCTTGGCTCGAACCGCACTCCTCCGTTTGTCCGTCCGTGCACTCGCACCCTTCGTCGATTTGCCCGTTGCCGTTGTTGTCGATCCCGTCGCCACAAATCTCAGTCGCCGTGCGGCACGCGCTCCACTGTCCCGCGGTGCACGTCTCGGTCCCCGTCGTTCCGGGCGTTGTGCATGGGCGCGTCAAACTTTCATCGATCTGCCCATCGCAGTTGTTGTCGAGGCCATCGCAAATCTCGTTCGAGATTGTGACGCCGATCGTCGACAGGACTTGGTTCAGCTCGGTTGGGTTTTTCGCGTTGTAAAAGCAGTTGTCGGACGCCGTCGCATTCGTCTGCCGCACGTTGCAATTCGCGCGCGCCGTGCCGCCCTCGACCGCCATCTTGTTCATGACTTCGGTGTCGACCGCGCCATCGCCCTCGCCGAAACCGACGACGTACGTTGAGATGTTGGCCGCCTTAAGCGCCTTGACGGCGTCGATCGGCTTCATGCGGTTCGCCTGGAAAGTCGCGTCGGAGCACCAATTCCAGCCATCGGTCACGAGCACCACGAAGTTGCGTTGCGACGTCGTGAGCAGCTCGGGAACCGATTTCGCAACCTCAAGTGTCTGGTGCATCGGCGTGTAGTTGCCGCTCGTGGGCGGTGGCGTGACGAGCGCGTTTTCAATTGTGCCGCGCGTGTTCGCGCCGACGGGAACGACGACGCTGCCGGGCGAACACTGGTTCGGTGTCGGGAAAAGCATGAGCCCAAAATTGACGCTGCGTTCTTGATCGCGAAGGAAAGCCGAGACCGCGTCTTTGGCGATCGTCCACTTCTCAGATGTTCCAATCTTGTTGCGCATGCTCGACGACTTATCGAGCATGATCATCACGTTTGGTTTTTCGCAAACCGCGCGCGCGACATCGGGCGCGAGCCCCGCAAAGACCGTTACCCCGGTGACCAGTATTGTTCGTTTCATGGTTTTGCCCTCATCGGCGCTTGCATACTGCACGGGGCGTGCCGCAGCGCGGCTCTGGTCGGCGGCTCAAAAGGGGTTGTGAATAAGTGGGGAGTTTTGACCCTGGGCGTGGGCCGGATCGGGATGGAGACTGTAGTCCCCAGTCCTCGCGACCCCGAATGTTGCCTCGACGTCGTTTATTTGAATAGATTTGCGACCCCCAACGTCAAAGGGTCGGGAGGAACAAACCGATGGTTCAATCACGTTTTTGGGTGGTCGTTTCGGGTCTTGCGATTGGGCTCGTCGCCGCGGCTGGGGGCGACGCAAAGAGCGCTTGTAAGCCGTTTGAACCGAGTGGGACGAAGACCGGATGGACGCAGTTGGCGACAAAGGCCATGACATTCGGGTGTTTCCCGAATCACCGTGGACGCGACAGAATCGTCAATCCGGGCGAAGCGGTGTCACTCATCGGAAAGTTCACGTTCTGCCCGAATTTTAATAGGGCGCTCGAGGGGGAGTGGGTTCAGACGTGGGTGCAGGACAAAACGTGTGCTTGGAATAAGCTCGCCCGTCTGAAGACCGAGAGTGCTCCTTTGGGTACCTTTGGCGACGGAAGAAAAAATAAAGGGGGTCGGGTTTACGCGACGCTTCCAGCCGCAGCCGCGACGCCTGGACGACACCGCGTAACGATGCTCGTCGAAGGCGATCATTCGCGCGCCAACTTTTCCGTTCATGTTTGGAAGCGCGGGACGAAGGCGATTGTGACCGATATCGATGCGACGCTGACGACGAATGACATGCAGATGGTGCTGGCGCAGATTGCCGATATGTTCGGTGGTCGGTATTCGCCGACGGCGTACAAGTGCGGGAAGGATGTGATTCGCGCCTATGCCGACAAGGGATACAAGATCATTTATCTCACGGGGCGCGGCGGGTTTCTTCGCAGACTGACGACGCGGTGGATGAACGACCACGGGTTCCCGGGCGGCGCGTATTCGTTCATGGAGTGGTTCATGGTGCCGCCGTCAAGCGCCGTGCAGGGCGACTACAAGGGCAGTTTTTTGGAGGACCTTGTGGCGAAAAAGGGGATCAAGCTTGAGTACGGCTATGGCAATGCGGTGCACGATGCGACGGCGTATCTGCGCGGTGGAATTCCGAAGGAGCGCATCCATATCATCGGACCCCACGCGGGCACTCAGGGAACGGTGCCGATCACGGGTGATTACTGCGCGCACCTTCCCGTCGTTCGTGCGCTGCCTCGCGTAACGCAGCCGTAGTTTTGCCCATACCGATCGCGGTCAGCGAGCCGCGCCGAGAAGGGTATTCCCAGCGAACCGCGGGATTGTGGTTTTTTCGAGGCGACTTGTTGAATTCCAAGGCTGCGATCCCAGATAATCGGTGTGTGTCGTCCCGACCGCAGCGGAGTCGTTACGTCCGACCGGTGGTCGGGGTTTTTCTTGTTACAATTTCGATCGGCTGCAAGAGCACCGTCGAGGCGGTGAGTTATACAATTCAGGTTACGCACGAACTCCCGGACGACTTTCTCAACTCCATCCGTTCGTCGATCGCGCAGATCGATCTTTTGATCGATGAACGTCCGGGACAGGGGACGCTGTTCGAAGCCGACAGCCCGGCGACGCCGACCAGCCTCGACGATGGTCGCACGGCAACCAAGGAGATCGGCGATCTCGATGGTGACAATAATCGCGAGTTTCGACTTCGCACAACGGACAACGCTTTTTCGAACCAGCTCTCGTGGGTCGTCTTTCTCCGCGGCGCGCCCCTTCGTGACACATTTCACCTGAAGGGGATGATCTACAGCACGATCGATGGCGGTTTGCAGCTTGTCGCCGAGGCAACGGCGACGGGTGACCAAAGCGGAGCGGCCCTCCAGTTTACGGAGGCACAGCGAACCGCCCGGCTCGTCTACGATTGTGCGCCGAACGTCAATTGTCGGCTGGGTGCTCCCGACACAACCCTTTCCTTCGCGCCTGCGACGATGTCGAATAATCCCGTTGCGACGTTCGTGTTCAGCTGTTCAGCTCCGCCCTGTACCTTCGCGTGCCAGATCGACGATGGTGGCCTCGCGCCGTGCATTTCACCGCTCGATGCCGGGGCCGTTGGCGATGGCCCTCACACCTTCGCCGTGCGCGCGACGAGCGACGCAGGCCTAACCGATCCGACCCCGGCAACGCACGGCTGGACCGTCGACACGGCTCCTCCTCTCTCGGTGGTCGCGGCGTCGGATGGTGGTCCATTTTCTTACGGCGTGGTGGTGCCGTTTGGTGGAACCGCGATCGACGGTATTGCTGGCGTCGCCCGTGTCGAGGTGAGCGTGGACGGCGGGGGCAATTGGTTTGACGCGATTGGGACCAACGCTTGGAGCTCCACGTTCACCGCCACGAGATTCATGCACAGGTTATTGAGTCGCGCGACCGACGACGCGGGGAACGTTGAAACGCCCGACGGGGGAGTTTCTTTTTATACGTCCGGAATTCCCGCGACGCAGCTCATTGGACCGTACGGTGGGAATTCCACGGCGATCTGCCCGGACAATCCAGGGAATGTGGGGCTCAACCGACCGACGGGGGCGGTCTTTTCGGAGTGGAGGTCGCGGCTCTTCGTGGCCGACACGTCGAACAATCGGGTTCTCGTTTACACGATGTCGGGTGGCCTCATCTTTCCGGACTACCTCGCCGATTTTGTGTTCGGGCAACCAAACATGAGCGAGTGCCGCGCGGCGGAGATTCCATCGGCGGCGACGATGAGTGGACCTTACGGGCTTGTCGCAACGACGAATCCGTACCGCCTCTTCGTGAGCGACGAGGGGAACAACCGCATCCTTGTCTTCGACATCACCGAAGGGTCGAGCCCGTTTTCAACCGGAATGAATGCCCAGTTCGTGATCGGGCAACCCAACTTCAGCGGGCGCGATGCGGGCGGTGGCGCGACGGGATTGAACCGCCCCAAGGGACTTGCACACGATTCGACGGTCTCACGGCTGTACGTGGCCGATTCGTTGAATCATCGTGTCGTTGTCTTTTCGACGACGGAACTCGATTCGGGGGTGTCGGCGGTTTCGGTTCTTGGCCAAGCTGATTTTGATGGGGGACGAGATGCGGGGGGGCCCACAGGGCTCTCGTCGCCGTCCGGAGTCGCGATCGACACGACACGGCAGTTCCTCTTTGTCGCGGATCGTATGAACCACCGCGTCGTGGTGTTCGACGTCGCGGCGATTGCGAATGGCGAAGCCGCGACAAACGTTCTCGGTCAGACCTCGCTTGACCCGTCTGCTCCCGGGGGAACAAGTGCGACGCAGATGAACGAGCCGGTTGGGGTTGCCTTCCAATCCTCTCCAAACCGGCTCTATGTGGCCGATTCCAAGGGGAATCGCGTCATGGTGTTCGACACCTCGTCGATCGATGCCGGCGAGGCGGCCATCAATGTAATTGGTCAGCAGACGCTGACTTCAAAGGACGCGGGATTCGGCACCGTCGGATTGTCGGCGCCGCTTTCGGTTCACGTCACGCCCACGAGCCCACCAAGTCTCTTAATCGGGGATACGTCCAATCATCGTATCCAGGTGTTCGACGTCGCCGCGGTGACCGCCAACGCTGCCGATGCTTCAACGACGGTTGGCCACATTGGACCCGCGGGCGTGCCCGATTTTGCCGCGGTGTGCGCAAACGGGATGAGCGCCTCGACGCTTGGGGCTATTTTTTCCTTTGCGTTTGATGCTCCGAATCGCCGGTTGTTTGTGGCGGAGCACTCTGCGTACCGCGTCCTCAGCTACGATCTCAACACAAGCTTCCTGTTGGCCGATTCCACCGCTGAATCGGTCATCGGTCAGCCCGACTTCGCAAGCTGTCCGCGCGTGGGATCGCAAAACAGTTTTCGCCAGGCGTCAGGCCTGGCCTACGATTCGGCGACGGCACGCTTGTTTGTTTCAGATTTTGGTTCACGGGTTCTGGTGTTTAATTTGGACGGTGGGATCGTGAACGGGATGAATGCCGAATCGGTCCTTGGAAAGTCCGACTATACGAGCACGGGCGATACCGCGTCGACTGGAGGACTTGCCGACCCGACGCAGCTCGCCTATCACGGCGGCACTCAGCGTCTTTTTGTTCCAGACGTCGTCAACAATCGGATCATGATTTGGGAATTCGATGGTGGGACGGTTCCAATGGGGTCAGACGCGAAGTATGTCCTCGGGCAGCCGGATTATGTTTCGACGAGTCCTGGCACGCTCGCGACGCAGGTGGCAAACCCATGGGCCGCTGTCATTTCCTCAGACGGGAAAACGCTCTACGTGTCAGACTCGTCAAACAATCGGGTGCTCGTGTATGACCTGTCGGCTGGGATTACGAACGGTCAGTCGGCTGCGTTTGTTGTAGGACAGGCTGGATTTGGTCCGGGGTTTACCGACGCAGGGACGGGCGCGACGGGGCTTGCGTCGCCGATCGGGCTCGCGCTCGACGACGTGCGAAATCGGCTGTACGTCGGCGATTTTTATAATAACCGCGTGGTGGTCTACCGGACACCGATCGCCGCGAATCTTCCCGCAGCGATTAACGTCATCGGCCAACCGGATCTGCTCGGGAAAGACGCGGGGACCAGCCAAAGTCGATTCTCGACACCGCTCGCGTTGGCGCTCGACCCCAATGGGCAGTACCTCTATGTGAGCGATTTTTACAGCTGGCGGTCGCTTGTCTTTGATGTTGGGCCGTAATGTTGGGATTGAATATTCAAGTACGCCGATCCGTCTAACGAGTGGATTTTGAAACGCAAATTCAGATGGGGAGACATTCGATGAAAAAGCCAGCGATTGCACTTTCGGTCTTTGCCACGCTCGCGACTCTGTCGAACCTCGCGTTCGCTGAGTCCGCTCGAGTCAAAAGCGGCTATGTGCTCACCCACGAGCATCCGACCTACGGCATGGCGTTCGGCGGTAACTACGCCTTCGCGGGCGCGTCGGGGAATTTCCGTAACGGCATTATGGTGAAGGGCTACACGGCCGCGTGTGGGGGCTGCAAAGTGGCGAGCAAGTGCGACCACGGCGAAGTCAAGGGAAGCCTCATCGCGAGGATTGGGTCGATGGGCTCCGACATGGGCGACCACAAAAGCCACAAGGGACCGCGCGCCGAAGCCAACTCGCACCTCCGCTACAGCACGGAGTGGGTGAAAGCGGCGTTCGAGGGCCCAGACCCGAGACGTGAGGACGCGCGCATGCGAATCATGGTCGCGTTCGCCGTTGAGAACGAGGCGATGTGTGAGCAGCTCTACTACGTCAACAAAAACGGCAAAGGCGGACCGGGCGGAGACGGCTATCCCTGCTCACGGGGCGACAGCGTCGAATCGCTGGATCGCCAGCTCGACGCGCTCAAGGCCTGGGTACGCGAGAACCCCTGGATGGAGATCGCTTATTCAGCCGCGGACGCCGAGAGGATTGTGAACGCCGACAAGCTTGCGATCATCCTCGGCGTCGAATCCGAGTACTCGTTTGGCGCCGAGAACCGAACCTTCGACCCCGTCGACCGCCTCAATCACTACCACGCCAAAGGTGTGCGAACGTTCTACCTCGCCCACAAGATCAACAGCCGCCTGTCCGGCGCCGACATTTACTACCCAAAAGACACCGACCCGGGAAAGGCGATTCGCGCGACGCAAGCGATTTCGGGCTGCTTCTATTATGACGACAACGTCGGCCAGTTCCCGCTCAAGAATCGGGATGGCCACAACTTCTGCGACAACAAGTGCGGCGCCAATCACTTCAAAGGCAAAAAGCTCGGCGGCCTCAGCGACGCGTGCGCGGGGAAGTTTAGCGAAATATCCGAGGTCAACATGGCGGACTACGTTATGGCGCGGGGCAACAACACCTTCAACGGGTTCAACATCTATCCGCTCCCCCCGGGCTTCAAGGGCTCGGGCGGCAGCCGGATGGACAAGGGGGTCGAACGCAACAACCTCGGGCTGTCGCATGACGGCGAACGCGTCGTGCGCGAAGCGATGCGAAAGGGCATGATCGTCAACATCGATCACGTCTCGAGCAACGCACGCCGGGACATCCACGCGATCGCGACCGGGGCGTTCGGCGGCTATCCGCTCAACGCACTTCACAACAATCCCAACAGCCGGCTTGTGGGCAGCACCGGCAAGAAAAAAACGCCGTTCCCACATGAATACGACTTCGACGATGCGGAGCTGAAGTTCGTTCGTGATACCGGCGGCTTTTTTGGCGTGCGCCTCGGCCCGCTCTCCGCGGCCGATTACCCCGCGTCGGGCGTCACGAGGAAATGCCCAAAAACGAGCACGGAGTCGGCCAAGATTCTCGCGTACCTACTCGATTTCGGGATGAACGTCGGCTATTCGCTCGACTTCGCGACCGTCACGCAGGGCGTACACTCGCGCAAGTTCGAGGGGTGCGGCGTCGACATCGGGGACGACCAAATCCATAAGTATGGCGCCGAGGTCGCCGAGGGGATCTCACACGTCGGTATGATGAAAGAGTGGCACAACGAGCTCGCGACGGTCGGGCTCAAGAGCAAGTATTTGAGTCAGCTCAAGAACGACGGCGTCGCGGCGTTCATCGCCATGTGGAAACGGGCGGCGGACAAATCGACCGTCGGCCAGCAGATCCCGCGGCAAACGTTCGAGAACAGCCCGAGCACCGACAAGACGTGCGCCGAGGACTCCGACTGCAAGAGCGACGAGTATTGTGGCGACCCGATTGTCGGTAAGTCCCAATGCAAGCCGCTGAAAGATCGCGGAGATGGCTGCAGCAAGGGTCGGCAGTGCAAGAGCGGGAAGTGCAAAGTGTTCAAATGCGCTCGATGACGAATCGTTTTCTCGTTTCGATTGGCATCGTCATTTTCGGCGCCAACTTGGCGCGTGCGCAAAGCCGCGTCGCGTCTGGAACCCATGCTGCAACGGCGCCAAACGGCACATGGGAACTCCTCGCGCGCGACCGCTACCGGATGACGCTCGTGATAGAGGAAGGGGGGAAAGGGCGAATCATCTCAAAGGATGAGGGGGGCGCCCAGACGGTGGTCGACCGTGCCACATGGGATGCGGGCGCGAAGCTCCTCAAGTTTCGTCGCATCGGGCCTGGTTGGTGGCAGTGGTATCGCCTTTCGCAGCGGGGCACCCAGGTCACGGGGACATTCGCGCACAGCGGAACGTCGGCCGCGGAGCCGCGCCTCGCCGACTTCATCTATAAGGTGACGGGCGCGGAGGTGGGAACGGCCGGGGGCGGCGCGCAGGCAAGCCCGGCGGCGAAAACAAAGAGCGTCGCGCTTCCGGCGTCGAAAAAGCGGATTGGCGGACTTCTCGGGCACGTCGTCGGCGTCACGCCGGATCTTCCGGGCGCCGTTTCGTTGCCAAAGCTCAAGCAAAAGTACCAGGGGCAGCGACATGAGGGTCTCGCGCTCGGCGAGCTGGTCGCAATCGCGAAGCTCATCGCCGCGTACGAGCAGGCGATGGCGAAGGGAGAGGCCCCAGCGGGAGAGAAGGCCCCCACAGAGCTTGTTCCAAAGGATTTCAAGTGCCCCGAGGGGGAAGCGAACTGCCTAAACCCGCAGCAGCAGTACGAGAAGCTCCTCCCCGACCTCGACGTTTATATTGAGTATATTTGGTTGAATGTCGTCCCACGTGTTGGGGGCGCGGCGCCACGCACAAAGGACGACGCGGTTGCCGTTCTCTTCAATTACGGTTGTCGCCAGATCTCGCGGAACATGCCCGGCTACGCGCGGATTGTGGAGGTCCGCATCCCGCCGCCGGCCCCTGGCCTGACCGGAAACTGGGACGACAGACTCGACGGCGATGCGCGCAAGGACGCCCTCGGGCAATCAACCGGAAAGTCGAAGGACCCCAAGGGCGACCCGAACAAATTCGAGGGGCCGCCCCCCAAGGAGGAGGTCGTCGAGGTCTGTAACATCACGCACGCGCAGCTCGAAGCGACGCTCAAGAAGGACATCGCCATTCTGTCGGGGCCGCGTATCGGCCGCAGGGTGACCGCGCCATCGCGCGAGAAGGTCGCGGGAGTCGACGCCCCTCTGGATACAATCCGCAACCTCGAGGGGCATGTGAGCCTCGCTGAGGGGCCTGGCCAAACCGACCTCAATATGCAGAAGGCTTGCGCTCCGTACGGCGGGAAGCCGTCGTTTGAACAGGGGAGTGGATTTGGGGCCAAGAGAGCGCGCGTCATGTGCAACGGGACGAAGCTCAACCTCGACGAGGAGTGCAAGAAGCAGTACGGCGGCCCCGGCGTCAAGGCCTCGTCCGCGGGGATTAACTGGACGCGCCCGGCGGTCGAGTGCCGCGTTGAGTCGCCGAACGCGCCGAAAAACGCCGATGAACTGCTGCTTACCGATCTTGGCACGCTCGTCAAGGACCAGCCACACCTGCAAGGGCAAACGTTTGGCGTGATTGCGGGTCGTCTGATCGGCTTCTACCGCAAGGGCGGGAAGGCGAAGACCTTCGAGATCGCGAAGAACGACCTTTCGAACAAGGTGAGTATCCCAGAGGTTGCGGGCGCATCGGCGTGCAAAGGGCCCAAGGACTCGTCTCCGAACTGCGACGTCGCGCACCAGAACAAATATGCCGCCAAGAATACCGACCGCGAATATCTGCGGCGGCGTGTCGACCAGTGGACCGATGCATGGGAGTACATCCAGCTCACGAACTACGTTGTCAAGGACCCGGCGGTCGCAAAGAGCGGCGCGCCCGCGGAGTACCGCCGTGCCGAGTCGGTGGCGTTCAAGGGGTTCTGGCGCGACTGCACGGAGCTATGGGACCTGTGCCAGGACCCGAAGCTCGACGTCGAGCGTGAGGCGTGCATCAAGTGCGCGTACAAGGCGGTTCTCGACCACTGCATTGACGCGAAGCGCGCGAATCCGGTGAGCTGCAAAGAGGCGCCACCGCTCATCAACGTGGTCCCACTCCGCGCGGGGTCACCGCCCAAGGTCGCGGACCCGAGGTTCGTGTACGGCGTCGGCGATGTCATCGAGCGGCTCAAGGGGAACCGCACCACGATAAGCGATCCGAACGTCGACGGGGGGAAACCGTTCACGATCGAGCATACCGTTGGGAACACCTTCTTCAACTGGCTCGTCTTGCAATTCCTGGTCGACCTCTCCGACACCGACATCCGCGCCGGGCATCCCACAAAAGCTGAGAGCTTCGTTCGTCTGTCGGTTGTGAGAAGCATCGCAGCGCGGAAATTCCTGCCATTTGGTTCGTCGTCGTCGGAGCACTTCTTCAACAGCGAGGGGAAACGCTTCGTTGAACAGCTTCCGATTTCAGCCTGGCAGAAGTGTTACCTTTGGAAGAACCCAGGTTGGGGCGGCTGCGACATCATAGGCGCGACGAAGCCCGCCGACCGCAAGGCGCTCGAATCGGCCGTCCAAAACTGGACCATCACCAACCGCGATCGCTCGCCGCTCTTCCAGTTGATCTTAGCTGACGACCAGGTGAAGAAGATGATCTCCGAGGTGAACCAGCTCTGGATCGACGTCTGCGCGTCCTCAAACACGCCGGTCCGAGTCCAGGGGAAACGCATCAACAACTGCACCATAGCCGAGACGAACGCGGCCAAAACGTGGACAGCACGTTTGCAGGTTGGCACCAACCAATTAGCCGACCAGATGGGTTTCAAGACAGAGTCCGACATGAGCTCAACGGGCGGTGGGATCGCGAATGCGATTATGCCAATCGTCGGGAAGATCCTCGGGATGCTGATGAAGGCCGCGGGGATCGAGGACATGATGAAGACCCTCGCGAAGGCGGCGGGGATGACGCCCGAGCAGTCGGCCGACTGCGACGACGCGGAGTACCGTCACGAGGTGATGAAGCTCACTGAAAAGAAGGTCGACAACAAGCAGACCTGCTTAACCAAGGTCTTCGCGAAGAACTTCGTCAACGTCCTCGAGTCGATCATCATCATGCTCGGCAACAAGCTGGTCGACTGGGCGGTCGACCTCCTCAACACGGCGCTCAAGGGCGTCAAGCTCGCGCTCATCAGCGCCGCGGGGTCGGTGCCGTTCGTGGGCGGCGTGCTCGCATCGGCGGTCGACATCGCATGGGATTTGCTGTTCCAGTTCGGCGTCAAGTATCTCCTCAAGTCGCTCGTTGTCGCACAGCTCCCTAAGTGGATGAAGGTGCGCGAGCTGGCGAAGTACGACCTATTCGAGCTGATCAAGAACCACCCGATCATCTCGATCGTCGCGGGGATCATCCTGCAGCTCATCGAGGCGGCCGTGACATACGGCGACAAGGGGCTCCTCGAAGTCGGGTTTCAGACGGTTCTCGGGACGATCCAGGCGGCGCTCGAGGCGAAGTGCAAACAGGGGTGTGACTTCTGGATACGCGCGCTGGCGTTCGCAAAAAAGGACCTGCTCGCGAAGTCGAAGAAGGACATGTCAGTCGACGAGCAGATCCGGCAGTTCCTGTCGTCGATGATCGAGGGGTTCAAGGCGACGATAGCGGGCCGCCTGAGCGGGAACGCGAAGGACGACTTCGAGGAGGCTGTTCGCGAGGTTCAGGACTTCGTGATGACGATTAGCTGGAACCAGGTCGTTGCGAAACTTACGGCCGATCCGGTGGGTTTCATCGTCGGTGACCTGCTTGCGAAGAAGCTCCTCCCCGCCGTCGTCCCGCTCATCACGGCGTTTGTTGAAATGCCGGAGGTTGCGAAGAAGGTCCTAAACGAATTGGCTGGCGGGATCTCGTGGGCCGTACGGAAACTGCGAAAGGGGGGCAGCGGGATTTCGACGAGCGACGTCGTGAAGCGGATCGCGGCGCTGTTCAGGGAGATGGGGGCGGGGCTCATCGTGCAGATCCCGGCGGTGGATTCGGTGAAGACGTTGCTGGGGGATGCGTATGGCGCGTTTGTCTGGGCGATCGAGAATTTGCAGCAGTTCAAGACGCAGTACCTCGATCGGCCTTGGGAGGTCGTGAAGAAGCTTCTCGGGTGGCTGCGTGGTTTCGTTGTCACACAGGTCGGCGAGTATGTCGCGGACACGCGGCTCGGGCTTGAGAAGACGTTTGTCGGCGACGCGGTCGGGCGGCTCTTCGACCTCCTCGCGAACGACTCCACTCGCGCGCAGATCCTGGAAGGGGCGCAGGGGGTCGACGTCAAGGGGGTTTTCGTGAAGGCGATCGACATCGCAAAGCCGTACGTTGCCGGGCGACTCGCGGAGGCGGCGAAGGGGACGGGGTTAGAAGGGGTGCTCGGGCGCGCGGTCGATGCGCTGTTCAGCGCGGATGGGCCGTTCGCGAAGGGGGATGCGTTCGTGAGTGGTGCTGCGATGTGGCTCGAGGAGAAGGGGCCAGCGGTGCTCGGGGAGATCGCGGAGGGGGCGGCGTCGCTTCTCGGGCAGGGGGCGGCCGAGGCTGGGCAGGGGCCGGCCCTTGTCGCGCTGGCGAAGGGAGTCGTTGGCACCATGCGCGACGCGCTGCGTGCACCGGGCGGGCTTTCGGGGCTTGCAAGAAAGGGGGCGGCGGAGATTGTGCGACTCGCCAAGGAGGCGATGAAACCGCTCGCTTTGGCGGTCGAGCGTGCAATCTCGGGTGGGAACCCGAATGCACCCATTGCGGGGCATGTGCGTGCGGTGATCGGCGGACTCATCGACCTGTTCGACAACCCTGCGCAGCTCGTTCAGCAGGGACAGGCCGCGTGGAAGGCATTCACGGGGCGTGTCGGGACGAATGTTCGCGAGATCGTTCGGGCGATGGTTGAACGCGTCCTCCCGGCGAATGACGTGCAGCAAGTCGTCGCGAAGGTGTCGCTCGACGAGAAGTCGATTGCGTCGGTGGTCGTTCAGCTCGTGGAGCGCGCCGTGGGCGGGAGTCCAATCATGCCGATCGTCAAGGAGGTGATCGAGAGCGCCGTGCGAGTCGCGGCGAACCCATCGCAGCTCCAAGCGACGCTACAGGGCGGCGCGGCGGCCGCGTTCAAGAAGCTACAAGCGACGGCCCTCGCGATGCTCCAACAGCTCGTCGCGTCGGTCATCCGCGATGGGACGCTTGCGAAGGTCGCCGACGAGGCGGTGAAGACGCTGGCTGGGGTGTTCGAGCGCGGGATCGGCGCGGCGGCGGCGCAAGTCGGAGCACTCGCGAAGGAGGCTCTCGCGAGGGTCGTACCGCTCGTTTTCGCCTTCATCAAGGAGAAGGTGATGACGCTATTCCCGCCGAGCCTCGCCGTGCTTCAGGGGTTCGTGCGCGACGGGTTTGATTGGCTCGCCCGGTTCGCGGTCGACGCGTTCACGAAGCCCGACGCCTGGAGCCGCCTCACGGGCGGAGGAGGCGGGACTCTGAAGGGGATCGTTGACGGCGTCCTCGGCGTCGTGAAGGCCCAGCTCGCGCGGGCGACGTCGCTCCCGGTGGTGAACTCGTTCCTCGGCGGGCTTGTCGACGCAGCGGGGGGCTTCCTCAAGAACGCTGCGGAGGTCGTGAAGGCGTTTCGCGACAAGTCCGGCTCAACGAGAAAGCTGGTCGAGCAGATCGGCCCAGTCGTCATCGGCTTCCTCAAGAGCCTCTTCGTCGACCGGCTGAGCGGGATCGCAAAGACCGTGGTCAAGTTCCTCGTCGACAGGGTGGGCGAGGTGCTCGCAAACTCGAACGCGCTCCTCGCCTTTGTCGACAGCGCGACGAAGTCGAGCCCGGAAGACAACAAGAAGCTCGTGAAGGGGGTCGTTGTGGGGCTCCTCAAACAACTCGTTGGATTCGTGAAGGACAAGAGCAGGACAATCGCCGACATCGTCTCGGCGGCGGTCACTTACGTCGAAAATGGGCAGGACGTCTTCTCAAGATGATTTTCGGATTTTGTTCTCGCGGGGTCCGCTTCCTTCTTCTTAGCCGCCGCCGAAAAACGACCCGTTGTAGGTAAACATGATGGAGACCGTGGGGTATCGACCCACGTCGACCGCGCGACGGTTGAGCGGCAAGCCGACGTCGATCGAGAGGACGCCGGGTTGGGCGCCGAGGTAGTCGAAGAAGATGCGGATGCCGCCGCCGACGTCGGTGAACCAGGGCGAGAGCGACGTGAAGAGGCTCATGTCGGTTGAGACGGCGCCCGCGTCGGCGAAGAGCGCGAGCTGAATGCCGCGCACCCAGCTCGTGTGGACGAAGTTCCAGGCGAGAGCGTTTGTGAGCATCCAGCCGAGCTCGGCGGAAAAAAGAATCGCGTGATTGCCGAGAAGTTCGCCGTCGACGTAGCCGCGCATGGCGGTGCGGCCGCCGAGAGAGCGGTATTCGCCGTTGAGGAGCGCTTTTTGGCCGCCGTTCAAGATGTCCGAGAATGAAAATCCGAGCGAGGCGCGAAGGCCGAGAACGAGAGGCGGCGCGAGGCGGAGAAACTGGCGAACGCCGACGGATGAAAACGAGTTGACGCGAAGGCCGCCCGAATCGGGACCCGTGAGGCCGATACCGGTTGCAGCGCCGAAGGATGTGCCGCGGGTTGGCGTGAGATCGGTCTCGATGTTGTCGTAACCGTAGCCGAAGTCGAGACGGGCCGTGGTTCCGCCTTCGCGGGTTGCGACGGTTCCGAAGGCGCTCGAGAGGCGCGCGACCGAGAGCGCCGCGGAAACGGCGGAGACGAGCCGAACGTCGTTGACCTTGCGGCCGAAGCTTCGCGCATACGCGAAGGCGCCGCTCATGCGTTTGTCTTGCACCCAGCGCGCGGAGACGCCGAATCCGTTGTGGAGATCGTAGACCTTTCGAAACGCCACGGCGCCGAGGGCTTCGAGCCGCCCGGTGGTTGCGTCGACGCCCCAACCAAGTCCCGTGAGGAGCCACTTCCAGCGCGTGGGGTCGCGGTTGTCAAAACGCGGGTCGACGCTTTTCCCGAGGTCGCTTTCGACGGTGCGGCCGCGCGGATCGATTTGAACGACGGCGAGCGGGGATTTTGTTTTGAAGCGGAACTCGTGGGTTTGCGCACCGTCCTTGAAGGTCGCGGCGTATCGTTCTCCCGCGGTCGTGGTTGCAAGAAGATCGACCGGCTCTCGATAGCCCGTTTCGCCGTCGGTCACGATCTTGACGACGTTTTCGTAGCCGTCCGCGACGCGGCGCGATTCGCGCGCGGCAACGCGGTAGTTGGAGCGGGGTGGGCCCTTGAGCCATGTGTCGAAGGGGGGATCATTTCGACGCAAAGGCGCGGAGTCGCCAAGGGGAGATGTCGCTTCTTTGGTTGCGTCTTTGCTTCTTGGCGTCTTTGCGTTGAGACGATTTGGCATTTCAGCGTCCGCAGCGATCGATGCGGCCACGACTGCCCGAAAGACCGGGCGCGATTCGTCGGTCGACTGCAGGTATCGCTTCACGGCACGCGCGAAGGCGCTAAGCCCGATCCAGTCGACAAGTTTCGCATAAACATAAATCCCGCGCGGTTCGTCGTTGTAAAAGCGTTCGAGCTCCTCGCGCAGAGGGAACGCTTCGTAGACGGCACCGAAGTACATTTCGCGCATCGGGATCTGTTGGGCGTAGATGAGCGAGTCGATCGCGGGCACGAATTTTACGACGTCGAGAAGCTCCGCGAGATTCTTGATCTGCTTTCGCTTGGCCACGATGAAAAGGTCCGCGAAGAACGTACCGAGCGCGTCGGGCAACCACCGCGTGTCGACCGGGTTTTCGTTGCCACGATGCGCGTCGATGAAGCTCCGAAAAATCGACGTGAAGAGGCCGCGTGCGATCGGTTGTTCGTGGAAGCGGCGAAACGCGTCGAGCGGGAAGACGCGAAACGTGCGGTCGGAAACGAGCACGGCGCCCGGAATCGCGTGCGCGACTTCGAGCTGATACGGCGCTTCGATAAGCATCAGTTCGCGCGTCGGCGGTTTGACGCCTTGCTTGAGCAAAAAGCGGAGCGCCTCGCGCGCGAGCCGGACGATGCGGGGGGCGTACGGTTCCGGCATCCCAGGAACGTCGACCAGCGGATCGCCGCCGGGTGGCGTCGCAACAGGCTCTCGGTGGAGGTACGTCAAGGTGGTGGTGCCGACGCGGGTCTTGGTCTCCCGAAACGATTTCGCGAGGACGAGCGAAACAGCGCGCGTTTGCGCGGTTTGCGCTTTGATGATGTTGCGACCGCGGAAGGGGAGCCCCTCGAAATTCCTTTGGACACGTCGCCCTTGCACAATGACGTCGACGGCGCGCGGAACGTCGAGCGCGACCTTGAAATCGGCGACCGGCGGGGGATTCTGCGCGTTTTCGGCCAAGACCGGATGCCAAAATCCGGACAGCGTCGTTTGACCACGTGCGCGCCCAAACGGTCCGAATTTTTCAGGCACGCGCGTGCGAAACTTGATCGATATCGCGCGCGTCCCGCTCGGTGATGCGCTTTCGCCACCCGCGCCAAAAGTCGCGCCCGCGCAAGAGGTGGGGTTCGCCCTCCGTTCCGTCGGGCTCCCCATTTCGCTCGCGCGAGCAAGCCACTGGCTTGCCCGCAGATTGCTCCCGAAATAATGAGAATCGCGAGGCTTTGTCACGCCGTCGTTCACCGGTACGGAAAGGAGTGTCCCTTTTCGGAGCACTTTGGATTCAGGAAAACGCCACCGCTCGCGCGGGATAACGTCGTTGCCGATCTTCACTTCGTCGACTTCCATCCAGCCGGCGTCAAAGCCCGACGGGTAGATCCAAGTTCGGTTGACGTCGTCGACGAAAGGACTCTCGTCGCGATGCACGTTGGGATAAAGGAAAATTTCGACCGACGCGCGGCATGCCGCCTGGACCGCGAATGTCACGGAGCCGTGCAACGATTTCAAGTCGTCGCCGATGCGCGCGGCGATTTCGTACAAAACGGGCGGCCTTGCCATTGCCGAGGACGCGGTGGCCGCCGAGCCAAGCAAGATGATAGTGAGCAATCGGGACGTCACGCGATGCCATCAATATAGCAGGGCTAGAGCGGTTGTGGTAAGTCGAGGGGTCTGGGTGCAGTTGAGAGAGACCAAAAGGACGAGGTGAAAGATATGGCTGGTAACGGATTGAGCGAGGTGGCGGTGCGGGAAGCCCTGAAGGGCGTCGTCGATCCCGTGGTCGCGCAGTCGATCGTTGAAGCGGGGTACGTGAAGTCGGTTGCGGTTTCGGGGGCGCGCGTGCGCGTCGCGATTGAGCTGCCGACACCGGCGCATGCGGCGAAGGGGGCGCTCGCGGAGGCGATCGAGGGCGCGGTGAAGCGTGTCGCGGGGGTGTCGGGGGTTGACATCGATTGGTCGTGGGATGTGGTGGCGCGCGGCGGGCCGGTGGCGATTGGGCGGGCTGAAGGGGGCGCGCAGCCCGTGCATGCGGGGCCGCAGCTGGGCGGGGCGGGCGCGATCGCCGAGCCGCGGATGGCGAGCGTGAAGAACATCATCGCCGTCGCGAGCGGGAAGGGGGGCGTTGGGAAGTCGACGGTCGCGGCGAATTTGGCGCTTGCGTTGCGTTCGTTTGGGGCGCGCGTCGGGCTGCTCGATGCGGACATCTATGGGCCGAGTCAGCCGACGATGCTGGGCGCGGTCGGCGTGACGCCGTCGGTCACGGAAGACAAGAAGATGTTGCCCGTCGAGGTGTACGGCGTCCAGATGATGTCGATCGGGTTTTTTTTGGGGCGCGCGAACGCTGTCGTTTGGCGCGGGCCGATGGTCGGCAAGATGATTCAGCAGTTTGTCGAGGACACCGTTTGGGGGCGACTCGATTACGTCGTCGTCGATTTGCCGCCGGGGACGGGCGATGCGCAGCTGTCGCTCACGCAGCTCATCCCGCTTGCGGGTGCGGTGATGGTCACGACGCCGCAAGAGGTTGCGCTCATCGATGTGCTGAAGGCGATGGATATGTTTAAAAAGGTGAACGTGCCGGTCTTGGGGATCGTCGAGAACATGAGTGGGTTCGCGTGTCCAAAGTGCGGGCACCACGAGGCGATCTTTAACGCGGGGGGCGGCGAGCAGGCGGCGCGCGACGAGAAGGTGCCGTTCTTGGGGCGCGTGCCACTCGTGACGGAGATTCGCGAGGGGGGCGATGCGGGGAGGCCAGTGACGGTCACGGCGCCGGATTCCGCAGCGGCGAAAGCGTTTCGGGATGTCGCGTGTCGCGTCGCGGGCGAGCTTGCGAAGGCGAATTTGGCGAAGCGCGCGCTGCCGGTTTTGACGATCACCTAATGAATTACTTGACATTAAAGCCGGTGAACGAAGCGGTCGAGCTGTTTCGTGGGTTTGCGGCGCTTGATGCGGAGCGGGTGCGCGTGGAATCGGCGGTGGGACGCGTGCTCGCCGAAGATGTCGCGTCGCCCGAGGCGGTGCCGGCGTTTGATCGCGCGACGATGGATGGGTACGCGGTCAGGGCGCGCGACACGCACGGCGCGAGTGAGTCGATGCCAGCGTATCTGAAGGTTGTCGGGCGCGTGCCGATGGGGGCGGTGTTTGGGCGGGCGATCGGCAGCGAGGAAGCCGCCGAGATCGGGACGGGGGGCGCGATGCCCGAGGGCGCCGACGCGGTCGTCATGGTCGAGTACACGCGGCGCGCGGGGGGCGATGTCGTCGAGGTTGTGAAGGCAGGTGCGGCGGGCGACAGCTTGATTCGGCGCGGCGAAGACATCGCCGAGGGCGGAGTGATGCTGCGGGCGGGGCATGCGCTTCGGGTGCAAGACGTCGGGGCTCTCGCGGCCGTTGGAATTCGCGAGGTGTCGGTGCGGCGTCGGCCGCTGGTGGCGATCTTGTCGACGGGCAACGAGCTCGTTGCGACCGACGCGACACCGGGGCCGGGTCAGGTGCGGGACATCAATTCGCTTTGTCTCGCGCGGCAAGTTGAGGCGCTGGGCGGCATTGCGACGATCGCGGGAATCGCGCGAGACGATGAGCGCGAGCTTGAGGCGAAGCTGGTTAAGTGCGCCGAGTCGGCCGATGTCGTGCTGTTATCGGGCGGAAGCTCAGTCGGGGCACGGGATTTAACGGGCACGGTGTTTGAGAAGGTTGGCGCGACGATTGTTCTCCACGGCATCAGCATCGCGCCGGGAAAGCCGACGATCCTCGCGACGTGGCACGGCAAACCGATCGTCGGAATGCCGGGTTATCCGGTGTCGTCGATGGTCGTCTTTTGGATTTTTGGCGCGGCGCTCTTGGGTGCGCTCGAAGGCCGTCCCAAAGCGGCCGACCCGATGGCGCGCGCGTTTCCAACCCGAGTAGAGGGGCGCCTCGTGCGAAACGTTGCGTCGAAGCCAGGCCGCGAAGATTACGTGCGGGTGAAGGTCGCGCCGAATGGCGACGTTGAGCCGATTCTTCTCGGCACCGCGACGCTGTCGACGCTCATGCGCGCCGATGGCCTCGTGCGTGTGCCGCGCGAGCTCGAGGGTCTTGCGGCCGGAACCGCCGTCAACGTCTTTCGTTTCTAATGGCGCGGCGCACTTATCTCAAGAAGCGCAGCGTCTCTGAGGCATGGGCGCTTTTGGCGGAAGCGATTGGGCCAAGGCCGACGTGCGTGGCTGAAACCGTTCGCGTCGATGAGGCACTTGGGCGAATCGCGGCGCGGCCCGTCACGGCGAGGGATTCGTCGCCGGCGTTTCCCTGCGCGGCGATGGACGGCGTTGCGGTGCGGTCCGCCGACACCGAGGGAACAACGGAATCGAGCCCGCGAACGCTTCGGTATGGCGACCAGGGAGTCGTCGTTGATACCGGCGATGCGATTCCAGAGGGATTCGATTCGGTCGTGATGATCGAAGACGTCCACGAAGTTTCGCCCGGGCGATTCGAAATCCCGCGCGCGGTAACGCCGTGGCAACACGTTCGAATGGCGGGCGAAGACGTTGTCGAGGGAGATGTCGTTGTTGCGCGGGGACGGCGCATCGGGCCGTTCGAGATCGGCGCGCTGCTCGCGGTTGGGCGCACGGAGGTCGACGTCGTCAAGCGGCCGGTCGTCGGGATCTTGCCAACAGGTGACGAGCTGATCGCGCCGGGCGACGCGCCGAGGCCGGGAGCGGTCGTTGAATTCAACGCGCGAATGATCGCGGCGATGGTGAGTGAGTGGGGCGGAGCACCCGTTTGTTATGCGCCGGTCACGGACGATGAAGGCCGTCTCGAAACGGCGCTTTGGACGATGCTGGGCGCGAGCGACGTCGTCGTCGTGAATGCCGGCTCTTCGGCGGGGCGCGGCGATTTGACGCCGACAATCGTCGAGCGACTTGGGCGTCTGCTCGTCCATGGAATCGACTTGATGCCTGGGAAGCCAACGGTGGTCGGCGTGGTCGGCGGAAAACCGGTGATCGGTTTGCCCGGCTATCCCGTGTCGACGGTCGTCGCGGCTGAGGCGCTGCTCCGTCCGCTCATCGTGCGCTTTCTCGGGACTGTGCGAGAGGAACGACCGCGGATTCAGGCGAACCTTTCGCGACCGTGTCCGTCGCGATCGGGGCTTGAAGAGGTCGTGCGTGTGCGGCTTGGCGACGTCGATGGCAAGCTCATCGCGACGCCGCTGCCGCGTGGGGCGGGCGCCATCTCAACGCTCACGCGGGCCGATGCGCTCTTGCGCGTGCCGACGCTGGTTGAGGGATACAATGAGGGTGCCGCCGTTGATGTCGACCGGCTGCGGCCCCTCGCCGAAATCCGCGGGCGGCTCGTCGCCATCGGTTCTCACGACCTCGCACTCGACATCGTCGACGACCTCCTTCGCGAAGACGACCCCGTCGCCGGGCTTTCGTCGTCGCACGTTGGGAGTCTCGCGGGGCTCATGGCGATCGCGAAGGGCGACGCCCATCTTGCGGGGACACATCTCATCGATCCAGAGACGGGGCTTTACAACACGCCCTACGTGCGGCGAATCGTGGGCGGCGTTGACGTCGCGATGTTCGAACTCGCGCGGCGCACACAGGGACTCTACGTTGCGCGCGGAAACCCACTTGGCATCAAGCGTCTCAGCGATCTCGTGCGGCCGGATGTTCGATACGTCAACCGGCAGCGTGGAGCGGGAACGCGCGTTCTTTTTGACTTACGGTTGCGCGAGGCGGGGATTGCGATCGACGCGATTCGCGGATATGGCCGCGAGGAGTTTACCCACCTCGCGGTCGGGATGGCCGTGCGTTCGGGCGTCGCAGACGCAGCGCTCGGCATCAAAGCGGTCGCTGCGCAACTCGGCATCGGGTTTGTTCCGCTCGAAAGCGAACGGTACGACGTCGTTGTCGCGGCGCGCTTTCTCGGCGACGCGCGCGTTCAGCGTTTCTTGGAGGTCATTCGGTCGGCGCACTTTCGTGCGCGCGTTCGCGAGCTCGTGGGGTATGATCCCGCGCGGTCGGGCGAGGCGATTGGGGTTGGCTGATTCCCAACCTATGAAGGGAGCCGGGCGAATATGGCGGTAGAAAAAGTTGTCATTATCGGTTCGGGGCCGGCTGCGCACACAGCGGCGATATATGCGGCGCGTGCGAATCTCAACCCGCTGATGTTCGAGGGGATGATGGCAGGCGGGATCGCGGCCGGCGGGCAGTTGACGACGACGACGGAAGTCGAGAATTTTCCAGGGTTCCCGGAGGGGATCGACGGGACGAAGCTGACTGAGCATTTCCGCGCGCAGTCGGCGCGGTTCGGGACGCGCATCGTGACGGAGACGGTTGAATCGGTTGACTTGTCGAAGCGGCCGTTTGCGGTCAAGACCGATGGGCAGACCGTGACGGCGGAGACGCTGATCATCGCGACCGGCGCGACGGCGAAGCGGCTCGGGATTCCGGGCGAGGACAAGCTTTGGCAGCGCGGGATTTCGGCGTGTGCCGTTTGTGATGGGGCGCTTCCGATGTACCGCAACAAAGTTCTCGCGGTGATTGGCGGCGGCGACTCAGCGATGGAGGAGTCGATGCACCTCACGAAGTTTGGATCGAAGGTGCTGGTCGTCCATCGGCGCGATGAGTTTCGCGCGTCAAAGATCATGCAGGCGCGCCTCTTGGGGAACCCGAAGGTTGAGCCGCTCTGGTTTTCGGTCGTGACGGAAGCGCTTGGCACCAAGGCGATCGAGGCGATTCGGGTCAAGGATGTGCGCACGAATGCGACGCGCGACGTGCCGGTCGGGGGGCTCTTTTATGCGATCGGGCACACGCCCAACACGGCTTTTCTCGGCGGGCAGTTGAAGCTCGACGACGCGGGCTACGTCGTCACGAAGCCTGGCACGACTGAGACAA
The DNA here is from genome assembly GCA_016192705.1 of Deltaproteobacteria bacterium. Taxonomy (GTDB): domain Bacteria; phylum Myxococcota; class JACPTQ01; order JACPTQ01; family JACPTQ01; genus JACPTQ01. The sequence goes on along the minus strand of JACPTQ010000074.1, from coordinate 66,786 downwards.
GTGTCGTCGGCGTGTTTGCCGCGGGCGATGTGCAAGACCGTGTTTACCGGCAGGCTGTCACTGCGGCGGGTACGGGCTGCATGGCGGCGCTCGAAGCCGAGAAGTTTTTATCTCACTGACGCCGTTGCTTCGACGTGGCCGTGGTAGCACGGATAGCAAACGGGCGAATACGTCTCGTCGGCGCCGAGCTGAATCGACGGACCATCGAGGAGTGCGCGGCCGGTGCCGTTGTGCCGTAAGTTGAAGACCGCCTTGCGATTGCAAAACATGCACGTCGTCTTCACTTCCTCGACGGAATCGGCGAGCTCCATGAGCCTTCGCGAGCCTTCGAAGAGATTTGTACGAAAGTCGGTGCGAAGGCCATACGCGATGACCGGCACGCCGAGGACCCGCGTGACTTCGCGGAGCTCTTCGACGAGCGCGGCCGAAAGGAACTGGCACTCGTCGACGAGAATGCAGTGAAGCCCACGGAGCGCGTCGAAGTCGAGTCGTGAGTCGGCGCGAAGCACGAGGTCCGCGGCGACTTCGAGGCCGGCGCGCGAGCGAATCGTCTCGGCCCCGAACCGCGTGTCGACAACAGGCTTCATCAAGAGAACACGCTTTCCTTGTTGGATGTAGTTGTGGCGAACGGCGAGGAGGTTCAGCGTTTTCGCGCTCCCCATGGCGCCGTGGCGGAAGTAGAGTTTTGCCATTTTTCGACCTCCCTCTTTATAGCCCCAAAAAACTGTGAAACAGGCCGGGGCTACTGGCCAACAACTGCCACCGCATCGATCTCGATGCGTGCGCCCTTCGGCAACGCTGCCACCTGGACCGTCGCACGCGCTGGGTACGGCACACCAAAGTAGCTCCCATAAACATCATTCACCTGCGCGAAATGCGCAAGGTCGGTCAAGTAGATCGTCGACCGCGCGACGTGCGCCGGCGACGCGCCCGCCTCGCTAAGCACAGCGACGAGGTTCTCCATGACCTGCTTTGCTTCGGCAACGATGTCGCCCGAAACGAGGCTCCCATCGGCCCGAAGCGGAATTTGCCCCGAACAGAACACAAGCCCGCCCGCTCTAATCGCCTGCGAATACGGCCCAATCGCGCGCGGCGCTTGGTCGGTCGAAACCCCCGTCCGCACTTTGCGTTATTCCTCTTTGGCCGGGCGCGCGCGCTTATCGATCCGGCCCGACCGCAAACAACGCGTGCAAACGAGAACGCGCTGCGACGTCCCGCCCGCGGTCCTGCGCACGCGCTGCAAATTCGGGCGCTTGAAAATCTTCGTTTTGATGTTTGAGTGGCTCACCTTCCGCCGTTCGCTCGTGAGCGTGAGGGTCGACAGGAGCCCGCTTCGGCGCGCCGACGTCCTCGGGTCTGATTTGAGACGCGCGATTGATTCGCAGGTCAGAGGCACGCGAAAGCTCGATGGTCCCAGCCGATAGCGCGCTGCAGACCCTGCGGATGCGCGCCTCTGCGGCGCCCCTGCCGACCCTACGCAGATCCGGGCGAACCGCTTTCCGGAGACGAGTTTTCTGGGCTTGAGGGCGGTACGAAGAGTTCACCCGCTGGGTGTCCGCTAACGATCGATCGACCCCCAAGTCTCTTAACCGCCCTTCCAGGAAAACGGCCGGGTTCTGACTGGGCGGGCGGGGATTGGGCAAGCGGAGGCTCGCGTCCGCAGGGGATGAGGTGCCGATGGGGCGTGGAATTGCCGTTCTCATGATGTTTGATTCATTTCGCGCAGACTCACATTTGATGTCAGACCCGAGGACTTTCGCGAGCCGGAGCGAGCTCAGCCCCAGCCCGCCCCACGCTGGTCTCGGCCGTTAACTGGGAATCACGCAGAATTACTTAGAAAGCCGGGGTCAATCTTTAGCGACGGATGATCATAAGGACGCGCCGGCTCGTCAGCTCTTCGCTTTCACGCGCGACAATGAGGACACGATTTCGTCCCTTCTTGAGCGGAACCATGGTGTCGAACGTCAGCGACTTCGGGCTGTCGGCTTTCGCCGCCGCGTAAAAGACCTTTTTTTCGTTCGACATGATGTAGATGTCGCGAATCTTTCGATCGTCCGACGCCGTGCCGGTCAGCCGCACCTTGTCGGCGGTCGTGGAAAGGTCGTTTTGCGCGACGGTCGCCTCGATTTTGGGCGGCTGCCGCTGGAAGAACGGCGCAAAATTGTAGGCGGCCTCAGCGCCCGGCGCCGCCTTAACCGTCGACTCCAGAACCCATCCGCGCGCCTCCTTGCCGACGGCGACCTGCCGATACAGCCCCTCGAGCTGAAACGAAGCCACAACGTCGCCTTTGGCGAGTGTCCCGACAACGCGCGTGCCTTTTGACGCTCCCTCGCGAACCTCAACCGATTCCGCGTCGACGCGCACCATTTCGTTGACCGTGGCTGGTTTCTTCCCCGTCGCTTCCCCAGCGAACGGCAGCGAAATCTTCTCCGAGATATACTCGCGCAACGTCAAATCGGCGACGGTAACCTCGAACTTAAGCGGCCCCGTCTGCGCGTCGCGAACCGCAAACTTGAACCGCACGTCGCGGATTTCCCCCGGAGCAAGGTTATCGAGTCGCGCCTGGCCCGCCTTCAAGTCAACCCCACGACCGTTCAAGTTCTTGAACGTTGCGTGCGTTTCAAACGCCTTCCCGTCGCCGATGTTTTTGACCGACAAGACGAGGTCAATCGTTTCGCCCGCCTGGACAAGCCCGTCGCCGTTGCCGCCTGGGGCGTCGACGACACGCGTCGAAAACGCAAACAACGGTCGCGGCAGTCCGCTGATATCGATCGCGATCGTTTGCGGCGCCGGGATGACGCCGTTTGCTTCGCTGAACGTGAACGTGAGCGTGTCGCGTCGCGTGATCGTGTCTTTCGGCACGGTGACCGATTGGCGCCACGACATCCGCTTTCCTGGCGGAATTCGACCGAGCAAGAAATCGCGATTATCAAAAATCGAATTCTCGCTCTTCACCGACGCGCGCAGCTGGTGCACGGCCGCCGACCCTTTGTTTTCAACCGACAGCTCGATTTCAACCTTATCGCCCGCCCCAATTTTCCCCGCATTCGTCGCCGAAACCGACGTCGCCAAATCCGCGCCGTCCTTCTTCTCGCCCGGCGACCAATCGATCCCCAGCTTCGCGAGCGCCTTCTCAATGTTCCCGCGCTCCAGCGCCTCGCGTTTCAAAACCAACACCCGCCCCTTTTCGAGCCCCTTCTGCCGCGTGATGATTTTCGCCTCGGCGAGTTGCTTCGCTAAGTCCCGCGCGAGCGAAACCGGCGTGTCGACAACAAACGGCCCCGAGTCTGGGTCGTCGCGGTCGACGCCTTCCTTGGGACGCTCCACAAGATACTTGAGGCTGAGCGTCGGTTTCTCCTGCGTCTTTGCTGACGAATGCGACAGGTGGCGCTCGAGGTCTTTCTCACGCGGCGCCGACTCGATGTTATAGATGTCGATCCGTTCCTTGTCGGCCATGACGGGCATCGCCCCAATATCCGGCGTGATTCCAACCGATTGAATCGAAACGTCACCGGGCGTCAGATAATGCGCAATCGTCAGCTTGAGGGCGGACACCGCCTTTCGCCCAATCTCAGGCAGGTCGTAGAGAACTTGCACCGACCCCTTCCCGAATGTCGTTTCGCCAAGCACGATCCCCCGGTCGTTGTTCTTAATGGCGCCCGCGACAATTTCCGATGCCGACGCGCTTCCCGGCGACACAAGCACGACGAGCGGGTAGTCGCGCTCCGTTCCTTCGCCAGTCGCGCGGTGCGGCTCGCGCACCTTATCGCTCATTCCGACGGTTGTCGTGATGACACCCGATTCCAAGAACAGATCGGCCACGCGCACCGATGCCGGCAAAAGTCCGCCCGTATTTCCGCGAAGATCGAGCACAAGCCCCTTCAGCCCGCCGTTTTTTCGCTTCAGATCGGCGATGTGCTTCACGAGGTCGCCCGACGTGTTCGCTTGAAAGCTCTTGATGCGCACGTAGCCGATTCCATCGCCCAGCGACCGCGACTCGATGCTTCGAATCTCGATGCGCGCCCGCGTGAGAGTTTTTTTCTTGGCGTCCGTCCACCCTTTGCGCATGAACCCGACGACGACCTGCGTCCCAACCGGTCCGCGCAGCTTGTTGACCGCGTCCGACAGCGCCAAGTTGATCGTCGACTCGTCGTCGATCGTAACGATGCGGTCGAGCGCCTTGACGCCATGCCGCGCTGCGGGCGTCTCTTCGAGGACCTTCATCACCGTGAGCTGCCCCTCGCGATTTGAAATCACGATTCCGAGCCCGCCGAAATGGCCGCGCGTCGAAACGCTCATCTCCTTATAGAAGTCGGGACGCAAGAGAACGCTGTGCGGGTCGAGCGTCGACAGCATCCCCGAAATCGCGGCGTACTCAATCTCGCGGCGGTCAACGTGCGCGCCGAGTTTTTCGTCGAGGAAGTGGCAAACTTCTTTCAGCTTAAACGACATCTCCCACGGGCTTTCGATTCCGTCGGTTGCGAATTTCTTGGTTGTGGTGTCAACAGAAACCGTGAGCTCGTTGGCCGATTCGTCGTGCGTCGAGAGAACCTCGGGAACGGTTCGCTGGATCGCATCGATTGCGGCGATAAACATGGCGCGCGGCGCGACGCGCTGAGGCTCGACGTAGTATTCGCGCACAAGGACGATCGATCGCGTGAAGAGCGCGAGGTCGGTGAGTTTGTATTCGCGAGATTCGTTGTCGGCGTAAACCTTTGAAACAACGTACGAATGAAGCGCGAGGAAGGTCGAAACAACAACAAGGAGCGGTGACAATCGGCGAACTGTGTTTCTCATAGACCTTCCTGACGGCCATCTCGGCCCCATGGTTTAATCACTCGTTTTCCTTCCCTTTATTCTTAACCTTCTTGCCGCGCCAAATCTTCCAGCCCGCCCATCCGACGACGCCAAGCGCCGCGACCCAAAACAACGTGACGATGACGTGTTTGACGAGGGTCCAGGCGACGACACCCCCGACGACCAACACAGCCGCAAGGCCAAGCGTCGGGATAAGCCCGCGCGAGCCGGGTTTCGCGTCGTCGTTGAGACTGGGGGTCGAGTGGCGCGTCACGGCGCGTGAAACGTCCGGTGCGCGAACGGTTGGCGGCACCGTGCGGCGAATCTCTTCTTCGAGTTCGCGCATCCGCGCTTCCACATCGATGTCACTTTTTTTGTCCGGCACGCTCAATCGCTTCGACTTCAATAGGAGTATAGCGCAGGAGGTGCGCGCGAGGCAAAGCGGGAACGGGACCTTAACGCAAAGGCGCGGAGACGCCAAGTCGAGAAGTCTTTATGCCTTGCGTCTTTGCGTCTCGGCGTTGAAATCCCAATCGGGTTCGGAGGCGGACGCGGGGCCACGCGGCAACCGACGAGCGACCCCACTGGAGCCTGGAAACCCCGCTCAAAAAATTGACACATGTTGGAGAATTCACCTTTTTTGTGGGGACAGCTGGCCGCACGGTGGGTCGATTCCAAGAAAAATACAATGATTTCAGTTGCAGCGGCATGTATGTTTTTGCCGCACTGTGGCACGATTGGTGCTCACCTTGTTTGTCGAAGGCGGCAGGGTGCCGCGCGAAGAGATTGAGAAGGAAAACCAAGGGCTCTTAGACACTTAACACATCGAGGAGACGAATTGATGGCGGCAAAAAAATCGGTTTACCAGCGCATCAAGGATAAAGACAGCTTGGCGTTTTCGGATCTGCGCTTCCTGTTTCTCAACTGCGCAGACCTGTCTGGAATCGATTTCACGAAGGCAGACCTCCACGGTGCGCGGCTCAATCGCGCAAATCTCACCAACACGAAGATGGCAGCCTCGAATTTGAAAGGCGCGGTCCTCATGGACAGCGACCTTTCGGGCGCCGATCTGCGTGACGCCGACCTGTCGGGCGCGAACCTTTCGGGCGCGCGGCTCGACAAGGCAAAGCTCGCGAACGTCAACTTCGAAGAGGCCCGGGTCGCCGGCGCTGTTTTTTCGAAGTGCGTTGGGCTTTCGCGCGAGACGAAGCGTTTTCTCGCCTCCAAGGGCGCTGTAATTTAGTTTTAGTTTGCAATAACCGGTAAGGACAGATCGGCGCCGCCACGCTGGTAGCCGTTTTCATCAACAATAATTTTCGCGAATCCGAGCGACGTCGCGTGACGCTCGAACGCCGTGCGTGTTTCGGAGTCGAATCGGGCGAGATCGCTAGTGCCGAGCTCGAGCCGCGCCGTGTCGCCGAGATGCCGCACGCGCACCACGCCAAATCCACGATCGCGAAGGAACTCCTCGCAAAGCTCGATCTCGCGCAAAAGTGCGAGCGTAATGGCGCGACCGTGCGGAACGCGCGACGAAAGGCATGGGGTTGCTGGCTTGTCCCAATTGGGAAGGCCGAGCGCGCGGGCTGCGGCGCGGACGTCGTCTTTTGTGAAACCGGCGTCAAGTAGAGGGCTCACGACGCGATGTTCGGCGGCGGCCTTGCGCCCCGGACGGTCGTCGTCGAGGTCATCGGTGATGAGACCGTCGAGAGTCACGGCGAGGCCCCGTTCGCGCGCGACCTTTGCGCAGATGTCGTAAAGCTCAGATTTGCAGAAGTAGCATCGGTTCGTCGGATTTGCGGCGTAGTTGGGGTCGTTGAGCTCGTTTGAATCGACCGAGAGGTGCGTGGCGCCAATCGAAGCCGCAAGGTCGAGTGTCGCTTTCCGTTCGCGCTCTGAGAGCGACGCCGAAACGGCGGTCACGGCAACGACGTGGTCGCGAAGCATATCGTACGCGACCTTGAGGACGAGCGTTGAGTCGACACCACCTGAAAAAGCGACAAGCGCGCTGTCGTAACGTGCGATGGCGGTGCCGAGGGCGTCGAGTTTGTGAGCGACCATAGAAGTCTAGAATAGCGTTCGCACAGGCTTTTGCGCAAGGCCGGTGAAAGGGCGGTGACACCGGATCGAAGCGGAGATAAAATGTGACACACTCGGGTGGTTTTGCGCCTCCGAGAAGGTCGCTTTTACGGCCGTGGAGCGTTGATGCTGGGCAAGGTCCTTGCGCGATACCGAGTTGTCGAGGAGATCGGCCAGGGCGGCATGGCAACGGTTTATCGCGGGCACGACACGGTGCTCAATCGCGACGTCGCCGTCAAAGTGCTCCACCCGCACCTCCAAAACCGCCCGGAGTCGAAGCTCAGGTTTCAGCGCGAGGCGCAGGCGGTTGCGCGGCTTTCGCACCCAAACATCCTTGAAATCTACGACACGTCGGGGCCCGATTCGCCCGACAGCTTTATCGTCACCGAGTTCATTCGCGGGCAGACGTTGCGCACGTTTGTCGAGCAGCACGGAATTCCGTTCCCAGAAATCGGCCTGATGATCGCGCACGAACTCGCGGGAGCGCTTGGGCACGCGCACGGCTTTGGGATCGTGCATCGCGACGTTAAGCCCGAGAACATCATGATTCGCGACGACGGCGTCTTGAAGCTGACCGACTTCGGCATCGCGCAGATGATCGACGCTGAGACGCTCACGGCGACGGGCGCTCTCATTGGGTCGCCGGCGCATATGCCGCCCGAGCTGCTCGAAGGGAAGCCGCTCGACGTTCGGTCGGATATCTTCTCGCTGGGAACGGTGTTTTATTGGCTTGTTGTCGGCGACTTGCCTTTCTCGGGGCCGAACCCGAGCGCCCTTTTACGACGAATCGCGGACGGTGATTTTGCGGACCCGGCGCGAATGAACAGCCAAGTGTCGGATCGCCTCGCGGCGGCCATTCGGCGGTCGCTTGCGCACGAGCCGGCTGAGCGGTTTCAAACAGCGATCGAGATGCGCGCGGAGCTCAAGGCGATTCTTGACGACGTCGAGATCGACGATGCACCGGCTGAGCTCTGTCGTTTTTTCGCGGATGTTGGCGGTTACACGCAGGTTTTTGCAAAGCGGATCGTTGGGGTTCTTCGGCGGCGCGGCGATGAGGCGCGGCGACGCGGACAGGTCGCGCTGGCGCTTGCGAATTACGATCGCGTGTTGTCGATTGAGCCGTCGAACCCCAGCGTTCTTCAGGCCGTACGGCGCGTGGGGGCGGCTCGTCGCTTGTGGAAAGCGGCGGCGGTGGCGGCAGCGGTCGCTGCGGTGGGCGCCGGGGCGGCGGTCGCGGCGCTTGTCGGGATCGATTCGTCGGGGAGGGGAGTGGGGACGGAAGCGGTTGCGGGGACGGAAGCGCGAGCGGTTGCGGGTGCGGTAGCGGATGCGGGACCGGGTGCGGGTGCGCATGCGCGCGCGGTTGCGGATTCGGGTGCGGGAGCGGTTGCGGCAGCGGGAGCGCGAGCGGTTGCGGCAGCGGGAGCGGGAGCGGATGCGGCGGCGAGAACGGCGAGGGGTGGCGTCGACGCCGGTCAAACGAAACTTGCCAGCGCACACGTCATGAATGATGCCAACGGATTGCCGAGGGCATCCGCACGGGCTCGGCGTGACGTGCGCGAAACGCGCGTTCACTTTGTTGAGCCACGTCGCGATGGGACACCGTTCCGTGGAAAGCTCGAACGACGCGAAGTGTCGCTCGTGGCGTTTCCTCTCGCCGCTAAGATATTTGTTAATCGCGAATTCAAGGGGCATGGGCGAGCGATTGTTGCGTTGCGGCCGGGACGGCACCGGGTTCGGTTTGAGGCCGCGGGATGTTCGCCGTGGGAGGATTGGGTGTCGGTCCCCTCGAACGGCGCGATGCCTCCGGTAACGCGTAGCCTCCCGTGGTTACCGGCCTACCTCACCGTTCATTCAGGCGACGAGGCCGATGTCTATGTGAATGGCTCGCGCAAGGGCACGACGTCGGAATCGGCGCGCCGCCCGATTCGCGTTCAGATCGCGGACACGGCCGAGGGTTCACCGCATCGGCTCGTCGAGGTGCGCGTTGTGCGCGGCTCGCTTGAGGGTCGCAAGACCGTGAAGGTTACGGCCGGCCTCGCGACCACGACAACCGTTCAGTTCAGTTCGCCGTAACACCGTTCTTCGAGGTACGATGACGCGCGGTGAAGTCGTTTGTGCGCGCACTCGTTGTTCTCGTGCTCCCCACAACCGCGATGGCTGAGTCCGCGCGGGACGATCTTCGACGCGCACGAAAGGCGTTTATTCAGGGCCAATTCGCAGAAGCGGCGCGCGCGTTACGTGGCGTTTTATACCCGCGCCCCCGGCTCGAGCGTGAAGACGACATTGTGAGCGCCCGCGAGCTTCTCGGCGTCAGTCATTTTTTGGCGCGTGATTTCACGAATTCTCGCGAGGAGTTTGAGCGGCTCCTCCTCGAAAATCGCCCGTCTCATCGGCTGGATCCTCTCGTTTATCCACCGGACGTCATCGCGATGTTTGATAAGTTGCGGGACGAGCTCGCGGAAAAGCGCGCGGCTGCGGAGGTGCGCCTTGCGGAGGAGGCGAAGCGGCGAGCCGAGATCGAGCGACGGCTGCGCGAGGAAGAAGAGAAGCGGCGTCGGGCGCGTCGCGAGTTTGTCGTGCAGCGGGTCGAGACGAGAAGCAAGTTCGTCAACATACTCCCGTTTGGCGCGGGGCAGTTCCAAAACGGCGAGACTGGGAAGGGCGCGGCGCTCCTCGTCGGACAGGTCCTTTCGTTGGGGGCGAACATCGCGTCGTACGTTGCGATCGAAGCGCTGCGTGGGTCGGATGGTCGGTTTGCGGCGGCCGATGTCACGCGCGCGAAAGGGTTGCAGGTGGTTCAGCTGTCGTCGGTCGCGGTGTTTGGCTCGCTCGTGCTTTTCGGCGTTATCGATGCGTTTGTGCGATTCAATCCCGCGCGGACAACGTTCGAGCGGCTCGACAAACCGCCCAAAGGGTATCGACCGCCCGCGCGAACGTCGGGCACGCTCACGCCGTGGATTGGCGCGGGGCGCAGAGGGTCTGGCGCCGGTTTGACAATCGAGCTTCCTTTCTGAGATGAGAAAGGGGTGCCGCTCCTTAAGGCCCTTCTCCCGGGTGTGTCGCCGCCCCAGACGTTTTCGTTGCGCAAGAATTTAACGTCGATCGGGCGGTCACCCGACAACGACATTGTGCTCGATTCGCCAGCGATCGCGGCGACGCACGCGCAGGTTTATTGCGATGGCGGGCGCTTTGCTGTTTCCGTGGTTGATAAAAAGCTCGAGATCGCCGTTAACGGCAAGAAGCTTCGCGAGACGTTTCTCGCGCACCGCGACCGGATTTCGTTGGGCGGTGTGGAGCTCGAGTTTCGGTTGTTTGATGATGAGCCAGCAACAACTCGGTCCGCGCGGCGACCTGAGTCGGAGCTGGCGGGACTAAAAAAACTGTTCGAGTTTTCGTCGCGGCTGACCGGCGTGTTTGAAATCGACAGCTTGCTCGAGAGCCTCATGGACGCGGTCATCGCGATTTCGAACGCCGATAAGGGTTTTCTCATCCTCGTCGAGGACGGGCAGTTTCGCGTGAAAGTCGCGCGCAACTTTCAGCGCGAGAACATTGTCGACGCGGTCGAGAAGGTTTCGGACAGCATTCTCGCGAAAGTGGTGCGTGAGCGGCGCCCCGTGATTGTGTCCGATGCTCAGAGCGACGACGAGCTCAAGAATTCGCTGTCCGTCGTGAGTCTCGCGCTTTGTTCGGTGATGTGTGTACCGCTTCTTGAGAAGGGTGAGATTCTCGGCCTCATATATGTCGGCAACAACAACGTCGTGAACCTTTTCACGAACAGCGACCTCGAGGTGTTGTCTGTGTTTGCGTCGCAGGCGTCGCTCATTTTGCAAAACGCGATGCTCGTGCGGCGGCTCCGAAGCGAAAACGTCGAGCTCGCCGCGCAGCTCAAGGCGGTTCGATTTGGTGAGCTCATCGGCGATTGCGGGCCGATGCGGCGCGTGTACGTCGAGGTCGAGAAAGTGGCGCCGACGGATGTCACTGTGCTGTTGACCGGCGAGACGGGGACCGGGAAGGAACTCGTTGCGCGTGAGCTGCACAACCGCAGTGCGCGCCAAGCGGGGCCGTTTGTGTCGATCAACTGTGGCGCGATTCCTGAGAATCTGCTCGAGAGCGAGTTGTTTGGGCACGCGCGCGGGGCGTTCACGGGGGCGACGCAGGCGCGGATGGGGCGGTTTGTCGCGGCGAATCACGGGACGCTGTTTCTCGACGAAATCGGCGAGATGCCGATTCACTTGCAGGTCAAGATTTTGAATGCGCTTCAAGACCGTGCCGTGACGCCCGTTGGTGAGTTGCGACCGGTCGCGATCGACATTCGGATCGTTGCGGCGACGAATCGTCCGCTGGAGGACGACATCCGCGATGGCCGATTTCGCGAGGACCTCTATTACCGGTTGAACGTTGTGCAGCTGCGTTTGCCGCCGCTTCGCGATCGCGGCGACGACATTCTTGTCATTGCGAAGTATTTGCTGCGCCAGGCCGCGAAAGATGGCCGCGTGCGCGCCGAAGGGTTTTCGCCGCAGGCGATCGAGGCGATGCGCCGGTATGCGTGGCCCGGAAACGTTCGCGAGCTGGAAAACCGCGTGCGGCGGGCCGCCGTGATGGCCGACGCGAGCGTCATCGGCGTTGGCGATCTCGGGCTCGATGAGACGAAAATCGCAGAGCGTGATGTCGAAACGCTCGCCGTTGCGGAGGAAAAGTTTCGGCGGCGCACCATCGAAGAGGCGCTCATCCGGAACCAGGGGAATCGCACGAAAACGGCGCGGGAGCTCGGGGTGGACCCGCGGACGATTTTTAGGTTCTTGGAAAAAACGGATGACGCGAAGGATTGATGTTTGCGGGGCGCGTGGCTAGCGGCTCTCTTCTCGGCGCTCATCCCAGGAGCGGAGCGAGGCGTGACGCTGCGGGTTTCCGTTGCCGCACCCAGCGACGAGTCGTTGAACGGCGCGGCTCGGCGCGACGCGGTGCTGGCGACGCTCGGCACGCACGTGTCGCATCGCGGTGTGACGCTGCTTGCGGGGACACTCGGGCCATCGATGATGACGGCGGCGCTCGGCGTCGGTCTGGTCGCTGACGTTGAGTCTTCCCTCTGCGATTTGGCGGCGAGCACGGGATACCGTCTCTTGGGCGCGGAGGGCGATGCACGCCTGGATGCCACGGCGCTGGCTACGCCCGCGACATCAGGTGCCGAGCGGGTTTTCGCGGCCTTGCCCGGGTTTGCGTCGCGGTGGATTTCTGTTGGCGGTCGATTGGGCGCCGCAGCGCTCGAGCGCGAGTCGGTTCTCGAAGGGCGCGTGACAACGCCGGATTCACTCCCCATTCCCCATGCCGTTGTTCGCGCCGAGCCGCGATTCGACGGTGAAGGCGCGGTGCCGTCGCTCGCGCTCACAAATGCGGACGGCGTTTTTCGGTTGCGCGGACTTTCTGCGGCTCCCGTCGCATTGGTGGTTGAGAAGGCGGGGTACGCAGCCGGAGGGCGTTCCGAACTGTTGCCCGGCGATCGCGCGGACGTTGTGCTCGATCCGGTCGGCGAGGTGAGTGGCGTTGTTCGATCGCCGTCCGGTCCCGTCCAGGCGACGGTCACGATCGCGGGGAGCGGTCTGTTTCCGCCGCTTGTGACGTCGAGCGGGCGGAGTGGCGAATTCGCGCTGTCGCCCATTCCGCCGGGCATTTATTGGGTCCGTGCGGAAACGCGAACGGGCGAAGCGTCGCGGTCCGTGACGGTTGAAGTCAGTCCTGCGGCGCCGCACCGCACCGCGACACTGAATGTCCAGCCCGCGCCACGCATAAAGGGTCAAGTGGTCGGTTCAGATCGAAAAGGCGTTCTGGGGGCGGTCGTCCTCTTCTCGGAGGAGGAGCTGTCCGTTTTCCCTGTCGCCTCCGTCACCGCGCCGGATGGCCGGTTTTCGCGTTCGCTTTGGCCCGCGCGCGCCGATGGTGGTTTATCCGTTTTCGCTTCCGTGTTTGCACCTGGGCAGCCCCCCGTTCGCGCAAAATCGATTCGCGTCGATGTGGGCGATGCAGGTGTTGAAATCGAACTGCCGCCGACGGGTGCTGTTTCGGGGCGCGTAACCGGGCCGAGCGACGAGCCCATCGAAGCGGCGGCGATTGAAGTGACGTCGATGTCGAGTGAAACGGGCGTCACCATTGTTTCTGATCTCACGGTTCGGGCGCTTACCGCGACGTTTGCAAAGCTTGGCGTGCCGTACAAAGAGATGCGGTCATTCAAGACGGATGCGGCGGGACGCTTTCACGTGTCGGGGATTTCGCCCGGTGCCATCGCCGTTCGGGCGACGCATCCTCTCTTTGCGGCGGGTCATTCGAAGGAAGCGTCGCTTGCAGAAGGCGGTTTGGTGACGCTTGATGTGCGGGTGGCGCGCGCGAGCGGGGTGGCGGGCGTCGTGGAAGATGCGGCGGGGCGTGCGTTGGGTGGGGCCCTCGTGCGGGTCGTCGACGTTGCGACACGGCGGTACGAGGCGGTGATGCGCGCGCACGAGAATGGTGCGTTTCGTTTGCGCTGCGGTCCCGGGCGAAAACGGGTGGAGGCGGTCAAGGAGCCTTTCAGCGGGGGCGAGGTCGAAGTCGTTGTTACGGCGCGCACATTCAAGGAGGACGTGGTGTTGCGCCTCGTCGCCGGGGAGCGCCGCGTCTTAGGGCGCGTGCTCGATGGCGCCGATGCGCCGGTTGCGGGTGCCGAGGTGGCGTTGACAGTTGAGCGTGGGCCTCTGCGGGTGCGCGTGGCGCCGCGAACCACGACATCAGATGAGACGGGGCGATTTCGCTTCGAGGCGGTTGTCGACGGGCGTTACGCCGTGCGCGTGGCGAAGGACGGGTTTCCATCGATCGTGCGGGCGGGCGTTCCGCTGGATGCGGAGTTTGATCTGAAGCTTGTCGAGGGCGGGCGGATCGTGGGGCGGGTGACGCGCGACCGCTTTCGGTTGGTCGACGCGTTCACGGTGGTGACGCCGTCGGGCGCGACGGCTCAAGGCGTGGACGGCCGATTCGAGCTCGGGCCACTGCCGGCCGGTCTGCACAAGCTTCGCGTTGATGCGGACGGGCTTGTCTCGGCGACAGAGGTCGTGAGCGTCAAAGTGGGGGAGGCGAGTGAAGTTGAGATCGATCTCGTTGAAGGCGGTGCGGTATCGGGCGAAGTGGTGTCCGACGCGGACGGGCGCGGCGTCGCGCTGGCAACGGTCGATGTGGGCGGTCGCGTCGCGCGAACCGATGCGGTCGGGCGGTTTCGGCTGACCGGGCTTCCGATGGGGACGGCGACGATTCGGGTATCAGCGCGGAACTTTGAATCGCTCGGCAGGGAAACAGTCGAGATTCGTCGTGGCGACGAGGTGCGCGGACTTCGTTTGGTCGTTATCCCGGTTCGAAATCCTTAAGCCGAATATCGGTCGTTCCTTCCTTGATCTTCGTGAGCCCCGAGTTTTCAAGTTGGCGAATTCGCTCGCGCGTCAAGTTCATGATGAGGCCGATCTCCTCGAGCGTCGACCCGCCCTTCTCGGCGACGTCGAGCGCGCACGACTGCTCAACCTCCCAAATCTCTTTGTCGGGGAAATTGAGTTTGATCGAGCCGGTCTCAGGGTTCACGTCGAGGTAGAGGTTGAATTTGCACGACACAAACGGGCACGGGCGTTGCCCCTCGCGACACTCCGAGCGAAGCTGCGGCCGTCGGTATTGAACCGATTGTCGCAACTCCGCCCCGACGCGCATCTCCTCGCGCGTCAGCCGCCGCGCAGGGATGGTGCGAGGGCGTCGCTTACCCGCGCCGGTGTCATCGAACTCATCATCAACCGGCTCCGCAGGTTTCTGCTTCGGCTCACGCTCATGGGTTTTCATCGATCCTCCCTTGTCATTCGTCGACCCCGCTCGGTCTGAGTGGCGAAATTCGAGTTCCTAGGGCACCGAGGCGCTTGAGAACATCCCGCGAAAGTTTTCTCAGCGCGCGTTCTTCGTTCGCGAGTTCGGCGCGTGAACGCGCGGAGGTCGGTGCGCTGGCGATGGAAGCGACCATGGCGTCGAAGATTGCGTCGAGCTGTCGACCCGCGGCGGCAATCTCCTTTTGGAAAAGAAAATGGCTGTTCACGAGATCTTCAATCGTGACGTCACCGTGGGTGAGGCGACGGATGTCGTTGACCTGCGTGGCGGTTCCAACCGGGTAGAGCCCCGAGGAGCCGCGGTGTTTCCCCTTGCGGCCAACGCGGACGCTTCGGGGAACGAGGCCGAGCTTTACGTAGCGGCGAAACGTCGCCTCCGACAGCGCGACGCCACGGGCGCCGAAGAATTCGAGGATCGCTTGGCACGACGCGCCCTCGGGGTGTTCGCGGTCAAAGTCGCGGCACGCTTCCGCGGCGACGAAACGAAGGGGCGATTCTGATTCACGAGCTTCCACTCTTAAGAGGCATTGTAGTGGAGTCTCGTGAGAAGTCAAATCTTAAAAACGAGCACTCAAAAAATTATATTAAAAATAACCTGTTGAAAATCCTCCTTTGAGCGTATCCCCCGAAATGCACGGAAAAAGCGGCCCGTCAAGTTTTTAGACCCCCAAGGTGCGACAAGGTGCGGCGTTTCCATTCGCCGGTTCCTTGAAACCTACCGGGGGGGATCCCGCATCATCAAACCAGAGAATAAAGGAGCGTGCGGTCTTGGGTCTCGTTGATGGGAGTAAAGAGTGGATTCGGCGTTTCGGCTCACGGCGTTCAGTCACGGCGCTGGTTGAGCCTGCAAGGTCCGCGCGGCGGACCTCGCGCACGTGTTGCGCGAATTACCTCGCTGGGATGACGAGCGGCTCGTGGTCGGCATGGAAACGTCCGACGACGCCGCGGTCGTTCAAGTAAGTCCGTCGGAGGCGCTCGTCCTGACGACCGACTTTTTCACGCCGATCGTCGACGACCCTTACGACTTTGGAGCCATCGCCGCCGCCAACGCGCTCTCGGATGTTTACGCCATGGGGGGCACGCCGTTTGTCGCGCTCAACATCGCGGCGTACCCAACGAAGACGCTTCCGCTCGACGGGCTTACAGCGATTTTACGCGGTGGCGCCGACAAGGCGCTCGAAGCCGGCGTTGGAATCGTCGGCGGCCACACGATTGACGATCCCGAACCAAAGTACGGGTTGTCGGTCGTTGGGCGCGTTCACCCGGCCGAAGTTATCCGCAACATCGGTGCGCACGTGGGCGACCGCCTTGTGTTGACGAAGGCGATCGGGACCGGCGTCATTTCGACCGCCGTGAAGCGCGGCGTCGCACCGGCCGACGTTGTGGCCACCGCGGTGCAATCGATGAAGGAACTCAACCGCGCCGCGGGAAATGCGATGCGGGGGGTGCGCGCGCATGTTCATGCCGCAACCGACATCACGGGGTACGGGCTCCTCGGGCACCTCCACGAGATGACGCTCGGTTCGGGAGTCGGCGCTGTGATTCATGCTGGCGCCGTGCCGCTGCTGCCGGGCGCGCGAACGCTCGCGGAGCAGGGCGTTGTTCCGGGCGGGTCTAAGGCGAATCTCGAGCAAGCCGAATCGTTCACGGATTTTGACGCGCGCGTTGACGGCGCGACCCGAACGCTGCTCGCCGACGCTCAAACGTCCGGTGGGCTTCTGGTCGCGATCGATTCAAAGGGCGTTGCCGCTTTCGCGGATGCGCTCGTTTCGAACGGCGCGCTCGCGGTCGAGGTTGGCGAGATTGTCGCGGGCGACGGTCGGATCGAGGTGCGCGCGTGACGTTGCGACGCCACCATTTGACGTCGGTACGCGTGGCGTTCTCCTTCGCGCTGGTCGCGCCGATCGCGTGCTCGACGGTTTCGAGCGACGACATCGTCCTCGCGACGCTGTCGCCGGTGTCGGGTCCCGCGGGAACGGCGGTGACGCTCAAGGGGGTCGGCTTCGGTGCGACGTCGGGCAGCGGCAAAGTCACGTTCAATGGTTACGCCGCCGCGATCATTCGCTGGAACGCCAACGAAGTCGTGGCGCTCGTGCCGTCGTCGGCCGGTTTTGGCACGAGCCAAGTCAAAGTTCATCGCGACACGCGCGCCTCGTCGCCCCTTACTTTTGCCGTGACCGACGGCGCCGTTTCCGCACCGCGCCCCGATGGTCCACCGCCCATCACGGGCCTTCCGGGCGAATTCACACCCGCGGGGCCGTGCACCGGTGGCCGCGTCTGCCTCACCAAGACATCGGCATCGGCCGGCACGCTCGAGTTGACCGTCGTGACACAGGACCTTGGAACCGTGTCGGGGGCCGCCTTTGACCTCGGGTTTGATCCCGCGGTGCTTCGCCTTCGGGCCGCGTCGCCCGGCAACGCGTTGACCACACCGATTTTGTCGCACGCCGCCGAATCCGCGCCCGGACTGATTCTCGCCGGAATCGCGGAGCTCAAGCGCTGGGACGGCCGCGGCACGAACTTATCGGGAAGGCGCACGCTTTGGACCCTCACGTTTGACGTTCTCTCGAAGAGTGCGACCGACATCGCCTTCATGTCGACATCCCGTCAGGTTCGGGATGCGCTCAACACACCAACACCCGTGACCTGGATCGGCGGGCGTCTCGAGGTGGCGCCATGACTCGGTTCAGAGCCGCTTGTTTATCGGTTGCGATGTTGCTCGGCATTTCCGCTCCCGCGTCAGCGCAACTTTCGGCGCTCGATCGACAGCGCGCCAAAGCCGAGCTGTTCGCGAAGGAGCGCGCGCAGACGGCGGTCAACCGCGGCGCCGCGCTCATGAAAGGCAACACCGAGCCGACGTCCGGCACCGACATCACCGACGAACGGCTCGAAGTCGTCATGACACCGTCAACCGGCGATTTTCGCGTGACCGCGACCGTCTCAATCGCCGCGCGAAGCCCCATCAGCACGTCGTCCTTCATTCTTTCTGACGTCACCGTGACATCGGTTCAAACGCCCGGTGGCGCTGGGGTTTCGTACGCGCATTCAAACGGCGTCCTCATCCTCTCGTACGGCCGCACGCTCAGCACGGGCGAGACGTTCACGTTTGTTGTTGCCGCGCAAGGGCCGCTCTCGTGCAGCGGGCAGTCGGATTACTGCGTCGTGCAAAGCCGCCTCTCGCACCTTCTCGGCGTTTACTTCTACCCGATTTCGTACGACGGCCCCTGGGCCGACCGCTTCAACATCGACCTCACCGTCGACGTTCCCGACGCGCTCCTCGTGAACGCACCCGGCAATCGCGCGGGCGTCACCACGGCGAATGGGCGCGCGCGGCATCGCTTCGTGTCGTTCGAGCCGACGCCGTTCGTCACGCTGTCGATTGGCCAAATGGTCACGAAAGAGGCGACCGCGCACGTCGCAACAAAAGACGTCCCCGTCCGCATCGCAACGATGACCGGCTACGAATCGACGCACGACAAATTCTTGAACCACACGGTCGCGGCGATCGAACTCTTTTCGAATCTGTTTCTCGATTACCCTTACGGCAAGCTCGACGTGGCGATGACCAACTCGGCGTTTAGCGGCGGTATGGCGCCGCAAGCGACGTTTTACATCGGCGAAGTGCTGTTCCAGTCTGGCGATGCGGGCTGGACCGAGCTCATCCTCGAAGTCTTCTCGCACGAAACGGCGCACCAATGGTTTGGCAATCACGTTGCGCCCGCGACGAACGATTCGAACTGGCTCTCCGAAGGGTTCGCGGAATACCTCGCGGTGCTGCACTCGAACGCGCGCACGGCGACCTGGGCGCATTTACACGCGGCGCAAGAGGACTACCGCGGCGTCGTGGGGCCGAGCACCGATGGCCCGATCGATGGACCGGGGCCGGGCGATTATTTCCGCGTCGTCTACGAAAAGGGCGCGGCGGTTTTGCACATGCTTCGACGCTACGTGGGTGAGACGGCGTTCTTTACGGGCGTGCGAAACTACCTCGCGCAGCAGAGCGGCGAGCGCGTGCCGATAAAAACGTTTGAGGACGTCATGGAGACGACCGCGGGGTTTGATTTGACGCCCTTCTTTAATGTGTGGCTGCGCGAAACCGGTTATCCGAAGTTTGTCCTCGCGAGCAAAATGATTTCGACCGCGGGCGGGCTCGTCGCGCGCATCACAGTGTCCGAGCCGAGCGGTCGGGCGTTTCCGATGCGCGTGCCGCTCGAGGTGTTCCACGAAGGTGGCGCGGCCAAGGTCGACGTGTTTGTCGACAAGGCGTCGCAGTCGTTTGACTTGCCGGTGCCGTCGCCGGTGTTGGCGGTGCGGTTGGACGAGGCGCACGAAGCGCTTCGGCTCGTGCAGCCGGGTGTTCCCGCGGATGTGAACGCGTCGGGCCGGGTCGACGGCGGCGATCTGCTCGACCTTGCGGCGCGCTACGGCGAGCAGCGGGGCGGCGCGGCGTTCGACGAGATGTCCGATGTCGACGGGAATGGCGATGTCGACGAGTTCGACGTGAACGCGATCAAGGCGAACTGGGGGCTTTCAAGCGGCCAATAGCCGATTCAAGGGTGTCACGATGACGCGGAGCGAAGCCTTTTCTGTTGTCGTTTTTGCGTCGCTCATGGAGACGGCGCCTCTGTCAGCGCAGGCCGCGGCGGTCGATCGGCAGCGCGTTAAAGCCGAGTTCTTTGCGGCGGAGCACGCGCACTCGGCGATGAAGCGCACCGCGGCTTTCATGAAAGGCAACAGACACACGTAACGGTTAGCTCGGTCCATACACCGGGCGGTGCCGATGTCGCGTATGCGCATTCAAACGGCGTGCTCGTCGTCTCATACGGCCGCACGCTCGGCGCTGGCGAGACCGTCACGTTTGTCGTCGAGGCCAAGGGCCCGATTTCGTGCGGCGTCCAGTCCGCGTACTGTGTTGTCCAGAGCCGCCTCTCGCACCTTCTCGGCGTTTATTTCTACCCGATTTCGTACAATGGCCCGTGGGCCGATCGCTTCAACATCGACCTCACCGTCGACGTTCCCGAATCGCTGCTCGTAAACGCCCTCGGCGACCGCGTGGGCGTCACAACCGCAAACGGACGGGCGCGCCACCGCTTCGTCTCGTTTGAGCCGACGCCTTGGATCTTGTTGTCGATCGGCCAAATGGTGACGAAAGAGGCGACCGCGCGCGTCGCGACAAAGAATGTCCCCGTTCGAATCGCGACGATGGGAGGCTACGAGTCGACGCACGACAAATTTTTGAACCATACGGTGTCAGCGGTTGAACTGTTTTCGAGGCTGTTCGTCGATTACCCGTATGGCAAGCTCGACGCGGCGATGCTCAACTCGGCATTCTCGGGTGGGGTAGCCCAGCAGTCGACTTTTTTTATCGCCGAGTTTCTTTTCGAGGATCGGGACGAGGGTTTCAACGAGACCGCGTTCGAGGTCTTCTCGCACGAAGCGGCGCACCAGTGGTTTGGCATTCATGTGGCGCCGGCGACCTTCGAATCGAATTGGCTCTCCGAAGGGTTCGCAGAGTATCTTGCGGTTTTGCACTCGAACGCGCGCACAGGAACGTGGGCGCATCTCCACACGTCGCAAGAAGAATACCGCGGTGGCGTTGGGCCAGGCGCCGACGGGCCGATCGATGGCCCAGGGGCGGAGCAATATATCCGTGTTGTTTACCAAAAAGGCGCGGCGGTTTTGCATATGCTTCGACGCACCGTTGGCGACGCGGCGTTCTTTGCGGGCGTGCGAAACTTCCTTGCGCAACAGAGCGGCGAGCGCGTGTCGATCAAAACGTTTGAGGACGTGATGAAGGCGACCTCGGGGTTTGATTTGACGCCCTTCTTTAATGCGTGGCTCCGCGAAACCGGGTACCCGAAATTTGTGCTCGCAAGCAAAACGGTATCGACCGCGGGCGGGCTTGTGGCGCGCATCACGGTGTCTGAGCCGAGCGGACGGGCGTTTCCAATGCGGATGCCGCTCGAGGTGCTCCACGAAGGCGGCGTCGCGAAGGTTGACGTGTTGGTCGATAAGGCGTCGCAGTCGTTTGACTTGCCCGTGCCGTCACCGGTGATGGCGGTGCGGTTGGACGAGGGGCATGAGGCGCTCCGGCTCGTGCAACCGGGCGTGCCGGCCGACGTGAACGCCTCGGGCCGGGTCGACGGCAGCGATCTGCTCGACCTTGCGGCGCGCTACGGCGAAGAGCGGGGCGGTGCGGCGTTCGACGAGATGTCCGATGTCGACGGAAACGGCAATGTCGACGACTTCGACGTGAGGGCGATCACGGCGAACTGGGGGCTCTCCAGCGGTCTTTAGGATGGACTTCGCCCGCGACTCAGTCGATGAGCGCCCTGCATTTGGCCGATTCGTGCGTCGCTACATCTATATATAAGGCGGCGCGCGGGAGTGCAGCGCCGGTTTTTTCGACGCCCCCTTGAAGGAGCGCTGGCGCTTTTTGACGCTGCTGATCGCGTGAATGAAGGAATCAGAGAGTTTTTTTTAGCGCATTCGATGGCGCACAAGTTGCGTTCGGTTGAGGCGGAGGACGTTATCTATGGAGCGATTCATCGAGGCATGGTTGCGGCGAGTCAAACGCTCGTTCATCGTCTGCGCGGGGCTGCTCGTCGCATCGTGTGGGTCGACGCCTCTCGATCCGGCGGCTGGATCGCAGACTTCGGGTGGTGGCGGGGCGTTCCCGCCTGTGGACGCCGGGACGAACCCGCGTGACGCCGGTTTGCCGATCGACGCTGGGGTCGGAAGCGACGCAGGGACGGCCGTCGCCGATGCCGGGGTGCGAGATGGTGGAGCCGCGGTTGTTGACGCAGGAATTGACAGGACGTGCGGCACGCCGAGTCGGCCCAGCTGCGCGTCATCGACCGAGTATTGCAAGTTTCCGGTTGGTGCGTGCTCCGCACCTGGTTCACAGGGGACGTGCGAGCCTCGGCCGACCGGTTGTCGTTGGGACGGCGACTCGCGGATGCGCGTGTGCGGCTGCCGCGGCAACACATACCCGACCTCGTGTTACGCCGCGATGGCGAACGAGCCGGTCGCCAAATATGGGACGTGCGACGAATGCACCTGGGATTCCGATTGCCAGAGCGGGGAGTACTGCGAGATGCAGTGGGGTCAGTGCAACGACACGCCGCCGTATGAGTGCCCAAAAAAGACATGTGAGCCTTGCAGCGGCCTTACGAGTTGGAACGACTGCGCCCAGCACCCGACGAGGTGTCGCTGGTCGAATGGGCGTTGCGAAGAGGCAGGGTGGCAGCCGCCGCCGACGGTCGACGCCGGGTGCGTGAAGGGGATTCTCGATGCCTGCACGTCGCTCGCCGATTGCGGGCCGGGGCTTTTCTGCATCAACACGCTGACTCCGCCTTCATCGCACTGCACGAGAGGCTGTATTCGGGACACCGATTGCGGTGGGGCCGAGTACGCGTGCGTTGGTAATCTTTGCACGCGGAGGTGTTGCGCAACGTGTATGGTGATAGACCAGTGCGCGGCGCGCTGTGGAGGTGGTTCGAACGGCTTGTCGTGCGGGTCGAACGACGTCTGCGGAACCTAAGAAAAAGGGGGCGGGTGCGCCGGTATCTCGCCCGAGGTTGAATCGTAAGGTGTTCGCGTTGGTTCCGCTTCCGCTGTAATCTTTCCCGACATGGCTCGCAGGCTTTCAAACAGCGCGGTGATTGCGCTGGTCCTCCTTCTGACGGCACTCTGGGGCGGGTCTGACTCGGTCGCGGCGGCGGTCGTCGATCCGCGGTCGGCGGCGTACATCCCACCGGCGGCGCTCACGTTCATTCGGTTTCTCGTCGCGGCCATGATTATCGTTCCCTTCGCCGTTCGCGCGCGCAGCGTGCCGCGCACGTGGGGCGATGTGGCGCGCGTCGTGCTCTTCGCGGTGACGGGGTTCAGCGTCAATTTGCATTTGGGCTACGCGGGGCTTCCCGATTCGAGCGCGTCGCACAGTGTGCTCATTCGTGGGTTTGAGCCGGTGCTCATCGCGGTGAACGCCGCCATTTTTTTGCGCGAGCGAATTACACCGGCGGTTGTCGTTGCTGCGACGTTGGGGTTTGGGGGGATCTTTCTCATCATGGACCCGGTGCGCGTGCTGTCGGGACGGTGGCAAGTGGGCGACCTTCTCATCTTTTTGTCGGTTGCGGTCGAGTCGGGGTGTTCGATCGTGGGGCGTTCGCTCCTCAAGCGGTATTCGGCGCTAACGATCACGGCGTGGGGGCTCGTCGTGGGCAGCGTCATTTCGTTGCCGGTCGCGTGGAGCGACTTGCCGAAGGTTCCGTGGAGTGGGGCGACGCTGTTCGCGCTCTTTTACTTGGGTGTCGTCTGCACGGCGGCGGGCTACATGGTGTGGTTTGTTGCGCTGGAGCGGTTTCAAGCGTCGCGGCTTGCGGTGTCGATTTTTTTGCAACCGGTTTTTGGCGTGGCGATCGCTGTTGGGTTGCGCGGTGAAGAGCCCCACGTGTCGGCACTTTTGGGTGGGGCAATGGTTCTTTTCGGCGCAGTAACGGTCGTTGTGTCGGAGTGGCGACGCGCAATTGCCGAGCGCGCTTAGTCGGTGGCCGAGCGATATTCGCTCACGGCTGAGCGTATTTCGCTCAACGCGCACGTTCGAGAATCAATATCGCCGCGTTTCTCGGCGAACATTGATGGCACGGCCGTTGCGATGCGAGAGGGCGCGGCGCGGTGCCGTGAAAAACAATGTGGAGGTGATCGAATGAATCCGAGAATCTTTGTGGCGTCACTGGTCGTAGGGCTCGTCGTTATTGGCAGCGGCGAATTCGTGGCTGCGGCGTCGTTGAAGGCGCGTGGGCAGCCAACCGAGCGCGACACGATCGGGAAGCGTGATGAGAATGCAACCACGGCATTGCAGCCCAAACTTGATCTCAATGAGGCTTCCGCGGAGGCGTTATCGACGCTACCGGGGATTGGGCCAAAACGCGCGCGAGCGATCGTCGCCTATCGTGAGCGTCATCGTTTTGCGCGGACGCGGGAGCTTCGCAGAATTCGTGGAATCGGTCCGAAGACGTTTCAGCGGTTGCAAGCGCACGTGACGGTTGGGAATGGTCCCACCTCGCGCGGGGCCGTCCCTTCGGCCTCGGGGCGAGAAGCACGAGGGGCGCCGAGGCGGTGAGCAAGACCGAATGAAAAGCCCTGCGCCTCTGTCGGTCCTATTCGACACCGGCGCCGAGCCGGGGTGCGTGCGCACACGAGATTTCGTCGGTTTGCGTGGGAACGGAGGTTGCCTTTACTCTAAGAAGGGACCGGCGATTTGGCCATCGGAGGGTTTATGCGAACCACGTTATGTCTTGTGTTGATGTTGGTGGCCCTGGGTTGCGCGGAAGGGACGGGAAGCTCAGGCGGAACGATGTCACTCGTTTCGTCGGAGGGCGATTACGTTCCTGAGCTTGCGATGGTGGATCTCGTGAATCGAACGCGCGCGGAGTACAAGCTGCCAGCACTGAACTGGAACAACAGCCTTGCCCGCGTTGCGTGGGGGCATTCGAAAGACATGTTTGCAAATCGGTTCTTCTCGCACGAATCGCCAGCGACGGGAACGATGGTCGATCGCGTGAAGCGAGCAGGGATTCGGTATCGCCGCGTGACGGAGAACATCCACTGGGCGTCGGCGCCGTGGACGATGGAGGAGCATATACGTCATGCACACGTTAATCTGCTGAACAGTCCCGGCCACCGAAAGAATATTCTCGATCGCGACGTGACCGACATTGGGATTGGGTTCTACTGGAAGGGGCGCGAGCTTTTCGTGACGCAGCTGTTCGCAAGGTTTCCGCTGTGAGGTAGGCGGGTCGCATGTCTCTTTTCCGTGCTCCACTGGCCGTTTCCCGACTCCGACTTGGAGCGACGGCTGCGCTCGCGTTCGGACTTGCCGGTTTCTCGGGTGTCGCGGGGTCGGGGTTGCCCAACACCGTCGAGTTGCCAGCGTATCGCTTCATCGCGCCTGCACGGCCCATTCTGGGGCCTGCGCTCGCAGAGCGGGTCGTGCTTGTTGTTGTCGATGGACTTGGCGCGGACCATTTTTCCGAGATTATGGTTCCCGGCGCGCTTCGCGAGGCCCTAAAGCGTGGAGCGTATTTCACAAGCACCGTTGAACCGCCCAGTTGGTCGCGGACGCAATACGCGACGCTTGGGACGGGGGCCGGGGTCCTTGTTCACGGAATTGCGTCCAACGCGCAAAAGCGCGAGCTGACGGTCGACACGATTTTCGCGCGTGCGGGTGACGCCGGAATTGCCCGCATTCTCTACAAACCGAAAATTGAGTGGTGGCTCGAGCAGTTTGGGTCAGCCGTCGGCGAGCATACGCCGGAGTTGCGGATCGCGCTCGCGGCGCTTCGTCGCGAGAAAAGGGCGCTCGCGGTCTTTCATTTTCTTGCCGTTGACGATAAAGGGCACGACCACGGCGCTGCGAGTCGCGTGTACCGAGCGGCGATCGCCGACACGGGACGACGAATCGAAGAGATCGTGCGGGCGCTTGATTTGTCGCGGGATCTCTTGCTGATTACGGCGGATCACGGGCACACCGACCGCGGCGGACACGGTGGGGATGAGCGAGAGGTGACGCGGACGCCCGTCGTACTTGTGGGTGCGAATGTTCGGCCGGGTGACCACGGTGATTCACAACCGCACGATGTTGCGCCGACGCTGGCGCTGGCGTTGGGAGTGGAGCCGCCGAGGGCAAGTGTTGGGCGGCCGCTCACGTCGGCGTTTCAGCTGGGTGACGAGGATCGCGCAAGGCGAAACGCAGCCGCCGACGAAGGGGTGAAGGCATTCGTCGAAACGTGGGCTCGAGAACTTGGCGTGACGCTTCAGCCTGACCGCTCAGTTCCTGCAATGATGGGCGCTGTCCGAGCTCGCTTGGAGGTGTGGGCGGACGCAAACATTTTGTCGAGGCTCGCGGTCGCGCTTCCCTTCATTGTTGTTTTCGCGCTCCTCCTTGATCCAAGGAGGCTCTTCGCGGGCGCTGCCGTAGGGATTGGCATCCTCGGTGCCGTCGTCGCCGTTCTGACGCTCGCGGTGTCGGGACTGCCGGCAACGTTCTCCGCGGTCCGAGAGCGGGGCGATTTCATCGTCGTCGGGGTTTTGATTTCAACGATCGTCGTGGGCACTCAGAGCGGGGCGTGGTGGGTTCTCAATCGGCGCGCCGACCTCGCAGCGCGGCAACGGTCGCTCTTATCGCTTGGAACCGCGAGCGTTTTTTTCGCGGCGATGGCCGTTGCGGCTGCTTACATCGTTCAAGGGTTTTCGATTGCGATCGTCTATCCGGCGCCGACAATAATCTTTTCGTCGCTGCTGGCGCTCTCACTTGCATCAGGCGTTTCGGTTCTATGGGGCGTGGCGTTGGCGATTGTGGCGATCAGGGGTTACGCGATTCCGTCCCGTGGTGCTATTGCGGCGGAACAATCCACGGGGCAAACTGCATAGAGCTAAGGAGGCGAAACCGTGGAAACACCTACCCATATACGTCCAGACAAGGCGCCGTCGCGAGGCGCTGAACGGATCGATGTTCACAACCCGGCGACCGGCGAGAAGATTGGGTCGGTTCCGGTCGAGGACGCCCGCGCGGTCGCGGCAGCGGTTTCGCGTGCGCGCCTGGCGCAACGAGAATGGGCCGCCCGATCGGTGGCGGACCGCGCGCGAGAGGTTCTAAAGTTTCGCAGCGAGCTGGTTCGGCAAGCGGATGATGTGGCTGACCTGCTCGTTCGCGAAAACGGCAAAACGCGAAACGAAGCGTTCGGTATGGAGATTTTTCCCGTCTGCGATCTCGTCACGTATTTCGCAAAGCGCGCCTCGAAAATTTTAGCGCCGCAGCCGATTCGTCTTCACCTAATGCTCCACAGGCGGAGCGTGGTTCATTACGTTCCGCGCGGCGTCGTCGGGATTATTTCGCCGTGGAACTTTCCGTTCGCGATTCCGCTTGGTGAGACGCTCATGGCGCTCATTGCGGGCAATGCGGTCGTGCTCAAGCCGTCGGAGATTACGCCGCTCATTGCGCAGAAGGCCAAGGAACTTTGGGATCGAGCCGGCTTGCCCAAGGATCTCTTTCAGGTGGTCACGGGCCGTGGCGAGACGGGCGCGGCCCTCATTGAAAGTGGTGTCAACCAAATCATCTTCACCGGCAGCGTTGCCACCGGGAAGCGCGTCGCTGCGGCCTGCGGCGCAAAACTTATCCCGTGCACGATGGAACTTGGGGGAAAGGCGCCCGCGGTGGTTTGCGACGATGCACCGCTTGAACGAACAGCGCGCGCGCTTGTCTGGGGCGCTTTTGCGAACTCGGGGCAAGTGTGCGTCTCCGTTGAGCGTGCTTACGTCCCGCAGTCGATTCACGACGCGCTCGTTGACCGCATCGTCGCGCTCACCCTGGAGCTGCGCCAGGGGGACGGACACGACGAGGTCGATGTCGGCGCGATGACGTGGGATCGCCAGATCGACACCGTCGAACGTCAAGTCGATGAAGCGATACGGCTTGGCGCGCGCGCTCTCACGGGCGGGAAGCGGCGCGATGGGCGCGGGCGGTTTTATCCTCCGACCGTTCTCGTCGATTGCACCCCCGACATGCCAATCGTACGCGCGGAGACGTTTGGTCCGGTCTTGCCGATATGCAAGGTGTCATCCGTCGATGAAGCGATGCGCCTCGCCAACGATTCACATCTCGGGCTGAACGCGTACGTTTTTACCGCCGACCGCCGTCGGGGCGAAGAGCTGGCGGTGCGGATTGAGGCGGGCAGCGTCATGGTGAACGACGTCCTCTCGGTTTACGGAATGCCCGAGACCCCGTTCGGCGGCGTCAAGGAGTCCGGTTTGGGCCGCGTCCATTCGGACGACGGGCTTCGTGACCTTTGTGACAAGCGCCACGTCAACATCGATCGCGTGGGGCTGCCCAAAAAAGAACTTTGGTGGTACCCGTATTCGCAAAAAACGATCGACCTTACGAAGCGTGCGATGCGGTTTCTTTACCGCGGGTAAAAAGAATTTATGGCATCAAAGAACGCGACCGCCTTGAGGAGCGTTTCATCGTACTCCGCGGCTGGGTCGCTGTCCGCGACGACGGCGCCGCCCGCCGCGTAATGCGCGCGCCCGCCTGCGACGACAGCCGTTCGAATCGCGATGTTGAAATCAAATTCGCCCGTGTGCTTGATATAGCCGATGCTCCCACAGTAGACGCCGCGCGGCGCCCGTTCGAGCTCGTCGATGATTTCCATGGCGCGAACCTTCGGGCACCCCGTGACCGATCCTCCCGGCGACAGCGCGCGCAACGCTTCGACGGCTCCGGTTCCCTCGCGCATCCGAGCACGCACCGTCGACACCGAATGCCAGAGCGTTGGGTACTGAACGATTCGCGCAAAGTCTCCGACCACGACGCTGCCCGTCTCGGCGACTGCCCCGAGGTCGTTTCGAACGAGATCGACGATCATTAAGTGCTCGGCCCGGTCCTTCGCGCTCGCAACGAGCGTTTCGCCGTCTCGTGCGGTTCCTTTGATGGGGCGCGATTCGATTTCGCGCGATCGGATGTGACCGCTCACGAGCCGTTCCGGTGAATTGCACGCGACCGCGAACTCGGGCGTCTCAAGGTACGCCGCGAACGGCGCGGGGTTGACGGTCTGCAGCGCATCGAAAAGCCGAAACGGATCGCCGCGAAAAGGCGCTTCGAACCGTTGCGAGAGGTTTGCTTGATAAATGTCGCCCGCGCGTTCATACGCAAGAACGCGCTCGACCGCGCTCAAATACCCATCTCGATCGAAGTTAGACGAAATGATCCGAGGAAGACCGTGCGGTATGCCGCGTGGCGAAGGCGAATCGTGAGACGACTTTGCGCACGTTCGATGAGCAACGGGCGTCTCCTCGAAATCGTCATACGCGGCGAAATGGACTTCGGGAAGGAACCGACTTTGCTCGTGGCGCGACCGAATCCCTTCGATTTCGAGTCCGGCCTCGTAGGTCGTCATCCCAATGACGATGGCGGCCCGAGCGGTGTGCGCGTCGACGAAATCGCGAAGCGCATCCCACGACGCCGCCAAGCATCGTGTTGCA
Organism: Deltaproteobacteria bacterium; assembly: GCA_016192705.1. GTDB lineage: Bacteria > Myxococcota > JACPTQ01 > JACPTQ01 > JACPTQ01 > JACPTQ01. The sequence continues at coordinate 37,990 of JACPTQ010000074.1, read as the reverse complement.
CCTTGTCCGCGCCGAGTTACTGTCGCGACTCCGCCACGAACCGTGAGCACCGCGAAAGGATCGGCCGCCACGATCGTCCGTCGCCCATCCGCGTCAAAATTGCCGCCACTCTCCAGGAGGACGGGGTGCGGCAACGTGCGCAATCGCTCGAACGGATTGAGACGGGTCATCACCATCGAGCCGCGAATGGTACCAGAAACGATTAGCGGGTTGAATTGACCCTGATTCCCGGATAACGGGCAACATTTGCGTCGGGCGGGCGGCGTCTGGGCTCGCTCCGGCTCGCAAAAGTCCTCAGGTCTGATTTGAAATGTGAGTCTGCACGAAGTTAATCAAGCATCATGAGAACGGCAATTCCACGCCCCGTCGACACCTCGTTTGATAGGTCGTCGGCTGTCCGAGAGTCGTGGCAATGAAATCGGTATGGCGAAGAGGATCGTGATTCGTGCGCGTTTTATGAGCACGACGACGACAACGAGTACGAGGAGGAGGACGAGTAAGAGTTGGGAACGCTATTCTCAAAGGCTATTTTGGACAAGAGTTCCCCCTTTCAGATCAGACCCGAGGACGTCGGCGCGCCGAAGCGGGCTCCTGTCGACCCTCACGCTCACGAGCGAACGAACCGCCTAGCCGGGGATTGGGGTTGAATTGACGCCTTTTGTCGACGCGGTATAGAAATGGCCACTTTGTATCAATCACACCGTCGCAGCGGATTCTCAAAAGAGAAGAACTGGGTTCGCACCGTCGTTCTTTATTCAATCGGGGCGGCTGTTGTTTATGCCGGCGTTCTCTTTGTGCCGGTGCTTTGGCGAAACCACAAGGTCAACAACGCGCTCCACGAGTCCGGGAACAACGCGTACCGCCAAAAGGACGACGCCGCCCTTCGCGAAGCGCTGAAACGCCGCGTGCGCGACGAAACCGACATCACCTTGAGCGACGAACAAATCGAAATTGCGTGGGGACCCGAGAAGAAATCGCTGACACTCGCGACTCGCTACGAACAGGTGGTTCGCTTCTGGCCTTTGTCGGCAAGGCTGGTCCTTCGCATGAACCCAAGTGTGTCGAAAGATTTGACGCGGATCAATTGGGACAAGAAGGGGTGCGGATGAGCGCGGGGCATAAAAGGGGCCGGCGAAACGTGCGAAAACCGGGCGCCGTCGCGACGAGTTTAGTCGCGCAGACGAATGCGCGCCCGATTCTTGACGCCACGGCGATTCGGCTCGCGACACGGCGGATGGCGACCGAAATCGTCGAGCGACTGGGCGGTGGCGAACCCGCGCTCGGTTCGCTGGCGCTTGTCGCGATAAGAAACGGCGGCGTCGCGCTCACGAATCGGATCGCCGACGAGATTGAGGCGACCGAGGGGATTCGCCCGGTCATCGGCACGGTCGACATCGCGCTTTATCGCGATGACATCGGGCGCCTCGCGGACCCGCTCGTGGGGCCCAGCGAGATTCCAGTATCGCTCGACGACAAAGCGGTCGTTTTGGTCGACGACGTGCTGTTTACCGGGCGCACAGTGCGTGCGGCGATCGACGCCGTTTTGGATTATGGCCGCCCGCGCTCCATTCGTCTCGCTGTGCTTATCGATCGCGGGCATCGCGAGCTCCCCATCGCTGCGGATTTTGTGGGGCGGGCCATCGTTACGGACCGCCGCGACAACGTCGTCGTTGCGGACGAAGGCGTCTACGTCCGATGAAACACCTCCTCGGAATCGAAGATTTGAGTCGCGCGCAGATTGAGCGGATTCTCGACACCGCGAAATCGATGAAGGAAGTCGGCGGCCGGCGCATCCGCAAAGTGCCGACGCTCCGCGGGCGGACGGTCGTGAATCTCTTTTTCGAGGCGTCGACGCGTACGCGCACGTCGTTCGAAGTCGCGGAAAAACGTCTGTCGGCGGACGTCATCAACTTCGCGTCATCGACGTCAAGCGTATCGAAGGGCGAAACGCTCATCGACACGACAAAAAACCTGATGGCGATGCGCCCCGACGCCATCGTGGTGCGCCATGCAAGCGCGGGAGCGCCGCATCTCCTCGCGCGGCACGTGGCGGCATCGATTGTTAACGCGGGGGACGGCGCGCACGAGCACCCAACGCAAGCGCTGCTTGACGCGTACACGATGCGCGACAAGTGCGGGCGCGTGGAAGGGCTTGAAGTCGCCATCGTTGGGGACATCCGCAATTCGCGCGTTGCGCGCTCGAATATTCTCGCGCTCGCGCGGCTCGGTGCGCACGTGCGACTCGCGGGGCCGCCGCCCCTTATCCCACCTGGGATTGAGCGCCTCGGAGGGCGGGCGCGCGTTACCGTTGCGAACTCCGCGGATGACGCTGTTCGCGATGCGGACGTCGTCATGATGCTTCGGATTCAGCGCGAACGAATGACCGACGACCAGGCTTTCCCGTCGCTTCGCGAGTACGCGATTTTGTGGGGGCTCAACGCGCGGCGGCTCGCGCTGGCTAAGAAGAGTGCGATTGTTATGCACCCGGGGCCGATGAACCGCGGTGTCGAAATCATGCCCGAGGTGGCCGACGGCGCGCAGTCGGTCATTCTCGAGCAGGTCGAAAACGGCGTTGCGGTTCGGATGGCGGTCCTCTACTTGGTGCTCGGAGGAGGGGAGGCGGCGGCGTGACAACACTTATTCAGGGCGGGCGCATCGTCGACCCCGCGAACCGTGTCGACAAAGTTGGCGACGTTTTTATCGACGATGCGGGGCGAATCGCGCGCGCACCGCAAAAGCGGAGTGGCGCTGCGACCGGCGCCGACCGCGTCATTGATGCACGTGGCACTGTCGTCGCGCCGGGCTTTGTCGATATCCACGCGCATCTGCGTGAGCCGGGCGAGGAGTGGAAGGAAGACATTGAAACGGGAACACGGGCCGCGGTCGCGGGCGGCATGACAGCGGTCTGCTGCATGGCAAACACGCGCCCAGTGAACGACAGCCGAGGCGTCACGGAGCTGATTCTCGCGCGGGCGAAGGAAGTTGGGCACTGCCGCGTCTATCCAATCGGCGCCGTCACGAAAGGGCTTATCGGCGAATCGCTCGCGGAGATGGGCGACCTCAAGCGCGCGGGGTGCGTTGCCGTGTCAGACGACGGGCAACCGATCATGAGCGCGGCGGTCATGCGCGCGGCGCTCGAATATGCGCGCGGGCTCGACCTCGTGGTTATCGCGCACGAAGAGGACCGAACGCTTGCGCGCGGCGTGATGGACGAAGGACCGCTCTCGACGGCGCTCGGGATGCGCGGGAATCCGGGGGCAGCCGAGGAGGTGATGGTTGTGCGCGACATCGCGCTCGCGGAACTCGCGGGGCCCGGGGCGCGGCTTCACATCGCGCACATTTCGACGGCCGCAGCGCTTCGGGCTGTACGCGCCGCTCGTGCGCGCGGGGTTGTGCGCGTCACATGCGAAGTGACCCCGCACCACTTTTCGCTGACGAGCGAGTCGGTGCGCGGTTACGACTCAAACTTCAAAATGGCGCCGCCCCTTCGCGGGGACTCGGATCGCGATGCGGTCGTTCTCGCCCTGAGAGACGGGACGATCGACGCGATCGCGACCGACCACGCGCCGCACAGCCTCGTGGAGAAAGAGGTTGAGTTCGATCAGGCGGCGAATGGAATCGTCGGTTTCGAAACGGCGCTGCCGCTGACACTCGCCCTTGTTCGGCAAAAGACGATTTCAATGGGCCGCGCGATCCGCCTCTTGTCGAAAGGGCCGTGCGACGTGATCGGTCTTCCGGGCGGAACGCTAACGCCCGGTGCGCCGGGCGACGTCGTCGTCTTCGACCCCAACGAGAAATGGACCGTGTCGGCGTCGTCGCTCTGCTCAAAGTCAGGAAATTCGCCGTGGATGGGCGCGACGATGACGGGGCGCGTTCGTGCGACGCTCGTCGGGGGTAAGGTCGTTTATGAGGCGTGATGCGGCGCCGAAACAAGCCTTCCTGGCGCTTGCCGACGGAACGGTCTTTGAGGGACGCGCGTTTGGGGCGTGCGGCGCGACGGTCGGCGAGGTTTGCTTCAACACCGCGATGACGGGGTATCAGGAGGTGCTCACCGACCCGTCGTATCGCGCGCAAATCGTTGTGATGACGGCGTCTCACATCGGCAACACGGGCGCGAACCCCGACGACATGGAGTCGACGCGCCCGCACCTCGCGGGGTTTGTCGCGCGCGATTTTTGTCGCGAACCGTCGAACTGGCGCGCGCGCGAGTCGCTTGCGTCGTTTCTCGAGCGGCATGGCGTCGTTGCCATCGATGGAATCGACACGCGTGTCCTCGTGCGCCGCCTTCGGGACGAGGGCGCCATTGAGGGGTGCATCCTCTCGGGGCCTGACGCCGATCCGCGCGAAGCCGTGGCGCGCGCGAAGGCGTCGCCGGGCCTCGTGGGGCGCGACTTGGTGCGCGAGGTGACGGGCGCCGCGGCCCTATGGAAATCGTCGAACGCGGCAGCGGACGGCACGATGACCGAACACGCCGCGCGTCGGCATCGCGTTGTGGCGTTCGACTTTGGTGCGAAGTGGAACATCTTGCGGCGGCTCGAACGGGTCGGGTGCGACGTGACGGTTGTGCGCGCCGAAGCCACCGCGCGCGACGTGCTGCAGTTGAAGCCGGACGGCGTCTTCTTGTCGAATGGGCCCGGTGACCCAGCGGCGCTCACCCACGCCATCGACGCGACGCGCGCAATTCTCGAATCGGGCGTGCCGACGTTTGGCATCTGCCTCGGCCACCAAATCATGGCGCTCGCGCTCGGCGGTCGCACGTTCAAGCTCAAGTTTGGGCACCGCGGCGCAAACCACCCCGTCTTGAACCTCGAAACAAACGTGGTCGAAATCACCTCGCAGAACCACGGCTTTGCCGTCGACCCCGACTCGATCACGGGCCGCGCGCGCGTCACACACGTCTCCCTCAACGACAGATGCTGCGAGGGCCTTGCGCAGAACGATCGCCCGGCCTTCGCGGTTCAATACCACCCGGAGGCGTCACCGGGACCCCACGACGCTCACGTCTACTTCGAAAGGTTCGTCGCATTGATGCGGCGCTGACGCCCCGAAACGCCATTCAAGGAGAAACAGATGTCATCAACCGCTGACCAGATTATTAAAGGCGACCCGGCCGTCGACCCAGAGTTCGCCGCCGTCGGCCATCACCCCTACGTCGCGCCGTCACGAATCCTCCCCGAGCTGGCGCCCGGGCCGCTCATCGTCGGTGTCGTTCTCGGCATCGTGTTCGGCGCTTCATCGCTCTACCTCGCACTCAAGGTCGGCATGACCGTCTCTGCGTCGATTCCCGTCGCCGTGCTCTCGATCACGATTTTCCGGTGGCTCGCGAAAGCGTTTAACGTGCGCCCCGCGACCATCCTCGAAAACAACATCGTCCAGACGACGGGCTCAGCCGGCGAGTCGATCGCGTTCGGCGTCGCCGTGACGATGCCAGCCATCATGATTCTTGGGTACGACCTCGAACTCGCGCGCGTCATGGTGGTCGCGTCGCTCGGCGGTCTCCTCGGCATCCTCATGATGATTCCGCTTCGTCGCGGGCTCGTCGTCAAAAACCACGGCAAGCTCGCGTTCCCAGAGGGGACGGCCTGCGCAGAAGTTCTCATCGCGGGCGAGAAGGGTGGCACCGAGGCAAAAACCGTTTTCACCGGGTTCGGCATCGCGGTCGCTTACAAGTTTTTGATGTCGGGGACGCGCGTTTGGAAAGACACGGTCGACTACGCGCTCGGGTTCTTTAGAGGTGGGACGGTGTCGTGCGAAGTCGCGCCGGAACTCGTCGGCGTCGGGTACATCATCGGACCGCGCATCGCGAGCATCATGGTCGCGGGCGGTGTTCTCGCGTCGCTGGTCCTCATTCCGGCGATCAAGCTGTTTGGCGACGGGCTCACGGAGCCGCTTTTCCCCGGCACGATCCCCATTAAAGAGATGGCGACGCACGGCAAAAACAGCATTTGGGGCGCGTACGTCCTTTACATCGGCGCGGGCGCCGTGGCAGCGGGCGGCATCATTAGCCTCATTCGCGAGTTTCCGACGATCGCCAAGGCGATCTACCGCGGCTTGTCGGGAATGGGCCTCATCCGCACGTCGGTTAAGGCCATCAAAGGCGAAATGGTCGCCTCGGCGCCGGCGGTGGTTTTTCGCACGTCGCGCGATTTGCCGTGGCAGTTCGTTGCGGGCGGGTGTGCCCTCCTGGTGGTCGCGATCACCGCAGCCCCCATGCTGAGGCTCAACGTGCTGGGCGCGATGCTCATCCTCGCGTTCGGCTTTCTGTTTGTCATGGTCTCGTCGCGGCTGACGGGCGAAATCGGATCATCGTCGAATCCCATCTCGGGAATGACCGTCGCGACGCTGCTTTTGACGTGCCTCATCTTTCTGGCGCTCGGCTGGACAGGGCCCGAATACCGCGTCACGGCGCTTTCGATCGCCGCGGTTGTCTGTGTCGCCGCATCGAATGGCGGCACGACGGCGCAGGACCTCAAGACGGGGTTCCTTGTTGGTGCAACGCCGCGCTTTCAACAAACGAGTATTCTCATTGGGGCGCTGACATCGGCCCTTGTCATCGGCGGCATTCTTCTCCTTTTGAATGACGCGTCGACGGTTTATGCGCGACCGTTCGTCAAACGCAGCTACGACGCGAAGATCGACACGTCGACGCTCAAGGAGCGCCAGAAGTTGTTCGGGGTCGCCGCAAAAACAGATTCCGCCGAGTACTTTGTTTATAAGGTCGAAGAGAAGAAAGACGGAATCCCTGCGGGCAGATACCTCGTCGACGATGCGGGCAAGATTCAGTACGCCGTGACGCCGGGCGTTTCGGCGGCGGCGTTCAAGATGCCGGCGAGCGCGGAAAAACAGCGCCTCACAGGCCCCGACGCGAAGGCGGACGCGAACGAATATTTCGTGCTTCGCTTGACCGAGCCGACGAACGGCACGGCGCCCGGAAAATACCTCGTCGATGGTGATGGCAACATCGCCTACCTCGCCGACCCCGGAATTAACGGCGTCGTTCCCGAGCGAGACGACGGCTCAAACGTCGTCAAGTACAACGCGCCGAAAGCGCGCCTCATGTCGCTCATCATCGACGGCATCCTCACGCAGAAACTCCCGTGGGCGTTGGTGCTGCTCGGCGTTTTCATTGCCATTGTTCTCGAGCTTTGCCGTGTTTCGTCGCTCGCCTTCGCGGTGGGCGTCTACTTGCCGCTCTCCGCATCGATGCCCATCTTCATTGGTGGCCTCGTTCGGTGGTTTGTCGACCGTGGGCGAAAGGGAGAGACCGCCGCGGAGGCCGAATCGAGCCCGGCTGTGCTTATGTCGTCCGGCTACATCGCGGGCGGCAGCATCGCGGGGATATTGCTCGCGCTCGTCGCGCTAAGCCCCGGCGTTGAGAAGGCGCTCGACTTTTCGGGCGCCGTTGGCCCGACGATTGCGGACAGCAACATCACACCGCTCATTCCGTTTGCGTTTATGGTGTTTGCGCTTTATGCGGTTGGGCGCGGGTGGTTCTTGAAAGCGCGGGGGTAAGCGAAATGCGATTCATCAAGAGAATCTCAACGGTCTTCGCGATGTTTGCGGTTTTCGCCGTCGCCGGAACAAATGTCCGCGCGGCAACGGGTCTTACTCACGCCGAGTATCAGGATCTCGTCTTTGCGCTGAAGCTTGCGCCAGTCGATTCGTTCGATGACTACCTTAAGACCGAAAAGCGACTTGCGCGGTTGAGTGGACTGCAGAAGCAGGCGCTTCTCAAAGCGATGGACCAGCCGTTCTGGCATCGCATGGGTTACTTCGCGCTTAACGTGTTCGTTTTCCCTGGGCTTGGGTCGATTATTCAGGGCGACACGGTTTGGGGCATCGTGATCGGTGGGTTTGTGCTCGGTGGAATGGCGCTTTTGATTTGGGGGATGGTCAACTACTTTGACATCAACGAAATCAAGACGCCGTTCTATGTGGGGATGTCGATCTACCTGACGGGCGGGATTATGTCGTGGGTTCGGCCCTGGGTGTACGATTCGCCGCGGTGGACGATGTTGAAAGGGCACTTTATCCAGTCGATGCGTCTCGCGCCGCCGTCGGTTCGATTCACACCTGTGGTTATTCCGCCACTTGTACTCGGCCCATCGCGAGGTGACCTTGCACCGCCGCGGACGCTCGGTTTTGGCCTCGGCCTTGTGGGCTCTTTCTAACGAAAGAGACCGCTGTTCCAACATTCCCGCCGGCCTATTTTCTAGACAGTCGGAATAAATCCTGGTAAAAAAGGGTTGCTTCAGTAAATAACTTGAGGGGAGATCTTTTTTGAGCCGGTTATTCAGCGTCGTCGCGATCGTGTGTGGTGGCCTTCTCGGGGAAGGTGCCGCGAGCGCCGCCGCACGCAACGTCGCTTTCGACGACCTCTTTCGAATCGAATGGGGCGCACCGGTCGAAAAGGTGAGAATGCGTGCACGCGGGCTTCGCGAGGACAGCGCGCACATCGCCGCTTCTGCTTCGAAAACCTATCGCGCGTTCTCGGAGGAGATTAAAGTCGGGGGGCACAGCGCGGTCGCGTTATACACGTTTCGCGATGCGCGCCTCATCGATGTCACGATTCGATTCGCCGACAAACGTGGCGTGAAGGGTGTACTCCCGGCGCTGCGCGAGCGCCTTGGTAAAGAGAATTCGAAGGCCAAGGGGCGACACAGGTGGGTTTTTGGCGTCCGGGAAGTTGCGTTTCGAGAGCGGCTTTTGGGGTTTTCGACGCGCGAGGAGTTTCCTCCTTTGACGACGGCGGTTTCGTCATCGGTTACGAAGCCGACTCTGCGCACCACCCCGACGGCCCATCGTGTGGCGAAGGTCGCGCCGCGCGTGCGAAAGAAGGCCGAGCTTGTTCCGCTCGACTGGAAACTCGCGGAACTGTTGCGGCTTAAAGCTGGCCGCATGATGGAAGTTCATCGCGTTGATGTTGTCGACGATGCGTCGCCCGAGACGATTCTCGTTGGTCCGGTTTTTCGAGACAGCCTGGAAACGCGCGGGGTCGCGGTTATCGCCGAGAAGAAAGGCGATATGCGCCTCGTGTATCGCGGACGAATTTGCGAGGGCGCGGGCGCGACGCTGTACCTGCAGGCGGCTGATGTTCGATTTGAGGGGATGAAAGAACTTCTCATTGCGAGCGAGGGCGAAGGAGGCAAGGTCGTCCAATCGATCGTGACGCTCGATGGAAAGGCTCGGACGGCGCGGTATGTCGGGGGTCGACTTGCGGGCGAGCAGGTTTTTGGTTGTTACACCGTATTGCCAGAGAACCATCGGAACGCGATTCGTGGGATCGACTTCAAAGACATCGATCACGACGAGATAGCGGAAGTTCGCGTGGCGTATGAAGGTGGTGTTCCGTCGCGGCCTGACCCGAAGATCGACATTTATTATTGGCAGCGCGGCGGGCTTTTCTTTCGGGAAACAGTCAAGGGGAGTCTCTCCGATACACCGAGTGTTGCGCAAATCGGAGCGGTGGGCGCGGTGTCTTCGTTTGCGGGTGCGGCGCCCATTGGCGAGGACGCGTCGAAGAGCGCGCCGAAGCTCGATTGGCGGCCATCGAAAGACGATCCCGAAGGGGAGGGGTCGAACCCAACGCGCGAGTTTGAGGTTGTGGATGAGCTCGTGCGAAACGGAGTCTTTAACGCGCACGACATCACCACCGCGGTTTTGCGGCTCAAGTTCCCGCAGTCGTCGCTTGAAGAGATTCAGCTGTGGCCGCCGCACGGCGAGATGCCCAATTTTGGGCGGAAGCTTTGGCGATGGCGGTCGAAGGGCAATGCGGCGGTGCTCGAGGAGTATTGGCGCGTGTTTCGCGAGCTCGTGCAGCCGCTCGTCATGGAGAAGATGAAGTCGGAGATTGGGCGTCCACCCGAGTATGGGCGAGATTTTCGTGGGAATTTGAAGGTTTCGCCGGATGGGTATCAGAGCCGCGGACTCACGGGGACTCATCATGGCGTCGACTACTTGGATCATCTTGGGACGCCGATCCAGTCGCTGTACGATGGTGTTGTCGTCAAGAAGGCTTATAACGGTGGGTTCGGGAATTACGTTGTCGTTCGAACGAATGAAGGGAACGCCGACAATTACAAGCTCCTTTATTACGCGCACCAGCTCGACGATCCTCCCGTTGAGATTGGTGAGCGCGTGCGCAGAGGCCAGTTGATCGGATTTGTCGGCAGCTCAGGCCGAAGCGCGGGTCCGCACATCCACCTCGAGCACCACGAATACCGAAACGGTAAGCGTTATCGACTGCGCCACGGAGTCGACGAGTTCAAGAAGTGGCTTAAGGCCAACGACATCGATTTTTAGCGATGCGTTCTGCTGCGGGCATCGTCGCAGGCGCCGCGTTTTTTGTCTTTTTCGGGAGTTGCACTGCGCGACCACCGGACCCGACGCGGGTTGCAGTTTCTGCCGTCAACCCCCATCGCGACGAAGCGCGTGGGATTCTCGAGAGTCGATGCGGGTCGTGTCACCGCGCGGATTTGCCGACCGCGCAGGGTGCGGCTCTGCGCGTTTTCGATTTGACGAGTCTCAAGTGGGAAGAAACAATGTCGATTCGGCAGTTGTGGTCCGCGTACGACCGGCTCGAGGGTCAAGCGGCACCGAGAGAAGAGATCGTTACGTTTGGGAGTTTTGTCGAAGCTGAGATCAACCTTCGTGTGGCGTCACCGCCGATTCAGCAAAAATAACCTTCAGTTCGCGGACCGTTTTTCCGCTTCTGAGACGCGCTTGACCGGGGCGCCTTGCGGTGTGAGCGACGTAAGGTAGCGACGGGCGCGCTCGCCTTCGCGGCGGTGGAGCGCGATCGACAAATCGAGAAGCTCGAGGCCCTCGGCGAGTCGACGCTCGCCTCCTTCGAGTTTTCGTTCGGGGGCGCCAAAGAACTTTTCCGCGTCCTTGCGGCGATCCGGCGACGCAAAGACACCGAACCCACCGTAAAGGCGGCCGATGTGGCTTTCGGGAATCCGCTTCTTTAGTTTCTCAAAGTTGTCCTTGAGCCACTGGTACGCCAAATCCCGCGTCGTGTAATGGCTAAACATGATCGACGGGATATAAAACGTGTCCTGCTTCTTGACGCTGTCGGTGAGCGCAAAATCGAGCGCACGCGCGGCGAGCCCCTTTTCGGAGAAGCCGCCTAGCCCGTATAGCGCGACTTGGCGCTGCTGCGGGTTCTCCGACCCTTCAATGAGTTTCACCCAGCCGTCAAATCGCGCGTCTCCACCGCGCCGCGATGCAAGGTTCGCCGCCGCAATCGCGAGGTCCGGATCGACCGATGTTCGGTCGGCTAAGTAAAGGTCCGCGACCCGTTCGGCTTCATCGAGAACCTCCCGACTTTCCGCGAGTGAACCGAGCGCGGCAAATACCGTGCGCCGAAGGAGCTTCGTGTCGGCGTCCTCGGGGGCTGTCGGCGCGCGAACGCCGAGGCGCGCGAGAACCGGTCCCAGCGTTCGTCGTACCAACTCGCGGTATCCGGCGCGCGAAGCGTCGTCGACGAGCGCAACGTCGGCAAGCCGAAGCCCACCCACGACCGCGTCAACGACAAAGCGGTCTTGGTCACCGCTGAAACCCTGGAGCAGATTGAAAAAGTCGTCCGAGTTCAGCGCGCCCGATTTGAGCAGCGCGGCGGCGTTCATGACGACACCGAGCCGCTCGGCCGCAGACAGCCTTGCGCCCACGAGCTTTTGCATCCACTCCGCTGGCAACGAATATCGGTAGTAGCCTTTCTCGCCAACGTTCGGAACGACCGCCACCGGACACGCCGCGCCCTTGACCTCCAGCGTCGATGTTTCGTGCGACGCGACTCCGCAGACCGTGTGTCCGGCGGAGCTTTCCGCCCCTTCCAAGCGCGCGCAAACAGGCACCGCCCAGCGCTTGCTGCCGCTCCGCTTCTCGCGCGGCTCGCCAGCGCCGAGCGCGTGATACCGAGCCTGCCTGACCTTGAGCTTGACGCCCCGCTTGTCGCAAATGGGTTCGATGTTCACAAGCGGAACACCCGACTGGTCGATGAAACTTTCGGCGACCGCGACGACGTCCTTCTTCGCCGCTTTCGACAGCGCGCCGAGCAGGTCTTCCGCCGTCGCGTTCCCCCACGCGTGCTTTTTCAAATACGCGCGCACGCCGTTTCGGAAAGCCGCTTCGCCCACCCAACTCTCAACCATCCCGAGCACCGCAGCGCCCTTCTCGTACGTGATCGCGTCGAACGCCTCCTCCGCGTCCGACCCATTTAAGACCGGCTGCCGAATTTTCCGGGCCGCCGCGAGCGCATCGGTCGCCATGGCGTGCCCCTTATCGACGATGTCCTCCATCGCCAATCGATACGCGGGTTTCCAGCTGTCGACGATCTTGCTCGTGATCCACGTCGCGAACGCCTCGTTCAGCCAAAGGTCGTTCCACCACTTCATCGTGACCCAGTTCCCAAACCATTGGTGCGCGAGTTCGTGCGCAATGACGCTCGCCGCGCGCCGCATCGCCTGTTCGCCCGTCTGCTTGGGATCAAGGAGGACAAGCTCCTCGCGGAACGTGATGAGACCCGAGTTTTCCATCGCGCCCGCCGCAAACTCCGGCACCGCGACGATATCCAGCTTCTTATAAGGATACGGCGAACCGAAATAGGCGATGAGGCCCTTAAGCAGAGCGACCGTTGCGTCGAGCGCAATTGCGCCGAGCGCGGCCTTGCCCTTTGTCGCGATGAGCCGAACCGGGATTTTCCCGACCTGTTCGCCATCGCGCACGTCGAGCGGTCCAACCGCGAACGCGACGAGGTACGTTGGAAGTGGCTCCGATTTCGTGAACGTCACGGTTGTCCATTTCCCGTCGGCGCTGTCCGACCGCGCTTTCTCGATGTTGTTCGCAAACGCCAGCTGACCCTTCGGCACGGTGAGCGAAATCGCGAACGGCACCTTGAACGCCGGTTCGTCGAAGCACGGAAACGCTCGCCGTGCGTCGTTGGCCTCGAACTGCGTGAACGCGTACCACTCGGCACCGTCCTTAACGCGATACAGCCCCGACAACTTCGTATCGAACGGCGCGTTGTACGCAAGTTCGAGAACCGCCAGGCCGCGCGGGAGCGGCTCGGCGAATGCGAGCGTCACGAGCGACGGCTCCTCGAGCTCGCCGGGTGCGTACGCCGCTGTGGTCGACGCCGGCACAACCTTCTTGCCCACCTTGGCCGAGGCCGCGGTGACCGTCATGGCCCGCGCATGAAGCGTGATTTCCCGCGTCGCCCGCGCAACCCTCACGCTGATTCGCGTCCGCCCGGAAAAGCGCGCCTCGCGCGGATCTATTGTTAGCGCGAGGTCGTACGCGACCGGCGTCGCAGAGCCCACGAGGCGGCCGTTCTTGTCGAGCCCCTTCGGAAGGGCCGTTTTCGCGGGCGCCCTCGTCCCATGTCCGGTTGCTCCAGCGAATGTCAAAAGCATCATGATCGTTGTCCCCACAGTCCCCTCATCGTCGGTTTCAGGAAGGAAGCGTTTTGTCATATCTCCCAAGCGATTGTCAAAGGAGGTCGATTTTGTGATAAACGACGCGCGTGGAATCGCGTGCCTTATGGAACCGGCGCCTCATTGTGGTTGCGGGAAAGGGGGGCGTTGGTCGGACGACCGTTGCGCTTGCGCTTGCCCTCGCGTTAGCGCGCCGTGGAAAGCGAACACTGCTTGTTGAGATTAACGTACCCGACCGCGTGGGCGCGCTTTTTGGGCGACCGCCGATCGGTGCGTCGATCGTCGATCTGGCGCCGAACCTACAAGCCGTTAACATCGAGCCGCACGCAGCGCGCAAGGAGTACGGCCTTCTCGTCCTTCGGTACGAGTTTATTTACAACCGTGTTTTTGAGAACAGCCTTGTGCGTGGATTTTTGAATGCGTTCCCCGGGCTCGACGATTTGAATATTCTCGGAAAGATTTGGTTTCACGAGGGCGAGCGCGATAAGGCCGGGCGACCGCGTTTCGACGCGATCGTGGTCGATGCGCCGCCGACCGGGAATGCGTCGTACCTCTTTCGGTTGCCGCACGTGATGGTCGATGCGATCCGAGTCGGGCCGCTCGTCGAGAAGGCCAAAGAGATGCGGGCCCTCGTGACCGACCCTCGGAAGACCGCGCTCGTTCTGGTCGCGTTGCCTGAGGAGATGCCCGTCAATGAGGCGATCGATTTTAGCCGATTGAACGACGCGAAAATCCACATCCCGGCTGGATACGGCGTCGTTAACGCGTACACCGACAGTCCGCTCAGTGAGCGCGAGCAGGAGGATTTTCGTCGGCTAAGGTCGCACGCGACCGATGTGCCGGGCCTGGCGGCGCTCGTTGCGGCGCATGATGCCAAGCACTTTCGGCACCGAATTGAGCGCGGGCACGTTGACAAATTCGTGCGCGAGTTGTCGATGCCGCACCTCAAGGTCGCGCGGCGCTTTGGGGGGGAGATGGGCCGACGCGAGATCGACGCAATTTCCGCGGAGATTGAACAGCAAGTGAACGAGAAGCCGCTCGCATGATGTCGCCCGGTTTGGCTGAAGTCATCGCGTCGAAGCGAATCCTCGTCTCCGTTGGTGCCGGCGGCGTTGGCAAAACCACCGTGTCGGCGGCGCTCGCGCTGGCCGGGGCTGCGGTTGGGCGAAAATCGCTCGTCCTGACGATCGATCCCGCGCGGCGGCTCGCGAACGCGCTTGGTTTGAGCGAGATCGGCAATGAGGAAAAGCGCATCGACGACGGCGTTCTCGCGCGAATTAACGTCACGGCGGCGCGGGGCCTCTTCGCGATGATGCTCGATGCGAAGTCGACGTTTGACGCCGTGGTGGCAAAACACGCGCCGAGTCGCGAGGTGCGCGATGCGATTCTCGGGAACCACCTCTATCGGCACGTGTCGGATGAGCTTTCGGGGTCGCAGTCGCAGATGGCGATGGAGAAACTGCTCGAAGTGACGCGCGAGCGCGATTACGACTTCGTCGTGCTTGATACGCCACCGACCGCAAACGCCCTCGATTTTCTCGAGATGCCGAAAAAAATGGTCACCATCATGGAGAGCCCGGTGCTTCGGACGTTTCTTCGCCCGATACTGTCGGGGTCGAAAACGTCGAAGCGCCTCCTCTTTGGGTCGAGCTTTATTTTGTCACGACTCGCGAAGTCGTTTACCGGTATGGATATGCTCCAGGATCTCGCCGGTTACCTCGTCAACTTCAACGCGATGTTCGACGGCTTTCGCGATCGCGCGGAGACCGTTTACCGCGAGCTGAAAGGGGGCGACGTCGCTTTCGTCATCGTGATGGCGCCGCGCGCGAATGCGACCGACGAGGCGCTCGTGCTTTATCGGCGCCTCGCGAGCGAGGGAATGCCGGTCGGCGCCATTGTCGCCAATCGCGTGCATCGGCCGGTCGATGGCGAGATCGACGACGGCGCTATCGTTCGCGCGCTGCAGCACGCCGGGGCGCTCCAGACGATTTCGCGAGACTCCATCACGCACCTCGTGAAGCGGCTTCGCGATCACCGCGACGACTTGAACCGACTCGCGGCCGCGGAGCGCGAGCGGATCGACGATGTGCGGCGCGCCGTTGGGGCTTGCCCCGTCGTTGAGGTGCCGGCGCGGACGGAGGACGTCCACGACCTTGTTGGGCTTGCGGAGATTCGATCGGCGCTTATCGATTCAACGCCCGCGCGATCGGGATGACGACCGCCGATCATATTGGCGTTTTCGATTCGGGGGTCGGTGGCCTTACGGTTTTGCGCGAGCTCGTGCGTGCGCTTCCGGGGAAACGGTTTGTTTACCTCGGCGACACGGCCCGGGTCCCCTACGGAACAAAATCTGCGGAGACCGTCGTGAAGTATGCACTCGGTGCGGCGCGCGTTCTCGCGGATCGGGCGCAACTTGGCGCGTTGGTTGTCGCGTGCAATACGGCGTCGGCCGTCGCGCTCGACGCGTTGCGGTCCGCGCTCGCCGTTCCCGTGTTTGGCGTCATTGAACCGGGCGCAGCGGCTGGGGTTGCGGCGACACGCGTTGGCCGGGTCGCGGTACTTGCGACGCCCGCGACCATCGCGAGTCGCGCGTACGAACACGCGATTCATGCGCTGGATCGGCGCGTGCGCGTTTTTGGGATTGCGTGTCCGCTCTTTGTTCCGCTCGCCGAGGCCGGCTGGGTTGACGATGACGTTGCACGCCTAGTGGCTGAGCGTTACCTTCATCCTATCGTGAATGGAACCGCGCGGGACGTCGACACGGTGATTCTTGGGTGCACGCATTACCCACTCTTGGATCGCGTTATTCGACGCACCGTGGGACGCGGCCGACGCGTTGTCGATTCGGCGAGCGCCACGGCCGCGGATGTTGCGTTGGCGCTCGGAGCTGTAACGGCTTCGCGCGCGCGGGCACGGGCGCACATCGAAGTTCTTGTGACCGATCGGGCGATGGGCGTTGCCGAAACCGCTCGTCGGTTTTTTGGAGACTCCGTGGGGCGAATCGCGCGGGTTGATCTATAGAAGGGGGTTTGCGAATGCGTTGGTGGTTAACAGCTTTGATTGTTTCGGCGTCGATGGCGTCCCAGACGAACCTGTTCGCGCAATCGGTCGACGAGGAGAAGCGGAAACTCGAAGAAGAAAAAAAGAAACTCGAAGAGGATAGGCGAAAACTCGAGGAGGAGAAAAAGAAACTCGAGGAGGAGAAGGCGAAGCGGGGTGGCGAAAAGCCGCCAGCGCCGTCACCGGCCGCGCCGACGCCCTCGCAGACGCCCCCGACGAGTGGGGACAAGCTGCCGCCGGTCGAGCCGGGAAAAGGGCCGCTCCCCGACACGCGCGAGAAACCGCCCGCGGTCGATCCTGCGAAAGGGTCACCCACCGACAAAAAGGGGCCGGGGCCCGATCCCGCGGCGAAACCGACGCCGCCAGGGCCGACCGCGGAGCCAGCCGATTTTTCCCACGCTGGGCAAATCTTCCTCGGTCTCGAGCTTTTTAACATCGCGTACCTCATGGGGTCGCGCGTGACGCCGCCTAACAACAGCAGCGTTGGATATGTGCCGGCCATCATGGTCGGCTTTGGGAAAACGTGGCAGCACCTATTCCAGCTCGGCATCGGCGGCAACTTTTATGTCGACACGACCGAATTCGTGCTCGGGTACGGGATGCGTTACTACTTTCTGAAGGGAAAATTGAAACCGTACTTCGCGTGGAATGGCGGCCTCATTTTTGGAAGCGGCTCGAATTTCGGAATCCACCCGCGGGCAGCGATAGGCCTCGAGGTCGACCAGACGCGAAAGTTTGGGTTTTGGTTTGATACGGGGCCCGGTTTTATTCTCGCGTTCAAAGACGATGTTCAACGTTTTACGTGGTCGTTTGCCGCTGGCGGAAATCTGCGGTTCTAAGGATGTGACGTCACCATGAGCGCTCCTCATCTTGGTGTGGTGTAAATCCCTACCATTGTGTATAATGTGCGATTCGACTGTGGGATCGCCATCGGAGGAGACACGATGACCAAGCGACGGTTCGCAGCGGGCTTTACGCTCATCGCGTTTTTCGGCTGCTCTGAAAACACCGGGCGAAACGGACCCGGCGGCGGCGGTGCGAGCGAGCTTCCTCCGGGCGAATGCGTGCTTGCGGGTCCAATTTCGGCGAGTGCGACAACGGCAACGACGGCGTACGGCCTCGAGCGAACAGGCGCCTATTCGCGGCCGGCCGTTTGGGTGTTTCACGCGGACACCGGAGATGAGATCGAAGCGACGCTGACGTCGGACGATGGCGCGTCGGCCCAGAACTTGGCGCTTTTCGCACCACCGCAAGTTGACCGCGCGAATCCGGGTGAGTCGCTTGCGCGCGGGGTCGATGAGGCGAGTTTGCCGTTGACGACAAAGTTGCGATTCACGGTTGCGGCGTCGGGACTCTTCACGTTGGTTCCGCGGGGATGCGCCGCGATTGGGGTGCCGGGGGTTTATCGATTGAAGCTGCTGCTCGTGGGCGGGCCGTCGACGGGTGGCACATGCGCGACGTCGTGCAGCGACGGGGCGGTGCGGTGCGCGGGGGATGTGGTTGAGACGTGCCAGCGCGGGCTGACGGGTTGTCTCGGTTGGGTTGCGGGTGCGGTGTGCGCGACGAGCGGGCAATCGTGCGTCTTGGGGCGGTGCGAGGCGCCCTGCGCGAGTCAGTGCCAAGTGAACCACAAGCGGTGCGTCGGGCAATCGATCGAAACGTGCGCGCGCGATGCGGCCGGATGTTACTCGTGGACGACAACCGACGTTTGCGTTGGCGCGAATCGGTGCGAGCAGGGGGTGTGCGTGCCGCAGGACCAGTCGCGGTGCGAATATCCGAACGTCATGATTCTGCTCGATCGATCGGGGAGCATGGATACCGCGCCGTCGTCGTCGACCTCGCAATCGAAATTTACGATTGCGAAGGCGGCGATCAACTCGATCGTCTCGGCGCGCCAGGCGCAGATTTCGTTTGGCTTGATGAGTTTCCCTGGAACGACGGGGTCGTGTAGCGTTGCGCAGCTCCACGCGGATGTGGCGCCAAACAATTGGTCTCCGATTCAAACCGCGCTGTCGGCGCTTCGAACCACGGGCGCGACGCCGATGATCGCAGCGCTGAACGCGGCGATTCAGTTGCCGAGCTTGCGGTTCGCGGCGCGTCGGAACTTCGTCGTGCTGCTCACGGATGGCCAAGAGTCGTGTGCATCGAACTCAACGAACGGGCCGGTCACGGCGGTAACGGCGCTCGCGAATGACGGCATCAAGACGTTTGTCGTTGGGTTCGGGGGCGCCGTGTCTCCGACAACGCTCAACAAGATGGCAAACGCGGGCGGAACGGCGCGCGCGGGGTGTAACCCCAATTCGACGAGCGCGACGGCGACGAACAACTGTTACTACCAAGCCGACGACCCGACGAGCCTCACGGCGGCGCTCGATGCGATCGGGCGAAACGTTGGAAACGAGATTTGCGACGGGCTCGACAACGATTGCAACAACAAAATCGACGAGGGGTTGAAGCGGCCCTGTCAGACCGATTGCGGGTCGGGCGAAGAGGTTTGCGTGTATGGCCAGTGGCTTAACTGCTCGGCGCCGACGCGCGACGAGAAGGGCGAATGCCGCGGCGAAGGGACAGACGGCGGAATCATCGTAGACGCTGGGCCGTAATGCCCTCTGACGCCAGAGTCGTCCTGTTTTTTGGGGAGGGGTTCGATGGACGCGAAGTTGACGTGTGCCGCTGTCGCGGCGTTGGGGGTCTGCGTTGGATGCGCGGTCGCGCAAAACAAAGCTGGCAAGGGCGATGACGGCCTTGACAAGATCCTATTGAGCAGAGAATACGTCGACGGTCCGTTGCACGGCGCGGCGCATTATTGGCTGGTTTTTGCCGCTCTTCGGACCCCTCTTCGGGAGGGGGCCGACGGTAATAATCGTGTGGCGGTCCGCCCTTACGGTTTTCAAGAGACACACAATGCGATGCTGGGATTGCTGGCGATCCGAGAAAAAGATCGGGGGAAGCCTGGTTTCGTCGCCGAGCCGCTCCTTGACAACTTGGCAAAGGCTCAGGCGGCTGGGTTTTTCACAGAACTTCTCATTCGCACCTTTGCCGCTCCCGGGTGGACGATCCCAGGGAAGACGGTTTTCAACGTTCGACTCGAGGCGTTCAATAAATGGGTCGCGGCGAACCTCAAGCAACGGGAGTACAAGATTCCGGTTTGGACGCGTCGCGAAAAGGTCGCGTCGAGGGCGCTCGGTGCCGTTCGCACTCCGATCGTCTTTAAGGGTCGGGCAAGTTGCGATTCAGTTATGAAGAGCGTTTTGCCCGCCATTCAACGGTGGGAGGATCTCGCGGCATCACTTAAAGAGCGGCCGATCAGCGCTGACAATCGCCGCGGCTTTTTTGATGCCCTCACCTTGCTTCGAAGGAATGCCAAACTGGTTGGGCATTCTGTGGTGTGGGTCTCGAGCGACGTGCATCGTCTCTACTACATCGCGGGGTATTGCCTCGCGCGGCGGACTGACGAACCAATTTCCGTGAGTGCGGCTTCGCATTTTCAGAAGGCGATAAGTGTGAATCCCGTTAGTTCACAGTCGCGCTTAGCTTATGTCCACGCTCTGAATCTCGCCCGCCGCTTTGACGAGTCTCTGCGCGAGAACTTGGCGGCGATGGAGATTCATACGGTCGAGCGGTGCGTCCGGCTTAACTTGCGGAGGCAGCGGGCGTCGGCATACGCCGGACTCGGAGACGAAGTGCAGGTGTTGGCCAGCGTGAAGTTGGCCCTGGATGAGAACCCGACTCTTTCGATCACGGCCTTCAGCCGGAATCAAAAGACCCTGGATAACCTCGGGCAAGTTTTTCGAAAAGCCCGCGTTAATCTGAAGAATTTTGAAACCACGGTGGTAACTGATTTGCCTGCGGGGCAGCTGCAGTTTACATGGAAGACGATGGGCGACTGTCGGTGGGTTGACGCCGAATAGAATAACTGAGGCGATTCATTGACTTATGGAATGGCGCCCCTTGCGACAAGAAAATGGGCTCGTCTCGAGTTTTGGCGCTCGACGGAATTGTCTCTGTCGACGCCGTGGGATGGTTTACGTGTGCGATGGTTGACGGCGGCGCACCTTATTGTTGGGGTAACAACCCGAACGGAATACTCGGCGACGGCACGTGGTTGTCCCTGCGTTCGAACCCGGTGCGCGTTATGATGCCGGTTCCGTTTTTTCAGTAGGCGGCTCGTAGCCGCGTGCGACGACGACGGCCGCCGCGAGGTCGCCCGTCACGTTGAGCGTTGTGCGGCACATGTCGAGAAAGCGATCGACGCCGAGGATCATGCCGATGCCCTCGGCCGGAACACCGACCATGCCGAGGAGCATCATCACGACGGGGAGCGAGCCGGCGGGGACGCCCGCGGTGCCGATGCCGCCCAATATCGCGACGCCGACGACGGTGATTTGTTGCGAGAGCGACAGGTCGATGCCGTAGAGCTGTGCGAGAAAAAGGACGGTCACGCCTTCGAAGAGCGCGGTACCGTTTTGATTTCCGATGGCGCCGATTGTCAAGACGAAGCGCGCGACGCGTGGCGGGAGTCGCAAGTTTTTTTCGGCAACGTCGATGGCGGTTGGGAGCGTTGCGTTGCTTGACGCGGTCGAGAAGGCGGTGAGCATCGCGAGACGAATGTCGGCGAAGAAGCGGAGCGGCGAGCGGCGAGCGAGGAGCGCGACCGAAAGCGAGTAGACACCGAATTGGTGGAGTGCGAGCGCGCCGACGACCACGAGAACGTATTTCGCGAGTGCGGCGAGAATGTCGGTGCCGAGGCGTGCCGTCATCGTGAAGACGAGGGCGCCGACGCCGATGGGGGCGAGACGGATCACAACGCCGATGAGGCGCATCGAGACGTCGAAGAGGCCTTCGAGGACTTCGCGGAGTTTCTCGGACGATGCGGTGCGGGTGAGCGCGAGACCGATGCCGAAGAAGAGCGCGAAGAACATGACGGCGAGCATGTCGCCCGTTGCCGCGGCTTTGAACGGGTTTTCGGGGACGATCGAGATGAGCATCGCGATGCCGGAAGGAGGCGCGGCGGCGCTTGCGAATGCGGCCTTATTTTTTGCGGCGGCTTCGGTGAGTGCGGCGCGCGCGGTGTCCGACAGGCCAACCCCGGGCTGGAAGAGATTGACGAAGGCGATGCCGATGAGGACGGCGATGGTCGAGACGACAACGGTGTAGGCGAGCGTCTTCAGGCCGAGCTTGCCGAGGTCGCGCAGTTCGAACGATGCGATGGCGTTCGCGAGACCGGCGAAAACGAGCGGGATGACGAGCATGAGAAGGAGACGAAGAAAAATTTTTCCAGCGGGATCGGCGAACGATTCGATGAAACCCGCGAGGAATGGGGTTCCTGCGAGCGTCGCGTTGGCGGTGATGCCGAGAACGGCGCCGGCGACGAGGCCGATGAGGACCGCGATGTTGGAGTGGCGCTTCACCGCGCGAAGAGTATCGCGGATGACGTCGAATGAGGAAGGTGGGAATCTCGAAAGCGCGTCAGGTCGGGCGACAGCCTTTGCCGCTGCCGCCGGAAACGCCGTTGCAGGTTTGGCCGGCGTCGGCGCGACAGTCCGACTGCTGCGTGCAGCTCTTGATGCACATGATGGCGGTTCCCGTTCCGCCGTCGGCGATGTTGCTGACTGTGTCGCAGATCGCCCCCTCGGGGCACCCGGCCGTTGTTCCGGAGGTCGGGCAGTCCGCGGTGCAGTAACCGCCGGACATCATCGTTAAGCAGTACTCGCTGCCCGTGCACCCAGTCGACATTCCGCTGCACATTCCACCGACCGTCCCCATCATCGTCGTCGACTTGTCGCAGCCGATCCCATAGCCCAACACCAAAGCCAGTAGAATCCACTTCATGACCGTTCTCCTTTTTTGTTAAAGCGATTCGTCGCCGTCCCCATCATTTTCGCGAAGCCGCCCGAGGCGCGTCCCAATTTCACGCTTCAGTTTATCCGTTGCCTCGTCGTCGCGCGCAATCGAGACACGGAGGGCGTCTCCTTCTTTTGTCCCGGCCGGCAACAAAGAGCGAGGAAGCGTATGGGTCTGACCGCGAATTACGATTGTCGCGAGGCGCTCGTCCAGTCGATCGATCACAACTTGCGTTGCGGCGGTTCGCGGCGGTTTCGTTTTTTTCATGGCATGCACCCCCGGTGCGGCTTTCTTCCGCTCGCCGCCGCTTCTCCCCACGACCCAAAATTCACACGGTTCGCGGCGCGAATCTTTGCGGCTCCCGGGCAGTCGCTTCGGTGAAACGTCTTCGCCCTGCGACTTGCCACGTACGCCGCACCCTTAATGACGATGGGTGTTCCCTCTTGCGGCCGTTCAACAACGCCCAAGCGCTTATACTCAAGTGCCTTCCCGTCGGTCGTCACAATCACGGTCCCATCGCGGTCCGTGCGATAAACCTTCGCGACCGCTTCGAGCGCCTTCAACGTTTTCGGCTTCGGGTGCCCATACGAATTGCCTCGGCCGCACGAAATGACCGCTGCATCGGGTTGGACGGCCCGCAGAAATTCGGGGGTCGTGCTGTGCCGGCTGCCGTGATGCGCGACTTTCAGTACAGACACGCGCAGCTTGTCGGACTGTTTGACGAGGCGCTCCTCGGTCCCCGCCTCGGCGTCGCCCGTGAATAAGAACGCCGCAGATTCATAGGTGAGTCGAACGACAACGGAGTTGGAATTCACGTCGCTTCGCGTTCCAAAGAGGAGTGGTTCTTCGGGCGCGAGCACCTCGACGACGACGGCGCCCTCGTCGAGACGGATGGTTCGTCCCTTACGCGCAACCCAGAACTTGGCGCCGTTTTTTTCCTTTTGCCGCTCGACTTCCGCGAGGTAGTCGCGAAACGTGGGCGTCGTGTGGGCCACGCCCGAATCAAGAAATGCACGCACTTTGAACGCGCGAACGACATCGACAAGACCCCCAATGTGATCGGCGTGCGGGTGGCTGGCGATGACGAGGTCGAGCGCCTCGATCCCCATTGCCTTTAGTTTTTCGACGAGAACGGGACCGGCTTCTGGTGGGCCGCCGTCTATTAGAATCGTCTTGCCGCTCGGCGTCTGCACGAGCGCGCTGTCCCCCTGGCCAACATCGAAGAATGTGACGACCAGCTTTCGGGCATCGGTTTTCTGAACGTGGGGGGCGTGCTGTTTTTCATCCCCGGCGTCGGGAGTCGCCGTGTCTTTTCGGTCGGCGCCTGCGTTTGGTTCGGCAGACGGCTCTGTCGATTTCGCCGAGACGGGCGCGCACGCAAACGCCGACGGCGTGAGCGCCATCGCGATCACGAGCAACCGTGTAAGCTGCCGCATCCTCTGTATTGTGGTGAATCGACGTCGGGACGTCAAACGGTCGCGCGCGTGTGTCAGCCGCTTTGTTCGCTCGCCTCGTCGATCGTCACCTCGAACGACTCTCCAAAAAGCTCGTCAACGTTGAGTCCGTCAAAAAACGACTCCGCCGAAAACGGGACTTCAGACTCGCGTAGGTTCGCACCGGCTTCGGAAACGTCGGCCTTGACCGATTCGATGAGGGCTCGTCTTGCGGTTTTCGCCATTGTTAACCTCGCGGAACCGGCAGAGGACGTCGCGCCAAATCAAACCAATCTCGGAACTGTGCCTTCGCCAAACGAAGAAGTCCGCGTTTCGGCTCTCGATGGAATCGGGTCGATGGCGGTCCATTGGGACATTCGTGGACCAGCCCAGCCCCCGCTGCCTCTCGCAAAAGGTTGGTGAACGGCAAGTCACGTTCGTCGCCAGCCGTTCTGTCAATCTCACGCCACTGAAGAGGTTCACAACGCTGTTTCATCTCGGCCTCCTTATTGTCCTACATGCCCTTACACCGTAGCGGATGCCAAGCTGGGCGTCAAAAAATCAGAATTCAGAGGCTCTCAGTCGCGAAGGATCGGAAATCGTTGCAGCTGTAGTTCGCCGCCTCTCATGATTTCGATTTTGAGCTCAGGCGCGCGTCGCAACTCGTCCCAGATTTTCACCCAGTCGCCGGGGCGTTCGACCGGCAAGTCGTTGATGCGCGTTACGATGTCCTCCTCGACAACATCGATGGGCGACGGCCGGTCACCCGTCGGTAGACGCACCAGCCGCCAGCCGACGAATCGCCGCTCAATGAGCAGCGCTTCGACTTCGATCGACGCGACGAACGACTGAAGACCGCGCGACAAAACAGCATCCATCTCCGATCGCACAAGCGTTCGCCGAGGCGGAGACGGCACAGCGCGCCTAAACGACGAAAGACCGGCATCGATGCGCCGCCCGTCGTGGTCAGGCTTTTGAACCGTCGCGCCCGTCACCCACGTGTCTTGGTGGCGATCGATGCTCGCCGCGCAACCCAATCCGCCGACGACTGCGGCTGCCAACCATCGGTTCACCCGCCCATTATGAGCCGCGCGCCCGGACTTGCTCAAGAAACGACCCGCGCGTACTCTTGTCATGTGCTGAAAGGCGGGTGCGTCATCGTTCGCGGGTTTCACATTCGACCTCAAACCTCTATAATTAGTCCGCGGGGAGGAACGGCGGTCTTTGTTGCTTGAACAACCTTTTAATCTCCTTTACGTCGACGACGAGGTGAATCTTCTCAGCGCCTTCCAGCGCATCTTCCGCGCCGAGAAGGTGAACGTCACAACCACCGAGAGCGTCGAGAAGGCGCTCAAGTTGTTGAACGACAAGGAGTTCCATGTCATCGCGTCCGATTACCGAATGCCAGTGATGGATGGAATTCAGTTTTTGGAGAAGGCAAGTCAGCTTGCGCCCGAGGCGATGCGGATTCTCATTACGGGAATGTGTGACTTTGAAGCGGCGGTCGACGCGATCAACCGCGGCAAAGTGTTTCGGTTTATTTCAAAACCGTGGAACAACGACGATTTGCGGTCGTCTGTTTCGTCCGCGCTCGATCAGATAAAGCTGAAACTCGAGAACGAGGAGTTGTCGCGGATTGTCGAGGAGCGGAACCGTGAACTCAACGAAATCAACCTCGGGCTTGACCGCGAAGTTGATCAGCGCACGACGGATCTCTTAAACGGCCTCATCTGCGCGCTCGATTTACGAGACACTGAAACGCAGTGGCACTCGCGCCGTGTCTCGCTCTACGCAAAGTTGCTGGCGACACGCATGGACGTCAACGGCCAGGACCTCATCGACATTGAACGCGGCGCGCTCCTCCACGACATCGGGAAGATTGGCGTGCGCGATTCGATTTTGCTGAAGCCGAGTAAGTTGACGCCCGAGGAGTGGGTCGAGATGCGGCGCCACCCGGATTATGGGTACAAGCTGCTTGAGGGGATTCGGTTCCTCGATTCGGCGCGGCTCATCGTGCTGCACCATCAGGAACGATTCGACGGAAGCGGTTATCCGTCGATGCTGCGCGGAAACGAAATTGCGCTCGGTGCGCGGATTTTTTCGGTCGTCGATACGCTCGACGCGATGACGTCGGATCGGCCGTACCGCAAAGCCGTCGACTTTGACGTTTCAAAGCAGGAGATTATTCGGTGCGCGGGGACGCAGCTCGATCCGCGCGTGGTGGAGGCGTTTTGCTCGATACCGGAAAACGAGTTTCGCGCGATTCGCGACATGTTGCCGGATAATCCGCAAGAAGGGGCCGACGGGATTCGGTGGGGCTCGTCGATCGCGGCGTCGCGGCTGCTTCGGGATTTGGGCGGGCGGTAGGCGCGACAATCCGTCAAGAAAAAGTGGTTTCCATGAACACACGAAGAAAACGAGGGCGGTTTAGGGCGTCTGCTCTGTTGTTGGCGATTGGCGCTCTGGCCGCGTGTTTCGGAACGCCGGAAGCGAGCGCGAAGGTGCGAGCTGGCACGGCGCGCGTGTCGTCGGAGCTGAAGGGGCTCAAGTGGGGCGCGACGGTGACGGGGATTCTCGCGCGGTATCAGGGGCAGATAGAAGCGTCGTACGCAAAGCGCCTCGCGGGGATTTCCGACCCACTGACGATGGACCGAATTCGGCGCGACCGCGACGACGAAATCGCGTTGCTCGCGAAGCGCGTGGTCAAGCTCGACGGTGCGCGAACCCGTTACGCGGTTTCGGCGATCGAAGGGGAGTTTCGGCTCAACAACGGCGAGGAGGTTTTTGTCGCGCCCGTGATTGAGGCGACCCAAAACTATTTTTTGTTTCGCCACCAAGCGCTTTTCAAGGTGGTGGTCGTTCATCGACTGGGTGAGCGCGCCAAGCGGCTCGCTTTCACCGAGTTCATCGACGGGTTGAAACGCGTTTACGGAAAGCCGAGACAGTTTGAATATGCGGGCGCCGATGAGTCGGAGATTACCGCGGCCGAATGGTCGGACGGCGCGACGCGCCTCATTGCGCGCGATAAGAGCGACGTCTTTTTGGCGTACCTGGTGGTGTTGGCAGACGAGCGAGAACGGGCCGCGTCCCTTGGGCGTGAAGCCGCGCCTGCGGCATCAACCACGGACGACGCCTACGACGAGCTGTCTGGGAAGAAACGTTGATTCCGGCGACACCGGCCCTTGTGCCGCGCGAGATTTCGCTCGGGGCGCTGACGCTGCAAGGCGCGTCGCGCGCGACGGCGGCCTCCTATTGGCGGCTCAAGGAATTCGACATTGTGTTTGACATGGGCCACTGCCCGCAGGCGTTTATCGGTGCGTCGCGGGTGTTCCTCACGCACTGTCACCTCGATCACGCGATGGGTGTCGTGTATTGGGCCGCGCAGCGTCAAATGATGCGCATGAAGGGTGGGACGATTTTCGTGCCGGCCGGGACCGAGGAGGGAATGCAGAAGGTCTTGACGAGTTGGGCGGTGATGCAGGGTCCGCGCGGGCGATACAACTGCGAGGTCGTTGCGATGGGCGACACAGACGTCGTCGAGATCCAGCGCGGGATTTCGGTGCGCGCGTTTCGGACCGAGCACAGCGTGCCATCGCAGGGTTACATGGTCATCGAGAAGAAGGAAAAGATTCGTCCCGAGTTCGCAAAGTTGCCGCCGCTCGAAGTGGGCCGGCTGAAGCGCGAGGGCCAGGCGATTACGGAGCCGGTCACGCGCGTTGTGTTTGCCATTACGGGCGACACCACGCGGTTGCCGTTTGATCGCGCACCGGAAGTGGCGACGGCTGAAACGCTCGTCGGCGAGTGCACTTACATTTCGCCCGATCACGCCCATCTCGCGCGCCCGATGTCGCACCTCCATCTCAACGACTACGCCGATGTCGCGAACGACCTTCGCGTCACGCGGCTCCTCTTGACGCATTATTCGTTGCGCTACAAAGAGGACGACATCCCGACTCTCGTGCGCGCGAATGTCGCCGAATCTTTGCTCGATCGCGTCGTTGTGTTGTGACGGCTGGATTGTCGTCGGCACGCGCCGCGTGGTACGTCCCACGTGTGCGGTTGACAGGCGGTGGCGATAAAGGGCGACGGCTTCGCGCGGTTCCAAAGAGCGGCGTCCGCCCAACGTCGGCACGCGTTCGCGCGGCGATTTTTAATCTTGTCGGCCAGGATTTGTCGGGCGTTCGCGTCCTCGACCTTTTTGCTGGGGTCGGAACGATCGGGCTTGAGGCGCTGTCTCGGGGTGCGTCTCATGTTGTGTTCGTCGAGCGGTCCGCACAAGCGTTGAAAACGCTTCGCGCAAACGTGGGGACCGCAGGGGCTCTCGATCGCGCAACGATTGTCGGTGGCTCGCTCGGTCGATCGGCGTGCTTCAACGAAACGCTCGGGCCTTTCCAACTGGTGATCGCGGATCCGCCTTACAGAATTGCCGGCGACGTCAGCTATCTCGTCGCGCTCCTCGAAGCGAACTTGGTATCTGAGAACGCGCGCATTGTTATCGAACACGGTACGCGCGTCGTGCCGCCCGACGTCATCGGCCCGCTCGCGCTTCTCTTGCGTCGACGGTATGGTGACACCGTCTTATCGATTTATGGTAAGAGCGATCGCAGGGAGCGAGGAGGATGATTGTGGCATCCGCTATTTATCCAGGGTCGTTTGACCCATTAACGAATGGTCACATCGACGTCATCAATCGGTGCGCAACGGTTTTCGACAAAGTGATTGTCGCTGTTGCGGGGAACATAAAAAAGACGTCGCTCTTCACGGTCGAAGAGCGGATGGAGATGATTCGCGAGGCGATGGCTGGGCGAACGGGGATCGAAGTCGACGCGTTTGACGGGCTCCTCGTCGAGTATGCGAAGTCGAAGAAGGCAGGGGCGATTTTGCGCGGTCTGCGCGCGGTGTCCGACTTTGACTACGAGTTTCAAATGGCGAACATGAACCGTAAGCTTGAGCCGGATGTTGTGACGTTTTTTGTGATGACGGGCGAAGGACATTTTTACGTGAGCTCGCAAACGGTGAAGGAAGTCGTTGCGCTGGGAGGCTCTGTTGACGGGCTTGTTCCACCGGGAGTTTCCCGGCGATTGCGCGAACGGTTCAGTCGGAAGGGAAAGTAGGACGGAGCGATGAATCTCTCTGAGCGATTTCGAGCCCTCAAGCCATCCGCGACGTTTGCCGTGGCGGCACGCGCGGCGGCGCTTCAAAAGGCCGGGGTTAACGTCCTTTCGCTGGGAGCCGGAGAGCCTGATTTTGATACGCCGGCCCACATCAAGGATGCGGCGAAACGCGCGCTGGACGCGGGCTACACGAAATACACGGCGGAAGCGGGGATTCCCGCGTTGCGCGAAGCGGTCGCCGAGAAACTCGCGTCGGACAACGGCGCGGTCTACGACCCGAATCAAGTCGCGGTGACCGTGGGTGGAAAGTTCGCGGTGTTCGCGGCGCTTCAGGGGCTCGTCAATCCGGGCGACGAGGTTATCGTTCCCTCGCCATACTGGGTCTCGTATCCGCCGATGGTTGAACTCGCGGGGGGACGGCCCGTCTACTTGCGGACGCGCGAGGAAGACGGGTTTCGGTTCAACGCGGAGGCGCTGGACGCCGCCGTAACGTCGCGGACGCGCGCTGTTATTCTGAACAGCCCGTCGAACCCGACGGGGGCCGCGTATGGAGTGGCGGAGCTTGAGCGAATCGCCGAGGTGGCGTGCCGGCGAAACCTGTGGGTTGTGACGGACGAGCTGTACGAGAAGCTGATCTATGGAGGGGTGAAGCACGTTTGTCTCGCGTCGCTTGGCCGTGAGATTTACGAGCGCACGATCGTCGTCAACGGGTTTTCGAAGGCGTACGCGATGACGGGTTGGCGGCTCGGGTATATGGCCGGGCCGCGTCCTTTCATCGAGCCGCTTTGCGCATTTCTTTCGCAGACAACGTCGAACCCAACGTCGATTGCGCAGCACGCGGGACTTGTGGCGCTCACGGGACCGCAGAATGAGCTTTTGGCGATGCGCGACGAATTTGAGGCGCGTCGCGACGACATGGTGAACCGGCTCCGCGGCATTGCGGGCGTTTCTTGCGCGACGCCGCCCGGCGCATTCTTCACGTTTCCCAATGTGTCTCGTTTTCTGGGACGCGCGGCCGGTGGTCGGGTTCTCGGCGGCACAATCGATCTCGCCGCCTATCTCCTCGAAGAGCATCACGTCGCGACGGTGCCCGGGATAGCTTTCGGCGCGGAAGGCCATCTGCGCCTTTCGTACGCGACCAGTCGAACGGCGATCGCGGAAGGTGTTCGGCGGCTCGCGGCGGGTTTGGCCGCGCTGTAGGGACTCGAAATCTCTGCGCTTGATCGTGCATAGCAATTGTGGGACTGTGCGTTTCGCGATGCGGTCATGTGTCGCGCGGGTAGGAAGGAAACGGTCTTGATTCGGAGGATGAAAGCGATGTTGAAGGGAATTGGTCGGTTTGTGGTCGTAGGGGCACTCGGTCTCGGTTTTTCGGGTGTCGTTGGTTGCAAGAGCGATGTCGAGAAGAAATGCGACGAGATCATCTCGAAGGAGATGGCGAGCGCGCCGGCGGAGATGCGCGGCCTCGTCGAGGCGATGAAGCCGATGGCGATGAATATTTGCAAGACGCTCCCGGCCGACAAGGTCGAGTGCATGTCGAAGGAATACAAGAAGGCCAACAAAGAGAAGTGCGCGGACGTCGAGAAGAAGATGGCCGAGCAGTTCATGCGGCGGTAACTCCGTGTTGAAAAGACCGTTCGTTTTTTTCGTCTTCGCGGCGCCGTGCGTCTTTTTGGCGTGCTCGAGCGGCGGCGCGAAAGAGAAGAAGTGTAAGGAAGTCTTCAACACGACCGTCAAGATGGGGATGGAAATCGCGCGTGCGATGGGCGGGAAGCTGGGAGGCGCGCGAGAGGCGACCCCGGAGATTGGCGAGTCGTTTTTCGTGAACTTGTGCAAGGAGCTTCCCGACGACGCTGTCGACTGCATGGACATGAAGTACATGCTTGCGAACGCCCCAAAGTGTGGCGAAGTTATGGCCAAGCTCGACAAGGGGAAGTTCGGGGCTCTGTTTCAGGGTATGGGGCGCTGACCGCGAGGGTCGTTTAGGGCGCTGTTTCCACCGACACGTCGTTCTTGTAAACTCATCCCGCCATGTTTGGATTCGTCAAAAAAATTATTGGGACCAAAAACGAACGCGAGCTGAAGCGTCTTTGGCCGCGCGTTCACGCGATTGGCGCCCATGAGTCCGAGTTGAAAAAGCTCTCGGACGAAGAGCTCAAGGCGAAGACCGCCGATTTTCGGCAGCGCCTCGCCAATGGTGCGCCGCTTGATTCGTTGCTCCACGAGGCGTTTGCGGTTGTGCGCGAGGCGGGGTGGCGCGTGCTGAAAATGCGCCACTTCGATGTTCAGCTCATCGGCGGAATGATCCTGAACCGCGGCGCGATCGCCGAAATGAAAACCGGCGAAGGGAAAACACTCGTTGCGACGTTGCCGGTTTACCTGAACGCGCTCGAGGGCAAAGGCGTTCACGTTGTCACGGTCAACGACTACCTCGCAAAACGTGACTCAGAGTGGATGGGACGCCTTTACCGGTTTTTGGGGATGGAGGTTGGCGTCGTTGTTCACGAGAAGTCGGACGCCGAGCGCCGCCAGTCGTACAACGCTGACATTGTCTATGGGCAAAACAACGAATTCGGGTTCGATTATTTGCGCGACAACATGAAAGAGTCGCTTGAACATTACGTTCAACGCGACCTCAACTTTGCGATCGTCGACGAAGTCGATTCGATCTTGATCGATGAAGCGCGTACGCCGCTCATCATTTCTGGACCCGCGGAAGAGTCGAGCGAAAAGTATCAGCGCGCGAACACAATCATTCCAAAAATAAAGCGGGACGTGGATTACAACGTTGACGAGAAACATCACTCCGCAACGCTAACCGACGAGGGGACCGAAAAGGTTCAGAAGCTGCTCGGTTGCGACAACCTTTACGATCCGAAGTTTATCGAACTGCTCCACCACGTGAATCAGGCGCTGAAGGCGCACACGCTCTACAAGAACGAAGTGCATTACGTCGTTAAAGAGGGCGAGGTGATCATCGTCGACGAGTTTACGGGTCGGCTGATGCCGGGCCGGCGATGGTCGGATGGGCTGCATCAGGCGGTTGAGGCGAAGGAGGGCGTCGTCGTTCAAAACGAGAATCAGACGCTCGCGACAATTTCGTTTCAAAATTACTTCCGGCTGTACAAGAAGCTTGCCGGCATGACGGGAACGGCGGACACGGAAGCGACGGAGTTCGCGAAGATCTACAACCTCGAAGTGGCAGCGATTCCGACGAACAAACCGATGGTGCGCAAGGACCATCACGACATCATTTTCAAATCGGAACGCGAAAAGTTCGATGCGATTATTCGCGAGATCCAGCAGTGCAACGAACGGGGGCAGCCGGTTCTCGTCGGGACGATTTCGATCGAGAAGTCTGAGTTGTTGGCGCGGATGCTCGGGAAACGTGTGCCGCACAACGTTTTGAACGCAAAGCATCACGAGCGCGAAGCGGAAATTGTCGCGCAGGCGGGCCGATACAAGGCGGTCACGATTTCGACAAACATGGCGGGCCGCGGAACCGATATCGTTCTTGGCGGAAACGCGGAAGCGATGGCGCGTGCCGAGGCGGGTCGCGATGAGACGACGCCGGAATTCCAGGCGGCGCTTGCGAAATACGCGGAGCAGTGCGCAAAGGAGCGCGAGTCGGTTGTGGCGGCTGGGGGGCTTCACATTTTAGGGACCGAGCGGCACGAGGCGCGCCGAATCGACAACCAGCTGCGCGGGCGTTCGGGGCGCCAGGGGGATCCGGGGTCGAGCCGATTCTTCTTGTCGCTCGAAGACGACTTGATGCGGATTTTCGGTGGCGATCGGCTCATCGCGATCATGGAGCGCCTCGGAATGGAGGAGGGGGAGCAGATCGAGCACCGGATGGTGACGAAGTCGATCGAGAATGCCCAGAAGCGCGTCGAGGGGAATAATTTCGAAATGCGCAAGAACACGCTCGAATACGACGACGTCATGAACCAGCAGCGGAAGGCGGTCTACGAGTTGCGAAAGCGCGTCTTGCTTGGCGAAGTCCTGCAACGGCTCGAGCACCACGCGAAAGAGGGGCACGACGTTCCGGTTGAGGCGGCGCGTTACCTGTTGCGGAGCGTCGACCCGGCGGTTCGAGAAAAGACTTTGGGTTGTCTTGGCGCTGATTCGCGCGTCGACGGCGAAAAGCTGAAGGCGCTGATTAAAGCGGATGGACTCGACACGCGCGAAATGATTCTCGACGTGATCGAACAGATTGTTCGCGACGTTGTCGCCACGCGCTGCCCAGAGCACCGGCCGATCGACGACTGGGACGTGCCGGCGGTTGCGGTCGAGATCAAGGGTCTCTTTGGTGTCGCGATCGACCTCGACAAGGTCGCTTGGAAAGTGGGCGACATTGAGGAGGCTGTCTACTTTGCGATTGAGGCGCGCTACAACGAGCGCGAAACCGAGTGGGGTGCGTGGCGAATGCGCCATGTCGAGCGCTGGCTCTACTTGAATGCGATCGACGTGCTTTGGAAAGACCACCTCCTTGGCATGGACCACCTGCGCGAGGGGATTCACCTCAGAAGCTATGGTCAAAAGGACCCAAAGCAGGAGTACAAGCGCGAGGGCTACGAAATGTTCCAGGCGATGATGACGGCGATTCGCCAGGACGTCGCGCGGAAGTTGTTCACGATTCAGCTCTCGGAGAGTTCAAATGTCGAGGAGCAGCGACCGCGTCGCGAACAACGGATGACGATGTCGCATGGTGGGAACGGAGACGATGGATCGTCGTCATCGGGACCCGCGCGCTCGGCGGCGCCGCGTGTCGATGGAAAAAAGGTGGGGCGCAACGATCCATGTCCGTGCGGCTCCGGCAAAAAATACAAAAAGTGCCACGGAGCGTCGGACGCACCGAGTTATACGTCACGTTAGATTTGCGCGCTTGGCGCGGCGGTGTGAGGCACCGTTCGTCGTGGACGCGAAACGGCGAGGATTGAAAGGGCGAAAATGATCGCCGGGGCGAAGCCTAAGAAGATTGGGATGGCTCGCGACGGGATCTCGTGTCCCATCGTGACGAAGTACAGAGAAATCGGCACCACACTCGTGAACAGGAAACCAAGCATGAAGAAACCGTAGCATTGCGCCGCAGTTTCGCCATACGGCCGGCCACGAAAAACTCCGGTAAGGGCGACCACGATCACAAGGGCGTCAAGCACAATAATACTTGGTGGAATTAGGACGAATGTGGACAACGCAATGGTGGAAAATCGGCCGAGGAACGTTGCGTGATTCATGAATGGTAGATTGCCTTCCGGAGGGGCCAAGAGAATAACGGAACCGGCAATATTGCAGAGGAGTCCAACGGCCAGTAACACCAGAACTGCCGTGCGCCGACCGCCGTGAATTGGCTCGAACGATTGATCGCCGCGCGATTGCTTGGCGGCGATTCGTGCGAGGACACGCGGCGCAACCCAAAGGAGTCCGATCAAGATGATGGGCCCCGCGAGGTTGATGAAAATGCGGTCGACGATGTCGCTCGTCAAAGCCAGGTCCAAGCGGAGAAGCGGAAAGCCGACGCTGCCATAACCGATAAGCGATAACAGCCATCGTCGCCAACCGCCGTGCGGAGTCGCGAAAAGAAAGGCCGTTACCCACCCGGTGGCGACGGCGCTCCATGGTGCCATGCCGATTGCATACGTCATGAAGATAGCGGTGCCGCCGCCGCCCGCGCTATCGATCAATGAAACAAGGATTGCGAAGAAGGTCAGAATCGCCGTCGCGCGGCGCAGGAAAAACTCCGCTCTCTCCCATCCCTGCGTTCGCGATTGTTCGGCTATCCCCACACTCTGACTTTAGATGGCGCTGGGTTCTCGACGCAAGTTGTCGACGGTCGACTCGGCGATTCAATTTGACCCACCGGTTGCCCTCTGGTTTTATTCGCACGTGCCACGCAAGTTTCTCGTCATCGACGACGACGCGGGAGTTCGCGGACTGCTCAAGCGATTTCTGGAGTCGAAGGGGTGTCATGTCGCGGAAGCAGCGGATGGCATTGAGGCGATCACGCGGTTTCAGGAAGTTCGCCCCGACGTTGTGCTTCTCGATATCTTGTTGCCGCGCGCGATCGGGTTCGAGGTCTGTCGCAAAATCAAGGCGCTTTCGGAGGGAGCGAAAACGCCAGTTCTGATGATGAGCGCGGTCTGCAAGACGACGCTTGAGGAGCTTCAAAAGAATTTTCAGTGCCCAGCCGACGGATTTCTCGCGAAGCCGTTTCAGCTTCAAAGTTTGCTTCCGTATCTCGGCGAGGGCGTAACGCAGGCGGCCACACCGGAGGATGCGAATTTGGTCGCAGGGGCGCGCGCGTCGGCGGTGCCGCCCGCAGCGGCAGATACGGCTTCGGACAAAACGCTCGTGGAGGCGGGAAGTCCACCGGTCGTGTCGTCTCACGAGCCCGAGAGCTTAACGGTTGCGCAAAGTGCGGGGGCTGCGACGAAGCCTCGGCCGACGCTGTTGAGAGCCCGAGTGGTCGCGCAGCCCGCGCCGCCGCCGTCGCTGCAAGATCGCGTGTCGACGCCAGCCCCCAAACCGGGCCGCGCCGTTGCAGAGCGCCGGACGGACGTGATCGTCGCGTCAGCCGACCTTGATCATCTCGACGAACAAGCGGAGGAGTCCACAGAGTCGGACGAAACAACGCGTCTCCACGAAAACAAGCCGGCGATTCCCGATGCTCTCGAGGGTGGAGCCGGTGCGCCCCGAGAGCCGTCGGAATGGATGGCCCGACTTGCGCGGACGTACCTCGAGCAAGTTATCGGACGCGCGACGTCCGATTTATCGGTGTCGCGTGGTGAGTACCATCGTGTCGTTTCGTTTTCGGGCGGTCAGCCGGTCGATGTGATGTCGCACTTTCGCCACGAGAATCTTGGAACTTTCATGATGTTGCGTGGCGATATCACAGAGGCCGAGTACAACGATTGCCTCGAACACATGATTTCGCACGGTTGTTCCGTTGACGAATCGACCGTTCACCTCGGGCTTCTCGCGCCGGCGCAAGTCGTGTCTTTAACGCTGTCATACAAGATCGATTTGTTCGCGAGCGCCTTTGCGTGGAAATCAGGTGACGTCGCGGTCCAGCCGTCGTCGTCGCCATCACACGTCGGGGCGTCGCGCGTGCGCATCGACGCAATCGGGGCGGCGCTCGAGGGGATTGGACGCGTCTATGGCGATTCGGTGCTCCGCAGTGAATTGGAACGTGCGCGCGGGAAGTTTCTCGTGCGAGTTCGGGGTGGAGATCGCGTCATCGAGAAGGTGCAGCCGGTGTTTGTCGAGAGCTTGTGGCGCGCGCTCTGGGACGGGCGGACGGCCGTGCATGCGTTGGCGGACATTCTGGGGCCCAAAGGTGTCGAATGTCGTCGGGCGGTAAAATTACTCGAGGTTGTCGGGGCGATTCAACTCGGCGAACGTGGCCGAGAGCCTGAGATCGGGACCGATGAGACCAGTGCGGACAATGACGAGGAAGTAACGTGGGGTGCGGGAACACATAGCTTCGGACGCGTTGGCGTCGCGGCGGAACGCGGGGCGGCTGCGCCGATCGACGATGTTCCAGATGCCGCGACCGAAGACGAGGTTTGGAGCGAGTCGTTACGGATGGCGCGGCTCAACCACTTTGATGTGCTGGGCGTTGAACGCGAAGCCGATCCTCTGGCGTTGTCGCGCGCGTTTAGGCGACTGTTGCTCAAGTTTGACCCGCTTCGGATGGAGGCGCTTCGAAACGAATCGGCGCGCGAGAAGGCGTGGGAAATACTTGAGCGCGGCGCGGCGGCCTTTGGAGCTGTGGCGGATGCGGAATTCCGTGCGATTTATGATCGTCGGGTGGATCGGTCGGGCTCACAGCCGCTCGCCGTTCCACAAATCGACCCCGAGGTTCAGTTCGCGCGCGGGAAAAACCTCATCGCGCTCGAAGACTTTGCTGGCGCGGGCGAGGCGTTTCGGCGCGCCCTCGAGGTGCGACCAGATTTTGCCGAAGCCCACCTCTTTTTGGGACTCGCCATGTACCAGGCTGACCCGCGCGAGAGTGTGGCGCGTGAGGCGATTGACCACATGAAGAGCGCCATCGAGCTCGATCCGAAAAACGACATGGCGTACTACTACCTCGGTCAGGTTTATCGGCGGCTTGGGATCGCAGACAAGGCGCGAACAATGTTTCAACGCGCCGTCGAGCTGAATTTGAGCAACGTTCTCGCGAATCGTGAATTGAAGCCAGGCCGGTGAGAACGGTTCGCCGTGCGGCGCCGATTCAGGGCCGCTATCGGATGTTCGTGAATTGAGCGCGGACTCTGGCCTGAAAGGCTCTCACGCGCGTTCGGATGTTCGCGTGGGACGGGGATTCGCAGGGTGCTCGAACGCCTCCAAGATAATGTGCCGCGAGATGCGCGAGGCCGAGCGCGCGATTCACTCGAAAAGCGAATAAGTCGCGACGCGTCGTGCGATCCGCCGCAGCGCCGACATCGGACATCGCTTCGTCAAACGTTTGCTCCGCAAGTGCGATCGTCGCTGTGGCGAGCGCCCGCGTTGGGAAATACCCCGTGGTCACGTCACACGTCGGGCTCAGGCGACGCGCCTCTTTGAGGTCGCGGATGGCATTGTGGAATGCGCCGGCGCTCAAGAAATACTTGCCGCGATCGTAGAGATTGGAAGGCGTCGGCTCGAATCGCTGAAGGCCGCGCAGCTTGAGATACCGCGAGGGCAGCGACTCCATGGAACCACAGCCGGCGGCTCCAAGAAGCGTGACCAACGTGATGAGAGCAAAGGAGCGTCGGTTGTTCGATGCCGGCCCTGCGGGCGGTTTTTCGTGCGCGCAGCTCACGGTGGCGACTCCGCGGCGATCGTGAACGTTTTAATCGGCGAAGGGAACGACCAGATTCCGTCCGCGCCGATCCGAACGACGCGCCAAAAGTACGGACCAGGTTTCAACGTGACGCGCGTTTTTTCGTCGGCATTGTGGCGAATCTCGACGGGCGCAATGAACGCGGGGTCCGTCGCGATTTCAAGGCGCGTCGGGAGCGCAGCATCCATGGGCTTTGACCAACTCAGCTCGACCGCCCCCGCCCCGACTTTTGTTGCAACGGGCGAAAGGGACGCCACGGCGCTTGGGCGAATGAGCGATGGT
>JACPTQ010000073.1 GCA_016192705.1 Deltaproteobacteria bacterium | reverse complement strand
CGGCAGGGGCGCCGCGCAGGCGCGCATATTCCGCGAGCAGTCTGTCGGCAAGCCAGTGGCTTGCCGGCGCGAGCGGAATGGCGAGGGCGACGGAACGGAGCCCGCAGCCCCACAATTGAGCAGGGTCTGCAGCGCGATATCGGATGGGAATCTCCGAGATTTCGCACGCCACAAAACAGTGGCTCGAGCGCTCGTTCGCGTTCAGACCCGAGGACGTCGGCGCGCCGAAGCGGGCTCCTGTCGACCCTCACGCTCACGCGCGAACGAACCGCTTAACCGGGGATTGGGGCACAGTTAACATTTCATTCGGAAGGATTCTTGGCGAGTTACAGCTTACGGCAGATTGACGCGACGCCCGAGATTGGGCCGACCGATTTCTTGTCGCCTTTCCACGTGCGAAGGCCGACGAGGAATTCGCCGCGCGCGCACCGCGTTTCGAATGGAATCTTGATGCCATCGCCGTTCCCTTCGCCGCTTGAAAACGTCTGCGTGTTGACGGTGTACGGCGTCTGAATCGCCGCGTTTTTCCACATCGCAGCGTCGGCGCAAACCCCGTAGATTCGGTCGATCGCGAGCTTCTCGACTTTGCCGCCGAAACCGACCATCGCCTGGCCCGCTTGGCAACCGTACCCGGAGGACGTGACTTCCCAGCCGAGGCACGAACCCGTCGGGCCTGCGCAGAACGACGGCCCAAGCGGCGCGAGCCACTGGCCATCGGCGCCGAGGAGCCCGCTCGAGGGCGTCACGTGCGTCTTGCTCGCGTCGAAGCTTGGCACCGCCGCCGTCGCCGACGCCATGCCGCGGCAAATGCCACCGAGCCGCTCGACCCACTTTTTCGCGTGACCATAAATCCCGACCATCGCGCCGTAGCCCGAGCAGACGCGCTCATCGAGATAGCCCGTCGCACCGGCTTTCCATCCGTTGTACGCATAGCCGCGCACGTACGCGCCCTTTTCCGGCGCCTTCAAGTCTTGGCAAACGACGCGCACCTGATCGATCGACGCACCCGCGCGCCCGAACACGCGCTTCAAGGCCATGCCATGCGGACAGGTGCGTTCGAAGCCGCCGCCGCCCATGCCGCCCGCCGATTCGGTCGTCGCCGTCGCCCACGGCTTGTCGTTCAAAACCGCGAGGTACGACACACACTTAAGCGCGACCTGGTCGACGAGCGCGCCGCTCCGACCGACGACGCCGACGGCGACTTTATCGTTCGCGCACGCGAGCGTCTTTCCGAAGCTTGAACCCTGCGAGCCGCCGACTTGATTCGTGAGCGCCGCGACGCCCGCTTTTCCAGTCACTTTGCTGTACGTCGCGCACCGCGCCTGCATCCAGTTGACGACGTTCGTGGTGCCGACATCGACGCCTTGGATGAACGCGCCGTTTGGGCAGCTCATTTCGAACGGGCCACCGCCCAAGCCACCCGCGCGCGCGAGTTCTGTTTCAAACGACATCTTCGAGCCCTCGAGAAACGCGCCCGGTTGCCCGAGAACGTAGTCGCCGCGTGGCGTGCCGAACCGCGTGCAGTTCATGACAACGGCGGGGATCGATGTGTACCAGGTGAGTCCCGGCAAGTGATTCCAGCCTTTCGTGCGCGCGATTTCGAAGGCGATGGCGCCGGCGACGCTTTCGTTCGACCACGACGCGAGGATCGACTTGTCGAGCGGCACGCGCTCTTCGCCCGGGCCAAGTTTTGCGAGCCCGTACTTCGCACCGCCATAGCTTCCGCAGACGACCTTCGTGACCGCCCCGTTGAGTAGCGTCGACTGAATCGATTCGGCCGTGTGCCCATACGCGGGCGAGATGATGCCCTCGGCGAGACACGACGCGAAAGCGGGCGACGCGATCCGCTTTTTCGCCCACGCGACGATCGGTTCGAGCTTCTTCGTTTCGTCGTACGTGCAGCCTTCCGTGACGGCAAAGCCACTCAGTTTCGCCGACGCGGTTTCGGTTTCCGGGATCTCTGGAAAACCGCCGAGCGCGCCCTCGTCGGGACCGCACGCAATCGTGAATGAGAAAGCTGAGGTGACAATAATTCTGGTGACATTTTTTCGCATTGGGTTACCTCCCAAACACGAAGAGAGCAACCGGCGCGCCGCGCGAATTCGGCTTAAAAGACGCGAAACGGTTGCCACGCAGGCGCTTGGACGTCGCACGTAGGTGCAACGGCTTGGGCGGCGTTTGACCGTTTGTCGGCGACGTCGGTAGTCTTTGAGATCGCGGGTTTGGAGATTCGGATGCGGATCGCTTGTTCGGTGTTTCTGGGTTTTGCTCTCATGACAGGCGTCGCGGATGCGGCGAAGAAGCGGCGCCGCGCACCCGAGTGGCGCGATGGTGGCACGGCGACGGTGAAAGAAAAGCGCGCGAGCACATGGCCGCCGGGTTGCGTCGTGGTTTTTGCGTTGCCGCCCGAGACCGAAGACGCGCTGCGTGATGGGGCGCGCGTGCGGCTCGCAGCTCGAAAGTTCGGGCAGGCGATCCTTATTGGCGACAGCGACAATCGAGCGCTCGGTGAATTTCGCACGCGGATTGGGAAGCCGTGTGAAAAGATCGCGGCGACGACGTTCAAGCTGAAAGTCGGCAAACCGATCGACGTGCGAACGAGCTGGACGTGCCCGTCCATGACTGTTGAAAACCAGCTGTCGTGCAAGGATCGGCTCGACGCGGGCAAGGAGAAGGCGGTCGTCACCTATCGTGGCGGAACCGACGTTAAATGTCGGCGCGGGCAAGCGGTTGTGCATCGTGGGCACGAGGGCACGGTGTGGGCGGTTGCGTTCTCCACGCGGCGCGCGCACTTCGACGTGTCGTGCCACGACCTCGCCAAGAAAACGCCGGAAGAAGAAAAGGCCGACGCCGAGAAAACGCGAGCGCGCATGGCGGAGGGGCGAAAGTCGTGCGTCGACGAAGCGAAGCGGCAACGGTGCCTCAGCGTTCTCAAGTCGTTGCAGACACCCGGTGGGTACGGGCCCAGGCGTCGACTCGCGCCGGGCGACGCGCTGCAGACGTATTACTTGACTCTCGCGGATGCGACCGCGAAGTGCGGCAACCGCGCCGAGCGCGCCCAGATGCGATCGGGCGACTGTTTTGGATGCGAATTCTTTAGATGCTCAACCATACCCGCCTTCCTTACAGTTCCCGACTGGGCGAAGAAACCGCAGCGATAACCCGTTCCGATAGAACGGTTTTAGAATTCCGACGCGGATTTTGAAGCGCCGGCGCATGTCGCCCGTTTTCTAAGCGGATTTAAGTTCCCGTACCGGCACGCGCCATGCTTAACTCGCATTGGGCTTATTCGCTTTTGAATCGCGGCCGCGTTCTCACGGCCGGAAGGGACACGATGCGGAAGTTTCTGTGGCATATTCACGCACTCGTCGCGCTCGGTCTTGTGGGGGGGGTGGGCTGCGCGCCGACGACGGGAGACGACGGGAAAATCATCGCCACAATCAACCTCGGTTCCGGCTTTGACACAGCGGCGATCACTGGCCTCGTCCTCATCCTCGACGCCCCCGGCGACGCTGGACTTAGCCTGACGACGCTGGACCCAAGGGAACAGTCGAGGGGCGGCCACACCTACACGTCGGAAGTCAAAGATTGTGACGGAGACGGACGAGCCGAGTTTTGCGTCACGTTTGCGGAGAACCCATTTTCGGCCGGGACATACCAGTTCACCTTCAGCGGCCGTTGGCCGGAGTCGGTCCTTCTCAGTTTGAGGGTCGTGGTGCTGCTGCAGAACGGCAAACAGGAATCGGCGACGAAGGAGCAGTTTGACGATGGGACGAGCCTTCGATTCGTTGCCCGGCAGTCGAAGGCGGTGACAGTTGGCGTCCCGTGTCGCGTCGGCTATTCATGCGCAGGAACCATCGACACGACGCCTCCAGGTGCTCCGGTCGGTACAGGCGTCACACCGCAAAGCCCTGCAAACTACAACTCACCGATCGTTTATGGCACGGCCGAGGCGAACACGACGATTCAAATCTTCGCGGGCGATGCGACTTGCACGACGACACCGACAACCGGCACCGTGAATGCCGCCGGGCAGTTCGCGGTCATCGTTACGGTTTCAGATAACACGTCGACCATATTCTATGGGCGCGTTGTCGATTCGGGCGAGAACGTCAGTTTGTGCACGGCGCTGAACGCGCTTCCTTACGTCGAAGACAGCGCAGCGCCGCCGATGCCAGATGCGCCCGACCTCGACGCGACGTCCGACACCGGCGTCTCGAACAGCGATAACGTGACGCAGGCGACGACGCCGACTTTCACCGGTATGAGCGAAGCGAGCGCGATCATCAGTCTGTACCACTCTGATGCCGGGGCAACTCCCGTCGGATCGGCCTTTGCGAACGATGCAGGCGTGTACACGGTGACGTCGGTTCAGCTCACCGACGGGCCATACACGTTCACGGTGAAGGCGAGAGACTCTGCTGGCAACGCGAGCGACGCATCGGTTGGGCTCGTCGTAACGATCGACACAACAAAACCATCCACGCCGAATGCGCCCGATCTTGATCCAGCGAGTGACACCGGCGCCTCAAACACTGACAACATCACGGGCGACACAACGCCGACGTTCATCGGGACGACCGAAGCGAACGCGACGGTTCGGCTTTACAGCGGCTCCGTGCTCGTTGGGACGACGAACGCTGATGGTGTGGGCGCGTACGCGGTAACGGCGTCGACGCTCGAAGAGGGCGACCACCTATTCTCGGTGCGCGCGGTCGATCGCGCTGGCAATGAGAGCCTCGCATCGCCGGCGCTCTCAGTCGCGATCGATTCGCTCGTTAACTGCCCGCCTGTGAGTGCGATCTCGAGGTTGGTTCCGAACGGTTCCGTCTATGCGATGGCGCGCTCCGGATGCACGATTTTTCTTGGCGGTTATTTCACGCGTGTTACCAATCGACCGACTGGCAGCGGCGCTCACCTCAGCGGTTCGACGGCCGAATTGGCCGTTGCGACGCCACTCGCCATCGACGACGGCGGCGTCTTTGCGGTTGTGTCCGACGACGCTGGAGGATGGTACATCGGTGGCGCGTTTAACAGCGTCGGGGCCACTCCGCGCAATCGCCTCGCGCGACTCAACGCCGACGGCACGCTCCACTCGTGGAATCCAAACGCAAACGCGACCGTCCGGGCGCTCGTCGAACGCGATGGCATCGTGTATGCCGGGGGCGACTTCACGTACATCGACGCGGGCGGCGGGGCGGCGAGGAACTACCTCGCGGCCTTTGATGTCGACGGCGGACTCCTCGCTTGGAACCCAAATGCGAACGACACTGTTCATGCGCTCGCCGTGAGCGATGGGGTGGTGTACGTGGGTGGCGCTTTCACCGCGATCGATGGGGGAACGCGGAACCGCCTCGCTGCGGTGGATACCGACGGTGGGCTCCGCGACTGGAATCCGAACGCGAGCGACACCGTCCAGGCGCTCGCGGTGAGCGATGGGGTGGTCTATGCGGGGGGCGCATTCTCCTCGATCGGCGGCACTGGTCGAACCCGCCTCGCGGCGATCGACACCGACGGCGGACTTCTTCCGTGGAGCCAATCCCCGAACGGGATCGTCTATGCGCTCGCAATAAGAAGTGGGGTGGTGTACGTCGGCGGCGCTTTTTATTCGGTGGGTGCCAGTGACAGGGGACACATCGCGGCCGTTGACACCGACGGCGGGCTTCTTGCCTGGAACCCCGGACTTCCCAGTGCATCGAACTGGGGTGTTTATGCAATCGCCGTGAGTGGTTCGACCGTGTACGCGGGCGGAACATTTTGGGACATTTACGGATCAACGAGGGATAAGCTTGTGGCGATCGATGCCGACGGGGGCGTTCTCGCGTGGGCACCGGAATTTGACAAAGATTTTAACGCCGGGGTTTACGCGCTCGGGGTGAGTGGGTCATCGGTTTATGTGGGTGGCACATTTCATACAATGGGGGGAACGCCGCGAAAGAACCTCGCCGCGATCGACCTCGACGCCGGGCTCCTCCCGTGGAATCCGAGCGCAAGCGGGCCGGGTACGAGCTCAGTGTATGCGCTTGCGGTGAGTGGCGGGACCGTTTTTGTAGGTGGGGGCTTTACGAAACTGGGCGATGCGGGGCGAAGTAACCTTGGGGCGATCGATTTCGACGGCGGCATACTCGCGTGGAACCCCGTTGCGAACGCCGCCGTCTCAGCGCTCGCAGTGAGCGACGGGACGCTGTACGTCGCTGGCCAATTCACCGCCGTGGGCGGAGCCACGAGGCATGCACTCGCAGCGCTGGATTTCGACGGCGGCCTCCTTCCGTGGAATCCGAACCCGATCGTGACCGGCGGCCGCTACGGCTACGCACTCGCCGTGAGCGAGTCGACGATCTTTGCGGGGGGACAGTACACGACGATCGGCACGGCGGTGCGCAATAATCTCGGTGCCATCGATGCCGTCGGCGGCGTTCTCGACTGGAATCCAAATGCGAACTACTCAATCTCTGCGCTTGCCGTGAGTGGCGGAACGATTTACGTAGGCGGCAACTTCACGACGATGGGGGGAGAGACGAGAAACAGGCTTGCGGCGTTCAGCGTTGATGGCGGGCAGCTTTTCTCCTTTAATCCGAGTGCTGACAATTTGGTTGGTGCACTCGCGGCCCGGGGTGGAACGCTTTTCGTTGGTGGCGGTTTCACATCGATCGGCGGCGAGGCGCGAAACAGACTCGCGGCGTTCGACGTCGTGAGTGGCCAGATCCTTTCATGGAACCCGAACGCGAACGAATATGTGAACGCGCTCCTTGCGAGCACCGTGACGGTTTACGCGGGTGGCTTGTTCACGACGATCGGTGGTGCGCTGCAGCCGTACCTTGCCCCACTCAGCGCGGCCACAGGAAGCGTCGAGTAGAACGCGCGTTCCGATAGAACGGTTTTAGAATTCCGACGCGGATTTTGAACTCACAATCTCCTACGCCTCGATCTCTATGCGGAAAATGAAGGCTTTTCGTGGCCCGCGCATTGCTCATTTATTGAGGTGGAGCG
The DNA here is from genome assembly GCA_016192705.1 of Deltaproteobacteria bacterium. Classification (GTDB taxonomy): domain Bacteria; phylum Myxococcota; class JACPTQ01; order JACPTQ01; family JACPTQ01; genus JACPTQ01. The sequence continues at coordinate 2,985 of JACPTQ010000073.1, read as the reverse complement.
GGGATATTGCGGCGTGAGGAGGTGGTTATGCGACAGAGCACGACAGCAGGTATGTTGGTCCTTTTGGTGGTGCTGAGCGTTGCATGCGGGGGACGAACCAGCCCCAACCCCATGCCGGTCGACAACACGGATGCGGTGGCCGAGGCTCTCTGGAACGAAACGGCCGACGTCGACACGAGCGCGTTCGACCCGTCGGCGTTTGGAGGTGAACCGGTGATGCCGAGCGATTCGTCGCACCCCACGGCGGGCGATTGTTGGCCGACGCTCAAAAAGTTTGTTCGGTGCTGCGCGCGGATGGCGAAATGCCAGGAGCGGGCGAAAAAGCGGGGAATGAACCCATCGCGCTGTGACTCGCGGTTCTTCCAGTGCGCATCAAAAGCTCACACCGATCACCCGGACTGCAATTGCGGCGCGGACACGCTTGAGGAGTTTCAGTGGGGGTGCGCCGAGTTTTCGGGCGAGCGGCGCCAGAGTTATCAAGAGCCTCGCGGGCGCTAAGGTCTCGCGGACGGCGACTCTTTCCAGCCGACCCAACTTCTGCAATCGACTGAATCGCAAGTGCTATCGCCGCGCGATTCGCGCATCGACTTGCCAAGTCGAGACAGCTCGTGTTTATATTCATGATCCTGGCGGTGGCGGCGAAGCCGATTTTTGGGTCGCTGCGGCTTGTTAGGGTCTTTGGAGGAGACAACGATGGTGATTCAGAAGGGGGCGCAAGCACCCGATTTCAAGCTCATGGGGCACGACGACAAGGAGTACACGCTCTCCGAATTTGCGGGGAAGCGAAACGTGGTCCTCGCGTTTTACCCGCTTGATTTCAGCCCCGTTTGCTCGAACGAGCATAGCTGTTTTGTTAACGATTTTGAGCAGTTCCGCGACCTGAGCGCTCAGGTGTTTGGGATTTCGGTCGATTCGAAGTGGGCGCATAAGGCGTTCGCGAGGCAGCTCAAGATCGATTATCCGCTGCTCGCCGATTTTCACCCGCGCGGTGACGTCGCGAAGAAATATGGGCTCTATTTGGACGACAAGGGGATCACGGCGCGCGCGACGGTGATTGTCGATAAGCGTGGGAAAGTCGCGGATGTTCAGGTGATGGAGATTCCGCAGCAGCGTCAAAACTCGAGCATCATCAAGGTGCTTGAGGCGCTCAAGTAGGTAGACCATGCGATACAGACGATTCGCGGGGCTTTCGGCCGAGGTTTCGGAACTCGGGTTTGGCGTTTGGACGGTCGGCACGACGTGGTGGGGGATTCGCGACGAGGCGGTTGCGGTGCGGCTCTTGCGGCGCGCGTTCGAGCTCGGCGTCAACTTTTTCGATACGGCCGACACGTATGGGAATGGGTATGGCGAAGAGGTTTTACGAAAGGCGCTCGGCGAGAAGCGGCGCGACATCGTCATTGCGTCGAAGTTTGGGTACGACATCTATTCGAAGGATGCGGCGGCCGTGCGACGCGGGCACGCGGAGTTGCCGCAGGATTGGTCGCCGAAGTACGTGCGGTTTGCGTGCGAAGAGAGTTTGCGGCGGCTTGGGACGGACCACATCGACCATTACGCGGGGCACAACGCGCGGATCGATGCGATTCGGCGCGACGATCTGTTCGAGGAGCTTCTGCGGCTGAAAGGCGAGGGGAAGGTGCTGACGTACGGCGTCGCGCTTGGGCCGGCGATCGATGCGCGACAGGTCGACGAGGGGCGTGAGGCGATCGCGCGGCGCGGGTGCGGCGTGCAGATCATTTACAACGCGCTCGAGCAGATGCTTGGGCGGGCGCTCTTTGGCGAGGCGCGCGCGCGCGGTGTGTCGGTTTTGGTGCGGGTGCCGCATGCGTCGGGGCTTTTGGAGGAGCGCGTCACGACCGAGACGACGTTTGGCGAGAACGATCATCGGGTGCATCGCGTGAACACCGACGAGAAGAAGCGGCTGTGGCAGGAGCAAGGGGTGAAAAAGGTCGCGGCGCTCGACTTCCTGAAGCGGGATGGCGCGCGGACGCTCGGGCAGGCGGCGCTTCGATTCGTGCTCGCGGAGCCCTCGGTCGCGTCGGTGCTACCAAACATTTACGACGAGGCGCAGCTTGGCGAGTTTGCGCGGGCGTCAGATGTGCCGGACTTGGCCGCCGACGAGATCGCGCGGGTCAACGCGCTCGTCGATCGCAACTTCGATTTGCCGGCTTAACGACAGACTCTCATCCACGCGGTTCCCGAGGCGGTCCAGAGCACGGCTGCCGTCCCAGAACCGTTAGTGGTTAAGCTCGGCAGGTATCCATCTGTGGCGGCCGAAATCATTGTCGCATCGGCCCAGCCACCATCAGCAGAGCCGCGATTGATCCACACCGACGTTTGGCCGCCGTCGGTGCGGTTCCAGGCGGCGACCGCGTTGCCGAGCGAATCGACTTCGACGAGGGCAGACGATGACGTCCCCGATATCGGGCTGTCGATTCGTGATTCGGTTCCCCAGAGTCCGCTTGCCACGACGAACCGGTTTGCCCAGACGTTTGTTTGAACGCCTTCGCTCAGAAGCCAAACCGCAACGGCGTCACCATTGGGCGCAATCGCGACGCGAGGCGACGTCGAATCTCCGAGGCTCGTGTTTTCAACGAGACCCGGTGTTGTCCACGTTGCGTTGGGTACGAAGCGGCTGTGCCAGATGTTGTGCCGAATCCCGTCGTGTTGTTGCCAGACGACAACTCCGTTCCCCGTGGCCGCCAGGGCCAGCGAAAAGCTTCCGGCGTCAGAATTGATCGAGACAGTGCCCGCGTCCTCCCAGGAATTCGAGGCGGCGCTGAACAGCCGTCCAGCGAGGGCACGACTGGGAAACTGCCGAACCCAAATGGCGAACGCGTTTCCGATGGCGTCAACCGCTACGCGCGGCGGGGGATCGTATAAGCCAGGTCCGGCGTCGGAGTCGATGAGAGTCTCGTTGCTAGCCGAGCCCGCGTCATACACGCGGGCCCTGACGTTGGAAGTGTTGGAATACTGATCAACTGTTTT
>JACPTQ010000065.1:9436-48781 GCA_016192705.1 Deltaproteobacteria bacterium | reverse complement strand
CGCCGTCAACGGCCCCTGCGAAAGCCGCGTCACGCATCGCCGTCATCGCCTCACGAAGCCGCGCCGTGGCATCCGCGCGCGTCGGCAAAAACGCATCGACCGCAAACCCCGTCTCGAGGACCGCAACCGTCAAGCTCCACGCCAGAACCGGCGGTTCGACGATAAAGTCAAGCCCAAGCCTCTTGAGCGCCCGCTGGGCCCCGCGCGGCGAACTCCAAAACGTGACGCCATCCTCTGCGCGAAGGTGCTTCTCAACCTTTACCCACGCCGTCTGGCCAAACGAGTCGCCCGCGGCCAGCCCCCGCGCTTCCTCGAGGAGCTTCACCGCCTCAACAACCCCTGCGCGGTGCGGCGCAAGCAAAACGAGCCCGTCGCGAACGGCATAGCTGAACGACTGGTCCCCTTTTACGCGATGGCCAGCCGCGTGCGCCGAAACGATTGGGCCCGCCGGTGTCGCGCGTGTTTCCCAGCGCTCGATGGTCATGAGCCGCGCCGCGATCTCGCGCGCCCGCGCATCGAATTCGCCGGCAACCGACGCCACCGCGAGGATTTGGCCATCGGGCAGCGTCGCAAGCGCCATCGCCCCGTCCGGGTCGAACCCATTTCCACGAAGCTCGCCGAGCGAAAACGGGTTGAACCCCAAGCTTCGCTTCGCCTCGTGTAGCGCGAGCGACAACACCGACCCAATGAGCAAGTCGTTTCGCATTCGCTCCTCGAACGCCGCGACGCGACCCGCGAGCACGCCCGTCTTTCCAATCGCAACAACGCCATCGACCCGGTTCGGAATTCGCGCCAGCACGCGCTTGAGCGCCGCGTCGGGTGTCGACACACCGGCTTTCGCGCCCGCGTCGCCACCCGCATTCGAGGCCGGCGCCTTCTTCTCGCACCCACGGCATCCAACAAACGCGAGACCGCTCGCGGCGATCGCACCAAGTCGAATTATTTGTAAACGGGTGCGCACTTTCCCTACACTAGCACACGAGACAAAAGGAGGAAGCCATGCACCCTTCATCGTTGCTCGCCGCCATCACAACCGGAATTCTCGCTTTCGGGAATTTCACCGCGTGCTCAAAAGACCCCAACGCACCGAAACCCGAGTCCGGAACGCTCGAGCTTTCGTGGCAAGTCGGCCTCGGCATCGCCTGCAACGACCCGGCGCTCGGCAACCCGATCTCAGCCGTTTCGCTCGTCGCGTCCCAAGGTGGCGAACCGGTTTCGACAGCGACTTTCACGTGCGCCCTCGGCGCGGCCGGGCTCAGCCTTCCCATCGGCGAATACGACCTTTCCCTCGCCGAAAATGCCACGACCCCGCGATTCGGCGGCGCGCGCACAAAAGTCGTTGTCGACAAACAGCCGGGGCAAAAGGTAAACGTCGTCCTCTACAAAAACCCCGGGCCAACGGGCTCGCTCGACGTCAAGTGGGCGCTCCCCACGGCGCTCCCCTGCGCGGCCCTCGGCATCGAAAAGATTCACATCGATCTCATCAAGGACAAAACGGTGCAAGCGTTCGGCGGCGATTTCGACTGCAACGGCTCGGCGACGCTCAAGCCGGTCCCGCTCGGCGATTACACACTCTACGCCGAAGGTCGTAACGCCGCCGGCCACTCACTTTACCGCGGGCAGCTCTCGGTTGCATTCGACGGCTCCGCTGGCGCCGCGCCGATCGTCCAGCTCGCGCCGTAACGCCCGACCCTACGGGCGATCCTGACTCGCGCCCCCCTTTCATCTGAAGTACAAGCAGCGATCGGGAGGTGCGAGCCATGGTCGAATCGAATCCCGGGGCAGCCGCCGAGCGCGCGTTGTCAGACAGCGAACTCCGCACGCTTCGTGAAAACCGACTTCTCGCGGCCCTGAAGGGCGACGAGCTGGGCGCCTTCGTGCGGCACCTCGTCGTCGTCGAATTCGCTCCCGGCGCGAGCGTCGTGCGTGAACGCGAACCCGACCGCGACATGTACTTTATCCTCGCCGGAAAAGCGCACCTATCGCGCAGCGGCATGAACCTCGGGCATCTCGGTCCCGGCGAACACTTTGGCGAAATCGGCCTCGTGACTGGGCGCCCGCGCGCCGCGAGCGTCAGCGCCGTGAAGCCCCTTGTCCTCGCTCGACTTTCAAGGCCGGCCTACGAGCGACTCGGAGCGGAGGCGCCGTCGGTCGCACTGCACGTCACGCAGTCGTACGTTTCGTCACTCGGCAACCGACTCGCGGAGATGACCGATCGCGTCGATGTTCTTCTTTGCGAGCGATCGATGCCGCGACGCACCGACCTTGAAGTGCACGAAGCGTGGGGAACGACGAACGTCAAAACGGGCACGCCCATCGGCAAGCTGCTGCCCGCGTCGATCGACGGCGTCCCAGTTGTCGCGGGGTTGCTCGACCAAAAAGCGGTGTCCCTCGGCACGCCGCTGACGTCGGACGCGACGATTTCGGCGCTAACGCTTTCGCACTGGGAGGGGCGGCGAATCTATCAGGCGAGCGTTGGGCTTGTGCTGCTCGAAGCCGCGAACCGCGTCGCGCCCAACGCCGACGTGCGGCTTGGGCCGTCGGCCGGGCTCTCGCAGCAGGTGTTCGTCTCGGGCCTGGCGACTCAATCGCTCGCGGATTTCGCGGGGCAGCTGACCGGCAACCTAAACGAGATCATTGCCGAGGGGGTCGAATTTCGAACGGAGTGGTGGACCGTCGAAGAAGCCACGGCGCATTTCGTGGAGCGCGGATGGACCGATGCCGCGAAACTTCTCCAATCATGGCGCGGGGCAACGGTTCCTCTTTCATCGTGCGGCGCCGTTTATGTTCTCGCCGCGGGTCCGCTACTCCGATCGACAAAATCGATCGAGAAGTTCACGATCGTTCCGCGCCAAAAAGATCTCCTTCTCCTCATGGGCGGCGAGGACGCGCTCGTCGATCACGCGAAACAACAGAAAGCGGCCGCGACGAACGGCGCGGCGTCAAGCCCCTTCGACGAAATCGCCATGGTGCGCGCGCACGCGCGTTGGCTCGAGGCGCGCGGCGTCGACGGCGTCGGGTCGTTCAACGAGCTCTGCGTGTCGGGGCGCGTCGCGGAGATTATCCGCGTGGGAGAAGGGTTTCACGAGAAGCGGTTCGCGCAAATCGCCGACGACATCGCGTCGGGAATCGACTCCGTGCGCGTTGTGTGCATCGCGGGACCGTCGTCATCCGGAAAAACGACTTTCATCAAGCGCTTAACCGTCCAGCTCGAGATCAACGGCATCAGCCCATGCAGCATCTCGCTCGACGACTACTACGTCGACCGCGACAAGACCGTGCGCGATGAATTGGGCGAATACGATTTCGAGGCACTCGAAGCGCTCGACCTCAATTTGCTTCACAATCACCTTCGACGAATCATGGCGGACGAAGCCGTCAAAACGGCGCGCTACGATTTCCGCGCTGGTAAAAGCCACGCAGCCGCCGGCCCCGAAATCCGGCTCGGCGCGCGGAATATCCTGATGCTCGAAGGGATTCACGGCCTCAACCCGCGCCTCATTGGCGAAGGTGCGGGCAAAGCGGCCGTCTACCGCGTATTCGTAAACCCGATGACCGCACTCCCCTTCGACCGCCTGTCGCGCGTCAACGTCTCCGACGTGCGCCTCCTGCGCCGCATCGTCCGCGACCGCCACGGACGCGGCCACAACGCCGCCGACACGATTTCGCGATGGCCGTCGGTGCGCACGGGCGAGCGCAAACACATTTACCCGTACATGGGGCTCGCCGACGCGATCTTCGATTCGTCGCTCTCATACGAAATCGCCGTCCTCAAAGTGTTCGCCGAACGCTACCTCCTCGAAGTCCCGCGCACGAGCGACGCGTACATGACCGCGTTTCGCCTTCGACAGCTCATCAACCATTTCGTCACAATTTACCCCGACCACGTTCCGCCAACGTCGATCCTTCGCGAGTTCATCGGCGGGAGTGCGTTTGAATACTGATAGCGGACATGTGCGCATTGATGTTGGTGGGGCTCGCCTCTGATACGACGGTGAATAAGGTAGGCTGCGGGCTCCGTTCCGTCGCCCTCGCCATTTTTGCCGCGCAGACGAGAGGGTTGGGTTCGACCTCCGTGTCCGTCGGTCTCCCCATTTTCACTGCACGCTCAGGCCGCAGGCCTTCGCGCCGATTGCAGCGAAAATCCCGCTGGGGCCTCTGCATATTGCGGCAAAAATTGGAGGCGGGGAGAATCGAACTCCCGTCCGAAGGTCATCCGCTTAGAGCCACCACGTGCGTCCTTCGCGATTTGTTTTTAGCGACCCACGTCGCGCGCGAATGCGCTCCACGAGCCGCGATCCCGGTTCATCTCGCCCCGCGTCCCCCAGGCAAGGGCAGAGGGCCATCCCGACTTCATTACGCCCTGCGACGCCTCTCGGGAGAAGGCACCGCAGAACGGTCTCGCCGGTATTAAGCGGCGAGAGCAAGACCAGCGTTATCGTTGGCCTTTGTGGTTTCCTGCCTTTTTTACGAGGCCTGGCAGGGACCTCGGCACGCAGCTCCAAGGTTCAAACCCCCGTCGAAACCGGTTCGCCCCCATTTGATTAACCCTGAGCCTCATCAATATAGGCTCGACGCGGGGCCCTTTCAATGGCGGCGCTGGAACGCTACGCTCGGCGCGTGCAACAATCCCCCGCCGACACCGCCCGGGCCGAAATCGCGCGCGGTCGCGCTGCACTTGACGAGTCGCTCGCGCGGAACCTCGATGCGACACCCGATGGTCGCGCCGCGATTGCTCTCCTCCTCGCAACGCTCGCGAGCGTCGTCTTTCGGCTCGGCAACCGCTCGCTTGCAACGCGCCTGTTCGCCGAAGCCTTTTGCCTCGCGCCTCTTCGCCTCTATTTGAGCAGCTACACGGCCTTGCGCCTCGCCGAGTCGCGCGCCTTCATAACGCTCGTCGCCGTTCTTGGACTTCCCGCAACCATCGTCCGCATCGTCGCGACCACACTCGCGTCGCTCACGCGAACTGGCATCGCCGAGATGCGCCACCTGACCCGCACCCGAAATCTCGGCCCCAGCGATTGGGTCGGCGGCCTCCGCGCTCTCATTGAATCGCTGCTCGTCGTTCCGCTCGCTCTCTTCACGTTTATCCTCGCCATCATCGCCGCGATTCTCCACGTCACAAGCAAGATCGCTGCGCTGCCCGTTGCCCCCCTCACGCCGATCTTTGTTTTGCTCTTACGAACTCGCTCGAGACGCGAGCTTGCGGGCGAGCCCGACCCAGCGCGCCTGCGCGAACTCGCGGCCGCGCTCCGCGTGCTTACCGAAAAAACACAAACGTGATGAACACAAAGATCGGCAAAAGCACGGCGGCCGAGTATCCCATGTAACCGAAGAACGACGGCATCTTGACGCCCGCGCCATCGGCGATCGCTTTCACCATGAAATTCGGGCCGTTGCCGATGTAGGTGTTTGCGCCCATGAAAACGCAGCCGCACGAAATCGCGACCAGGAGCGGCTCGGCGATTCCGCCGTCCGCGAGGTGAAGCACGGCCGGCGCGCCGCCTGTCGCCGATGTGAGCGACTGCGCAAGCGCAACGAACGTCACGTACGTCGGCGCGTTGTCGAGAAACGACGAGAGCACACCCGACGCCCAAAAGAAATGCCACGGCTCGCGCACACCGAGCTCCGCACCGCGCGCCTTCAAGATCGCAACTGGCACCACCATCGTCACGAAGATGCCGACGAACAAAATCGCGACTTCGATGATCGCGTGAAACGAAAACTGGTTGCGGGCGCGCAGGTCGGGGTTTGTGGTCGCGTACGCAAGAACGGCGGCTGTCGCCATACCGATCTCTTTCCACGGCGTCGGAAGGAAAACCGACCCGACGACGCCCGCGAGCCAAACAAAGTTCAAGTTGCCGCGCAGGCGAAGCGGCTCAACCTCGATGGCGTCGCGACGCCTGTCGCTTAATGACTCGCGGTTGTAGTGCCACGAGTCGACCACGAAAAAGATGGCGAGCACGGCGCCCACCGCGGTCGCCCAAATTGGCAGGAGGCGAAGCGTCCACTCAAACGGTACGCCCCGCAAAAACCCAAGGAAAAGAGGCGGATCGCCAAGCGGCGTCAACAGCCCGCCAATGTTCGACACGATGAAGATGAAAAAAATAACAACGTGTTTGATGCGCGCGCGTTCGCTGTTCGTCTTGAGCAGCGGGCGAATGAGCAACATCGACGCGCCGGTTGTGCCGACGAGGTTCGCGAGAACGGCGCCGACGCCGAGGAACGTCGTGTTCGTGAGCGGCGTCGCCTGAATGTCGCCCTCGAGCACGATGCCGCCCGAAATCGTATAGAGCGACGCGAGCAGAATGATGAACGACACATACTCGATGAGTGTGTGCGCGAGCTCGGTGCGACCCTCAGCGCCGTTCACAAGGAGCATGACCGCAACCGGCGCAAGGAACAGCGCCGAAACGATCGCCTTGTTGCGGTTCTTTTCCCAAAACCGCGAAGCCGCAAGCGGGACGATCGCAATCGACAAAAGCAGCCCCGCGAACGGCGCGCCCCACGCAAGCGAAATCGTCGAGCCGAGATTCAATCGAGTGCGTCAGCCCTGTGCGCGGCCAATGCGCGCAATCGCCAGCTGATACTCGGGGATAAGCACCTTGAACTCCGTGCCACGCTCGCTGCGAATCACGTTTTCAAGCGCCGGCAGCGCGCTCTTTGCGCCGAGTCGCGTCACCGCGTAAAGCGCCGCGCGCCGCACGCCGTGCTCTTTGTCCGATAAAAGTGGCGCAATCGCCGCCGCCGCCTTATCGCGCTCCGCCGCCGTCGCAAGCCGCGCGACCTTGTACGCCGCGAGATCCCGAATCCGTGGATTCGCGTCGCGCACCTTCGCAATCCAGCAGTCGAGAGCCGCGCAACCTTTGGCCGCCGTGAGCCGCGCCTCGACCGTTTGAAACGCCTCCGACAGGTCCCGCGCCTCGCCGGCCTCGGCATGCGCATCGGGCGTCTTCTTCGCCGCCGCCACAGCCGCCCGCGCCTTCGCCTCCGCCGCCGCCGCGCGCGCAATCGGCCCAACCGCCGCCGCGTGCCGTTCGTCTCCGGCTATCGACACCGCGAGCCCCGCAAAGAGCCGTTTCAATCCCGGCGCCTTCTTGTCGCCCATCGCTTTCAAACAAAAATCGATCGCCGGTGGATAATTGAGGCGCGGCAACGCCGTGAGCGCCGCCTGGAGCACTTCGGCGGTCGTCGACTTTTTCGCGATCTCAACAAGCACGGGCCCCGCCTCAGCTGGCGCCAAATTCCCCAGCGCCTGAATCGCAAACACCTGCTGATACCCGCTGTCGCTCCGTGCGAGCGCCATGAGCTTCTCGGTTGCGACCTTACCGCCCAAGTCGCCAAGCACGAGAATCGCCTTCGCCGGAAAATACTCCTCCGACACCTTCCACTCTTTTGCCCACTTCGCGAGCGCCGCGTCCTTCCCATCGACCGCCGCAACGATTGCGTTCACGGCCACGTCCCCAAACGAAACAAGCGCAACACGCGCCTCCGGAAAAACCGACGTCCACACTTCGGACCAAATCGCCTTGAGCAGCGTGGGGATCGCCCGTGGATCGCCGATCTCACCAAGCCCCAAAACCGCCTCTCGCACCGCCATCTCGCCCGAGGGACGCTGTGGCCCCGGCGTCGCGCGCGGCGTCATCACCCGGTCAAGCGCCACTTCGCCGAGCGTCTCGACGGCGTCTTTCGCGCGCATCCATCGAAGCGCGGTCACGGCCGCGGATCGAATAAACGCGTCGGTCGCCCGCGCCGCCTGCCGAATCTCGGGAACCGCCTCGACCGCGCGCATCGCGCCAAGTCCGCGTAAGCACTGCGGCGCCGCGGTCGTCGTCAAACACGCGCGCAACCCCTTCGCGACGTCGGCGTCGTACATCGCGAGTCGCTCCATGACGCCCGCAACCTGCGCCGGATAACGCGACACAACACCCCCCAGTGCCTTCATCGCCGCGTCGATCTGCGCCTTGTCCTTGAGTACCGCAATCTTAGCGAAGGCGTCGCTCCGCTTGTCCGACGCAAGAAGGTCGTCCCAATACTCGCGCGTCGTCGGCTTCTTTTCGGCGCACGCCGCGATGAGTACGATGGCCACAAAAAAACTCGTCGCCTTCCTCATTTGATTCGCCCCTTTCCCGATTAGACTAAAACCGACCTCGTCTAGCTCGACCGCTGGAACCTGTCAACACTCGCTCTCGAAAGGGTAGGGAATCACATGGTATGCAGCATGTGGAGTTCGCATATCGAGTTTAAGAACATTTACGAAGGGATTGTGCGATGCATAAAACGGTTGGTCGGTGCGTTTTTCTTTTGGGCTGTCTCCTTGCGTTCGGTTGCGGGAAGAGCACGGGTCCCGTCGCGGGTGCGGATGCGGGAGCGGAAGCGGACGCGGGGACGGATGCGGGTGCGGAGATGGACGCGGGGGCCGATGCGGGGACGGATGCGGGTGCGGAGATGGACGCGGGGGCCGATGCGGACGCGGGGGCCGATGCCGGCGCTCCTTTGCAACCACCCGCGGCGCCGACGGGGCTCATCGCAACCGGCGGGAGCTTGCAGGTTTCGCTCACCTGGGACGCCTCGACCGGGGCGACGAGCTACAGCGCCCTTCGCTCGACCACCAGCGACGGCGGCTACACCCTCGTCGCGACACCAACCGCAACATACTTTACCGACACGGGGCTTCCCGGCCTCACGACATATTATTACGTTGTGCGCGCGGTGAACGACGCAGGCACGAGCGGAGATTCGAACGAGGCAAGCGCGACCACGCTCTGTGCAGCGCTCTCCGCTAACCCGCGCCTCGTGCCAAACAACAGCGTGAACGCCATCGCGCAAGTGGGGTGCACGCTTTACCTTGGCGGCAGTTTTACCGCGATCGGCCCGAACACGGGGGGCGGCGCGATCTTGGACAACGACGGGGGAGCGCTCGCACCGGGAATCCCGAACCTCCTCGCGATTAACAACGACGTCTGGGCTGCGGCGCCGGACGACGCGGGGGGATGGTTCATCGGGGGTAATTTCACGAAAGTTGGAAGCGCGCCGCGAAACCGCCTTGCCCGCATCAACGCGGATGGCACGCTCCACGGCTGGGACCCGAACGCGAACAGCGATGTCAATGCGCTCGCGGTCGCCGGGTCGACAGTCTACGTGGGCGGCGGTTTCACAACGCTCGACGGCGGCACGCCACGAAACTACCTCGCGGCGATCGGAACCGACGGTGTCCTCCAGTCGTGGAATCCGAACGCGAACAGTTTTGTCTATGCGCTCGCGGTCTCGGGGTCGACGGTCTACGCGGGCGGCAATTTCACGACGCTCGACGGCGGCACGACACGTAATTTCCTCGCGGCCATCGGAACCGATGGCGTCCTTTTGCCCTGGGACCCGAACGCGAACAGCGACGTCAATGCGCTCGCGGTCTACGGGTCGACGGTTTACGCGGGCGGCAGTGTCACAACGCTCGACGGGCAATGGTACCCCTACTTCGCGCCGCTCGACGCCGTGTCGGGTGTGCTCAAGTAGTTTTCGACTTCAGTTTGGCTTCCCATTCGCTGACGGGATACGTTCCAACGGTCGCTCGGACCTTTAACTATCGGTGCCGCCAACCAGCCGTTTGAGAGCGAACGCTGCCGCGCCATTTTGGCGCAATCCTGTAGACAACTGACAGGATTACGCATCATGCTCGCCGTAAAATCCTTCATAAATTCACGCCGATTCGCACAATTCCTCCGCGGCACCCGGCTTGCAATTTCCATCCCCCCATGGACTCAAAACGCCTGCTTCTCATCGAAGCACGTCCTCAGCCGCGCGCTCTCCTCAGTCGGTCGTTCGAAAACGAAGGGTTCATCGTAACCGGGGCCACCGGCATCGCCGAAGCCGCTCTCCGCATGAACCCAGCGCCCGACCTCGTCGTTTCGTCGTTCGCCGTTTCGCAAGGCGACCCGCTCGATTTTTGCCGCACTCTCAAGTCCGACGCCACTGCAGGCGACCGAAGCCGCTCGATCCCGTTTCTCTACCTCTACGACCGCCGGCGCCCCCTCTCTGTGAATCGGTTGCGCGACGCGCAGGTTGAGCACGCCGTGGGAACACCGACGTTCGTGCGCGATGTGGTTCTCGCTGGGCGCCTGCTCGCCGAGGCGAAAGAGGCGACACGCCCGTCGTTTACCGGGGCGCTCGAGGCGTACGCGCTTCCGACGCTCCTGCGCGTCGGGAGTCAACCCGATCGCTCATCGCTCGTTTCGCTGTTTTCGCGTGGCGACGAGGGGGTCCTCACGCTGCGCGACGGTTTCATCGTCGGCGCCGAATCGAAGAACGCGCGCACAACGCTGCCGGGGCTTCGCGCCTTTGATCGAATCGCGCAGTGGATCGACGGTGGTTTTGCGATCGAGATCCTCCCAGAGCGGGCCGATGGCAAGGTTCTTCTCGCGCTGTCGGTTGCGTTGCAGCGCATCGCGACGACGCGCGCCGCCTTCGCGAACGCCCTTGGCGACGACCAAATCGATTGGGTCTACGAGGCCGATTACCGCGCCATTGGCGCGCAAATGGACGACATTCCGCGGCTCGCCGTCGATGTCGCGAAACTGATGGACGGCAAGCGCACCGTCTACGAAATCTTAGCCGAATCGCGAACCGACGAGCCGACAACGCTTCGCATCATTCGACGTCTCGCCGAGCGCGGAATCGCGACACGGGTCGAAGCGCCAGCCGATGCACTCCCCATCGAAGTTGGTCCGCAGATCGGGCGCGAAGCCGAAGCCCCGCTCCCCGATTGGGACGAGGCGCCCGCGACGATCATCGCACCAACACCAACGCTATTTGACCCTGAAGTCGACGCCCCGCGTGACTTCCCGAAACCCGTCGTGACAAACTTGACCTCGCCGGCGGCGGCGCGCCCGATCGTGCCTCGGACGCCACGTGCGCCTTCGACCGAGCCGTCCGAACGACGCTCGGAACGCCGGGAGAAATCGCCATGGTCAAACGCGGCTCTCATCCCGTTTGGAGATGAGCGCACAGGGACCAAGCGAAGCCCCGTCGCGTCCATCCACGAGCGCGGACAGAAATCATCGGCCGGGAAGAGTGAGACCGCAGCGCCATTTTCCGAGGGAGCGTTTTCGTCCGACGAGGAAGCGTTTTTTATCAACGAATTGTCGACGCCGAAGCTTGAGGCGGTCGGAACGTGGCCGGGTGTTGAGCGGGCGCTCGTGCCTATCCCGGCGCCGACCGACGTCGCGGCTGCGGAAGTCAAACCCAAGGCAAAACAAGCGACGCGCCCATCAGGTCCAGATTTTTCAGCCGGAAGAGCGACGCAACCGAACGTTGCCAAGAGTCGCACGCAGCCAAACCAAACGGCACGACCGGCCGAACCAAAGCGAAAGTCGGCCGACGCGGCCCGCCGCGCGGCGTCGCGTCCCTTCGCGAGCATCGGTGTCACCACGCAGACAAATTTGCGCACGCACACGTCGCGACGACGGCCTGCGGTCTCGCTCGCTCACCGACGACGGTTCCCGAGAGTCGCCGCGGCCGGTGCCGTCGTTATCGGGATCGGGCTGCTCGTCTATGGAATCGTCGCGCCCCCGTCAGATCGAGCGGAGGCCGGCACGGCGCGCGTTTTCGTCGGTTCTGAGAGGATCGAGCAGCGCCCGACGACGCCGCGAGACACCATTCCAACGCCGCCCGAAGAAGCTCGAGCGGCGGGCGCACAGCCAACGGCCGCGGATGCACCGGTCGAAGCGACGGCCCCGCGAGCGGACGAGACAACCGTCGCACGCGCCGAATCCGCGACGCCCGCTGAAGCCGACGCGCGGCGAGACGACCCGGCCGGCGCCGCCAGAACGGAAACGCCGGCGGCCCGAAACGACGGAACCCATGACGCGGCGACGCAGCTTCGACGCGCCGAGCGCCTGCTTGGCCAAGGCCGAACCGACACCGCCGTTCGCGCTCTTCGCGTTGTGTTGTCGCTCGACCCCGAACACGCACGCGCCCGCGTCCTCCTCGCGCGCACGCTTTACGATCAAGGTCTCGTCCCCGAAGCCGAAGGCCACGTTAAAAAGGGACTCGCCGTCGCCCCACGCAATGCGGAACTGACGCTTCTGTCGGGCGTTATCGCGCAGTCGAAGGGAAACCGCGCCGCTGCAACATCTAAGTTTGAGCGTTACCTCAAGCTCTCGCCTAAGGGCCGCCACGCCGACGACGTGCGCAAGATTCTCGAAGGCTGGACGCGATAACAACCTTTGCCTTCTTTAGTTCGGCCTCCGCGTCGATCAACGTGATTCGTCGGGCAGCGGCCCGCACACGTTGAGGCGCCCACCGTTTCCACGATCGCAAAACCGCGATATGGTTTCCCCTATCGGTGTGGGCCGAGCCAACCTGTACAACCGCCCTCGTTTCAATCTCACGTTGAGCGCACTTGATCTCGCGCCGCGTTGCCATCGATGAAAAGCCGGGCAGCGCGTCGACCCGAACTTCGCCGACCTTCTCAACCCTACGCCACAGCTGCCGAGCCGCTCTCGACAACTCCGCGTTAATTCGCTCGCGCCACGCATTATCACTCACCACGCGATAGAGCGCCGGCCAGAGCGCTTTATGGACAAACGTGACTTTCCCGTCGACAAGCTTCGCAACAAGCACTTCGTCAGACGCCTCGAGCGCGGTCGCAATTCTGTAAATATCCTTACCGCGCGGGTGACCCCACCAACTCCCCTTCACCGCACCGCCAACGATTTCGCCAACCAGCGATCGAAACCCATCGCTCGGCGTCAGCGTCATCACGCGCTCACGTCGAAGCAGCTCGATCGCGTCGTCGTTCGTCTGAATCATTATCAGCGCGCGCGTTTAAGCCGCTGGCTCCGGCGCCGATTGCTCGTGAAATTCTCTCACCCGTACCCGCTCGATCTCCTTCGCGATCTGCTCAAGCATCGCCGCGCCCGAGCTCTGCGGCGCATACTCCCAAATCGTTTGCCCGTGACTTTGCGCTTCGTCGATCTTCACGTTGAAACCCAAAAGTCCGCGCGTCACGCGCCCCGGGAAATGCGCCTTGAGCTTCTCAATGATCTCCGTTGCCAAATTCGTGTTGCGGTAAAGCGTCGGCACGACCAACGAAATCCGAGGCGTCGACCGCTTGTGCTCCACCCCAAGTCGCCGCACGGTGTCGACGATTTCCGCGCAGCCATCGAGCGCCAAATACGTGAGCGACACCGGCACGACAACTTCGTCTGACGCCAGCAAGATGTTCCGCGTGACGAGTCCCGACGACGGCGGTGCGTCGTACAAAATGAAATCGTACCCATCGACATTCGAGACCTTCTTCTCGAGCAGCACCTCGCGATCCGTTCGACTCGCGACCGCAAGCGGCAAATCGGCGATCCGCTTATTCGCAAGCACCACGTCAAGCCCCGTGATTCGTGACGGCTGCGCTGCGGCCGCAAGCGAAAGCCCCGGATCGGCCATCAGCTCATACGACGTCACCGCCGCGCCCCGCACATCAAGCCCAAGCGACTTTCCGACATGCCCCTGCGAATCGCAATCAACGATGAGAACGCGCCGCCGCCGAAACAGCGCGAAATACGCGCCAACATTCACGGTCAGCGTCGTCTTACAGCTCCCACCCTTCTCATTTACGAACGCAATTCGCCGCACCCGCACCTCCTTCGCGCGCCCGAATCGGAACGCCGACTGTATGCCGCTAGCCTCGCTTCGACCTGAAGAATAATAGAATGGTCAAGCAGTGGTAATCGCCTCCGCTCGATTGGCGAACCAGTCGGTCGACGATATCAACATCCGCGTGGTCGACGATCCAGCGCGTGATGACATCGCCGAGTTCGGCGCGCTCCTTGGCCATCGTGGCCGAGAAGATCTTGAGTCCATCGAAATTGTTGCGGTCGTTAACTTCGAGGTCTGACATCTCGTACCCCCTGGCGGCTTTGCACTTCGACGAAGCGATACCACGGCGCCCGCGCGGCCACAAGTGGCTAGACTTTTTGATGTTTTTGTGGCTGAATAAAACCCTTTGGTCGTGCGTCTAATAGAACGGAACTTGAAAGAAAAGGAAGAATTCGGAGGAATCGAGTCATGAAAACAGGAAGACTATGGATGGCGTCGGGCCTGCTTTTGGGCCTGGCGTCAACGGCGGGTGCGGCTGGGAAGGTTTCGCTGACCATCGCGGACGTAGGCGGGGCGCTGGTTGCGTGCAAGGCGGAGGCGGTTGACGCGAATAACAAAGTCGTTTCGGCGTGGCCGAAGATGTTCTCGCGGGCGACCTTTGACCTCGCGCCCGGGAAATACAGTTTCGTTTGCCGGTTGCCGGGATATGCGGAGGGGCGGGTTGGGCCAATCGATGTTGTCGAGGGGAAGGAAACGCTGCAACAGATCAAGGTGTCGAAAGTCGCGTCGAAACAGAGCGCGCTCACGCGGCGAGTTGGAAAGCTCGCGCCACGATTGGGCAAGAGCCGTTGGGGCCTCGGGGTGGCGGCGAAAGGACTTGCGCCGTCCAAGGGCGCGCTTCAGAAATCGGGAGCGCCAGCGGCGCCAACGGGGCCGACGGGCAAGGTCGCCGGGAAGATTACGGCGAATGGAACGCTGATTCCGTGCCGCGGGATGGAAGTGAAGGCGGCGAACGGCGCGGTGATGCCGGTCGCGTGGAAGCTGACGTCGCGCTATCAGCTCGACTTGCCGGCCGGTGAATATTCGCTCACCTGCACACCGGCGGGCTCGTTTGCGCCGGCGACGGTCAAGGCGACCGTGCAAGCGGGCAAGAGCGTGACGCTCGACTTCACGTTGCAAAAACGATAACTCCGCGACAACACCATAGCGCCCGCGGCGCCCCTGCGCTAAGTTTCGTTCGTGTGGCGGTGGTGGCGCGCCCTATCGTTTTTGCCGTTCCCGGCGCTCGCGGTTGTCCTTTGGCGCTGGCCGATCGCGACGACACCACCCATTCAAATCGACTTTGACGGCGACCGCGCCTTCGCAAACCTCGTTGATCTTCAGGCCCGTTTCCCAGCGCGCGTTCCAGCGACACCGGCGCACACGTTGGCGCGCGCACACATCGCAGAGAAGCTCCGGCAGCTCGGCTACACGCCGCGGATTCAAGAGTTTTCGAGCGGCGGGAAGAAACTCGCCAACGTGCTCGTTGAGCGAGCCGGGGAGCGGCGCGAGACAATTGTTGTTGGTGCTCACTACGACACGATCGCGCCATCGGGCGGGGCCGCCGACAATGGCGCAGGCGTCGGGGCGCTCCTTGAGCTCGCGCGGGTTTTCGCGCCTTCGAAAAAGGCGGGGGCCGTTGACGAGAATCGTCCAACCTTCAGTTTGGTTTTTGCGTTTTGGGATGGCGAAGAAACCGGGCTCCTCGGATCGAAACGCTGGGTCGAAACGAACTCCGCGCGCGCAAAAAAACAGACGGTCGCTGCACTCGCGTTCGACGCGATCGGTTGTCGCGGCGGCGCTTTCGTCGCGCACACCTTCTCGCGGAGCCATCGCGGCACACCGCGCCGAATCGCGCCACGCGCGTTTGTCGAGTCGCTTCTTCGCGCATCCCACGCCGCGGGCGCCAAACTGGACGTCGGCGATTCGCTCCTCACGATCCCGTACCAAGTCGCCGTGCGCCTCGCCGAAGTGCCGTTTGGAAGCGACGACGCGCCGTTCATCGTTTCGCAAATCCCAGCCGCCTTCCTCGCCGATTTCTCGTTTACGCGTCAATACGCGCATTACCATCGCGAAACCGACACACCCGAGCGCCTTGACGCCGCCCGCGTGGCCGCCGCTGGACGAACCGCCGAGGCGTTCATCAAAACGTTCGCCCGCGCTGGCACCAGAGCCCCGTGGGACGAGGATTACGTTGCGGTCGGTGGCCAAACGTTTGGAGCGCTGGCCCTTGTCCTCCTCATCGTGGCCGCGGCCATCCCACGCCTCTTCGTCATCGCGCGCGAACTCGCCTTTGGCGCGCCGAAAACCGCCGACGTTGCCCACGCCGTCGTCATTGCCCTCAGCTTCATTCCCGCCGCGTTCGGACTCTTCTTTTTCGCGGTCGTCGTAACGCCGATCGTGTACGCATCCGGCCTTCCGCGCCGATGGTGGGCCACGGCCCTCGCGCTTCCGCTCGCGCTTTCGCCGCTCATCATCCTCGTCGCCGCGCGCCTCCAATTCGGGTCTCATTTCGCGCTCGACCTTCCGTGGCTTGCGATCGCCACGTTTTCTTTTTGGGTCGCGCATTTCTTTTTTCGACCGCGCTAACGTCTCGCCCGCTTTAATCGATGCACGCGGTCCAGTTATTTTGCGAGCGGTCGGCGGAGAAGCCAGCGGCTTCTCTGCGCGAGCAAAATGGCGAGGGCGACGGAACGGAGCCCGCAGCCTACCGCTTTTACGGACGCAGCGGCCGGTGTTAAGGTTGAGCTTCATGGTCTTGAACCGCCGCACCGTCACAGCCGGTCTACTCATCGGCGTCTTCCTGTCATCGATCGACAGCACCGTCGTGACAACCGCGATGCCCTCCGTCATCGGCGAACTGCACGGCGTTGCGCTTTACGGCTGGGTCATATCGGCTTACCTGTTCGCGTTCACCGTCGCGACCCCCATCGCGGGACGCCTGGGCGATTCGCTCGGTCGGCGCCCCGTTTACCTTTTCGGCGCGGGCGGCTTTATGGTCGCATCGGCGCTGTCGGGCCTCTCCACGTCAATCGAAATGCTCATCGCGTTTCGGGCGCTGCAAGGCATCGCAGGCGGCACGTTGTTCGCTATGACCGCCACGCTTCTCGGCGACCTTTATCCTCTCGAAGAGCGCGGCAAAGTGCAGGCGCTTTCAAGCGCCGTCTGGGGAGTCTCGTCGATCATGGGACCTCTCGTCGGTGGCTTGTTTGTCCAGATCAACGCGTGGCGCTGGATCTTTTTCTTGAACCTTCCGTTCGGCGCGCTGTCGATCGCCATCTTCATGAAGTCTTACCGCGACCACGAGCGAACACGTGCGCGAACCGATTGGGTTGGCGCTGCGCTCTTTTCGGGAACGGTCCTCGCCGCGCTCTTCGCACTGCCACACGCCAACGGCGCGAGCGTCACCTGGGCGTGGCGCGAGGCGGGCATGCTGGTCCTCGCTGCCATACTGGGCGTGGGATTCGTGCTGAACATGCGACGCGGACATCCGTCGCCGTTCATCCCGTTCCGCCTTTTTCGGTCTCGCGTCGTCGCCGTCGCCAGCTTGTCGGGCGCGCTTGCGGCGGGCGTGATGTACTCGGCGCTGACGTTCTTGCCGCTCTTCGTGCAAGGCGGTATGGGCGAACCCGCGATGGTGGCAGGCATGGTCATCACGCCGATGGCGATCGGTTGGCCAGGCGGCGCGGCCATTGCCAGCCGGTTTATTTTGCGGGTCGGCTATCGGCCGGTCATCGTCGTCGGAACAACGCTCCTCACGATTGCGATGATTACGTTTGCGTTTATGACCCGAACGACGCCGGTTTTTGTTCCCGTGATCGGAATGCTCTTCTTAGGCGTTGGTCTTGGGTTCAGCGTGACACCGTTTATGGTTGCGGTGCAAAGCGCGGTCGGATTCAGCGAACGCGCGACGGTTACGGCGGTGAGCACGTTTTCCCGCTCGCTGGGCGGCACCTTCATCGTCACGATCCTGTCGACCTGGATGGCGTTCACCCTCGCGCGCGAGTTGTCGGGTGTTGCGGGTGGCGTCGATGTCGCGAACAAACTTTTGAGCCCCCTCGAACGCCGCGCGCTTGCGCCCGATGTCCTCGCGCCGTTGCAAAGCGCTGTCGAAGCATCGCTTAAGCCGGTGTTCATTGGCATGATCGCGGTGGCTCTTTTGGCGTTTGCGTCGGCGCTTCTTTTCCCACGCGGCAAAGCGCGCGAGGTGACGCCGGAGATCGTCGAGTCGGCACCGGTGGCTGCGGCAAACCCGAAGGCGTGAGCGCTAAATTGACGCGCATCGTGTGATCGATTTTACTGAGGCGCAGGGGGGCCAAGACGAGGGGAGCCGAAAATGAAACGAAGAACAACCTTGATGGCAGCGGTTCTCGGGGTCGCGCTCGGCGTTGCGTGCAGCAGCGGGCCGGCACCGACCACGTCGGTTGTATCGGAGTATCTTTCGCTGATTCTCGCATCGACGAACACGGGATACCCGACGAGCACTCCGGGCGCCATCGGGATTTCGCAAAAGCCGCTCACGCCCGATTTCGTGACGTGCAGCTTCGAAGGAACGAGTGGACTCTGCCTCGCGCCCACCGCGATGAAAGGACACATCGGCCTTATCTCGCTGAAATCGGCAGCGACCGCGGGCGTCCCAGCGCGATTGATGGGTGGCTCCACAGATATCAACGAGGACGGCGGCACGACGACGTTTGCGTTCGATATGTCAAACCCGACACAAATCCCTGGTGAATCGAACCTCGAAGAGGCGCCCGTCGGTAAGATTTGGGACACCGCGGATCTCAACTTCGCGTACCTCGACATCCAGCTTCCGGTGCATGGCGAATACTGGAACGTGCGCCTCGCGTTTACGACGCAGCCGCTTAACGAAGTCCCAGCGATCGTCGCGTGCATGGACCCAGCGGCGCTCGCGAACGTCGCGGCGAACAGCACGTTGATTCCGGGCGCGACATTCAAGCGCGGCGACGTGATGCTTTGCAAGAAGCCGAACGAATTCGATTCGTGTCCACCCGCCGATTACCGCTGGCTCGACCCAGATGGTGGGCAGTTCGTCGCGACGCGGCCCGCAAGCCCATTACAGCTTGCCTACATCGCAAACAACGCGATCACCTGTGCAGTCGATGGCACCGGGAAACCCCAAGTGACGATACCCGGCGGCTCGGTGCTCGCGAGTCTCGCAAATCCGTTCGGGATGTGGGCGAAGCTCGATAAGTGCAACAAAACATTCAGCTATAAGTCGAGCGCCGACGCTGGAGTCGTCGAGGGGAATTCGCTCAAAGTGATTTTTCATTTCGATCTGTCGAACGCGGTCTTTTTCAAGAATGTAACCGATGCGGGCGCGACCGACGCGCAGCTCTTAAGTGCGCTCACGATCTCGTCGATCTTTCTCGAAGAAAAAAATAATGGCGCGCTGTCGTTCACGGCGCCTGTCTCAGCGCAAACCGAGGTGCTTCTCACGAACGAGGCACCCTCGGTGTGTACGAGTCCCGTTGACGGCGGTGGCGGCGCCGACGGCGGCGGCGGATCGTTTGACGCCGGGTCGATGAGCGGCGATGGCGGGCCGCTCGATCCACCACCCGGGTGCACGCCCGATACCCCGATTCGAGCGACCGACTCAACGGGCCAGGCGTGTATGCATCAGCCGTGTACGACGCCGGATTGGCTCCCGATCGATGCGGGAACGTCGTGGGCGTACAAAACCTACAAGAACGCCGATGGCGGAACGTGTTACTCGTACTGCATTAAGCAGTACTGCCCCGATCACTTCGGCGCCTGGGGAACATCGTACTGTTTCCCAGCTTGCAATTGATTCTCGTGTTATCACCGTCGCATGTCGTATCCATTCGCTGAGCTTCTCATCGCCGGATTCGACGGCACGACCGCGACGCGTGACGTCCTCGGCCTTGCGCGACGCGGACTTGGCGGCGTCATTCTTTTCGGGCGCAACATTGAGGCACCGGCGCAAGTCGCGGAGCTCACGCACGACCTTCGGCTCGCGAACCCCGACATCATCGTGTCGGTCGATCAAGAGGGCGGCCGCGTGGCGCGGTTTCGCGCACCGTGGACGGAGTTCCCTGACATGGCGACGCTCGGCGAAATAAATGACGTAGCGCTCACGCGACGCGTGGCGGAGGTCTTTGCGGCGGAACTTGCGGCGGTCGGCGTCAACCTCGATTTCGCGCCGGTCCTCGATGTGCACACGAATCCCGCGAACCCGATAATTGGGCGACGTGCGTTATCTGCAGACGCCAAGCAGGTTTCAGCGCATGCCGTCGAATTTCTGTCGACGCTGCAGCTTAGACACGTCGCGGCCTGCGGAAAACACTTCCCGGGGCACGGCGACGCCGCGCTCGATTCGCACAAAGACTTGCCCGTCATCGCGCACGACTTGCCGCGCTTGCGCGAGACCGAATTTGTTCCGTTCATCGCCGCGGCGAAAGCAGGCGTCGCATCGATCATGACCGCGCATATTCGTGTCCCCCACGTCGATGAAGCGCCCGCAACCCTGTCGTCCACATGGATGCAGCTGCTTCGCGAGGAGATTGGCTTCAGCGGCGTCATCGTTTCTGACGATCTCGAAATGAAAGCGATCGCCGACCGTTTCGCGCCCGACATCGCCGTACGAAAGGCGATCGAAGCTGGCGTCGACATCGTCCTCGAGTGCAACTCTCGCGATCGCGTCGAGTCGGCGCTCTCGACCCTTTCAGCGATGTGGGGCGACATCACCGTACGCGCGCGAATGGACGACGCGCGAAAGCGAATCGCCAAGCTCCGCACAAGTTACCCAGCCCCAGCGGCGCGAACGCGCGACGAAATCCGCGACAACATCGGCTGCCCGGCCCACCTCGCCGTCCGCGACGAGGTCTTGCGCCGACTGGAAGCCGCGCCCAAACATCATTAGGATGTCAGATGTGAACGCCGCGATCGCCTTGGCCGTTGCATTTTTTTCTCTTCTGGTTCCGGCTTGTTTCATCCCCTGCGATTCAAACTCCGACTGCAACCGCGGCGAGGCCTGCAACGTCGGAACAGGCAAATGCGAAATCCAAACCGACGCTGGGAACCCTATGGCTGCGTACACTGGCGCAACGCCCGTCGTGACATTTACGATGCCGCTCGACGGCACCGTTGGCGTGCCCCCGCAATCTACGCTGTCGATCGTCTTCTCGACGCCGATGAATGCGCTCTCACTCACAAGCCAAACGTTCGTTGTTGTCGCGCCCGACGGAGGCGCGATGGAGGGGACGCGCGTCGCCGACCCCGTGCTCCCCATCTGGACGTTCACGCCGGTCTTCAGTTACGCAAATCAACAGCCAACCACCGTCACCATTACGACGGGCGCGACATCGCTTGTTGGAACGGCCCTCGCAACGCCTTACACCTTCACGTTTGTTTCAGTGACGCAGTAGTGGCTATGGTCCGCCCGCAAGTTAACCGTCGCGACAGACGACCGCCATCTTTCAGACTGTATTCGCGAACATTCTGTGGCTTCTGTTTCCCGGCACGATGATTCTAGTTGCTTTTTTTTGGTATGGAGCGCTGGTTGGCTGTGTTCTGTTAGCGATAGGGCTCATCGCATACCGCCTCTGGTTCCTTGGCCAAGAACCAATCCCTGAGCGCAGTCCCGTTCAACCCCGCAGTGAAGGATCGAGATCCCGCGTGAGCAGGTCTGCAACAGCTTCCGCTCCACTGGGACAAGAAAACCACGACACCAGAACGTGTCCATTCGAAATCCGGTTCACGGGTTCCATCAAGTTCAAAACGGAATCAATGCTGAGAACACAGTGTTAGCTATGCGGTGAACCCCTCACAGAAGATGTTGTGTCCTGTAAAGCATGTGAGACGTCTCATCATGGCGGCTGGTGGGATTGGAATGGTGGCTGCACCACCTACGGTTGCAGCTCGCGCGAATCTCAAGAGGCAATTTCGACACCTCTACCCGAATCACGGACTGCCGTCGCGAGCACGAACAAGACCACGGTCGCTGTCGGCACGCCCCGTCTTTTTCGAGCCGCGTCGATCCGCATATATGAGAGTGCCGGCAACCAATGCGAGCTCTGCTTCGCCGGGATCCGGAAGCGAATGAAAGAAGCTCGCTGTCCAAACTGCCAGGCTCGGTTCCACGTCCGCTGCTGGAAATGGAATCGCGGTTGTCCGAACTGTGCGCAGCCCGAGAAGTCCACATGACCCCGCCGGCCTCACCGCGACTTTACACGTTCATCCCGTCCGCATAGGTTCGTAACTGTTATGGAGAACAACGTTTCTCGGAAGCTCCGCCTCTCCCTGGCACTTTTCAAGTTTGCGTTCGACCTCAAGTATCGGCAGCTCGCCCACCAGTTTCCGGCTCGTGACCCGAAAGAAATCCGCGACATGGTTCTTCGGCTCATTGATCAAGGACGTCGGTGACGCGTGACAGATCTCCTCGGCGTCTTCACGACCGTCCTTCGCGCGCTTGAGTCGGCTGGCATCGATTACATGGTTGTCGGATCTGTCGCATCGATCATTTACGGCGAACCACGAATGACGCGAGACATGGACGTCGTCATCGAAGTCGCGTCGCGCCTCGCGCCCGAGTTTCATGACCTGTTTCCTGAAAGCGAATATTACTGCCCTCCCGTGGAGGTCCTGGCCGCGGAGTTCGCGTCGCGTGGGCAGTTCAACCTCCTTCATCACGAATCTGGGCTCAAGATCGATATCGTTTTGCGCAAGAACACTGCGCATGCGCGCGAGGAGTTTCGGCGACGCACGACAGTCAGCATTGGCGAGAACATTGAGATCACCGTCGCCACGCCCGAGGATGTCATCATCAAGAAGCTCGATTTCTATCGCGAGGGCGGCTCAGAGAAACACATCACAGACATTCGCGGAATCCTCGCAAACACCGCTGTCGATCGAGAATATCTGCGCAGCTGGATCACCCGACTTCGACTCGAAGACGAATGGCGGCGCGTCGAATAGGAGTCTCTATAAATCTCGCAAGATTTCGCGGCTCGCGTTCAAGCCCGGCGTTCCCATAACGCCACCGCCGGGATGCGCGCCGCTGCCGCAGAGGTAAAGCCCGCGAATCGGCGTGCGATGATCGGCGAAACCGGGAACGGGGCGCATGAAAAAAAGTTGGTCGAGGCTCATGCGGCCGTGAAAAATGTTGCCGCCCGTGAGGTGGTACTCGCGCTCCATGTCGAGTGGCGTCACGACTTGCCGGTGGATGATCGCGCGCTTGATGTTCGGCGCGTACTCCTCGAGCGTGTCGATGACCGTGTCGCCGAATGGCTCGCGAAGTTCGTCCCACGTTTTCCCGTTCACGAGTTTGTACGGCCCGTACTGAACAAAAATATTCATGAGATGTTTTCCGGGCGGAGCGACGGTTGAATCGACAACACTAGGAATCGTGCACTCAAGAATTGGGCGCGCGCTCGGGCGCCCGGCGACAGAATCCGCGTACGCCTCTTCGACGTACTGCAGCGTGGGGCCGATGTGAATCGTGCCCCGATGTTGCGGACCCGGCATCGTGCCTGGGCACGCGGTGAAATCAGGAAGTTCGCTGAGCGCGAGGTTCACTTTGACCGACGCGCTGTCGTACGAGATGCGGCGGACATTGCGCGCAAAGTCGCTTGGCAGCTGCGATTCGCCAACGAGCTTCAAAAACGTGATGCTCGGATCCGCGTTCGATGCAACGATCCGCGCGCGATATTCATCGCCACTCGTCGTCGCCACACCCACCGCAGCGCCACTTTCCACGAGGATTTGCGCGACCGGCGCGTTCGTCACGATCCGAACGCCGAGTACCTCACACGCGCGCGCGAGCGCCTGCGTGAGGCCGCCCATTCCGCCGCGCATGTAACCCCAGACGCCGCGGACGCCGTTGCATTCGCCCATCACGTGGTGAAAGAGAACGTACGCCGTGCCCGGTGTGCTTGGCGACGCGTTCGCGCCGATGATCGCGTCGGTTGCGAGTGTGACTTTCAGCGCCTCGCTTTCGAACCACGCCTCAAGCAAATCGCGTCCGCTTCCCGTCATGAGGCGCATGAGCTCGCTCCAGTTGGCCCGCAGCCGCGCCCGCTCTTTGAACGCGGACCAGCCGTATTTCATCATCCCCCAAAGCCCGAGCGTGCCTGGGTTCGGCGGCGTCATTTTCATCAACGGCTCGATGAGCGCGGCGATCTCTTCAAGCGCCGCTTCGTACCGCGGATAAGCCTCGGCGTCCTTCGCGCTGAACTTTGCGATTTCGCGCCGCACCATCTCCTTGTCCGGCCCGAGCATCAAGAACCGCCCATCTGGAAACGGCGTGAAACTCGACGGCTCACGCGGCAACATCTCATAGCCGTATTTCGCAAGCTCAAGGTCGCGCACGATCTCGGGGCGAAAGAGGCTGTTCACATACGACAGCGTCGACACCTTGAACCCCGGCCAGCGCTCCTCCGTCACCGCCGCGCCGCCCACAACGCCGCGCGCCTCAAGCACCGTGACGCGCAGCCCCGCGCGAGCCAGATACGCCGCCGCCACGAGCCCGTTGTGCCCCGCGCCCACCACAACCACGTCGCTTTCGTTTCGCTTTGTTCCTGCGTCCATAGCCACCTCAGTTGCGCTTGACTACAATAGACTCATGAGACGCGTTAACCTCGCCGTTTCCCGCGCCTTGCTTGAAGAAGCCCATCAGCATAGCGGTGAGCGCACCTTTTCGGACACGGTCAACCGCGCGCTCGATGAATTCGTCCTCTATCTGCGTGCGCACGTAAGGAACGTCAAACCCCAGGTTTTCGAGCGTCACCAGAATAGATACCGCAGATAAACTCAAAACGGCTGCTCGGCGGTGAGTGCGTGACAATGGGCGCCTGATACTGAATCGGAACAACTGATTCCCCCGGAAACTCCGCAAGAACGCGCATCTCGTCGAGCCCAGAGACACGATGTATCGCCCGAGCCACTATCAGATCGCACCCAATTTCCTGTGCCTTTTCGGCGGCCGCTCTCACGACATCCACAATGTTGTGCGCCCCGCCCGCAATCACTTCGATGATTCCGACCGACCTGTACGGTTTCACAGGAATCCTGTCGACGAAATACTCCGGATCTTTCCCTGTTTTCTTCGGGACGAATCCGCCATCCGTCTTGAGGAATTCAACTCTCATGCATGCTGACATGTAAAACGAAGCCATCGTCACGCCAACAATGACCCTCACCATACCGACTTTCATTCCAGACCTCCTGACGACACTCACCAGGTCGCTTCGCCGTAAACGTTCGCCATGCCCCGCAAGATGTCGAGATAGTCGGAGTGGTACGAAATTTCGTCGAGCGCCGCGGCCTTGTCTTCGTCGGCCGCCGCTTGCCACGCGTCGTAGAGCGCTTTGCCACGCTCCACGAGCCGAACCGCGAGCGTCTTCTCGGCGTCGTCGGTGACGCCATTCTTCTTGAGCGCCGCGTACTTCACGCCCTTCTTTGGGTCTGTGAACTGTACGATCGTGTGCCCCGCGCCCGCCTCAAGCCCCTCGCCCGCGCCCAGCCGAAACACCTTCGCCTGATCGACGAACGACAGCGTCCACATCTCCGAGAACCCCGCCATTCCAAGGTATGTCGCGTAGAGCTGCTGATCCCACGACGATGAAAACCGCACAGGCTTTAACGTCGCAAGCGGCGCCGCGAGCGAACAACCGGCCGCATTGGGATCGGCCGCACACGCATCGTCATACGCCATGCGGTCGCGCACGAAGTCGTATCCGACGCTCGGCAAGACGCGCGCGTATCCATCGCTCTGCGGCGAAAGCCGCGCCCCAACTGCGTTTCCGTCGTCAAGCACGATGCCGTTATAGAACTTCGTCAGCTCCTTTTCGAACATCAAATAATACGACAGCAAGTACGTCCGCATGTCGCTCGCGGTGTCGACGCCAACGACCGTCCCCTCTGAATCGGCGATCGCGAAGAGCGCCGCCAAAAAATCCCAAAAATGCCCCGACTCGAGCGTCTTGTCGAACAGGTTGTATCCGCTCGCATAGTCGTACCGCGTGTAAAGCCGCCGACCCGCGCCCATCTTCACAGTCGTGATCTGGCGCGTCGGTCGCCCTTGCCCGTCGAGTTTGCAGTCCTGGTTGTTCGGTGTGTACGAACACGGCGCCCACTCGTTTCCAGCGAGCACAAACGTCCCGTAGCGCGGCCGCGTCAAAACGCCCATGAGCGCGTTGAACCCTTCGAAGACGCCCATCGCGTCCAAGTTGTAGTGGTGAACGCCCATCCCCGGCGCATCGCCCGTCAAAAGCCAGCTCTGGTAAACACTCGTCACCAGCGAAAAATCGCGCTCCAAAATGCGCGCCATCACGTCCCACGGTGAAAATCCGAATCGATCGCGCTTGAAGTGTGAGAAAAAGTACTGGCTCTCGTACGATTCGAGTGCGTTCCGCGTAACCTCGAGCGCATCAGCGCCCATATCCCACAAGTTGCAACTTGCCATCGCACCGACATACTCATCGCTGCAAAAGAGGTACGGCACCTCGACGCCGCCGCGCCCGCCCCGCACGGCGCTCGCGCGTTTCCACTCGCGGTCTTTCATCGCCGCGATCCCGCGCGTCGCATCGCCGCCCTCGACGACCGTCAACCATAGCTCGTTCGAGCGGTCGCACGACGAGAGGCTCTTCATGCGAAACGCATAAAACCCTTCGTACGACAGCGCCGACGAGCCACGCCCATCGTTGTCGTCACCGACAAAACAGACGTCGCACTTCTCGCCGTCCGCGCAAATCCCCTGCAACTTGCCGCCGCCCAAGAGATACGGGAGTTGCGAGTAGTGGAGGACTTCCGTGAGGGCGTGGAAAATCGGTGCCGGGCGATCGTTGAACGTGCCGAGCAAGTTCGGCAACTTCGCGTACGTCGCCGGGAGCGCCTTGAACGTCTCGACGAAACCCGGCTCGACGCAACGCCACGCATCGCGCCCGATGATCGCCGCCTGATTTCCGTCCGCGCAAAAAAACCTGTCGCGCCGCGCCCCAACACGCGTCGGGAACATCTCCGCCTCACTCTTCACGTCGCCGCGTGCCGCAACCCGCGTCGCACCGGTGTACGCGTAAACGATCGCCGCGTCGTCGTAGCGCCCCGTCCCGTGAATGTCGCTATTAAATCGTGCGCCGTAATCCATCACCGTCGAGTACTGGAATTCGCGCATCTTGCCGCGCTTTTGCGCGTCGCTAAAGGCCGTCGATTGCACGCCCGGCGCGTAATTGAAGTCGGTGAGCGTCGTCCCGTCGAACACAACCGACGACGTCGCCGCGTTTCGCCCATCGCCGCCTTCAGGCCCAGCGAGCGTTTCACGCCGAAGCGTCCAGTAGTCGTCAAAGTAGTTGAGCGAGTCGAACGACCCTTGGAAGTTGTGCCGAAGCCCAAGCGTGTGCCCGATCTCGTGCTCCATCACCGCGCGATAAATTCGCTCGCGCACAACGCCCCACACCTCGCGATCGATCGCCGCCTGGTCTTCGGGACGCGCTGTTTCGTACGCCGCGCCGTATTTCTGCGCAAATTCGAGCGCAAGCCCGAGCATCGAGTCGTCGACGAACTCGGCGAGCGTCACGTTATTGCGAAGCGCCTTCGCGAGCCGCGCCTTTCGCTTCTTCATCGCCGTCGGCAATCCATGCACAAGCGACGACATCTTTTCCTTTTGTCTGGCCGTAACCTCTCGATTGCGATCGAGCGGATTCACGCCCGCCGCGGCTTTCACTTCATCCTGGTTCATCAAGAAGTTCGCGAACGACTTGTCTTTCGCGCGCCGCATCCGGTCTTCGAGCCAGCCGCGGTACGCCAGCGGAAACCCGTTTTGCCGAAACTGCTGCCGGCGCTCGGCACGATCTCTCCCGAATATCTTCTTTTCAAAATCTGCGCGCCCGCGCCCCGAAACGCGCCCCGTGCCGGCAATTCCGCTACCGCATCCGCCTCCGCTCCCGCAACCGCTCCCGGCTTCCGCGCCTCGCGGGTCCGCGCGATCCAAGTGCCGCATAATCTCATCTCGCACGTTCGTCCCATCGACGAGGTCTTGGAGTTTCAACTTGCCGTTCAGCAGTTTGACGATTTCCATCCCCTGCGTCGCATACAAATCGGTTGGCGCACCGTAGACGTACGCCATGCCTGAAATAATTTCGCCGGACTCGGGGTCGGAGCTCGACGGCCCGTATCCCCATGGCGACGCAAGCTGCGGACTGTCGACCCAGTGCACGATGTTGCGCCGGACGTCACCGAATCGCGCAACGACATCGCCCTCGTGAAACGTAAAGACGCGCCACTTTCGCGCCTCCGCGTCGTACGTAAACCCTGCGTCGTCGACACACTCCGCATAAAACTTCTGCGTGCCCACGGCGTCGAACTCCGCGCATCGCAGCGGCTCGCGCCCCGGCTCGAGCGTTTCGTCCGTATCCGTCGCAAGCCGCGTGTAGCGCATCACCACGCGCCCCAAGCGATTCCCGTTCGCCCACCGCTCCGACGGCCGCGACTCGTCAAACGCAACGTTCGCAAGCGCCCGCGCCGGCTGCGCCGGAAACTCGAGATACCCGTTCAAGTCGATCCGAAACATCTCCGGCACATCCGCCTCGCGCTTCCCCTGCGCGAGCGCAACCGCCTTCTTAAACGCGCGGTTCCAACTCTTCGCGGTCGCCTCGATCGACGGTAACAGCTGAATCGGGTGGTGCTTCGACAAGTAATAAACGATCGGCTTGGGTTCTCGCTCGGCGAATGGAATCGGAATCTTCTCGCCGTTCGGGCCCTTCGTCCAAACCTGCTTCCAAATCGCGTGCCGATTCGCCAAAAAAATCCGCCCCGACTCGGTTGCCCCGCGTTCGCGGTTGTACGTCACGCGCTCCGTCCTAAAATACCCAAACTTCGCCTGATCCCGGTCGCTGTACGGCATCGGCTCGTACTCGCGCTCGCCAACCTGCTTCGCAAACGAGTGCCGCAACTTAAGCTCGCCCGCGGTGCAGTCCTCGTACCCCTCGCCATACCAAAACGCGAGAATGCACCCTTCCTCGCTCGGCTCAACAAACACCTTCGTCGTGAAATCGAAATACCCAAGCGCCTTCGGGCGCCGAAGCTCATCGACGCGCGCCCCCGCTTCGTCCTCCATATAAAACGCGTCTTCGCCACCTTCGTTCTGCTGCACGTAAGCAACCGGCGACGCCGAAAGCGCCGTCGACAAAAACTTAAAGTTGACGACGAGATTCTTCGACCAATCGACGCGCATGAACGCGCGCTGATACCAGGGCCGATCGCTGTCGTTTTCGGTCAAGACGTTCGACTGCTCGCCCGTTTGCGGGTTGTAGCTTCTCGTCACATCGAAATGTTTTTGAATCGCAAACGCCGCGACCGGGTTCTCCTTGTACGCATCGGGCGTCCGCCCCTCACGCGCACTCGCGCGATATCGCGACGACCCCGGCGCCTTGTCGACCGCGCTCACCGCAACATCGGTGCCCGGCACAAGCTCGTACGCGCGATACGCGATGAGCTTGTCTTCCTGGACTTCCCAGCGAATTTTTTCCATTTCGCCGGTCTCGCCGACAAACGTGAAGCTCGACGTCGCGGGCACATCGATGACCGTCTCGCGGTAGTACCAAACGCCCTCGAAGAGCGACTTCCGCACAACATTCGGCTGCGTGCGATCGATGTCGCCAACCGACTGCGCACACGCGGCGAACGCGGCGACACACACACAAGCCCAACGCACCCAAAACAGGCCGCTCCGTTTTTTCATGGTTCCCTCCGCCAATGACCCCACCTTGCGAAGCCGCGCATTCTGCCAAATTGATTCGGAAAAGGGAACCAAAAAGTCAGCTTGCGAAACTGTGGCGTCACATGATCCTGCGACGCAATGCGCAAAGTACGCTGTGAATCCGCTTCGCTTGGCCTCCGACACGCGGGGCACGCTTCCTGCGACCCAACCTGTGAAGGAGGACGCGAAGATGGTGAGCGTAAAGTCGAGAACGTTGTGCACTTGGGTAATGGTCTCAATTGCAGGATGCGGCGTCGTCGATGACACCGACGGCTTGGTCGCGACCGAGACGTCGTCGGTTGCGGCGGCGAGCACGTTTCCGATCGGCGGTTACACTTTCGCGGCGGCGTCATGTACGCCGGTCGAGCCCGCGAAACTCTACAAGTTCAATTCGTCCGATGCGATCACGGACATCTTGCCTGCGGTGCTCAAGGAGTCGCCGGGGGCTCAGGCTCTCGCGTTCAAGCCGGGCGATTACCTCAACAAGGGGCAAAAACTAAACCTTTATGTTCACACATCCCCCTGGCGCACCGTTTCAGTCGAAAACGGCTCGAAGGGGTACGCCGTCACCGACCTCGGTGCCGGGCCGTCCGCGAAACCTGTCGATGTCGCACCGCCCGCGGGAACGCCGTGTCCCAAACTCGATGCGACCGCCGACCCGTACGGTGCCGCGAGTCCCAACTTCTGCACGCTGACGGTGATTGCCGCAAAAGAGATTCGCGTGCGCCTCGGCATTTACGCGACGCCGGGGCTCATGCTCATCGCCGACAAAATTACGTTCGATCCGCCGACGTCGTACCAATCGAATCACTTTTCGCTGAACCCGAAGTCGACGCCCGCAGCCCCCAAGAACCCGCCGAAACCAACGACGATCGAACCGGGCCTCCTCTACGTCGTCGCCAAACAGATCGTTGGCACTTCGGGTCCGCTCCCCGCAACAAACTCGGCGCCAGCGCCCGGCACCATCAATTTCGAGCTGCCCGCGCAGTACGGCCCGTCGGTCATCGCGTCGCCGACCGTCAAAAACCCCGTGCGATTGCACGTCGCGCTTCTTTCGGAGAATTCACCGAAAGCGAAGCTCACGTGGCTCGACGTTATTTCCGCGAGCGAAACCTGCGACGCCTGGGGCTGCCAAACATTAAAGATGCTGAACCCGTGGCCAAACGGCCTCACCTCGCTTTACGGAAGCGACTACGAAAACAGCCACGCGGACGGCCACGTTCAGTTCAGCCGACGCTCGATAAAGCCCGACGTCTTCGGGCGGCTCCTTCGCCATTACGCGCCCGATTACCTGCCGCGCGCCTACCACGAAGCCGAAGCAAGTTTTCGCAAGCGCCCCACCCGACTGCCGAAACCGCTCTTCGACCAAATCGTCACGAACCACGCGCCCGCCGAAAGCGTGTACGGCGAAATGAGCGCGGTGCGCTCGGCGCAAATCGCAAGCGGCCTCAACTACCTCGGCGAGTCCGACCACATCGTGCGCCGCGAAAACCTCGACGACCTCCTCGCGCTTCTCGAAGCGCGCTGGAACGATCTCAAGCTCTACGAACTTAAGAAAACGATCTTCTCGCTCGCCGGGCTCGAATGGTCGACGGTCGCCGCGGCACTCGCGAAAGACAGCGTCGTTATCGATGCCGACATCAAATCAGCCGACGCCGAAGTCGCGCTTGTGAACGGACGCATCGAAGCCGCGAAGGCGCACGTCAACGCCGGGCAAGCGGTCATTAGCAACCTTTCGCAGCTCATGAACATTTGGAAATCGCGCGCCGACGACATCAAGGAGGTGCTCGACGTCGTCGAGGATGCCAAAAAGCACAAAGGGCCGTGCCAGAAGCCGTGGAGTTTCTGGGACGAGCTCATGAAAATCTTTGGACCGTTCATCAAGATTGGCCAACTCTTCGCGTCGGTCTTTTCGTTCGACGTATCGGGAGCGTTCTCGGCGCTCGGCGACCTCATGGAGCAGTCGACGTGGACCAACATCAAGAAGGTCGTCGAATTCGGCAAGGAGGCGTACAAAACGTACAAAGAAGCAAAACCGCTTGCGGACGCGGCGATCGACGGCGTGAAGGCCCTCGCCGAAAAAGCGACGCCGCCGAAAATCAATCTCGACGATGCGAAGCTGTTTAGCGAGGTTTATAAAGACATCGATTTCGACGGCACGCTCGTGGCGTGGCGAAAGAACGGATGCAGCACCGAGTGTTGCTGGCCGAAGCAGGCGCTGCCGCCACCGACCGATTTCGAGAAGCTCGTCGTCGAGGTGATGAATGCGCGCGAGGCGCTGATGGCGGTCAAGCAGGATCTCGAAGCGGTCCAGAAAGAGATGGATGTTGCGATTCTTAAAAAGGCGGCGCTGACGCTCGATAAGAAGTTAACCGACGAGCTGAAGGCGAAAGTCGACGGCTTCGCGACGAGCGGCGGCGGCACGATCGACATCGAACCGGGCGTTCAGTCGGTCAAAGAGCAGCTTTGCCGCGTCGGATTGCGGAAAATCGACAGCCTCACGCGACTCGCCTACCGCGCGGCGCAGGGGCTCGCCTACTTGAGCCTCAACTTCAAAAACAAAAACCTCGCCGCGGCGCTTGATTCGCCCGCGTTCGCGACGTTTGTGTCAACGGCGCTTTTTCACCCGGCCACGTTCAAGTTCGATTACGACATGGCAACCGACGCTTCGCTCGACGCTCTGAGCGCCGTGATTATCGGGTCGACCGACGGTAAACCCGGCCTTGTGAGCGCGTATTCGCAAGCGAAAGCGATGCTCGCCCCGGTCCAGTCGTACGCGGTTCCCATCGGTGCGGGCGCCGCCGTTCCATTCGGCGTCATCGCGAGCAGCCTCGACCACTTCAAGAAGACCGGAAAGCTGCTCGTCCGCGTGAACGCAAATGCGTTGCCGCCTAAGGCGCACCGCATCGCTGACGTGCAGGTGGTCGCCAAAGGTAAAAACGCGATCAGCTTGATCGCGCGCCGCATGGGGGGAAACGACTATCGACTGAGCGATGTGAGCGAAGTTGCGATCCCGATGGCGAACATCGTGACGCCGACGTGCGAGCCGCTCCTCGACCCGTGGTGCGCAAACGGTAATGCGAGCTCGAGCGCTGCGAATGACGCAAATAAAAACCAAGAGAAAAAACTGCTGTCGGTGCTCTCCGAAGACCTTTTGGTCAAGCCGTCGTCGAAAGCGACCGACGCGGTGCAAAGCGAAATCTATGGCTTTTCGCTCGCGGGCGATTGGATGGTTGAGCTGGATCCGAGCGCGGCGGAAAACAAAGGTACGGCGCCCGACGTGCTCCTCGCGAACGTGACCAACTTTGAAATCGTCTTCTACATCTTCGCGCGGAAATAACCCCCAATCCGGACGGGGCTTGCACGAAACCTCCATCAGCGCTATGTCTTGCCTCCGCAGCCCCGCCCGGAAACGGGGTGACGACAGCGGTTACATTCGATTGTCGGTGGGCTGCTTTTTTTCGCCTTTTTCTTTTCCTTGACAGCGGCGGGTCGTTTCAATAGATTCCCGCGGTCCTTGCGTCAAACGTTTTCTTGTTGTCTCGCTTGATGAGGGGTGGAGCAGCCTGGTAGCTCGTCGGGCTCATAACCCGAAGGTCGCTAGTTCAAATCTAGCCCCCTCAATTTTTCGAGCGATTAGCCGGGGACCCAGCGGGTATTTCGCTTGCGGTCTGCGCGAATGCCAGCGGCATGAGCGCGCAAGCGAAATGGTGAGGGCGACGGAACGGAGCCCGAAATCTATACCGGGCCGGCGCGAGAAAAATGGGTGAGACCGACGGTGAACGCGCTGATGATCGAGCGCGAGCCGCAGCGAGCGCAACCATACGCGACAAGGCCGCCGCACCGAGGCGCGATCGTGCTCGGCGATCGCGGCGGACTTCACGGAGGTCGAACCCTCGATCGCTACTGCGGCTCGCGTTGATCGACGCGGGCCTTCTTATTTTTCGCTGTTTTTCGGAAAAAACTCGCGTCGAACGATCGCCAAAAGCGCGTCTCGCGTGTTCAGCGCAGGGTCGTCCAACACCGCCGCGTGAAGCGCGCGCAGGATCACGCCAACTTCGGGTCCGCTGTAAAGGCCGAGCGACGCAATGAGGTCATCGCCGCGGAGCGCAAGCCCAGACGGGCGATCGGGCCACGCTTCAGCGGCGAGGCGACGAACGCGCGTGGCAAGTGTATCAAATGCCGACACGAGAACTGGGCCGTCGGCGCGCGTCGTGAAGTCTGCGCGGCGCATGGCGAGCAGCGCCTCGACGTTTGCGCGCGACACTGAGGCAATGATGCGGCGAATCGCGCCATCGGTGAGGTCACCCAAGTGCAACGAGTCGTGGTGCTGAACAAGCGTCTCCGCGAATCGCCGATCGGCGCCGGACATCGCCAACCGGATAAACGCAGCGCCCGGCGAATCCAAAACGAGTGCAACGAGTCGCAACCGCGCAGGGCCAGGGATCGCCTCGCAGATCGCAACGCGCTGGTCGTACAGATCGCCCGCGTGATGCGGCTTTCCCGCGATACCGCGCGCGGCGAGCAGTTCTGGCAAGGCAACCGCGAGCAGGCCCGACTTGCGCATGACTTCGATCCACCGCGCCATGCGCGACGCGCCGAGCATTTTCAAAAGCTCATCGCGAATCCGCTCAACCGCAACTTTCCGCGTCGTCTCGATCGCCTCAGGGATCGCCGCAAGCGTCGCCGCCTCGATTTCAAACCCGAGCGTCGCCGCGAAACGCACGGCCCGCATCGGCCGCAGCCCATCCTCCCGAAATCGATCGCGCGCCGCACCCACCGCCCGAATCAGCCGCGCCGTGATGTCGCTCTGCCCGTCATACGGGTCGCGTAACTCATCCGACTCGGGGTCGTACGCAATCGCGTTCACCGTGAAATCGCGCCGCGCCAAATCGATCTCGATGTCGCGCACGAACTCGACGGCGTCCGGGTGCCGCCCGTCAGCATATGGCCCCTCGCGCCGAAACGTCGTCACCTCGGCCTTTCCGGCGTCGCCAACGATCGTCACCGTGCCGTGTTTGAGCCCCGTCGGCACCACCTTCGGAAACAGCGCCACAACGCAGTCGGGCACGAGGTCCGTTGCGATGTCCCAGTCGCTTACGACGCGCCCGAGCAACAAGTCGCGCACCGGCCCACCGACGACGAAAGCCTTCCCGCCCGCCGCCTTGAGCGCGCGCACAATCTCCAAGACCCACGCGGGAACGTCAAATCGCATTTCTCGAAAGCATACCTTACCCAGCGCCCGCGCACACCCGCTTGAGATGCGGGGATCCCGGGTGCTACGTTCTTAGCACGTATGGCATTCACCCGTTTCAGAAGTTTCGACGGCTCGCAGATCGCCTGGACCGAATATGGCTCGGGCTCGCCGACGCTCATTCTCTGCGACGGCATCGGATGCGCCGGCTACGTCTGGAAGTACGCGATCCCCCTTTTCTCTAAGGCGCACCGCATCATCCACTGGCACTACCCCGGCCACGGCGAATCGTCGATGCCGCCCGACTGGGACCGCTCTTCCATCGCCGATCTCGCGCACCACCTCGAGTGCGTCCTCGATGCCGCGCGCGTCGAACCGCCGTTTGTCCTCGTCGGCCACAGCATGGGCGTCCAAGTCATCCTCGAATACGCCGTAAGAAACCCGACGCGCCCCCACGCCCTCATTCCGATTTGCGGCTCGTACGGCCACGTCCTCGACACATTCCACGGCAACGGCGCCCTCAAGACGATTCACCCTTACTTGCAGCGCGTCGCCGAACGCCTCCCCGGCTTCGCGCGAAAAGTGTGGCGCGCAGCGGGCGCCTCGTCGCTCACCTACTACGCCGCGATTTTGACGGAGCTGAACGGCGACCTCATGACGCCCGAAGATTTTTTGCCGTACGTCGAACACATGCGCCGCCTCGACCCGGCCTACTTCGCGCGCATGCTCGGCAAAGCCGCGGAGCACACCGTCGAGCGCTCGCTCCGCACGTTGACGACACCGACGCTCATCATCGCCGCCGAGCACGACTCGTTCACGCCGTACTGGCTCTCACAGCGCATGCACGCCCTCATGCCGCACTCGCGGCTTGTGCAGTTACCGCTTGGGTCGCACGCAGCGCCGATCGAACTCCCCGACCACATGAACCTCGCGATCGAAGATTTCTTGGCAGACCTTAAGAGCCGCGAGCAGAATCAACACGCAGAAGGCGTTGCCCAAGCAACAAGATATCGCCCCCGCGAAGCGAAGCCGGCTCGCGAATCCGCCAAAAAGTCCCGTTCGAGCTCCCGCGGTCGCTGAGCGTCACGCGGGCGCCGTGGTTGGTGATCACCGCGTGCGTGCTCGACACAAACCCGTCATACGGAAACGTGATGGTGCCGCGTTCGCGCCCGATGATGCACTCGGTGCCCGAAAGAAGCGTCGCGGCCGCTGCGCGCTCGGCCGGTGCAACGACCTGCACAACGCGACCCCAAGCCCCGCGCAGAGGACTCCCAAAAACCGGCACGCCCTCGCCATGGGCTGCAGGGTGAACCACTTCGGCCTGATCGACGGTCTCAAAACGTAGGACTTGCTGACCGACGCGAAAAACGTCTCCCGGCCGAAGCTCCGCCTCGGCGCGCAAACGAATATAAACGCCATTCACGCTCCCGAGATCCTCGACGAAAAAACCCGTCGCCGACAGTGAAAACGCGGCGTGCTTCGGCGACAGATGCGCATCGGTGGCCGCCCAAACGGGAAACGCCCCGCGCCCCCAGATGGTGCGTCCGGGCGACAGCGCCGCGATTTCACCATCACGACCATCCGGCGTGAGCGCGACGAGACGAAACGGCGGAACCGTCGGCATCTCAGGCGCCGGGGATGTCATCGCAAGGGGGATTGGCGCTTCTCGCGTCGCTTGGCCTGCCCCACTCGCCCGTGGCGGACTCTGCGCTGGCGCAACACGCTCCCCGCACACGCTACAGAACGAATGCCCTGGGTCGACGGATGTCCCACAAGTCGCACAAAGGCGCGGGGGGCGAGCTTCCGTCGACGTCACGGCGGCCGACGCGCCGCTTTGCACAAGCCGCGTGCCGCAGAACTGACAGAAACGGTACGCTGCGTCGTTTTGTCCGGAACATTTTGGGCAAGTCGACATTGCGGCCCGGAGTATACCATCCCCCGATCCCCGGTTAAGCGGTTTGTTCGCTCGTGTGCGTGAGGGTCGACAGGGGCCCGCGTCGGCGCGGCGACGTCCTCGGGTCTGATTTGAAACGGGCGATTAATTCGCAGTTCAGAGGCACGCGAAAACTCGGTCGTCCCAGCCGATATCGCGCTGCAGACCCTGCGCAAAGGTGGGGCTGCGGGCTGCGCGGCACTGCCGCGACACCAAGTTCGGTCGAGCACAACCGGCATTTGCAACTCCGAGCACACAAAGATCTCGGGTGTTCCGTCGCCCTCGCCATTCCGCTCGCGCCGGCAAGCCGCTGGCTTGCCGACAGACTGCTCGCAGAATAGGCGCGCCTTTGCGGCGCTCCTGCCGACCCCACGCAAGACCGGGCGGACCGCTTTTCGGAGACGTATTCTCTGGGCTTGAGGGCGGTACCAAGGTTTCACCCGCTGGGTGTCGGCTGACGATCGATCAACCCCCAAGTTTCTTGACCCACGTTCAAGGAAAACGGCCGGGCTCTGATTGGGCGGGCGGGGATTGGGCAAGCGGAGGCTCGCGTCCGCAGGGGATGAGGTGCCGATGGGGCGTGGAATTGCCGTTCTCATGATGTTTAATTGATTTCGTGCGGACTCGCATTTCATGTCAGACCCGAGGACTTCCGCGAGCCGGAGCGAGGCCAAACCCGACCGCCCCACGCTGGTCCTGGCCGTTAGCCGGGAATCAGACTGTACCATTGACTGCGGGACGGCGAAAAAGGGGAACGATCACGCGGCCTGCTCGATCGCGTGGGTTGCCCTTTCGACGCAGTGCGCCAACCCGACCGTATCGCCTTAGAATTTTTTTCTTAAAAACCTTTGTGGAATTTGCTAGGGTGGTTAAGTGACCATCCACAAACAACTCGAAGCGTTGTCAAAGCGTGAGGTTGTTTTCGCGGTCAAGGATGGTGACGCGCGGCCGACCGACCGATTGTCGCGCAAACTTGGCGCACTCGACCTGCTCAACCGCGTCGCGCGCGAGCTGACTTCCGAGCTCGACCCTGAGCGGCTCGTCGAGCGCATCCTACAAATCGCACATGAATCGATGGGGTTTTCGCAGTGCGCCGTTTTGCTGCTCGGCGAGGACGGGACCGACCTTCGCATTCAGGCTGCGGTCGGTTACCGGCACGATGTCGCGAAGGGGAGCACGAGTCCGATTCGCGTTCGGTTGTCGGAAGGGGTTACAGGGCGCGTGGCACGGACCGGGCGCGCAGAGCTGGTCACCGATGTTTCTAACGAAGAAAGCTACATCGAGGGCGTCACCGGCGGGCGGTGCGAGATGGCGGCGCCGCTCAGGTGCCGTGGCGAGCTTTTGGGCGTGCTCGACGCCGAAGCGACGGAGGCGGGCGCGTTTGACGAAGTTGATTTCGAAACGTTTGTTGCGTTCGCTGACCACGCGGCGATCGCGCTCCACAACGCGAAGGCTTACCGCGAAGCGCGTGATTTGAACGCGACGCTCGAGCGGGCAACGTCGGCGCTGTCGGATGCGAATGAGCGGCTCGAACGGCAAGTGAACGAGCTTGCGCTCCTCAACGAGGCGGGGCGCGTGATCACGTCGACGCTGTCGCTTCGTGAAACGCTCACCGCCATTGGGAACATGGTCATTAAGGTCACCCAAGTTCTCGGCGGGTCGATCGATTTGCCCGGGGCGACGGATGGCGCACGTGGGATGAGCGTCGAGTTTGGGAAGCGCGCCGAATTGCTTCGCGGTGAGTTGGTCGAGATCTGCGTTCCGCTGATGGTGGGCCACCGAACGGTCGGACATTTCCGCGTGTGGCGCGAAAGCGTGCGGGCGTTTGTGCGCGCGGAGCAGCAGACGTTTGCGACGTTTGCGAATCAAGCGGCGATCGCCATTGAGAACGCGCGCCTCTTTGAGCACACACAGGAGACGTACGTTGAGGTGATTCGTTCGCTTGCGCAAGCGCTCGAGGCGCGGGACGCATATACCAAGGGGCATTCGGAACGCGTCATGTCTTACTCGCTGATGATTGGCGAGGCATTTGGACTCGATGCGGAGGAGCTCGAAGTGATTCGGCAAGCAGCGCTGCTGCACGACATTGGAAAGATTGGGATTCGTGACAACGTGCTTTTGAAGCCGATGAAGCTCACCGCCGAAGAATGGAAACTGATCGAAGGGCACCCGGCCCACGCGGATCGAATCCTCTCGCCGATTCGTTTCCTTGACCGCGCGCGGCTGGTCGTTCGTGCGCATCACGAGCGGTTCGACGGCAAGGGGTTTCCGGAAGGAATGGCGGGCGAGGCGATTCCGCTTGGGGCGCGGATCGTCGCCGTGGCCGACGCTTATGACGCGATGACGACGGATCGCCCGTACCGCAAGGGGATGCCGTTCGACGTGGCGATCGTGGAGCTGCGGCGTCACGCGGGGACGCAGTTTGACCCGGTCGTGATCGACAAGTTTGCGGGTGTCTTGGCGACGCAAACGGCTGAATCGCTTGCCGCCATCACAACATCGGCGAACGCGCGCGTGGACGAAAACACGAAATAACCCACCATGCGTCTTGTCTTAGTCACGGGCGGCGCTGGCTTTATCGGGTCTCACATTGTCGAGGCGTTGCTCGCGCGCGGCGATACCGTTCGCGTCGTCGACAATTTTTCGACGGGTGCACGCGAAAACATGGCGGCGTTCGAACGTCGGATCGATTTCGTTGAGGGCGACCTTGCAGACCCGATTGTTGCACGCCGGGCGGTCGACGGCGCGGACGGGGTGTTCCACGAGGCGGCCGTCCCGTCGGTGCCGCGGTCGATCGAAGACCCCGTGGGAACCATGCACGCCAACGTCGTTGCGACCGTTAATGTGCTCGAA
>JACPTQ010000065.1:0-9391 GCA_016192705.1 Deltaproteobacteria bacterium | reverse complement strand
GCGCGCGCGGCAAAGGTGCGACGCGTCGTGTTCGCATCGTCGTCGTCGGTTTACGGAGATTCGGTGACGCTGCCGAAGCACGAGGCGATGGAAATTCGCCCGTTGTCGCCCTACGCCGCATCAAAGCTTGCGGGCGAGGCCTATTGTCGCGCCTACGCGGCGTCGATGGGGCTCGAAACCGTTGCGCTCCGCTACTTCAACATCTTCGGCCCGCGCCAAAACCCCGACTCACCGTACTCGGCGGTGATTCCGCTTTTCGTGCGCGCGCTCATTCGTGGCGAACCACCAACGGTTCATGGAGATGGTGGGCAAACGCGCGACTTCACGTTTGTCGCGAACGCGGTCGCGGCGAATCTCGCGGCGTTGGACGCCCCGGGTGTTTCGGGCGGCGTTTTCAACGTTGCGTGCGGCGAGCAGACGAGTCTCATGGAGTTGCTCGCGGCCATCTCCGACTTGGTGGGCATTTCGATCGCGCCCCGGCATACGCCGTCTCGATCCGGGGATATTCGTGATTCCGTGGCGTCGATCGATCGGGCGCGCGCGGCGCTTGGATATCGGCCGACGGTTTCGCTGCGCGACGGACTCGCACAAACCGTCGCCTGGTTTCGCTCGCGCG
The DNA here is from genome assembly GCA_016192705.1 of Deltaproteobacteria bacterium. Classification (GTDB taxonomy): domain Bacteria; phylum Myxococcota; class JACPTQ01; order JACPTQ01; family JACPTQ01; genus JACPTQ01. Next base: position 8,775 of record JACPTQ010000065.1, on the reverse strand, counting down.
TTTAGCCGTCGAGTCTCGAGTCAAAATGCGTTATGAGATGTGGCGTGAAAAATGATGACGCGCCGCCCTCACAAATACCGCTGTTCGAGCGACCAGGCGGAAAGAACAAAGCTCGAGGACAAAAGCGTGCAGAGACCGAACTCGTAAACCCCGCATCTGCACGCGCTCCTGCATCCGTACGCGATTCGGAGTCCGCACCCGATACAGCCGCGGTCAACGAAGCAGGCCCACACGTTTTCTCGGTCACGGAACTCACGCTCCTTGTTAAAGGCGTCATCGAAGAACGCTTCAACGCAGTTTGGGTTGAAGGCGAAATCTCGGGATTCCGCGGTGCGAACGCCTCGGGGCACATTTATTTCTCGCTCAAAGATTCCGGCGCCGTCATTCCGGCCGTCGTCTTCAAGCGCCGCGCGGCCGCGCTCAAGTTCGCGCTTCGCGACGGCCTGCAAGTCATTGCGAAAGGTGGCGTCGAGATTTACCCGCCCCACGGTCGTTATCAGCTCATCGTTGAAGCGGTCGAACCAAAGGGCGAGGGTGCGCGGCAGCTCGCGCTTCGACAATTGAAGGAGCGCCTCGAAAAGGAGGGGCTCTTTGCGGCCGAACGCAAGCGCCCGATACCGCTCCTCCCCCGGCGCGTCGGCGTCGTGACATCCGCAACCGGTGCCGCTTTCCGCGACATCGAAAAGGTCATTGCGCGCCGTTACCCGTCGATGCCGATCCTCCTCGCGCCCGCGACCGTTCAAGGCGACGCAGCAGCGGTCTCGATTGCACAAGCCCTCGCACGAATCGACGCGGTGGACGACGTCGACGTCATTATTGTGGGGCGTGGTGGAGGAGCCGTCGAAGACCTTTGGGCGTTCAACGAGGAGATCGTCGTTCGCGCCATCGCCGCGTGCCGACACCCCGTCATCGCGGCGATCGGCCACGAAATCGACGTCACGCTTGCCGACCTCGCCGCCGACCTGCGCGCCCCAACGCCCAGTGCCGCCGCGGAGAACGCGGTGCCAGTTCGCAGCGAGCTCAAGGCGACCCTCGACTCGTTGGCTGGGCGTGCGGCCCGGGCGGTTCGCCGCGCGATCGACCACGAGCGCCACAAGACGCTCGGTGCACGCTCTCGGCTCGGCGATCCGCGTCGCCTTCTTCGCGATGCCCGTCTCGCGGTTGACGATGCGATCCACCGCGCCGAGGGCGCAACGCGCGGGGCGATTCGAACGGCCTCGCGCCGCACCGGCGATCTCGCGTCCCGACTCACGCGGCAGCACCCACGGTCCGCGCTGACGCGGGTCGCGGAGCGCTTGCGGTCCACCGATGCTTCGCTCTGCACCGCGATACACCAACATCTCCTCCGCGATCGCAACTCCGTCGCCGCACTCGCCGGCCGCCTGGATGCGTTATCGCCGCTCGCCGTCCTTGAGCGCGGCTACGCCATCGCGCAACGTCCCGACGGCCGCGCTGTGCGGTCAACCGCCGACGTATCGGTTGGTGATCGGGTCGGCATACGTCTGTCGAAGGGCGAGCTCAGTTGCCGCGTCGAGGGCACCAAAGAATGAGGCTTTTGACAATGAAAAAACCCGCGGGCTATAGTCAAGAGTGATATGGGTTCCGAACAACGAAAAGCCCCCCGCATCGAAGTCAACGCTTACGTCGATTACACGGGTGCCGATGTCCTCCTCTACCATAAGATCGAAAACATCTCGCTCGGCGGCATGTGCATTCAAGCCGCGACCCCAGAGGAACCGGGAAGTGTCGTCGACCTCGTTATCAACTTCCCAGAGTTCGACGAATCGGTCGAAATCGCAGGTGAGGTGGTTTGGGTGAACCGTGACCCGCCGCATGAAATGGGAATTCGGTTTCTTGAGATCGACGCGCGTGTTCAATCGGTGCTCGAGAATTTCATCGCGAAGTCGCGAAAGAAGTAAGGGGGATGGCGGACACCACCTTTGAAGGAACGCGCCGCCTCCCACCAAAAGTCTCCCTCCACGAAATATTGATCGTCTTCTCACCCGACGCGCGGTGGGTTGGGAAGCGAATCGTATTGGCGGGCGCCATGGCCGTTGGCCGCGAGGGAGAGGGGGACGACTTAGTGATTCATGACCGCGTTTTGTCTCGCCGCCATGGCCGCTTCGAGGTCGGAAGCGGGCGAAAAACTGTTTCTTTGTCTGACCTCGCGAGCCGGAACGGAACTTTTCGCAATGGCGCGCGAATCGGCGATTCGAGCGTGGCGCTCGAGTCGGGGGACGTCGTGCGCGCCGGAGACACGCTGTTCGTATACCGATGCGTTGACAAAGAGCGCCCCGCGGGGACCGAATCGAGCAATCGGCTCGTCGGGTCGAGCGAGGCGATCCAAAGCGTGCTCCGCGACGTTGCGCGCGTCGCTGTCGGCGATCTTTCAGTCCTCGTCATCGGCGAAACGGGAACCGGCAAAGAGCTTATCGCGCGTGAGATTCACGAGCGCTCGAAGCGCACAGGGCGGCTGGTGCCCGTGAATTGCGCGGCGATACCGCGCGACCTTTTTGAAAGCGCGTTCTTCGGGCACAAGAAAGGCTCGTTCTCTGGCGCCATCGACGACCAGGAGGGGTATTTCCAGTCCGCCGACGGCGGCACGCTGTTCCTCGACGAGATTGGCGAAATGCCGATCGGCGTCCAGGCGAAGCTGCTCCGTGCGCTTGAGACGAAAGAGATTATCGTCGTCGGCTCGACGAAACCGCGCGCAGTGGACGTCGCTGTTGTCGCCGCCACGAATCGCCCACTCGACGAGGAAGTTGAAGCGGGGCGCTTCCGCGCGGACCTCCTCGCGCGGATCGATGGCGTCACCATACGCCTTCCTGCGCTTCGCCATCGCCGCGAAGACATCCTCACGCTCTTTCAACATTTCCTCACCGCCGCGGGACGATCGATTGTCATGAACGCCGATTTCGCTGAAGCCGTGGTCGCGCATGCGTGGCCGCAAAACGTCCGGCAACTTGAGAACATGGCGCGTCGGATCGCGATCGACTCGAAAGACGGACAAGCGGTTGGGCGCACTGAGGTGGAGCGCTGGTTACCCGCGGCCAAGCTCGTCCCAACGCGAGATGCGTGGGCGGCCCCGCCTGACGGGAGTCGACCTGAGGGAGCGACGTCTGCGGGAGTCGGTGAAGTGGCCTCGCCCGACATCCGTTCAAACGCGCCACCCCGCGACGAAGTCGAGGCCGCGGTCCGGGACGCAGCGGGGAACATTGCCGCCGTCGCGGGTCACTTCAAAACAAATCGGCAACAAATATACCGGTGGTTGCGTTATTACGGTCTCAAGGCGAAAGACCTTCGCACGAAGACCAGCTAACGCGATGGGTAGACCGAACGTCCGCCGCCCTCTATTATTGAAGTGAGAGAACCAGGGATCGGGGAGTGGAATGACTTCGGACGGTTCGACGAGAAACGGCAAGGGCGAAGATCACACCGAACCTGTCCGGGGTACGTTGGCCGACGCCGTCGGCCGCTCCGTGCGCGAGACGAAAACCGCCGCTCTTTCGCCCGGCGTGATTGTTGATGGCCGCTTTCGAATCGAGGAAGCGCTTGGCGAGGGCGGGATGGGTCTCGTCTATCGCGCGACGCAGCTCAGCATTCAGCGCCCGGTCGCCCTAAAGGTCCTTCGCAGCGAGCTCGCGGACGACGAGCAAATGGTCATGCGGTTTGTGCACGAGGCGCGATCGATTTCGCGGCTCTCGCATCCGAACATCGTGACCGTACTCGACTACGGACGGGCCGACGCCGGTAACCTTTACATCGTTATGGAGTTCGTGCACGGTTGCCTGCTTGCGGATCGAATCGACCTCGAAGGTGCGGTGCCGTCGGAGCTTGCCGTCAGCGTTGCGGCACAGATGCTCGCCGCCTTGTCGCACGCGCACGCCCACGGCGTCATTCACCGAGACCTGAAACCATCGAACGTCATGCTGATCGATTCGGGACGCGACGAGTGCTTCGTGAAGTTGCTCGATTTTGGCGTGGCCAAGCTCATCGACGATCTTCAATCGGGTCCCGCGCTCACGCGAACGGGGATTATCGTTGGCACGCCCAAATACATGGCCCCCGAGCAAGCGCTGGGCGAGCCCGTTGATGCGCGGGTCGACCTCTACGCCGTTGGCGTCATGTTGTACGAAATGTTGACGGGAGAGCCTCCGTTTCAGGCATCGGCGGCGCGCGAGCTTCTCATGAAGCAAATCCACGAGACGCCACGGCCGTTCGATCGCGACCTCAGCGAAAAAATTCCGGCTCGGCTCGAGGAGTGTGTCGCGCGCGCGCTCGCAAAAGATGCAGCGAAACGATTCCAAAGCGCAGACGAAATGCGCGACGCACTTGCTGGACGGGTGCCGCTGAGGAAAGAATCCGCGGCGCGGACGCGAGCCGGATCGACGATAACGCAAGGGATTCGACAGCGGCGCCACACGACTTCGATGGCGCGGGGTGAGCTTATGCGCGCCATGCCACGGGGCCGCATTCTCGCTTACAGCGTGGCGGCCGTGGGGCTGACCAGCCTCGCGTTCGCCATCGGTCTCATTGTTTCAAAGACCGAGCAGAACCAAGTCGAACCGCAGCCCGCCATCCTTCGGCCCGCTCCCGCATCCGCCCCCGCTCCCGCAACCGCGACCGCTCCCGTGGCCGCTCCCGTGCCCGCTCCCGTGCCCGCATCCGCGACCGCACCCGTGCCCGCACCCGCAACCGCGCCCCGGCGCATCGTTCCCCGGATACAAGTTCGTGCCCGCGAAGTGCCGCCCGTGAGCGCCGCGGCCAAGCCGCCGGTCGTGCGCGAGGCCAAGCTCGTCATCTGCGTCACTTGTGGCGGAAAGAAATGCAGAACCGACGTTTGGCTGAACGACTCAAATCGACGCGCCTCCATGGAATGCACGGAATTCATGGCCGCTGAAGGACGAGTCCGTGTCCGCGCGAGCCGCGACGCATTTGCCACCGAGACGCGCGTGGTGCCCGTGGCGGCCCCTGAGACCACCGTGAAGATTGATCTGAAACCCCTATGAAGCCGATTCCGCCACTCCTCTCGGCCCTTGTGATCGCGATCACCGCTTCCATCGCACGCGCGAACGGCGAAACCGAATTCAAGCGAGGCCTTGAGGCGTTTAGGTTTGGGAAATGGGAAGCGGCGGCGAAATCTCTCCAGGCGGCGGCACCGCTCCTCAAGACGGGCCCTGAACGCACGACCGCCTTTCGAGTCCTCGGTCTCGCGTCGATTGAAATGGGTGACGACGCCGCCGCGGAGAACGCCTTTCACTCGGCGCTGTCGCATGACCCAACTCTCGACCTCGAACCGCTCGAAGTGTCGCCGCGCGCGTTCAACGCGTTTCGTCGCGTCAAGGAGCGACTCGAGGGAACGCTCAGAGTTGAGGTGCGTGGCGGCACTGGCGTGGCGCGCGTCGTGTTGGACGGGGCCGAAGTGGGCGCCACGCCGTACGAAGCGAAAACGAAAATCGGCAGACACCGTGTTCAGTTGAGGACACGCGACGGTCGGGTGACCGGTTTGGCGACGGAGGTTATCGTCCGCGTCGGCGGACAGAGCACGCTCGAGATGCCGGAACCACCAACGCCGGCCAAGGTTTTCATTAACGGCACATTGCCTCCACCACGACTCCAGCCGCTCCTCCCCGCGCGTCGCACCCGAACGTGGGGCTTTGTCGCCAGCGGCGTTTCAGCGGCTGCGCTCATCGTTGGTTCGGCGCTTTTCTTTGGGGCGTCGGCTCCCCCTCGTGACGACCGCGCAGCCTTCGAATCCGAGCTCGACGGCTACAACGCGCGGGTCCGTGCGGGGGGTGGTCTCCTCATTGGTGGTGGCCTCGTTGCGGCCGCGGCCGTTACACTTTTCGCGCTTCACCGCGAGATTCGCCCCGTCGGCGCGACGCTTTCGCCCGACCTGCCGCATGGTGCGCGCAGCTTCGGGGTGCGGCTTTCGAAGCGCTTTTAGTAGCGGCTGCCGAGAACAAGATACACGTTGTCGCCGCCGCCGCGCGCAAATCCGCGTGCGTAGCCGAAACGAATGTTCGCAGACAGAAAATGCCCGACCGCGAGATCGATGAGGATCTCCGCACCAGAGCCGACAACGAGAGATTTTTCAGTTAACCGATCAAAGGCACCACCGACGTCCGTGAAGATGGCGAGGTGCAGTCGGTCGAGAAAAAGCGGGTGCGTTTCGACACCGCGCTGAACGTTGAGAAGCGGAAGCCGATACTCGACGGTGCCCAACAAGAAGAAATCGCCGATCGATTGGACTCCCGAAAAGCCGCGAAGCGCAACGCTTCCAACACGAATGTTGTCGATGAAATCGGTGAGGATGTTCCGCACGGCGTACCCTGAAAGCGAGAAGATACGGCGGCTCCGCAAGTCGCCTGTTCCCAAGCCGCCCTGAACGCGAAGCGCCAGAACGTGGTGCCGAAAAAACATCGGAATGTACTCGACGTATCGCGCTGAAGCTTGCGCGGTCGTGAAGCGACTTCCAAACGCGGGGTGTCGAAAGCCAAACTCGACGGAAAACGAGCGCCCCTCCTCGGCGCTCACCGACCAGGCGTAAGAGCGAACGCGGCTGTAACCCACGCCCAGCGTGAGCCCCGCAACGAGGCCACGCGCGGGCGTGAGCGGACGCGGATCGGCTGGGTCCGCGCTCGGCATCCAGTCGACGCCCGACAGGTGTTCGATTTCGTACGCCGCAAAAAATGACTGGCTCTCCTCGCGGCGCGACCATGGGAGTGCGAGCGTCAATCGTCCGACGACCTGCTCTTCCTCAAACGGCACGAGCGCACCCGCGAGAAGAGCCGCGGACGAGCTTAACGAACGGTAGTGCTCGAGCGTGATGGTCGGTGTCACCGTTCCCAGTTGATACGCGACGCCATAATCGACGCGGCCTCGATTTCCGTCTGATACACCCACGATCGTCCGAATGCCGTACGCGTGGCGACCGAGCACGTCGGAGCCAAACGTCGCGGCGCCAAGAAAGGTGCCGGTCGAATCTGAAAGGACGAGCGGCGACCACGTTTTGGGAAGAAGCGTCGGAAGGGGATCGTAGGGGCGCGCGGTTCCGGGAGCGGTTGCGGGTGCGGTTGCGGAAGCGGGTGCGGGTGCGGAAGCGGGAGCGGGTGCGGGAGCAGGTGCGGGAACCTCCATCTGATGAATGTCAAATCCGCGCACACCAAAGTTCACAAAGGCGATCCGTTTGCCGTCGGGCGATAGGTCGGGATCGAACGCGCCGCCAACCACGTTCGTCACTTTTTCCACGGCGCGGTCCGCGCGCCGAATTCTGTGGATGTTGTACACACCATCGCGGTCAGACGCGAAGTAAACCCACCGCCCGTCCGGTGACCACGTTGGCGCGACATCGATTGCGCGATCGCTCGTGAGCTGTGCGACAACTCCCGTCTTCTTCTCCCAAAGCCACAAGTCGCGCGCGCCCTCGACTTCCCCGCGCGGTCGCCACGCGCTGAACACCACGCGCGCACCGTCCGGTGACCACCGCGGCACATCGCAAACGGAAAAATCGTTCCAGCTCGTCACCCACCGAAACTCCCGCCCATCCGGCGCCATGGTCGCAACATTGCGCGTTCCGGCGCGGTTAACCGTGAAAACCCAGTCTCCGCCCATCGCTCGCGCGTCTGGCTCACGCGCACGCAGCCCGTGTGTCACTTGCGTCACGACGCCTGTCGCGATGTCTCCCACAAAGAGATCGTTGAAACTGTAATGCGACCGAAAAACTTCGCCCTGATGAAACAGAATCTCGCGTCCGCTCGTCACGAGCGTCGGCGCCGAATCTGTCGCCGCATCGAAAAGACGCCGGTCTGCGCCCGACGCGAGCGTTATCGCCCGGTACGCAGGGTACGACCGCGCATCGTTTGACAAATAGTAAAGCGTTGTCCCGTCTGAACTGTGGCGTGGCCGCACATTCGTCTCACCGCGACGCGTGACGGGCGCCCCCTCTCGAACCCCCGCGGCTTTGATGCGCGCCAAATCACGCCGTGCTTGCTCGACGAGCGACGCCCGCCACTCCGCGTAAAGTGTCGGATAGTCTTTTCCGAACACATCCCGCGCAACGATGTTGAGCCCGTGCGGAATAAAGCGCGATCCGTATTTCCACGACACCTCGGCGAGTTTGTCGCGCCCATACTTTTCGGCGAGAAACGAAATGAACCGCCCGCCGTACATGTACGCGAGCGACCCGCGCGGGATGTCGCGCGAAAAACCTGTCACGCGATCGAGCGGCTCGATCTTGTCCGCGAGAGTCGCCGCGCGCATGTACATGTCGAAAAACGCTGACCTCGCGCGCCCACCGCCACCAAACGTCGACTCGACAAAAACGGCCATTCCCTCGATGAGCCAAGTTGGTTGCGAGAGGTTCGGGGCGTACTTGGGCCCAAGCAGCGTGTTGAGAATCTTCGAGAGCCCGCCGACGGTGTCGAGGTGGACGATGTGCGTGAACTCGTGAATGACGAGCCCCCAGATCCAGTCGTCGTAGTCGCCAAGCTCGGAAATCGACTCGGGGCCAGTTGCGTTGACGACGATCGCCTTGTACGGGACCACGTTGGCCGCGCCATTCGCCGCGTCGACGGTGTCGGCAACGACGATTTCCGTTCGCCCGCTTGGTGCGTGCTTGAGAAACGGCACCACGATTCCGTACGCCCGCTCGGCGAGCGCCGCGACGCGACGCGAAAACGGCTCGCGCCCTTGCGTAAAGTGGACATTAAAATGGTCGGTGGTGAGCGTTCGCCATTCCAGGTCGGGGTCGCTCCCAGCGAAAAGCGCCGCAAT
>JACPTQ010000063.1 GCA_016192705.1 Deltaproteobacteria bacterium | reverse complement strand
GGCGTGGGATTGCCGTTCTCGTGATGTTTGATTCATTTCGTGCAGACTCACATTTCATGTCAGACCCGAGGACTTCCGCGAGCCGGAGCAAGCCCAGACCCCGCCCGTCCCACGCTAATCTTTCCCGTTATCCGGGAATCGAGGTGTCAACGGACGGACGCCGTGAACTTCGGTGCGGCGTATAATCATTGCACCTTGGACGCGCAAGTCTCGTGGTTGTGGCAGAACGTTGTTTCCCCAACGCCGCCGCTACTACGCAATGTTCCACCGGGCCTAGCGGCGCGGGCGCTGGACGAACGTGTGGCGTCCCTTCTTTTCTTGCGCGTGCGTGAGGCCGGTCTTCAGGGATCTCTGCCGCGTGACGAGAACGCTCGTCTCTTCAAGTTCTTCTCAAACACGCTTCGCCACACGCTCCGCCTGCTCGACGCCGCAGAAGAAATCAGCGCGGCCTTGCACAAGCGCGGCATTGACTCCTTGCTTCTCAAGGGGGGAGCGCATGTTCTCACGGTGTATAAGGATCCTGGTGCGCGACCGATGAAGGATGTGGATCTCCTCGTGCGCCGTGACACCTTTCGTGATGCTGTTCGTATTGCCCTCGACCTCGGCTACGCGATTTCGCCACCGCGGCTGGACGAAACTATTGTCGACTCGGTCCTCCTCGCGAAGGGCGACGTGTTTGTCGATCTTCATGAGCGGCTGACCCATCGCCTCGAAAATGACACCGACTTGAGTCCGTTCTTCGCGCGGTCCGTGACATCGCCCGACGGCGGGCAAGGTTCGCCTGCCTTTCGAATCGTGGCGCCCGAGGACGCCGCGCTTCACGCCGTACTTCACATCGTGCATCACGGTTTCTCGTTGCGCCTCATCGCGTATGCGGACCTTGTGCGTCTCCTGTCGATTCCGACGTTCAGGTGGCCTGTGCTCCTCGACGAGATCGAGCGGTTTCGATTATGCGGAATCGCGTTTGTCATTCTTGATGTGCTTGACCGCAATCTTGGTTCCAATTTTGGACGTCAACGACGTCTCAACGGGCGATCGTTTCTTACAGAAAAACTGGTTTCGCGTATCGTGAACCGTGAAACCGGGCGGTTGAAGGTCGAGCTACCAGACAAATGGCGGTACGTGTTTATCGTGCGGCCGTTGCTTGACGGGCTTGCGCCAAGTGCGCGTTGGTTTTTGAGGCGGCTGATCGCTCGGTTAGATCCCGACCGGCGACCCCATGGATAACGAACAGACGCTCTCGCTTACTTAGATTTCTTCGCAGCTTTGGCGGCCGCGACGCGCCGCTTGATTCGCGCCTTCTTCGCGCGCTGCGCACGCTTTTGCTTAACCTTGAGAGTGAGCCGATTATCGCCTTTTCCCATGCTTAATGACCTCGATTCAAATTGTTATCGAAAGACTTAGAAAGGATGATGGTGCCCGGCGGCGCCGATGGTGTGCGGATGACCGTGATCGTGGTGGTGGTGCGCGCCTCCCGTGTGCGGATGAGCGTGCGCGTGTTCGTGGTGCGACCCGGCATGTGGGGCCGGGGATGGCGCAATGATCACGGGCGCCGGCGCCGGCGTAATGATCACCGGGCCGGGCGCGGGAGCAATGATGACGGGGGAGTGACGGCGGTGCGTGCGGGTGACACCTGCATGCGGATGGTGATGGCCATCATGGCCGATCGTGTGCGGGTGCGCGTGGTGATGGTGGTGGTGTGCACCTCCCGTGTGCGGGTGGTGGTGCGGGTGCTCGTGGTGACTCTCCGCAACCGGCCCCTCCGATACCGTAACAAGGCAACCCGCCAAATAAGGAACCGCAGCCAACGCCACGAAGCCCGCGACCCGATGAATTCGCCCGTCAATCGTCTTCAACATCAACCTCGCCTCCTTGCGTTTGGCTTGCAAACCACATTCTCGTCTTTCGCCCGGGCCCAAGTCAACTCCGCGATGATCTTTCCCTGATTCCCGGTTAAGCGGCCAGTCATGTACTGCGCGTAGCGTCGACGCGCCGAAGCGGGCTCCTGTCGACCCTCACGCTCACGAGCGAACGAACCGCTTATCCGGGGATTGGGGGATCTTTCTATTTGGGCCATCGGCACGGTAGAATCGCGTTCAATGAATCACAGCAGCGCTAAGCCTTCCACCATATTGGTTGTCGACGACGACGAGATGTTTCGGCGGTCGATTGTGCGCGTTCTTGGCGCGCTTGGTTACGACACGTCAGAGGCCGCGAGCGGGGAGGACGCGATCATTTCGGTGCGCGGCGCGGCCCCGGACGTCGTTGTCACAGATCTTCAGATGCCCGGCATCGACGGCCTTGAACTCATTCGCCAGCTTCGCCAAATGAATCCAACGCTTCCCATCTTAATGCTGTCGGCACACGGCGGCGTGACGACGGCCGTGGAGGCGATGAAGCTCGGGGCGTGCGACTTCTTGGCGAAGCCCGTCGACGCGGAGACGCTGCGACTCCGCATTGAACAGAACATTCGATCGCGCCCGCAAATGGGCCGGCTGTCCGAAATTGTGACGTCGAAAGATTCGCCGACGATGGTCGGGATTTCGCGGCGAATGCGCGAGGTTTTTGCGCTCGTGGAAGTTGTCAAGGACAACCGGTCGAGCGTGCTCATTTACGGCGAAAGCGGAACGGGCAAGGAGGGCATCGCGCGGGCGATCCATTTTGGTGGGCCGTGGCGCGATAAGCCGTTCGTTGCGGTGAACTGCGGCGCGCTGACGCCGACGCTCATGGAGAGTGAGCTGTTTGGGCACGTTAAGGGCGCGTACACGGGGGCTGTCTCCGACGGGAAAGGGTATTTTCGCACGGCGAGCGGAGGGACGCTGTTTCTCGACGAAATCACGGAGCTCGAGGCGGCGTTGCAGGTGAAGCTTCTCCGCGCGATTCAGGAGCATGAAGTCGTTCCCGTTGGGGCGAGTCAGCCGATTGCGGTCGACGTGCGCATCGTTGCCGCGACGAACCACGATTTGACGCAGGCGCTGCGGCAGGGAAAACTGCGCGAGGATCTTTTTTATCGGCTCAACGTTGTGACGGTGCGATTGCCGCCGCTTCGCGATCGCCGCGAAGACATTCCGCTGTTGGCGAGTTTCTTTATTGGGCGGCTGGCCAAGGTCTTCCGTCAACCCGAGAAGGAAATCGATGCCGACGCCATGGACCTTCTGTTGACGCACCACTGGCCGGGTAACGTTCGTGAGCTTGAGAACGTGATCGAGCGGACTTTTGCGACGTCGAAGGATCTCGTGATTCGGCGGGAGCATTTGGCGCATTTTGAGCAATTTACAGCGGCCGCCGTGTTGGCGCCGCCGCAGCCATCACTTCCGCCAGGCGGTGGGCCGACCGAGTCGCCCCGCGATCACGTAACATCTGAGGAGCTTGCGCGACTTTTTCCGGCCGAGACGATTCCAACACTCGAGGAGGCGGAGCGCATCTTGATTAGTCGAGCGCTCGATGCGAGTGGGGGCGTGAAGACGGCCGCCGCGCGGTTGCTGCAAATCGATCGGCAGCGCCTTTATCGCAAGATGAAACGCTACGGCCTCAAGGGGAGTTAGGTCACCGGTCGATTTGAATCGGTTCGCTCGCGCCGCGCTTTCCTTCTTCCTTCCCGTCAAACGCTGAAACGAAACACTGCCACATGTCCCTGTATTTGACGAGCCGCGCCGGCACTTGATGTGATGTCGCCGCGAAATTCTGGTCAGACCCATTCTTTTGCCAGTAAAAGCGGTACTGAATCGGGTCTCGGTCAACATCTGTCGCGGGCTTCGTCACGTCGCACGTGAGCGTGTCGCCGCGTTTTGCAACCATCGGAACGATGCGCGCGCGAGGTGCGGTTGGGGCCGAGTTTTGAATCTGGACCTCGGCCCAAGCTGGCTTCCCGTCGTCGCGGCCATCTTGAGGCGTTACGGTGCATCGCCACGTCTGGCCCGCCTGCAACCGCTCTGGATCGGCAGGAACCCGCGCGGTGTTTTCGGCGAGTCCAACCGCCGGGACTCCGTTAACGCTCCACACGGTCCGATACTTGACGCGATTGAGATCGTCGTCGCGCGATTCGCGGCGAATCTCGCAAACGAGATCGTCCGTTCGTCGCGGTTTCTTTGGGACAATCTCAATCGTTGGCGACGTCGGCGGCGTGTTCGCTTGTTTGCCAGTGGCGCGCACCGTCACCGCCTCGGTTCCGTCCGACACCCGCACTTCGCACGCCCATTCGGCCCCATGAATTCCGCGATCGCGACTGAGCTTAAACCGGTCGCGCCCATAGTTTTGCGGTTTACCATCTCGGAACCACGTAACCTCAATTCGCAGCGGGTCGCCGTCCGCATCGACGGGCGGCGTTTCGATGCGGCACTCGATATCGTCCGCAACGCGGCTTGGGTCTGGAACAACGCGCAGCACCGGCAAGGACGGCGCCGTATTCACAACGAGGGCATCCGCGGTCGCGCGTTCGCCGGTCACCGTTCCGTCAAACGGCGTGACTTCCACGCGCCAACGTTCGCCACGTTTCGCCCGACCGGGTGCGAGTTTCGCGTCGCGTTCGGGTTGGAGCTCGCCATTTCGAAACCACCGGTATCGATACGAAACAGAGTCGCCGTCGGCATCCTTCGACGCCTCGCTGACAACGGCGCTCAGGAAATCCGTGACCTTCGGTTTTTCAGGTGAGATCGACACCTTCGGCGCGAGCGGTGGGGAATTCGCGACTGAAAAAAAGAGTTCGACCGGCGCCCCCGCGACGCTTCCATCGTGCGGTGTGACCACAATTCGCCATTTCTCGCCCTTTCGCGCACGCCCCGCCGCGAGCGTGAGCTCATTTTCACCCTCATGCGCAGTTTGCCCGTCCTTCTCCCAACGAACTTTCAGCGTCACCTTGTCGCCATCGATATCAAAGGCGGGCGCAACGACCTCAACTTGAATGGGGTCGGTCGCAAGCGGCACCCACGGCTTCAATTGCACGCCGGGTGGCTTCGGGGCGCTGTTCTCGATCGTCGCCGACGCCTGTGCCGCCGCGCCCTCGGTCTCGCCGTCATTCGAGATGACGTCGACGCTCCACGTCTCCCCTCGTTTGATTCCCTTGGCGTCGACGCGAGACGGAACATCCCCCCCTGAAACGTCCGAGCCGTTACGTTTCCACACGAACCGATACGTCAGCGGATCGCCATCGTCGTCAACGCCCTCTGATACGACGCGCGCACGAAGGTTGTCGGAGGACGTCGGCGTTTTGGGTTCAATCGCAATGACCGGCGCGCGTGGCGCGGTGTTGATGATCGCCGCCTCCGCGACAACCGGCTCACCTTCGGCTTCACCGTCAAAGGCGTTTACCTGGACTTTCCATTTCTCGCCCTTGCGAACGAGGAACGGCGGAATCGCTACCTGCGTCAACGGGAGACTCTGCGGCTCGCCGTTTCGCCACCATCGATAGCGATACGTCAGGGCGTCAAGGTCCGGGTCGGTCGCTTCGCCAACGACTTTCGCGGTGAGCCCCTCGGCAGTTTTGGGCGACGGGTTCTCAAATGCAAGCTTCGGGATTCCAGGCGGACGGTTCTTGGTGGCTATCTCCGCGTGCACCGCGACGCCCTTATCTGTCCCGTCGGACGGCGTGACGATGACGCTCCAGAGCTCATTTTTGCGAAGATGCTCAGTGTCGATGCGCGCGGTGTCGGGCGGGAACGCCATCGGTTTTCTGTCTTTGAACCACTGATACGAATAACGAATCGCGTCACCGTCGGGGTCGGCGGACGGCGTGAGAATCTTTACTTCGATCGCGGTTCCGGCGGTCGGACTGTCTGGCGAAAGCGCGACGGTTGGGGGACCGGGCGGTGTGTTTGCAATTTCAACTTCGGGACTTTGGAAGAGGCGCGCCTTGGGCCCGTCTCGGTTGATCGCGAAATCGATCCCGCTCTGCGCCGTAAAACGCCACCGCTCGCCCTTCTTCGCAACGCCCGCGAGCAGCGTGCGCTGGTTGTCGAGCGCCTTTTGCGGCACGCCATCCTTCGACCATCGGATAACGGTGCCCTCTTCCTTGCGGCCGTCGGGGTCGCGGTACGTCGCGCGCGCATCAATCGCATCGGTCACGCGCGGCGAAGCGGGTGAAATCTTGAGGTCAACGAAGCGCGGTGGGTTGGGGAAGTAACGCCCCGTTCGGCCGCTGTCGTGTCCGGGCTGAGTCCAGTTCCCGGCGGCGTTTGGATCGCGCTTGCCGCCAAACGTCCAGGCGCGAACCTTCCCTTCACCGTCGACCATAACGAGGCTTTGCGTTCCGTCACCGTCCAAGTCGCCGATGACAGGCCCGGTCGGTGGCTGCCCCGCGACGGGTGTCGGAAAGCCCGGCTTCTTTACGCCCTTCGCGTCGACGACGTTCATGACGCCGTCTTTTGTGATGAGAGCGATTTCGGGAACACCATCGCCGTCGAGGTCTTGAACAACCGGGGCGCTCTCGACCACACCGCCCACGTCGATTGGAAATGGCGGCGGTTCCTGCCCCTCCTTGTCGAACGCGTGAAGTTTCCGGTCGGCTGAAATGACGATAACCTCGGGAACGCCGTCGCCCGTCACGTCGGCGATGGCGATCGGCGCGTAAATCCGATAGCCCGTCTTGAGTGGGAACTTCGCGACTGGGAGACCTTTGGTCCAGGCGTGAACGTTAAAATCATGCGAGCCAACAACGATGTCGAAAAGGCCGTCGTCGTTTACATCCGCAATAACAGGCGGGATCGAAATTTGAAATCCAGTTTTCATCGATGGAATGCCGAGCGGTCGCCCGTCGGCGCTCCAAACGTAAACGTTGCCGTCGCGGCTCGTCGCGACGATGTCGGGCCGTCCGTCGTGGTCGACGTCACCGATTGCGATGCCAGAGGGTGGCCCCTCGCCGACTTGTACCGGAAACCCGCTGCGGCGCTCGCCCGTGCGCGACCAAACGTAAAGTTTCCCTGTTGACGTGAGGCCGATCAGCTCGGGCAGTCGATCGCCGTCGAGGTCGTCGGCCGAGAGGAACGCGAGGTTGCCGACTCCGGTCTTTATGGGCGATCCGGCGACCGGTTTGCCGCCCCGTCCAATCACGAGAAACTGCTCATCGGGCGTCGCAACGACGATCTCGCGTGCGCCGTCTCCGTCGAGGTCGACGACGACGGGGCTCAAGGTGATCCCTTTTTGTTTCACCTTTTCGCCAAGGACCTCGATGGGGAATCCGGGCAGCGGGCGTCCATTCCCGCCAAAAACGTTGAGGGTGTTTCCGGCGGCGATGATGATGTCCATTTTGCCGTCGCCATCGAGATCGGCGATAACGGGAGCGGCGGGCCCAGGCGCGGCGGCGAGTGAGCCCGGGAAGCCGGGCCGCGGTGCGGCGCTGGCGAGGTTCGCGGCGAGAAACATTGCGAAGGCGAGCGGGACGCCAAGGTCGACTGAAACGCGGCGCCGGATTCGCCGGGACAGGGATGAACGAAACATGATCGCTTTGTGAAACTCCCATGAAAAGGTATCACGAAGGCTTGTGCGATTGAAGTTCTGGCGCTTACGAATTGGCGGCGGCGCGTGTCGGTTCGACGTCGAGTTTGGGCGCCGAGAGGATGTGCTCGATCGATTGGATCCCCTCTGCGGTCGCGACAATGTGGACCGTCGCGAGGCCGATTTGCGAGCAGGCCGGAACGCACAACAGGTGTTTTGTGTTGGAAGAGTCGCACCAGTAGAGGTACTCGGAGATGACGAGCGCGTCGAAGCGATGCGCCGCCTCATGCAGGAGCTTCCGCGTCGCGTGGCGTGCGACTTCGAGGGCGTTTTCTGTGTGGGTTGCATCGGCCCGGCGCTCGCGCGCTGCGGCACGAACAAGGCGCGTATCCGCGAGGACTTTTTCGGCCATCGCTTTTTTTCGCCGTGCGAGAACGCGGAGCTCGCCGATCTGGATCGCGAGCCGCGTCACGTGCGCAGCCGCGGCATCAACGGCATTCCACGCGGTGTCCTTGGCTTCGACCGCTTTTTGATACGCCTGTTGCGCGTCCCGCTTGTCGCGTCCCGCTCCGGCGGTCTCATGTTTCGTCCAAGCCTCTGCGGCGCGCAGCTTCGCGGCCTCATACGTCGCACGCGATCGCGCGGTCATCGTCTCAATCTGCGTTCGTTCGGCCTCGCGTTTCGCCGCCTCCGCATCCAGCTCGCCGACTTCAATCAGCAGCTCTGCCGCATCGCGCTCAAGCCCCGCGGCCACTTGATCGTGCATCGCGACCTCTTCTTCGATCGCCTGGAGTTTGGCCGCGATCGACGCCTCTCGGTCGCGCGCGAGTCCAACGTCATCCCACCATTCAAGAAACGCTCCGCCCGTGATGAGGGTCTCGATGTCTCGGCGACTCTTCTCGTGCATTCGACCTCCCAAGCCTCGTTGCCGTTGCCCCTTACAAGCAAGCTAGCATGTGGGACAAGGTAGTCAAAAAAACAGGCCTGCGGATTGAGGAGCGAGGCGGAGGTCACGTAAATGGCGAAGCGGGACGAATCGCCGCGTTACGACGACATCGACTCCATGAACTCTTTGTTGGTCTTCGTGTGCTTCATCTTGTCGATCATGAACTCCATTGAGTCGATGACATTGAGTGGATGCAAGAGCTGCCGCAAAATCCAGATGCGGTTTAACTGCTTTTCTTCGAGGAGCAGCTCCTCCTTGCGCGTTCCCGACTTGTTGATGTCGAGACACGGGAAAATTCGCTTTTCCATCAGCTTGCGGTCGAGGTGGATTTCGCTGTTACCCGTCCCTTTGAACTCCTCAAAGATGACTTCGTCCATGCGCGATCCCGTGTCGATGAGCGCCGTCGCGATAATCGTGAGAGACCCGCCCTCTTCGATGTTGCGCGCCGCGCCGAAAAACCGCTTCGGTTTATGAAGCGCGTTCGAGTCGACACCGCCCGAAAGAATTTTCCCCGACGGCGGCACAACGGTGTTGTACGCGCGCGCGAGCCGCGTGATCGAGTCGAGCAAAATCACGACGTCGCGCTTGTGTTCGACGAGGCGCTTCGCCTTTTCGATGACCATCTCTGCGACCTGCACGTGACGCATCGCCGGTTCGTCAAACGTCGAGCTCACGACTTCGCCCTTAACCGTGCGCTCCATGTCGGTCACTTCCTCAGGGCGCTCGTCAATCAAGAGCACGATGAGCACGACGTCCGGGTGGTTTTTCGCGATCGAGTTCGCGATGTCTTGCAGCAACATCGTTTTCCCGGTGCGCGGCGCCGCGACGATGAGGCCGCGCTGTCCTTTGCCGAGCGGGGCCAACAAATCGATGATGCGCGTCGTGAATTTCTTCTGTTCCGCTTCGAGGTTGAATTTTTTGTTTGGATAAAGCGGCGTCAAATTATCAAAAAGGATCTTGTTGATCGCCTCCTCGGGCGCCTCAAAGTTGAGCTGCTCGACCTTAAGGAGTGCGAAGTAGCGTTCCCCTTCTTTGGGCGACCGCACCTGACCAGAGATGGTGTCGCCGGTGCGCAGGTTGAATCGCCGAATCTGCGACGGCGAAACATAGATGTCGTCGGGGCCCGGCAAGTAGTTGTGCTCCGGCGAGCGCAGAAACCCGAATCCGTCGGGCAACGTCTCGAGGACTCCCTCGCCGTAAACGACGCCGGCCTTTTCGGTGTGCTGCTGGAGAATCGAAAACATGATCTCCTGGCGCTTCATCCCGGCCGCGTTTTCGACGCCGAGGTCGCGCGCAAGTTGCGCAAGCTCCCCAATTTTCTTGCGTTTTAGGTCGTGAAGGTACAAAACCTTGTCGACACTTTTGCCCTTTTCCGCGCCGTCGCGCCCGGTGCCCACTTCGCCTGCTGCTTCTGCCATGAGTTACCCTTCCTCTATTTGTGACTTGGTTCGATCGCCTAGAGCTGAAATCGCTTTTTGTCCTTGATTGTTGAACCCACCCACGCCTTTTCCCTTTTGGTGGCGCGAGCGGGTTAGAGCTCGTAAGCTTTCGAAGTCAATCCTTTTGCCGCTGCGTTGTCAAGTGCCTATACGACCCTGATTCCCGGATAACGGGCAACATTTGCGTGGAGCGGGCGGCGGTAGGGCTCGCTCCGGCTCGCAAAAGTCCTCGGGTCTGACATAAAATGTGAGTCTGCACGAAATGAATCAAACATCATGAGAACGGCAATTCCACGCCCCATCGGCACCTCATCCCCTGCGCAAAGGTGCGCTGCGGCTCCGTTCCGTCGCCTTCGCGATTCTGTTCGCGTCGGCAAGCCACAGGCTTGCCAACGATTGCTCACAGAATACGCGAGCCTCCGCTTGCCCAATCCCCGCCCGCCCAATCAGAACCCGGCCGTTTTCCTGGAACGGCGGTCAAGAGACTTGGGGGTCGATCGATCGTCAGCCGACACCCAACGGGTGAACTCTTCGAACCGCCCTCAAGCCCCAAAACACGTCCCCGGAAAGCGGTCCGCCCGGTTTTGGGTGGGGTCGGCAGGGGCGCCGCAGAGGCGCGCATATTCCGCGAGCAGTCTGTCGGCAAGCCAGTGGCTTGCCGGCGCGAGCGGAATGGCGAGGGCGACGGAACGGAGCCCGCAGCCCCACAATTGAGCAGGGTCTGCAGCGCGATATCGGCTGCGAATCTCCGAGATTTCGGACGCTACAAAACAGTGGCTCGAGCGCTCGTTCGCGTTCAGACCCGAGGACGTCGGCGCGCCGAAGCGGGCACCTGTCGACCCTCACGCTCACCGG
>JACPTQ010000062.1 GCA_016192705.1 Deltaproteobacteria bacterium | reverse complement strand
GAATGGGTTCGGGACTCGCAACATGTCTCTCCTTGCCGTCACCTTGTCTCTTCTCGGTATTCTTGGTGTGCCAGCGGCATCCATGGCGCAAGCCAATGAACTTATTGGTGTTTTTGAGCGCGTTTTCAAGGTTAAAGTTCCGGTCGACGCAAAGCAGGGCGTTGAAATCCCGCTCACGGGCGTTGTCGTGGGACCCATTCTCCCGACACCGCTCGTTATCGGCAGCGCCGATCCGGGCGCCGCGATAAGAATTACGCTCGCGCCAACACAGATTAAGGTTCTCGCGCCGGTCACGATCGCGGGGGTCAGCCTTTTTCGATGCGACGCAAGCATCACGGTCTCGCGCGACGACTTAACCATTGAATGCGAAACAAAGTTCCTTGTGCAGAAAGCGAAGTTCAGAGGAAAGGTCTCGTTCGACTTCAAACGCTGGGAGTTGCGCGGTGAATCGACCTTGCGCGTGCTCGGGCACGATTTCGGGCGAACGACTGTCATCATCAATCAACGCGGCGTCTCATTCGAGGCCCCGTTCCGTTTTGGCGTCGTTAAAGTGGATCTTAACGGACGCGCCAAGTGGGACCTGTCGGATTGGAAGCTCGCGGGTAAAGCCGAAGCGAAAATTCTGGGCCATGGACTCGGGCTCGACATCGAAGTCGACGAGCGCGGCGTTTGGGCCGAAGCGGAACTCTTTGGGATCGACATCGCGGTCGGTCCTGTGAACCCGCAGCGCATCTGGGACAAAATCGTTGACGCCGTCAAGGAACTCCTTGACCCGCTTGAGATCGGGAAGAAGCTCGTTAAGGAGGCGATTGAAATCGGGAAAGACGCCGTCGAAGCTGCGAAGGAGGGGTTTCACAAGGTTAAGGAAAAAGCCGAGAAGTACCTGCGAAAGGCAAAGGAGGCGCTCGATTGGGCGAAGGACAAGGCGAAATCGCTCGTCAAGGTCGCTGAGAAGATTCTTAAAAAGGCGGAGGAGTTCGCGAGATGGGCCGTCAAACGCCTCGAAGACCTCGCCAAGTTTTTGAAGGACATTGGATGCGCGGTTGGCGGCGCCGTGACGGGCGTTTTCTGTGGATTTATGGGCTGCGATGACCCCTGCGACGACGACGACAAGGAAAAGGCTGACGATGAAAAACGCGAGGTCAAACACAAGCGCGACAAACTGAACGCGGAAGCGAAGGCAAAGAAGCGCGCGGCGAAGGAGGCGAAAGAGGAGGCCGACGACCGCGAGCGCGATGTCGCGAGGGCTAAGGCCGAGGTCAGGGCCGCGGCGAACGCGACGTGGAAGGTGGATATGGCACGGGCGCGCGTTATCGAAGCCGAGCACACCAAGGCGGTGCTTCATCAACTTGAGACCCACGGGCTTAAGTCGATCCTCGATTGCACCGCGAAACGCGGGGCGATTTGGCGGATTGCGATCGATGAGGCCGAGGACGTCGCGAAAAAATCAAAGGGACCAAAGCCGTCACGGTGGTTAATCGAGTCGCACGCGCGGCACAACTGCCACCAGTACTGGGCGGCGATTCCGAAGGGGCTTCGCACGTCGTGGGAGAAGGCCGCGGAACTGAAGGTCGTGAAACGCGCGGGTTTCGCGTCGCTTCGAAAGTGCGCCGAAAAACGCCCGGACCTGAAACGTCGCGGTGACGACAAACCATCGGCACGCGAGCTGATGGCGCGCGAACGACTTTACGGACACGAATATTATACGGTGCCAGAGATGGCCGTGATGCCGGGGTGGTATGCGCCGCCCACGGAAAAGCTCAAACCGCAATCGAGCGACATCACGAAGCGCTGCGAAACGGCGCTTGAGCGGCTGCCCGCTGCGGTCCTGCACGCGGAGAGTTATGTCGAGCACCAGCCGAAAGTTGTCGACCTCGACGAAGACGCGATGATGCGCGCATCGTTCGTTGAGAGCATGGCGGCGCGCGGGCTCAAGCGGCTCTTGCGAAAGCGCGCGAAAGACGAGCGACGCGGCGTCGTTCCGAAGAGGTAAGGAGAACCCCTATGGCCGCTCGTGCGGCATCGAATCGCGCGGGCTTCGAAAATATTGCAGCGGCGAATACCATAAGAAATTCGACACGCGGCTCGTGTAGATGCACGCGTAATCTTCGACCTGCTCGGCGAACGATGAGTTTTCGTTCCCCTCCTTGAAGATGAGGCCCCAGTAAGGATTGAACCGTTCGTCGAGCGAATCGTCGAGCGAATCGCTTTGCTCAACCGCGACGCGCATCCGATGGCGAAACCGGTCGAGGTTCGCGCGCGCGCGCCGCTTCGCCTCCTCGAGCGCCGCCTCTTCTTCGTCCGCGAGTTCGTTTTTGTGTTGCTCCTGAAACTTCTGCAGCGACTTCAGCACCATCTGATAGTAGTTGAGTTCGTAATCGCACCGCTGCCGCTCCGTTTCCAGCTCGCCGAGCGTGCGAAACTCCTCCTCGCACTTTTGGAACGTGACAATTTCTTCCTCAAGGTCTTGAACCACCATCGCCGTGCGCCAGGTCGAGCTTTTCTTCGACCGCAAAATGTCGCCATAGATATGGTCGCCAACGTAGAGGATTCGGTCTCCCCCTTGACCCGAGAACTTCTCGAAGTCGGCTAAATTCCCGTGCAAATAAACCCGCCCCTTTTCAAACGGCCCCTTTGCGTGCCGCGTCGTGCCGTCGGTGATGTCGGCAAACGCCTTTTCGCCCGTGAAAAACCCCGGTTTCTCGGCCCCGACGATCACGATGTCAAAAAACGCGCGCCACGTCGGGTACTCCGCCATGCGCTTTTCGAGCAAAAACTTCATCACGGCGTCGGTGTAATCCCAGTATGAATTCGTCATCAAGAAAAGGCGCTTCCCACTCGATCGAAACTTGTGAAGCGTCATGGCGAGGTCGGGGTCGTCATCGACGTAATGCGCGAGGTTCGCGAGAATAACGGCCTTGAGCGAACCGTCGCGGTGCGCCTCGTCGATCGACACGCGGATGTCATCGAAGATTTTTTCGTGGTCGTGCGGAATTTCGCCGCGGTCTTTCCAGTCGACGAGCTCCGCGAAAAGCGACACCTCCGGCAGCGTGAAGAGCGTGTCGACCAAGTGATAGCGCGCGGCCGACGGCTGGATCTTCGTGTTGCGGTAAATCTGCGTGCGGTCGTCTTTCGAGACGGGGCGGCGCCCATGGTAGACCTTGCCGACGTGGCGGTGGCGGTCCATCTTCAAGACGTTGCCGAGCTTTTTGTCGATGACGAGCCCGCGCATCGCGAACTTCGAGTCGTACTGAATCTTCGCGACGGTACTTGGGTAACCCTTATTCTTAATCAGCTTTTCGACCGTGAGGCGAAACGCAAGTTCCTCGATGCGGTCCTTTTTGTAGAGGGCGAGCGTGTAGTCCATGTCGAATCCGATGAGGTCGATCTGGTCCATGCGCAAATTGCGGTTCACGAAAACGCGCCGCGCGCGTTCGAGGGTGCGATAGACGGGCGGATTCGCGAGCAGCTCGATCGTCTTCAAGCGGTTGAGCGGAACGACTTTGGGCCCGCGTGCCGTGGTCACGGTCTTAAGTATCGGCGACGAACCGCGTGCGCGCAACTTCGCGTCGTCACTGAAGACGGGGAACGAAACCTTCAAGTTGACGACGACGGCGTTCAGCAAATACCGTCCGGCGCATGCTGGCCCGAGGCTTCGAGGTGCAGTTGGTCGCGGCACGAGAGACGGTTCCGCTCCGGCACGCGGTCTTGCGCCCGCACCAGCCGATCGACGAAATCTACGCGACGGCGGATGAACCGCCGGACGGGCATCACTTCGCGGCGATCACGCGCGGCGCGGTCATTGGCGTTGCCTCGCTTTACCACGAGCCGCTGCCGGGGCGCAGAGCGCTCGAATCCGCGTGGCGACTGCGCGGGATGGCTGTTCGGGGGGAGCACCGCAAGCTCGGTGTTGGCCGCGCGCTGGTCGAGGCGTGCCTCGATGCCGCACGGAATGTGGGCGCGACACTCGTCTGGTGCAATGCCCGAACAACCGCGTCTGGCTTTTACGAGCGTTGTGGATTCGAGACGCGCGGCGCAGCGTTTCTACTCCCGAACATCGGTCCACACGTCCTCATGGAGTGCGCAATCGCGACGACATCAACCGTCCCCCGCGGCTAATCGAGCGACAAGCGATAGAAGCGATCCTCGATAAAACCACCGCTTGCGCGCCACCGCGCGCGATACTTCACCGACCCGCCTTCAAACAGCGTTAACAGATGGCGGCCGTTCCACTCGAGGTCCTCGGCGCCGGCCGGCATTTCGATCGTCCAAAGATGGTTGTTCGAGTCGACGACGTAGCCGTCTGTTCGCTGGCCATCGGGAAGATTCACGACGAACGGAATCCCGCCAAGCGGCGACCGATAAACGGCGAGCTTTGAATTCGCGCTGCCGAACGACGCCGTCAGCGCCACGCGACTTCCTGCGACAGCCATCCCCTGAACATCCTCGCGCACAAAGAGCACCTTGTCGGGCCGAAGAACCTGTTTCGAGCCAACCTTGTACGTCGTCCGCGTCGCGAGGAGACCTGTCTTCACATCGACGCGGTACGCCGCAACCCACGCGTTCTTTCCCTTCGCGCTGTGGTGCGGTGTCGCCGCAAAGTCGCGATCGCCCGAATGGACGAAATCGCCCACCCAGAGATGCTCGCCTTCGGCGCTCACGTACGAGGCTTTGCTGTCGACCACGAACCGCTTGTCGGGCCGCACAACGCCGTTCTCGCGCGCGTCGAGCATCGGGCGCAGCGCGAACCGCACAACTTCGCCGCCTCCCACCGTCCAAAGCGATCCCGCGAGCACCGCAACGCCGCCCACGTGCCCGGTGTAATGAGCGCCCACCTCGGTTTTAATCTCGAACGCGCGGTTGAGACGACCCGTTGCCGCGTCGACGAGCATGAAGATCGACGGCTTGCCCTCGGTCGCCGAATAGGCCGAGATGACGATCGTCGAGCCATTCCCAACCGATGCGATCCCTTGCGGCACATGCGAACTCAATCCGGGCGTCGTGCGCGCCGCCGCGAGGCGTCCCGCGAGCTCCGGATATTTGCGCGAGAATTTCCGCTTCTCGGCGTCCGTTCGAACGGCGACGGTTGAAATCGTAATCGCCGCCGCGACGACGCCCGAAACGCCGAGTGAGAGAAAAACCGCGGCCGCTACGCGCCTCACACTTACAATCGTAACAGAATCGCAACGCCGGTTTGAGGGCGACGACGATTCGATTAACCGCCCGCAAGCGCCGGCATGACATCGACGACGTCGCCGGATTTCAGCGGCGTCTCAGCCTGGCCGTGAAGGACGACGTTGTTGTTAACCGCTAGCGCAAACGCGCCGCTCGAAAGCAGTCCACCCAAGCCGTTGCAATCGCGGTCGAGGATCGCGATCAACTCACGAAGATTTGCGATCGGCTCGGCGACGACAATGGCGCCACTCGGCACGTCGCGCACGTCGCGGGGAATCCGCACGGTGACGGCAAACCCGCGCGCCACTTCGGCAAGCCGCGCTCGAAACTCCGGCTCCGGTTGCCCCTCTCGGTCGAGCCGCGTCAGTTCGTAGAATTCATCGAGCATCGCATCGAACTCGGCGCGATCGATCTTCTCGCCCTTATACGCGCCCCAAACAATCGGTTCGTCGAACCAACGCAAGGGAAGCGTGTCATCGTCGCGCCGCGCGCCGAGCCGATGGTTCACCATACGCTCCAGGCCCGTGATGCAAAGGCCAACGTCCCGCAAAGCCACCGGCGAGAACTCGAGCCCCGTCACGTTTCGGATTTGCGCCGAAAACTCATCGAGCCCCGGTAAGTTCGGACTGTTAAAAAGTTTCGTCGTGAACCGGCACATCCCGACCGAATCGCCCACCGCAAACGTGTCCTCGCAAACCCTTACCGCGCGCGCCTTTCCGTCGTACGCGTTCGGCTTCGGTGAAACGTCACCTCCATAGAGCTCGCGCTTGTACGCCGCGTCGTCGTTAATTTTCGCGTTGATTTCGAGGGTCGCGCGATTTCGCAAATGGTCCATACCGCGGGTTGCAACCGCAAGCCCAAGCGCAAACGCCTTGATGATGCGCGCATCGTGCGGGTCCGATTGCATGAGTCCCTTCACGGCCATCCGATAGTTGAGCGCCTCGCGCGGATATTTTCCGTCGTCAACCGCACGCGCCGAACACGCGATCGTATCGCCAAACCCTTCGCGCGCCGCCGTCATGAAAAAAAGTTTTTCGATCGCCTCGTAATTTCCCCATGTCAAATCGAGCCCGCCTGTTTCGCGCGCACCGATGAGGTCGCGCTGCCAGAGCTCCATCGCCCACGCGATTGACGACCCGAGCGACGCCGTGTCCATGCCGAGATCGTTCGCGATGTTGTTCAGCCGAATCACCTGCCGCACGTCGCGAATCCCAATCCCCGGCCCAAATTTTCCGACCGTCACATACTCCGGCCCATCTCCCGCGCTGTACCTATCCGCTCCCGCTCCCGCTTCTCTCACGTCATTCAGCGGCCGACAATTCACCGGGCACCGAAAACACCCCGCCATCCCGGGTCGATACGGGTCGATGTTTTCGGCGTCGAGCGCATCCGTCCACGTCGTTTCTTGATTGTTCTTCGTCCCCATGGCGCCAAGCATTCGACTTGGCTTGTAAAGAAACGGCGTACCCCGCAGCTTGAGCGCGTGCTTCACGACGCCTGTGTCCAACAGTTCCGTCGCTATCTTCTTGTTAAACGGTTTCACAGCGTCGACGTGAAGCCCGGCTCCCAGCGCGGGATTAAAGCCGCGCACGACGATCGCCTTCACTTTGAGCGCGCCCATCTTCGCGCCCGTACCGCCGCGCGCGTAACAACATTTCGGGCCCGCCATGATCGCCGCCGACAACACACGATTTTCGCCGGCTCTCGTGATCGCCGCCATCGCAAGCTCTTTGCCCTCTTGGCCGCCAAAATCGCGCTCGAGGCGCGCGCGCAGATCGATGTTGTCGAGCCCGACGTACGTGTGCGCATCGCGAAATGCGACTTCGCCCTTTTCGACGACGAGCATCGTCCAGCTGGGTGCGTCGCCGAAAAGCACCAGGCGGTCGATCCCGTTCAACTTCAAAAAGCTCGGGAAGTAATCGCCCGCGTTCGAGTCCATGAGGAGCCTTGTTTCGGGCGACCAGCCGGTCACGTTGCCGCGAGCCGCCGACGGCACGATGCCGGTCAAGATGCCGTTTCCAAAAATGAGCGGCACGTCGGGGTGAAACGGATCGAGCGTCGGGTCGAGTAAGTTGTAGAGGTAAAACATGTTCGCGCCGCGCCCTTCGAGAAACATTTCGACGACCGCTCGCGGTGTATAGGCGCGTGCAATTTCTCGGCGCTCGAGATCCACGAAAAGCGTAGCCCCCTGCGTCGGGTATTCGGGCGCCGACGCAAGGCGCGGCATCAACGCCCGTATGGAATCCCGAATCATCACTTCAATATGCCCCCGCTCTGCGCCAGCTGTCTACTTAAAGGAGGGCGCCAAACTCCGTGGGAAGCCCAACACGTTTTTTCCGAACCCGGTCCAGCAACCAGTCGGGCAGCGTCGCGCTCCCGAGGATCGCCTTCGTTGACATCTTGCCGACTGCGTATCGCGCGTTCGGCTTCGCCACCGTCAGCGCGCGGAGCACGACCTGCGCAATTTCTTCGGGCGGGCTGCCGTCGCGATTCTGCTCGAGGAAAACCGCGTTGAACTTCCGAAGTAAATCGCCGAAGTAGGTTTGACCCGCAGGCGGCAACGATTTGAGAAGCTGTTCCGCGAGGGGGTGCGCCTTTTCGACCGCCTCGGTTCGCGTAAGGCCCGGCTCAACGAGCACCACGTGGACGCCCCAAGGCGCGAGCTCCATGCGGAGCACGTCGCTCATCGCCTCGATCGCGTGCTTCGAAACCGAGATGGCGCCGCTGAACGGAAGCGCGAGCCGCCCCGCGATGGAGCCGATGTTGACGATGCGCCCCTTCGCCTTGCGAATGAACGGTAATAGCGCCTGCGTGACGGCGAGTTGTCCCGTCACGTTGATGTCGAGCTCCGCCCGAAACTGGTCGATCGGCAAAAATTCGAGTGGCCCGAAAAAACCAACTCCCGCATTGTTCACAAGCCCGTGGAGTCCGGCACCACCGAAGGCGCCCTCGACCGTGCGCACCGCTTCGGAAATCATTTTTCCATCTGTGATGTCGAGAAAAAGCGGCGTCAAGTTCGGCGACGCCTCGGCCCGAAGCGCCTCCGCGTCTTTCTCTTTTCGAACACCCGCAAAAACGCGAAAACCCGCGCGATCGAGCGCCAGCGCTGCGGCGCGCCCAATTCCCGACGACGAACCCGTGACGACAACTCCACCCAAACTTTGATTCATGGTTGACCTTTCGCTCTCGCCCAGCATAGCAACGTAGCTGATGCGAATGAAACACGCGGCCAAAAGGGCGTGACGAAGGATATCCCACAAAACATTGTCGCGCTTGCCGACGCGCGAGTACGATGACGCGCCAGAAGCGATCGTTGGCCGACTTCGTGGCTTCCGTTGAACGGGCCTTCCCGAACGATGCTTCAGTCGCTTCTCATTGTGGCGTGCTTCGACGTCGCTCTGAGACCTACAGGCGAATCGCATCGCATGCGCGACAACGCCCTCTTCTCTGTCATCGCTGCGCTCGCTGTTCTGACGAGGCTCGACTCAGCGCTCCTTCTCTTTCCGGCCGCGCTCTTTCGCGGAGCGTCAATTGTTCGGCGTCAAAGACCGCCCCTTCCCGCTCGGACCACCGCCCTACGCATCGCGGCGTTCGTCGTGCCGGGCGCGACTCTTCTCGGCGTGTGGCTCGCGTGGAAACTCGCGACTTACGGCGCCGTCCTCCCCAACACCTTCACTGCTAAGCGACCGGACGAGCTGTTCGTCGAGCGCGGGTTTTACTACCTTGGTGTGTTTTTTATTTCGTACCTTCTTGCGCCGTTTCTGATGGTCGGCCCGATTGCCTTTGTGCGCGCGATTCGCGAGCGGAACTTTGCGGTCGTTTCAATCGTCGTCGCCATAACGCTTTGGGGCGCGTATGTCGTCTGGGTTGGCGGCGACTTCATGGAGTTTCGATTTGTCGTTCCCGCGTTGCCCCTCGGAATCGTCGCACTCGTCTGGACCATCATTCGACTTGCCGCGAACCGGTTCATTCGCTCAGCCGCCTTTGCCCTCGTCCCCATCGGCTCGCTTCACCATGCGCTCACCTTCGGCGCGGATGCGAACCCAGCCGATCGCGTCGACCGCGTCATCGAAAGCGTCGGCATCCTGAACAGCCACATAGACCAAAACGACGGAAACTGGCCCGGAATTGGCCGCCTCCTTGGGCGGACATTCGCGGGGCAGCGCGACGTCTCGATCGCGACGACCGCCGCTGGTGCGATTCCGTTTTACGCGAAGATGCGCGCCATCGACATGCACGGGCTCACCGACCGCACCGTCGCCCTTCACGGCATTCCAACGCGCGGCAACGTCGGACACCGACGCGTCGCGCCGCTTTCTTATCTCATCGGTCGCAAAGTAAACCTTGTCTTCGGACATCCATGGCTCGTACCCAATCGCGCCACGCGGCCATCCGAGGCGCAAGTTTGGGTTCCGGCCTTCGGCAAGCGATAGCAATTACGCACGGACTGCGACGCCGGACTCGCGGCTGAACCGCCGGATCGCAGATGCGTCGACAGCTAATTCAACTGAACTCCCTTCGCGAAGCGACGTCTTGGGCTCGAGCCGCGCGACGATCCGTTCCCCAGTCGCGGTCGCGGTGAGCCGAACATGCGCGAGCGTTTCCGAACCAAGCGTTTCAAGAACTTCGATGGTTCCTTTGAGCGGCCCGCCCGTTTCGACGCGAAGCGCCTGCGGCCGAATGCCGACAACACAGCCTTCTTCGAGCGTCGAAAGGAAGTTCATGGGCGGCGTCCCGAGAAATCCCGCGACAAATCGATTGGCTGGGCGCTCATAAACCTCAAGCGGGGCGCCAACTTGCTGGACGAGACCATCCTTCATGACGATGAGGACCTGCGCGAGCGTCATCGCCTCGACTTGATCGTGCGTCACGTAAATCGTCGTCGTCTTGAGCTGTCGGTGCAGCCGCGCGATCTCGGTTCGCACGTCGCTTCGAAGCTGTGCGTCAAGATTTGAAAGCGGCTCGTCAAACAGAAAGACTTGCGGTTTTCGCGCAACCGCCCGTCCCATCGCAACGCGCTGACGTTGGCCGCCCGACAGCTCGCGCGGCCGGCGTTTCAACAAATCGCCGAGCCCGAGCATCGCCGACACGTCGACCACGCGGCGCTCAATCTCGGCGCGCGCGACGCCCCGCATTTTGAGGCCGAACGCGATGTTGTCGAACACGGTCATGTGTGGGTAGAGCGCGTACGACTGAAAGACCATCGCGATGTCGCGATCTTTAGAAGAGACGTCGTTGACGCGCCGCTCGCCAATCAGGAGATCGCCGCCGGTTGGGTCTTCAAGCCCAGCCACCATTCGAAGCGTCGTCGTTTTCCCGCAACCAGAGGGTCCCACGAGAACGGCGAACGCGCCATCGGGGACTTCGAGGTTCAAATCGCGAACCGCGGCGACCGCCCCGAATCGCTTTTCGACCGCCTTGAACGTCACGCTCGCCATAACGCCCGCATCATGCACGCCGTCGGACGCCGCTTCAAGGCGAGTCAGCGCAAACGAAGCCCCGCGTGTCGCTCAAACGGCTTGAACCCCTTGTCGCGTGTCACGAGCGTGACGCCGTGGTCAAGACAACATTGCGCGATGAGTGTGTCAGCAAGCGAAACGTTCCAGCCGACCGAGATCATTCTCGCGCGGAGGCGCCCAGCACGATCCCAATAGCCTGAAGTGATCTCGAGGAGCGGAATCTTAACGATCATCCCCTCAACCCTTGCCTCTAAATTCGGCGCGCTTACGATCTCGGACAACACGACGGGAGGAAATACAATCTCGTCTCCGTGAAGCAATGTCGTGACAAGATCCACGTCATCGCCCGGATGGGCCGCAAGAAAAGCCACAAAAGAGCTGGTGTCGACCGCAATCAACGCCGGTCAGCGCGAAGTTTCTTGAGGTCTATGTCGAGGCGGACTTTCCCCTTCATCTTGAGAAGCTCTTCGTAGGCCTTTGCGCGGGCCAGCCTTTCGAGCCCGCGCCGAACCGTGGGCGTGATGCCCTCGCCCGTATAAGCTTGTGCCGATTTCAGCAGTTCAGCCGGGACCTGAATCGTTATCTTTCGAGCGGTTTTCATGTCCCCAGAATACCAGCTCGTATGCCATACAGCAATATGGTATCGTCGCCCTCGATGCTCTCGAGCCTCTTATCCCACGCGGAACGCATCGTATTTTTCACCGGCGCGGGCGTTAGCACCGAATCTGGACTCGCCGATTTCCGCAGCGCGGGCGGCGTCTGGTCGCGGTACGACCCAGCCGATTTCACGTTCTCGCGTTTCGTGTCGAACGACGACGTCCGACGCCGCTATTGGGCCATCGAACGCGAGATTTTCGCCGCGATGAAAGCCGCCGTGCCGAATGCCGCACACCGCGCGATGGCATTCTTCGAAGAGCGTGGGAAACTCGCCGCCGTCGTCACCCAAAACATCGATGGCCTTCACCAGCGTGGCGGCGTCTCACCGGGCAATGTGATCGAGCTCCACGGCACCGCGCTCGACGTCGTCTGCCTACGCTGTGGCAACCGCACCCCGCGCGACCCCATCGAAGCGCGCCTTACCGCCGGCGACGCACTCCCACGATGCGAAACCTGCGACGGAATCCTAAAACCCGGCACCGTCATGTTTGGCGAGATGCTCCCCGACGGCGCCTTCGAGCGTGCCGCATCGATCGCGCAGAGCTGCGACCTCTGCGTCGTCGTTGGCTCATCGCTTGTCGTCACGCCGGCCGCGCATATCCCCGCCATCGCGGCCGATGCGGGCGCCCCACTCGTCATCATCAACTGCACCGCAACGCCGCTCGATTCCGTGGCTGCGCTCGTCGTCCGCGAACCGGCCGCCGTCGCCCTCGGCGCCGCCATGATAGAGCTTCAATCCGCCGCCGCGCCGTGATACCCGTTCGTCATGCCGCCGGCCGCTGACCATCACGATTTTGCCCGCGACGTTGCCGAATTCCTTTTGCCCGAAGTCCGCGAAATCCTTCACGCCGACCCGACGCAGCTTCACCCCGCGACCGACGAGATGCACCCGGCCGACTTGGCCGACGTCGTCAAAGCGCTGCCCGACACCGACGTTGCGCTGTTCATTGGCGCACTCCCAGCCGAACGCTGCGCCGAAATCGTCGAGTACCTTGACCACGAACTCCGCACGCACGTTGTCTCCGCGCTCCCCTCCGCGCGCGCCGCCGACATCGTCGGAGAGATGTCGCCCGACGAGCGAGCCGACGTTATCGCCGAGCTCTCGTCCGAGGGCGCGGCCGCGATTCTCCGCGAAATCGCCGAACCCGAACGCGCCGAAGTCAAAACGCTCCTCCAGTACGCTCCGAACACCGCGGGCGGTCTCATGACAACGGAGTACATCTCACTCCCAGCGGGCACGACCGTTCAAAACGCAATGGCCCGCCTTAAATCCGCGGCGCACGAACACGAAACGATCTACGCCGTTTACGTGCTTGACGACGCGCGCCGCCTCGAAGGCGTCGCTTCGTTTCGCGATCTCATCGGTGGCGAGAGCGAACAGCACGTTGCAGACGTAATGGACCGACAAGTCATCAGCGTGCCCGTTACGGCCGACCAAGAAGAAGTCGCGCGCGTGATCGCACGCTACGATTTGCTCTCGGTGCCCGTTGTCGGCCCGGACGACCGACTCCTCGGCATCGTCACCGTTGACGACATTGTAGACGTTCTGGTCGAAGAATCGACCGAAGACGCTCAAAAAATGGCCGCCGTGCGCCCCATCGAGCAGCCCTACATCCGCGCAAAATTCATCTCGATCTTCACGAGCCGCATCATCTGGCTCGCGGTGATTTTTGTCGCACAAATGTTCTCGGGAACCGCGCTCCGTCACTACTCGTACATTTTAGACACACAAAAGGCGCTCGGTTACTTCGTTCCACTTATCATTTCAGCGGGTGGCAACGCGGGATCGCAATCGGCATCGCTCATCACGCGCGCGCTCGCCGTCGGAGAGCTCAAGGTGTCCGACTTCCTCAGAGTGGTTGGCCGTGAGGTGGGCATGGGACTCGCGCTCGGGCTTGGGCTTGGCGTTCTCGGCTTGGGGCGCTCGCTGATGTGGGGCGACACGTCGTCGATCGCCGTCACGGTCGGCGTCACGCTCGTTTTCGTCGTGATGGCGGGCTCAATGGTCGGCGCGATGCTGCCGCTTGTCATGAAGCGTTTCGGCTTCGACCCGGCCCTCGCGTCGACGCCGTTCGTTGCGACCGCGGTCGACGTGACCGGCATCGTCATCTACTTCAACATCGCGCTCATTGTGATGGGGCAAATGATCGCGCCGAGCTAATCCGATCGATCGTTTGAGCTGTTCTCGATCAAACGATCCGTCACTTGTTGACGCGATCCTAGAAATCGTCAGAAAAACGCCCGGATAAGTCGATCCTCGGACGTGGCCCGTCCCCTGCATTTGCCCGACGCGAGTCGTGAAGCGATTCAGGAGGATGAAAGATGAAAAAGGGATTGGAACTGTTCGGCATGTTCTTAGGGTTTGCGTTTGCGGGTTGTGGCGTCGGCGCCGACGATGAGCTCGATTCGGCGCCAGCGGATAAAACGATCGCCTCGCGCTCGTTTGCGGCGAAGATGGTCATTAACGCGCAGATCGAGGACGACTCAATCGGCACGAACCATTTGCTCATGGCCGACCTCAACGCGGACGCGACAAACCACCTGCTGATCGCGGACCTCAATGCCGATGCGAAGGCGAGCGCCACGATGTCTGTACTTCGCCGTGAGAAAATGGCACCGTCGTGCGGTGGCAACCCAAAGTCGCTGCCGAGCCACGTCACGTGTTGCCTCGACACCGGAGCCTGCATGACCTGCGGCTTCTCGAACTCGGCCATCTGTTGCGACGATACGAACGAACTCAACAGAACCCCCGGCTGTCGGTAGCCCCGAAGTTTCACCGCCGAGACCGCTGAGTTCGCAGAGAAGAGTAAAAGCCCTTGATTCTTACGCTGCGCTCCGCGCCTTGCCATCCAGCTCCGCCCGCAGTTTTTCCGCCTTGCGACGTTGCGCCCGGCGACGCGAGTAAAACGCGCCCATCCAAACGCCGATGATGAGCGGCATCGACGCAACGAGAACAATCGCAAGCTCGCTCTTCGAAAAGGCGGCCATGATCGCGTCGGTCGCCGAGGTCAAAAAGTCGCCGTAAAAGAAAAGGAGAAAAAGGCCCGCACACACGCCAATGGCGAGAAGGTTCGCAACGATGAAGTGCACCGTGCGTTTGCGGCTGTACTCCGGTTCAAGCAACTCCGAGAGTTTTTTCGCATCCGCGTCGGTGAGCTGAAACTCTTTGGGCGTTTGTGTACTCATAAGGTCGATAAAATTACCCTTTGCCCGCATGAAACACAAGGGCAACATTCGTATATGATGACCTCTCGATCCCCGGATAAGCGGCCAGGTCTCTTCCGTGCGTAGGGTCGGCAGGTGCCGATGCGGCGTGGCATTGCCGTTCTCATAATGCTTGATTCATTTCGTACAGACTCACACTTAATGTCAGACCCGAGACTTCCGCGAGCCGGAGCGAGCCCAACCCCGACCGCCCCACGCTGGTCTTGGCCGTTAACCGGGAATCAGGGATGATAACCCCATGATTCAGATGACCGACCTTGTGAAGCGCTTTGGCGACGCGGAGGTTCTTCGCGGCGTCACGCTCTCGGTTCCCCGCGGCGGCATCACGGTTATCATTGGGGGCTCGGGGCACGGGAAGAGCGTGCTCGTGAAACATATGATTGGGCTGCTTCGGCCCGATGCGGGAAGTATCGTCGTCGACGGCGACGAAATCACAAAGATCCCCGAGCGCGACATGCTGCGCGTGCGGCGAAAATTCGGGATGTTGTTTCAGAGTGCGGCGCTGTTCGACTCGATGAACGTTTACGAAAATGTGAGCTTCGCCCTCAACGAGCACACGCGCCTGTCGGAAGCGGAAATTCGCGAGCGTGTTCACGCAAAGCTGTCGCTTCTCGGGCTCCACGGCGTCGATGACAAATTCCCGTCGGAGTTGTCGGGTGGAATGAAAAAGCGCGTCGGGCTCGCGCGCGCGATTGTGCTTGACCCGTCGATCATCATTTACGACGAGCCGACGACGGGGCTGGACCCGATCATGAGCGAGAACGTCGACCGGATGATTGTCGACGCGCAAGAGAAGCTCAAGGTGACGTCGGTCGTCATCAGCCACGACATGCCGTCGACGTTTCGAATCGCGACGCACATTGCGATGATTCACGAAGGGCGTATCATTCTCGAGGGGGCTCCCGACGTCTTTCGTCGCACGGAAAACCCGATTGTAAAGCGGTTTGTCGAGCTCGGGCTGGCCGCGTGAGGGGTGATGGCGTATCGGACCGACATCGATAAACCGCAACGGCGCTGGCTGAAGTGGACGGGTGTTGCTGCGCTCATGGTTTTCTTCGCGTACGGCTCGGCCTTCGTCCGAATCTTGTTCCTTGATTTTCCCGGCGCAAGCGCAAGTTCGCCGAAAGCGACGCCACCCGTTCTCGAGGTCCCGCCCGTTTTCGATGCTGGCCCCAAACCCGACGGCGGTTCGCTCGATGCGGGACCCGCGCCGATTCCACTTCCCGTGCGCGTTGCGCTTCACGTGCACACGTCGGTCTCGGATGGTCGAGGAACCGTTCGCGATATCGCCGAAGCGGCACGCGCCACAAAGACCGACGTCGTGTGGCTCACCGACCATGATGTAACCGAAGGCGACGACCGCGTTGAAAATGGCGTTCTCTTTTTGCACGGCGCCGAGCAGACAACGAAGTTCGGCCACCTGCTCGTTTTCGGAGCGGACCGTCTCCTCACAAAGGCCGAGCGGTACAGCGACCCGCTCAGTGCGGCGCGCAGCGTGCATGGCCTCGCGGGCCCCGCGCACGGCGATCGCACAAGCTATGTTGGTTGGGCGAATTCGGGTCAATTCGACGCACTCGAAATCTACAACCTTGCAACCGATGCCATTCGCGCGGCGTCGTTTCCGTGGACGGGAATTGCGTGGGCGGCGCTCGCTTACCCGGCCAACGCGTTGTACGCGCTTTCTTCGATCATGGAGTCACCCGATGAGCTCCTGCGACGTTGGGATGGCGCCTCGGTCGACCGTGACGTCGTCGGGTTTTGCGGCACCGATGCGCACGGAATTCCAAGTTACGCCGTGGCACTCGGCGCGGTCACGAATTACTTCTTTGTCGATGCGCCTCTCACGGGTGACGTCTCGAAAGACCGCGATCAACTTCGAGCGGCGCTTCGCGCGGGGCGACTCATCTGCGCGCTTGAGGTTTTTGGCGATGCGCGTGGCGTGACTGTTTTCGCCGTCGGCGGAACGGGCCGCGTCGAAGTGGGCGGCACCGCTCATCGGCCGGCCACGTTGCACGTGCGGGGTGGCGGCGCCAACGTCGCAGGCACCATCCTTCGCGATGGTGAAGTCGTCCATCGCTTTGACGGCGACACCGCGTACCGCGCTCTGGACAAAGGACGTTACCGCGTCGAACTTTCGCGGCGCGTGCCGACATTTTGGGGTTCGCGCGTGGCGCCTTGGGTTTTCGCGAATCCGATCACGGTTCGATAGCTCACGGCGAGTTGTCGCCCATCGAAATCAATTGACCGTTCGTAACCTTGACGAGGCTCGACGGGCAATCGAGTCCGCGCGGTTCATGCATGTGTTGGCAGTTGGTGCGCGCAACGAGATCGTCGGGGAAACTCGTTGGGTCGGAGTTGAGCGCCGCGACGAATCCAGCGGCATCGCGCGCGTTGGCTCGATTTGCGGCCCAATGGAGAAGCCGGTACGCGCCGTACGCGAACCGCTCGATGTGCGTCGACACCACACCCCAACGCGATTTGAAGCGCGTCGAAAAAGTGTCTGGGCCATCGGGGGAAAACGGTGTCGCAACCACCGCGCCCTCAACGAGATTTCCACCGAGGGCGACGACGTCCATTGAGTTCCACGAATCGCCACCGAGCAACAGCAACGGGCGGACTCGACTCTTCGCTTTCAGCGTCGCCGCAAACGGCAATCGCTCCTTCGCGAGAAACGGCAGAATGGGCGCAGCGGCTTTTGGGGCGTCTGGAAAGTAGATCGCGTCAACCCGCGCGGCCTTGAGTGCGCGCGCAAGGGCGCGATGGTCGGTCGCGTTCGACGCAAAAGAAAAGGCGACAACCGGTTTCCCGCGGAGGGCTTCGTTTCCACCCAACGACTGGAAGTCGCGAACAAAGTCAGGGAAGAGGCGCGCAACCGAACGCCCGTAGTTGGTGTCGCTGTGAACGACGGCGATGCGCTCGCGCCGGTCGACGTGCACCGCATATCGCGCAACCGCCCACGCTTCATGACGCGCGGTCTTGAAGTGGCGATACGACATCTTGCCGATGGTCGTGATGTCGTGGCGCGGCGTCAGCGTGACGAGTGGAACGCCCAGTTTATCCGCCTCTTCTGCGGCGGCCTTGGACTCCGCGGCCAGCATCGGCCCGATGATCGCGACAACGCCTTCTTTCTCCACGAGCTCGCGCACCGCCGCGCGTGCCTTCTCGGGCTTCCCACCCGAATCGCGAAAAACGATTCCAGGCGGCGGCTCCGATGCAACTTTCTCACTGACGGCGGCCTTGTATTTTTCCTGCTCAGCGACCGCTTGGGGTGCCCACTTCTCAAAAAACGCTTTGTCGTAAAGCGGCTCCTTCGAAAGCTCTTCGCCGGCCTGCGTGATTCCCATCTGCGCGCGCTCGCCGAGATCCTTGGCACGCCCCGAAAGCGGAAGCAGAACACCGATGAGCTGTTTGGGTTTGGGCACCGGTTTTTCCATGGACGCTGCGGCCACCGCGCCCGCATCTGGATTCGCGCCCGCATCGGTCGCGCGGGCGAGTGGTGAGCCGCCGTCGACCATCACGCATCCTGTGGGCAGCGTCGCACGCCAATGCGCTCGTTCCTTCTCGGTCGAAAGCGATTTCGCCGCGTCCAAAATTGCGCGCTCAAGAAGACCGCGTCGCCCATCGCCCGGTTGCAAACCGCCGCTCGGTTTGGCGCGGATTTCAACAAAAGCCATTTCGGCGGCCGGGAGATCGCCCGCGCGGAATCGCGTCACGCCTTCAAAACACCGCGCCCGCTCTGCGAACGCTGGCGACTTCGCTGCAGCGGAGAAATGGCGTGCGGCCGCTGCAAAATCCTCGCGCGCGGCTCCGATGAGTCCAACGAGATACTCCGCTTCGCCCCGCTGCGCGTCGACCGGAAACTGTTTTACAAACGCCTTAAGCCGCAAAAACGCGCTCGCGTCGCCCTTTTCGAACGCTGCGCGCGCCGCATCGAACGCGTCGTTCGCCGCCCCGTCGCTCGACCGAACGCTAACGCCCGCGTCACCACGCGCGGCGCACGACCCCAAAAAAAGCGCACCAACAAGAAACGACCGCATCATTTCCTTAGACGACCACGCGAACGAACCGATCTGCAACCCGAATGTCTGGTCATCTTCGGGCGATTTCATCGCCCATACGAAGCGCGTTCGCGACAATGGTGAGTGTGTGCGGGACGCTCCCGGACGTCGGAAAAACCGCGCTGTCCGCGACGTAGACGTTGGCCGCATCGTGGAGTTTGCCCGCAGCGTCGACGACCGATGTCCGCGCATCGCGCCCCATGCGGCACGTTCCCGACTGCACGACGACGAGCGATTCACCGTGGCTCGGCTCGGCGACGCGATCGGCGCCCGCCTTCTGGAGGAGCGCTGTCCCGTGAGTCGCAAGGGCAAGGCTCGCCGCAAAATCACGCTCGGGGCGCTTGAACGTAATGCGCGCAACCGGCAACCCCCACTTGTCGCGCACGTCGGGGTCGAGGTCGACGGCGTTGGTGTCAACGCGCGTGCACGGCGAATAGCCTTCGAAGTCGACATGAAGCCCCTCGCGAAAATGCCGCCGCAGCCGCTCGACAAGCGGTTTCCCCCAGACCGCGCTCGCACCGGATCCAGCCAATTTCTCCGCGTTGAAGATAGGATTGGGGTGTGCGAATCCAAAATTGACGACGCCTGCGCGAAGCCGCGCCGTGACATCGAAAAACGGCGACCCGTTCGCAAAGACGGGATCGCCCGCGCGTCGCAAAAACGTCGCTTCGCCGTTCGCGACCGTCAAAAACATGAGCCCGTTGCCGAGAAGCCCGCTCGAATTCCCAAGTTTCGACAGCAATAAGAGGCGTGCCGATTCGATCGCCGACGCCGCGACAACAACGACGGCTGCGCGCATCTCGTGGCGCTCGCCGTTGTCCCGCAACACTTGAACGCCCGTCGCCCGCCCATCCGCGCCCTTCGTGATTTCGGTGACGACCGTGCGCGAAATAACGTTGCAGCGCCCCGTCGCACGGGCTGGCGCGAGGAGCGCTTCCTGGCTCGAGCCCTTTGCGCCGGTCTCGCAGCCGTACGACCCGCAAAAATCGCAATAGTTGCACGCGCCCCGCGTCGCCGTTGCCTCGCGCAAAATCGCGCGCGGCGATTGCTCGGTCGCGTGCCCCATCGCGCGCACCCGTTCGGCGAACCGCTTCGCGAGCGGGTGCACATTGAGCGCACGCGTCACACCAAGGAGCGCCTCGGCACGCGCGTAGTACGGCTCCAAGGTCGCAAGGTCGATCGGCCAGCCTACAAAATCGCTCGCCGCAAACCGATACGAAAAACCGCTCCAATGAACCGTACCGCCGCCCACGCAGCATGAGATCCACGCGAAGTTTGATTTTCCGGCCGGATGATCGGCGTGCTCGCGAAATGTGCGCGGCTCGTCGGCCATGTACGGCAGAAAAAAGTTTCGACGACAGATCGAAAGCTCATCGTGCGTATAGTCCGCGCGCTGGTATTCCGAGCCCTTTTCAATAACAACAACGCGAAGTCCGCGCTCGGCGCACGCGAAAGCAATCGCCCCACCCGCGGCACCACTCCCGACCACAACGACATCGGCTGATGCGGGGGCGACCGTCATGTGTGTTTGCACTCGTGGCGATCGATGCCGAGAAGCTTCCAACCCGCACAGTCGCGATTGCCGCCGTGACGCGGATCGGCGAAGGCGCCCTCAAGCGTGAGCGTCAAGAGAACTTGGAAGAGATGCGTTTCATCCGATTGGATTCCCGTGAGGCGCTCGACTTGTTTTTCAGGCGACAAAGCCGCGAAATCCGCATACCGCTTGGCCCCCGCCTCGATCTCGTCTCGAAAAACGCGAAACTGTTTATCCGCCATCTGCCGATCAATGAACTCGGCCACATTCGCCTCGCGCGCGCCCGGGAGGTCGGTCGTGGGAACGAGCCGCGTACTCACGGCGGCGACTAAAGCGACCGCGTCGGCCGACAATCCGCGCGCAACCGCCGGTGAACCCGCATCCCCAGCTCGTGAACGTGTCCGCTCACGCCAATGCTTCGACTCGCGATACCCGAGAAACGTTACGCCGCCTACGCCGAGAAGACTCGCGAGCCAGCCCAAAAACGATCGCCGCGAAAACGTCACGGCGCGACTATGACCCATGCCTCCTTGCGCCTCAAGCCCCGCGCGCGTAAATTCGGCCATTGGAGGTGATGCGCCATGTCAAGCCGTAAAGGAGACCCGACTCCGACGCGAATCCGTATCGACGTCGAGGGCGGCACCGGCGTCGAAATCGACTGGGCCGACGGTCACAAGAGCCGCTACACGTTTCAATATCTGCGCGACGAGTGCCCCTGCGCACTTTGCCGCGGACACGGCGGTCTCGACGGCCCGCGCCCGCCCGCGCCCAAACTCGCTCTCTACAAAGAGGCCGCGCGATGCACGGGAGCAAGCGCTGTTGGAAATTACGCGTTCTCACTCGCTTTTAGCGACGGACACGCAACGGGGATTTACAGCTACGAATTCATGCGCGACGTCTGCCCGTGCGCCGATTGCCGTTCGATCATTCGCCACGGCGCCAACTGAGAAAAAACGCTAAGCGTCGTCGGCGGTCGGCGCTAACACGAAGACGATTCCAATGAGCCCCAACCAACTCGCCGCGCCGTGAAGC
This sequence comes from Deltaproteobacteria bacterium, assembly GCA_016192705.1. GTDB lineage: Bacteria > Myxococcota > JACPTQ01 > JACPTQ01 > JACPTQ01 > JACPTQ01. Next base: position 10,896 of record JACPTQ010000062.1, on the reverse strand, counting down.
GCGAACGCAGTAACGACGCCGAAATGCGCGCCGCTTGGACTATCAATTGCGACCGCGTGGGCAACAAGGACAAGCCACACTGTGAACGAGGCCATCACAACAAGCGCCCAGATCCCCGCGATTCCTTTGCCCCGCATGAGCGTCGCGGTGACTCCGAGTGCGGCCGATAAACCGTAAACCAGCGTGGGAAGCGCGAAGGCACGAAGGTCGGGGAGCTGCGCGCGTCGCAAAGTTTCAACGGCAGCGCTCACAAGCGACGGGTGCCCGTTACCGAATGGAAGAACGATGAGCGCAAGCACCACGACGCACGCAGCGGAGCAAACAACGCGCGGCAAAATGTCGTGGTATGCGCGCGATCGCCACCAAAGGCAGGCCGCCAAGAGCGGGGGAACGTACAGCGATACGAGAACTTGAAGCCCCGTCAGGTCGGGCGCGAAGAGCGGCGGCGCGACAAATGCCCGTGGAACCAAGATGAGCGCGGCGGTCAAAAGCTGCGCAAAGGCTCGCGCCCGAATGGATAGCGAGAGCGCCGGCGTCGCGACGTGGAAAAGCGCCGCGATGCCCGGAAGGACGTCGACGAAGAAAACGCCCTCCGTGAGTGGCGATAAGCGCTCCCACAGGAAGCGGCCGTCGACCGGCAATATCGCAGCCCCCAGAATAACAAGTCCAAGCAAAAAGCCGATCCACGCGATGCGCGCAATCGGTGCCGCCCGGCGTCGACGGCCGACGACCAGTTGAAAAAAAGTTGGCGACTCCCAGCGCGGCTCCGGGCGCTCGACCATCGTCTTTAAGTCAACGACGAGCGACGGAATCGACGCGGGTTCGACGGGGCGCATCACGCGGGACGGCGCTCGGTCTGGCCGCGGCACGACGATCGGTTCAATCTTCGGAAGCCGCCCCGTTCGCTCTGAGAGTTGCTCGGCGGGTGCGAGCGGTGCAACGTAGGGCGTCGATGGAGCGGTTTGTTGCGGTGGCGCGAACGGCTGTCCAGCGACGGCATCGGGCGCGTGCGGTTTGGCAGGGTTTGAATCGGCCGCAGGCACCGCTTCGGCCGGGCTCATCGCCGCGACGTCAACTCCGCCCCACATCAGCGTCTTCTCGGTCGGCGTCGGCGTGACGGTTCCGTCAGCCTGCGCGCGCCCGCAGTTCAAGCAAAACGTCGCGCGCTCCGCGACGTTTGAGCCACACCCGACACAAATCGCCATCGATCATTTGGTACGGGCTCGACCGACGCGTGTCAACCGGCGTTCGCTTTTTCGTGCACTCACGCCCGCGCCTTGGGTGTGGAAACGCGCTCATTCACAAGCACCGCCAAGCTCTTCGGGTCAAACGGCTTCTCGAGCCGCGGATTCGCAACCGACTCTAAAAACTCGCGCACCTGCGCATTGGCCATCCCGCCCGTCATAAAAATCGTGTGCTCCGCAAGCGTCGGTGAAACCTCACGCAGTCGCGCGAAAAGCTGAATCCCATTCATTTCCGGCATCAAAATGTCCATGAGAACAACATCAAATTTCTCGCCCCGCCGCAGCCGGTCAAGCGCCTCGGCACCGCGCTCGACAACGACAACGCTGTGCCGCGGTTCGAGCAACCGGCGCACCGCGTTTCCCATCCCCGTTTCGTCGTCCACGACCAACACCCGCGCCCGAGCCAAATCGCCAGCGTTTTCGATCTTTGCGGGGCGCTCGCTTTCAGCATCGCGCATCTCTTCCGCCCGCGGCAGATGAACCGTGAAGGTCGTTCCCTCGCCAACCGCGCTCTCGACGCTAATCGTCCCACCCATCTCATCAACGAGCCGCTTGCAAATCGATAGCCCAAGCCCCGTCCCTTCACCGCGGTGCTTCGTCGTAAAAAACGGTTCCCAAATGCGGCCCAAGTTTTCCGGTGTGATGCCGCATCCCGTGTCACTCACGCGAATCACGACGTTTCCCTTTGCGTCGCTCTTCGTTCGAACCCGAATCTGCTGTCGATTCCGATCCCCGGGTGGAATCGCTTGCGCCGCATTGACGACAAGGTTCAGGATGACCTGCCCGAGCCGCGCTTCGTTCGCCACGATTTGCTGCACGGCGCCATACTCCTTGACGAGCCGCGCGCGATTCTTAATCTCCGGCCACGCGATTCGAAGCGAAGCCTCAATCACGCGTTCAACATCCACCCGTTCCTTGCGCTCCTCTTCGGATCGCGCAAACGTCTTCAGGTCACGCGTGATCACGCGCACCCGCTCAAGCGCCTCGCGCGCGTCGGAAATGGGCTCCACAAGTGCGGCGATTTGCGACGCCGCCGGTAAATCACCCTCACCGTCGTCGTCACTTTCCGCGTCACTCCCCTTCCCGCCCCGCTGAAGCGTCTCGACTTGCGACGCGAGAAACGACAGGTTACCAACGGCCGCGGCAAGTGGATTATTGATTTCGTGCGCGACGCCCGCGGCCATGAGGCCGATCGTCGCGAGCCGGTCGGCCGTCGCAACCTGCTCTTGGAGGCGCCGCTCGTCGGTGATGTCGCGCAAGATCGCGAACTGCGCGGGCGCGCCCTCAAAGTTGATTCGACGCCCCTGCGACATGGAGAGAACGGTAATGCCGCCGTCCTTGCGAAGCCCCCGTATGACGAGGGGTGGCGATACGCCGACCGTCGCCGAGAGCCGCATTTTTTCCACGACGTTCGGGACGTCGTCCGGGTGAACGAGATTCATCATTGTAAGCCCGATGACATCCGCGGGGCGTTCGTACCCGACCGAGCGAGCCAAAGTTTCGTTAGCAAAAACCACCTTCGGCCCGCGCACGATGCCGATGCCAATGGGCGCGGTTTCGATGATCGCCCGAAACTCGGTCTGGCTCGTCGCGAGATCAGAGCTGAGTTTTTTCGCCAACGCTTCGATCTGGGCGCTCGCCCCCTCAAGCTCCGCCGACCGTTCAACCATTCGCGCATTGAGCTGCGATATTTCCTGACGCGCATCATCGGCCTTTTTTTCGCGCTGCCGAGCGCCAAGGAAGCCCAACAGCATGAGTGCGAGAAACGCCGAGGAGATGATTCCACCCCCGAATACGACCTCGGGAACAGCGGAGCGGACGCTCGCAATAAGCGTCGTGGTTGGCGCCGCCTGGACTTGCCAAGACAATCCACTCGCCTCGAGCGGCCGGTTCACAGCGACGAGCGAGGAGTTTGGAGGCAACCGCGTCTCAAAAAGAATCTCGTCACCTTCCGTCACGGTTAATTCCAGCTGATCGACGACCGATTTTTCAACCACGGCGCGAATAAAGTCCGCGGTCACAAGGGCGCTCGCAATCGAACCGACCGATTCTCCGAAGCGAGAAACAGGAATAAAAACAACGAAGCCGCGACGCCCCTGAACAAGGTCAAGCGTCTTTGTCGCCACAAGCGCTCGCGTCTCGCGGGCGACGCGAAGCGCCTCGCGACGGACCGGCTCCTTATCGATCTGAAGGCCGTCGACCTTTTCGTTTCCGCGCTTCGGGAGAAACCACCGCACAACGTTGCTCGCGTCGTTCCACGAAATCGCCTGCAGTTCCGGGTAGTCGACGATGTAACGACCAACATCGGCTTCCCATAAATGCTTGGGCGGCGCCCACTCCTCGAATCGCTTGGCCAGCCTCGCAAGCGCGTCGAAGCGAGTCTTAACCGCGCCCTTCATCCGATCGACGAAATGATCGACCCGCGCATCGACCACACGGCGAATCTCCTCGTCGTTGTTTCGCTCAAGCGACCGCCAAAAAAAGAATGAAACGCCCGACAGCGCAACGAACACAGCGATCGGAAGAAGGGCCCGCTTCATCTTCCCCGCTCCTAGGTGACACCATCCTACATGTGTCACCCGCAAACCTTCCCCCCGACTCTTTTATTGTGCCTTAAGCGACCTCCCAACTCCAGTCTGTCAACGGGATTTCGCGTCCGCACGCGGTCAATCGTTTGTTGCGTATTTCTATCTTTTTGCTAATATATGTTTATGGCCGATTCGCAACTTGCCGTCCGCATCGATTCTCGAGTCCGCCGGGTCTTAAGAACGTTCACGCGCGCCCGAGGCCTCAAGGTCAGTCGATTTGTCGAAGACGCGATCATCGACAAGCTGGAAGAGTATGAGGACATCGACGATCTCAAGACGCTTCGCCGCGAGACGACGCGCCCGCTCAAGGAATTGATTCGAGAGCTCGGCCTGACCCGTGACTTATAGCGTCGAAGTTTCTCGTACGGCGGAACGTCAGATTCGCTCTCTCGACCGGCCGGTCCAAGTGCGCGTCCTCAGGGTCATCATGGCCCTTTCCGTTAATCCACGCCCCGCTGGCCACAAAAAGTTGGCGGGTTACGACGACGTCTTCCGAATTCGAGTTGGCGATTACCGAGTTCTGTATTCGATCGACGGACGCCAGCTGGTCGTCATTGTCCTCAAGGTTGGTCACCGTCGCGCGATTTATCGTTAACCGGGTCACGCACGAATTCGCGAAGCTCGTCGCCGTGGAGGCGTCGCGAAAGTTGCCGATGCGTCTCGCGAAGATCGAGCACGGCGAAAACCGCGAGCGCGACGACGAGCGCGACGATGCCGATCCAGTAAGCGTTGACGATTGCGGGCGCGGCCGGGACAAAGGGAAACGCGACAAAAAACGCGCCGAGAATCGCGACAACGCTGCACCCGACGAGCCGGCGCCGATAGCGTGCGCGTGTGTATTCAAGTATTTTTGCGGGCAACGTGTCGCGATCCGCGAAGAGCCGCTTCTCGCGCCTGACGATGAGCGCCGCCGCAACGATGAGAAGGGCGCCGACGAAGGCGATTACGACGTTCGCCAATTTCCGCCGCTATCTGCGCGAAAGCCAGTGGCTTGAGCGCGCGTCGGAAATGGGGAGCGCCTGTTTACAGAGCGCGAACCCCACAATCACAATTCAACCTTCAGCGTCAGCTTATACGGGTCACGCGGATTTGATTCGGTGCGTGGTTTTCCCTTTTTCCCTTTTGCCGGTTGCAGGTTTTGTTCGACAACGACGCGATACGTCCCAGCCGGAATCTTCTTATCGAACGCGACATCTCCGCCCGCTGGCCCACGCCCGTCCGCGACGATCGCCCCCTTCTCGTCGACCAGCGAAACGGCAAGCCCAACCTTCGCAATCCCTATGACGCTCACAACGACCTTCTTCTCCTCGCGGAGCACGAACTGGTAAAAATCGCGATCCTTTTTCGGGTGGATGTACCCCAAAAGCGTCTTCCCCGAAGACAGCTCGTTCGCCTGCTTGTCTCCATTGTTCGGCTCTCGCTCTTCGTCGTCCGGCGCCGCGCGAAGCGTCACCGCAAGCTCGTACGTCTCGTCGATGTTCTCGCCCCCCTTGCGCGCCGACGACACGCGCACGAACGCCTCGCCGACCGGCAGAAAAACGTTTGTCACCGTCTCCGATTCCTTGGCCCGCCCATCATCGCTTCGCGCGAGCTTTTCGCCCCGCGCCCCAACGACCTCAAGCGCATGGTCAACGCGCTCGACGCCGCCGAGCTCAATTCGCGCAACCGACGGCTCCGTCACCTTGAACGAATACCAATCGACATCTTTCGCCGACGCCATGAACCCGCGAATCGGCTTCCCGACCGTGAGCGGCGTCGCGTGTTTGTCGCTGTCGTTCGGCTCGATCTCCATATCGCCCGTCGATTTCTCGACCTTCGCGGTCACCTCGTAACGCTCTTTCGCGCTCCCGAGTCCGACCGTCTTTACGACGACGTGCATCTGCTTCGACCCTTCCTTAATGCCGACGTTCGGAAAAACCACTTCGCCGCCCGCTTTAAGCGCCTGTTCCGTCACCTTCGCGCCGATCGAGTCGACGATCGCGACCCGCCCGTCGCCCGTCGCAACGCCCTTCACGCTCACGCGCAAAAAGCTCGCGCCGGCTTTGTCCGCGCCCTTGTCGCCTTTCTCCTTATCGCCCTTCGACTCCGGCAAAACAATTTTCCACCAGTCCTCGTCCCCACGCGGCGACATGAACCCGCTCATCGTCTTCCCCTCTTCGAGCGGCGTCGCATCAACCGCGCGGTTGTTCGGCTCAACCTCCTCCGTTTCGAGGCGTGTCGCGGTTGTCGCGGTGATGGTGTACGGCGTGTCGCTCTCGACGGCCGCCTTGCCGCGCGTCCGCTCGCGCACGCGTACATACGAATCTCCCTTTTTCACGCCGAGATTCGGAAACACGACCGCCTCGCCGACACTCCCAACGGCGCTTGCGATGAGTCGCTTCTGCGCATCGAAAAGCTCGACGCCCAATTTCATCCCTGGGACGCCCGTCACCTCGACGCTCAAGATGCCCTTCTCATCCGCCGTTGTCACCTTGAACCAATCCTCGTCGCTCTTTTTCGCGCCCGGTGCAGCCTTGAGCGTTGCGCGCATCGCCGTTTCGAGCGCGAGTGGCGTCGCGGTTTTAACGTCGTCGTTCGGTTCCTGCTCGTCGGCCGTCGTCGCCGTGCCCACAGCAGGGGCTGACGTTCCCACGGCCGCTGCACCCGGCGCCGCGCTCGGCGAGCCCGGTTGCGGAGCCGCCGCGACCGCACCCGGTGGAACAGCTCCTCGAAGTGGCACCGCGGCCGGATCACCCGTACGCGCCGCTTCCCTTCGCGGATCCGCCGTCGCCTTGTCTCCACCGGTCTTACAGGCCAAGAGCACGCAGGTCATCACAAACACAACGGTCAATCTTGTCATCATAAGCACACCCCTTACGAAAGCCGGGGCGGTATCCTAGTTGAATGAGGCGCTAATCGCCAGCGACGGTTGAGGCAGGCTCCAGATTCGCCGCGCACTCGACGCGATTTCGGCCGCCTTCCTTCGCGCGGTAAAGCGCGTCGTCGCAGGCTTTGACGAGCGTCGTGCGGTCGACGCCATTCACCGGAAACGACGCGACGCCGGCCGACGCGGTGATCGGCATCTTGTTGACGATTTGATCGGTGTCGCGCGCCGCCTGGTCGAGCGACGTTCGAATGCGCTCGGCGCACGTGAGCCCACCCGACGTCCCGATGCGCGGCAACAACAAAATAAACTCGTCGCCACCAAACCGGAAAAACAAGTCGCACGACCGCTTTCGTTTGCGCGTAAAATCGGCGAAGTAGACGAGGATGCGGTCGCCGACGATGTGGCCCCACGTGTCGTTCACCTGCTTGAACCGATCGATATCGATCATGACGAGCGTGAACGACTCGCCGTAGCGTGCCGCGCGGGCGATCTCTTCGTCGAGCTTCATGTCGAAAAAGCGGCGGTTGTAACAACTCGTCAGCGGGTCGAGGTACGACGCCTCGCGATAGCGATCCGATTTCGACAAGAGATTCTTGATTTTGCCGATGAGCACGTCGCCTTGAAACGGCTTCACGATGAAGTCGTCCGCCTCGAGCGCGAGCCCGCGCACTTGGTCTTCGGTGGTCGTGAGCGACGTCAAAAACACGAACGGAATGTCGCGCGTCGTTGGCGTTTCGAGCAAGATCTGGCGAAACCGAAAACCGTCGATGCTCGGCAAAAGCACGTCGGCGATGATGCAATCGGGCGTCGCTTCTTCAATGAGCGCGAGCGCGCGCACGGCATCGGATGTTTCGACAATCTCATACGACTGAGGCGACAGCGCATCCACGAGCAAACGCCGAACAACGGCGTCGTCTTCGACGATCAAGATGCGTTTCGTCGGGCCTTTTTCTTTTCCTTCGTTTGCAACCATAAGACTCGCGAATATTATGTCACAAGCCCTCGAAACTTTGAACGGGCTGTTTTAATTCGATCGGGTCAAACGGTCCGCGTGTAGGCATTTGTAATCGGAAATCGCCGATCCTTCCCGAACGCGCGCGGCGTAATCTTAATGCCGACGGGGCCTTGGCGCCGTTTGTACTCGGACGTGTCGACTGTTCGGCAGACGCGGCGCACGGTCGCGCGGTCGAATCCGGCGGCGACAATCTCATCCTCGTTCGCATCCTCTTCGACGTAGAGCCGGAGGATGGGGTCGAGCGTCGCGTACGGCGGGAGCGAATCTTCGTCTTTTTGGTTGTCGCGGAGCTCGGCCGTTGGCGGCCGCGCGATGGTCGATTCGGGGATGACGGGCGAGCGCGCGTTTCGAAGCGCGGCCAACCGATAAACGAGCGTCTTGGGAACATCCTTCAAAATCGCGAAACCGCCCGCCATGTCGCCGTAAAGCGTGCAGTACCCCATCGACAACTCGCTCTTGTTGCCGGTCGAGAGGACGAGCCAACCGAACTTATTCGAGAGCGCCATGAGGAGGTTTCCGCGAATGCGCGCTTGAAGATTCTCTTCCGTTATGTCGCGCGGGAGCCCTGAAAAGTCGTGGGCGAGCGCGGTGTCGAACGCAGCAGCGAGCGGTTCGATGGGGAGCGTGAGGAAGCGTACGCCGAGCGCGTGGGCCACGGCCTCGGCGTCGGCACGCGTGGCGTCGGACGAAAAACGCGATGGCATTGTGACGCCGACCACGTTGGTCGCGCCGAGCGCGTCAACAGCGATGGCGGCGGTGAGCGCGGAGTCGATTCCGCCCGAGAGACCGACGACAACTTTTTGAAATTTGTTTTTTTGGACGTAGTCGCGCACACCGAGAACGAGCGCGCCGTAGACTTCTTCGTCGGGTGAGGCGGGCGCATAGGCGGGAGCGGTTGCGAGCGCGGGCGCGGACGCAAATGCGGGAGCGGCGAGTGGGACAATGTCGACGTCGGAATGCGCACCCGTTCGGAGTTTCTCTTTGCGCCGTCTCGGGTCTTTGAGGCGGCGCCGAAAGACCGAATCGATGGGGAGGTCGACAACGACAAGGTCCTCGTCGAAGGCGCGGCCCTCGGCAAGCGTTTCGCCCGCCTCGTTCACGACGAGGCTCCGACCGTCAAAAATGAGCTCGTCTTGGCCACCAACCATGTTGAGGTACGCGACGCACACGACGTTGTCGACGGCGCGCACGGCGAGCATCTTCTTGCGCTGCGCGTGTTTCCCGGCGCAAAACGGCGACGATGAGATGTTGAGAATAACGTCGGCGTCGCCCGCGAGCGCTTCGTCGGTGGTCGGACCGCCGGGGTACCAGATGTCCTCGCAGATGTTGATGCCGATGCGCACCGCACCGAGCTCAACGACGAGACCTTTGGTGCCGGCTTGAAAATACCGGTCCTCGTCGAAGACAGAGTAGTTCGGTAAAAACCGCTTGTGATAAGTCGCAACGTGCTTGCCGTCGTGCAGAATCGCCGCGGCGTTATAAATGTCGTCACCGCAATCGACGTATCCAACCGCGGCCGTGATACCGCGCGTCGCGGCGCAAACGTCGCCGAGCGCCTTGACGTTGTCGGCGACAAACTGCGGCGAGAGCACCAAATCCTCGGGCGGGTAACCCGTCACCGCAAGCTCTGGAAACGCCACGAAGGCCGCGCCGGCTTTGCGTGCGTCCTCGAGCCCACGAATAATTCGATCCCGATTTTTCGCGAGGTCGCCGACCGTCGCGTTCATCTGAACAAGCGCGATCCGAAGCGTCTCCATGTTCAGCTCCCTTCCTTCAGGTCCGACACATCTTCCATTCGACCACGATGCGACTCGATTGTCGCGCCTCTACGGTCGCGATGGCAGCACCCCCCGCGCTCCCTCCTTCAATCGTGTGCCCGAGCCGTTGCCCGAATCAACTTTTGTTCCCGCATCCGCAACCAGCGGCAGAACCGCAACCCCTTCCGCTCGAGAATCCGCACGGGGCGCGGGATTCGCGTTGTTCGCCGGAACACCGAAGACGCGCGCATACAAAAGAAGGACGCATCCAACGACGAAGGCGCGGGTCACGAAAAAATCCACCGCCCTAGGAACGCGCGGGGGCCATCGCAGCGCTGCCGCCTGAATCAAAACAACGGGGCCCGTGAGGACCAGCGAGCGCTGGAAGATCGTTTCGAGAAACGCGACACTCGCAACCGCGACAACGAGCGCGGTCCACGCTAAAGCCGCGCGAAAGTCCGGTTGCCGATGGCGAACGGCGCGCTCAAGAACCGACTCAATCGGAACGAACAACGCCGCGCCCACAACAAGCCCGCCCGCGAAGACCGCGCCGTTTGCGAGCGCCGCCCACCCCGCCGCGCGATAGTGACTTAGGAAGTGTGCCGATGAGGCGACGCCAATCGCGATTCCCAAAACAATCGAGACACCCCCGGCGACGACACGCGCCGCGCCAACGCGTGGATTTTCACGCCCCCACGCTAAGAGCCGTTCGAATGTGGCCGTCCCCCCCGCAACAATGAAGAGGGCTGCAGTCGCGGAAAAGACCGACATCGCCGCGAGGGCGACCGTGCCGCCGTCAAGAACCAGGGCGCGAAAATCGATGCCGCGCGCACGCACCAAGAGCACACCCATCACGACGAAAAAAAACGACCACGCGGCCGCGCGAAATTGGAGTGAAACGATACGCATCAGCCTCTACGATTACCGCGCGCCTCTCGCCCCTCGCAAGCGATGACCCCGATTCGCCGGTTAACGGCGAAGACCATTAAGAGAGCGGGCGGGGTCTGGGCTCGCTTCGGCTCGCGGACGTCCTCGGGGCTGACATCAAAAGAACGGCTGCGCCAGTTGAATCAAGGCCCGCAGTGGCGGCAAATCCACGCCAGATCAACACCTCAGCCCCTGCGGATGCGAGCCTCTGCTTGCCCAAACCCCTCCCGCCATCTCAAAAGTTCACCGTTCAGCGGAAAATGGCGGCGGTGTGTTTGGGGGTTGAACGATCGCTCGTCTCCAGCCGTGGGGTGAACACATCGCACCGCCCTCAAGGGCCAAAACAGATCTACCCGGTAAGCGGTTCACCAGCAGTTGCGTCGGGTCGGCAGGGGCGCCGCAACGGCGCGCCTATTCTGCGGGCGGTCTGCAGGCAAGCCGGTGGCTATTTCCGCTGCCTTCTGCGGATGCTCCAGTGGAGCGTCCGCGCAGCGGAAAT
>JACPTQ010000061.1 GCA_016192705.1 Deltaproteobacteria bacterium | reverse complement strand
TCCGCAGGGGATGAGGTGCCGATGGGGCGTGGCATTGCCGTTCTCATGATGTTTGATTCATTTCGTACAGACTCACACTTAATGTCAGACCCGAGGACTTTTGCGAGCCGAAGCGAGCCCAAACCCGACCGCCCCACGCAAATCTCGCTCGTTATCCGGGAATCAGGGCAACGCACGGATGCGCGGGCGGCTCCTTGCGAATGGCCGTCATTCGAGGTTTGCGCTAGTGTTGGTTTGATCGAATGGATGGCGAGAGCCCATTGACCTCGTTCGGACGGGCGGTCGCGCAAATCGCGCGCGAGGGGGCGTCGTGCGCGCTTTGGCTCCAAACGCTGGGTGTGGAGCACGAGGTGATTTTTCGTGAGGGGATGCCGGTTTACGCGACGCCGCATTCGGGTGTGAACGACCTCGTGTCGGTCATGTTGAACGCCAACCAAATCACCGAGGCACGGGCGATGACGCTCCTCGCATCATTGCCCGCGGCGCCTTTGTTGTGGGAGCAGAATCTTTCGTTTTTCGATGATGTTTTGTCGCGCGGCGAGCTGTACGGCGTTCTTGAGTCCGCGATTCGGTCGAGGCTCCTGACGCTGTTCGGTTTTGACGCCGAGAGCATGGCGCGTCGCGAAGTTCCCAGCACGACGGGGGTACCGCTCTTTCGGATCGAGCCGGCGCGCCTTGTTATCGACGGCGTAACGTCGCATTACGGCGATGATGCGCTTCAGCGAGAGTGTCCGAGCATGCCGGGTGTTGTCGTTCGTGTGCGTTTCGATCAGATTTCGCGATTTTCGGATCTCACGTTGAGCCCAACCGAAATGGATCGGCTGTCGCGGGTTGATGGGAAGCGGCTGGCGGCGCTTCGGGACGAGGGTTTTCAAGAGATGGGGGTGATTCACAGGTTCGTTTGCGCTTTGTCATTGCTGGGCGTTGTTGAGGTTGCGGAATCGACACCGTCCGAACAACGGCAGCACGGCGTTCGAAGCCAACCCGAGGGCGACGAGGGGATGGAATGGGCGGTGCTAGAGTCGCCGCCGGATAGCGTTGTGCCACCCGACTTGGAGACACCCGGACCTTCACCTGAGGAGCTTGCGGGCGCGGGGATGGACGCGGGAGCGATTGCGAATGCGGACGCGGGCGAGGGTGAAGCGTTGGACGAGGAGATCGAAGAAATAGGTGTCGTGTATGGTGGCGGCGGGGAGGCGGTGCCCATGCCCGAGCGGCCGAACGACGCCGACTTTTCGCTCGCGCCCGAGACAGAATCGCCGTCGCTGCCCGTCGAACCGACACCATCTCCAACGCGGCCGCTCGCCCCACAGCGACAAACGCTGACCGCGCGCGTTTCGAAGCCCGCGCCAGCAGTCGACTTCAACGCCAAGGCGCAAAGCCGCAAGGACGCAAAGACAGAAGCTTCTCTTCTCGGCGCCTCCGCGCCTTTGCGTTTAACTTCTTCTCCCGCTCCCACTCCCCCACCCAAGCCCGCGAAGAAAGTTTCGCCGCTTTTCCAAAAGTTCCCGCAAATTGCTGAGAAAGATTTTTTTGCATTGCTCGGCGTGGGGCGCCAGTTTCAGCCGTTCGAGCTGAAGAATGGACTCATCGCTGCGCTCAAGCCGCACAATATCAATCGATTCGATCAGATCTATAAGGACGCGGATGCCGAGTTGGGGCTCCAACTCGTCGAGCATGTGGCAACGGCGTTCGTTACCGTCCAGGACGCGAAGTATAAGGCGCAATATCTCGCGCACCTTGATTCGAAAAAGGAGGAGCCGTTTCGGCTGGCCGACACGCCCGGTAAGGCCGCGGTCGATTCAACGATTGGCGATATCTTAATGAAAAACAAAGTTTACGCGCGGGCCGACGCTTATCTGGTTCGGGCCGGTGACGCGAACAATAAGTCGGCTGAGTATCAATTTCTGATTGCGAAGAACCTTTACCTTTGGTCTGTCGAGCAGGGACGGGAGATGTCCGCGAAGGTTAAGGGTGCGCTTGAGAATGCGATCGCGCTCAACAGCCAATACTACGACGCGTATCTTTATCTCGGGTACTACTTCAAACAGATTGGGAAAAACGACCTCGCCTTGCGAAAGTTCAAGGAAGCGGTCGAGGTGAATCAGAAGGGGCACGAGGCGGCGAGCGAGATTCGGCTGCTGTCGATGCGCGGAAAAGAGGAGAAAAAGAAGTCGACGTTTTTTGGGTTAACGCTCGGAAAGAAACCAGAGAAGGATAAAGGGAAGGACGGCTGAGCAGCGCCGCGGATGCGCGACGCGGAGGAACGTAATCTTTTGCGGGATCGAACGGTGCCGCATAAGGGCTCCTCCCAAGGCGTTCGAAGATTTCGTTTGCTTTCGTCGCCAGGTCGACGCGACGGAAAATCAGCTCAACGTTGCGCGAGGCGGTGAAGTATTTTTCGCTCCAGTTGCTTGTGCCGAGCCAGAGGATCGCGTCGTCGACCACCATGAACTTGCTGTGAACGACGCGCGCGAACGGGATGAATCCACGCGCGGTCTGGGGAATCGACGCGACCTTAAGCGTGACGTTCGGAACGGCGCTCAAGGCGCGAAGCGTCGGGAGGTCGGTGCGGGTCGTGTTCCAGTCGGAAACGATTATGTCGATTTTGACGCCGCGCTTGGCCGCGTCGCGCAGGGCGTCGTCGATGACGCGCCAGGTTGTGCCTTTGGCTCTGCCGACGATGGAGTACGAGAGCAGCTGAAAGCGGATGCGGCGGCGCGCGTGGCGCACGAGATCGAGGAGCGCGTCGAGCGCGGGGCGAATCGCGGGCGGAGTGATGCCAGGCGGGCTTGCGACGAGTTCGATCGGTTGGCCGGTGAGCCGCGGGCGTGTCACGGCGGGCCATGCGGGGCGATCGGTTGGGCGCAAGGCGAGCTCCCAATCGACCTCGAAGATTTCGCTGAGCTGGCGGATAATCTCGGGTTCGCTGACGCGGACACCGAGTTCGAGGATGTGGGTGAGCGAGCGCCAATCGAGGTTTTGGCTTCCGACAAACGCGAGACGGCCATCAACGACCCAGAGCTTCGCGTGCTGAATTCCGCCGACGAGCGGTTTGAGATCGAGGATGCGCACCAACGCGCCTGGGATGCGGCGGATGCGGTCGAGCGTTGCCGGGTCTTCGTGGGCGAGCATTTTGGAGACGATGAGGCGCACACGCACGCCCCGTCGCCCCGCGGAATTAAGCGCGTCGAGCACGGCCTCGAGCGATTCGCCGGGTTTTGATGCGACGTAAAACTGCTCGATGTCGATGGTGCGGGTTGCGCCGCGGATCATCTCGAGCCAAACTTCGCGCGCGGTGCGAAGGGACGGGTCGGCGAGCGTCGTCTCAGCTGGAAACGATTGCGCGAGCTCGACGGTATCGGCTGGGTCGCTGGGTCTCTGTGAGGGTGATGCGTTGTGCGCGGCGCATGAAACCGCGAAAAGACTAAGGAGCGCGACGCGCACGATCAGCGGGTCGCCCAAAAGAGGAGTCGCCGGAACGTGAATAAGTATGGGCGCTTGTCGGCAAGTTTTGGAATGAGCCGCTCGCGGTAGCGTTCGACGAACTTCGCGAAGAGGTCTTTGGGCAGGCGCCGCTCGTAGTCGGTGAGAAGCGTTCCTTTGACCCAATCGACGACGGAATCGCGCGACAGGAGGCGGTGAACGTAAACCTGAAGGCGGACGTGCTGCGTTGAGAAACCGAGCGCGTCGACGATTTCCGCGTAGCGTTCCGCGGAAAGGAGCGGGGGGCGATGCGTGTATCCGCGAAGTGCGTCGCGAAACGGCGCTTCGCTTGCGACGTCGACGGCGGCGGTGTGTGACGGGTGATCGTCGTTCGCGGGCATGTGAATCGCGAGTTGGCCTTCGGGCGCGACGGCCCGAGCAATGCCGGCGAGAAGTGTTTCGTGCGCAGGAAGCCACTGAATCGCCGCGCTCGAGAAAACGAGGTCAAACGCCGCGTCGGCGCTGAAATCGCTGATGTCTCGCTTCTCGAAGCGGAGCCCTTCGGTTGCGTATTTGTCGCATGTTTTTAGCATGGCGTCGGAGTTGTCGATGCCGAGCGTCTCAGCGGCGCCGAGCTTTTCGTGGAGGATGCGCGTAAATTCGCCGGTGCCGCACCCGAGGTCAACGACGCGCATTGCCGGCTTCCAACGCACAAGCGACATCAGGTCGTGAAACGGCTGCGCGCGCTCGCGCTTGAAGCGTTCGTACTGTTCGGGGTTCCACGTGTCACGCATTGTGGGAAGAGTTTACAGTTAACAGTTTAGAGTTAACAGTTAAGAAATCGGTACACCGATGAGTCGCAGTGACTCTTCTTCATAACTGTTAACGGTCGATTGCAAACTGTCAGCCCCTTCCAAAATTGACACGTCACGTATTGCCTCCTATGGTCGGTGCAATCGGGAGGCGCGCGATGCGAAAGATGATCTCGACGACCATCTACATCACGCCGGAGCAGATGGAGAAGCTCAAGGCGCTGCACAAGAAAACGAAGGTGCCGGTTGCCGAATTTATTCGCCAGGGGATCGACCTCATCCTCGACAAGCACAAAGCGGAGATCCCGGGGCAGATCTCCTTCATCCCGTGAGGCGCGACGTGGGGCGCGTTGTCATAACGGGCGGCGCTGGGTTCATCGGGTCGTTTTTGTGTGAACGGTTTCTCGCGGCCGGTGACGAGGTCGTCGCGGTTGACTCGCTCATGACGGGCGCGCGCGCGAACATCGCGCACCTGCTGAATAACCCGCGATTCTCGTTCGTTGTTCACGACATCACGACGCCGCTTGAAATCGATGGCCCGATCACGGGGGTTCTTAACTTCGCGTCGCCCGCGTCGCCCATCGACTACCTTAAGATCCCGATCGAGACGCTTCGCGTCGGCGCGATCGGCACGGAGAATATGCTTCGGGTCGCGCGCGCGAAGGGTGCGCGATTTCTGCACGCGTCGACGAGTGAGGTTTACGGCGACCCGCTCGTTCATCCGCAGCCCGAGAGTTACCTGGGCAACGTTGATGCGGTCGGGCCGCGCGGCTGTTACGACGAGGCGAAGCGCTACGGCGAGGCGATCGTCATGGCGTATCGGCGTATTCATGGCGTCGACACGCGCATCGCGCGCATTTTCAACACGTATGGGCCGCGCATGCGGCTCGCCGATGGGCGCGTCATTCCAGCGTTTTTGGGTCAGGCACTCCGTGGCGAGGCGATGACGATTTTCGGTGATGGAAAGCAAACGCGGTCGCTTTGTTTCGTTGACGACTTGGTCGACGGCCTCGTGCGGCTGTTCGAGGCGAATGAGCCGATGCCCGTGAATCTCGGGACGCAGTTTGAAGTTTCAATGCTCGATCTCGCCGAGACAATTCGCGACTTGGTCGGTTCGAAATCGGCGTTCACGTTTCACCCGCTTCCCGAGGGCGATCCGAAGGTGCGCCGTCCCGACACGACGCGTGCGCGCGCGATACTTGGTTGGGAGCCGCGCGTTTCGCTGCGCGACGGGCTTGCCCGGACGCTGCCGTATTTTGCGGAGAAGCTGGGCATTCCGATGCCGAGGCTCCGGATTTGACGTCGACGGTCCCTTGCGACCATCGCGGTTCGTCGGCGCGGCTCGTCGTCGCGCGGCCGTTTCTTAAATGGGCGGGCGGAAAAACGCACCTCATCAGCGGGCACGCGCATTTTTTTCCGGCCGTCGACTCGATTCGCACCTACCACGAACCGTTCGTCGGGAGCGCCGCGGTCTTTTTTGGCCTTCGCCCCGCGTGCGCGGTTCTGTCCGATTCAAACGCCGAGCTCATCCACTGCTACGCGCAGATCCGTGACAACGTCGACGCCGTCATCACGGCGCTCGCCGGGCACCGCTACGACGAAGATCATTTTTACGTCGTTCGCAAAGCCGACCCCCGCTACCTCTCGCCCGCCGAGCGAGCGGCGCGCACCATTTTTTTGAACCGCGTGGGATGGAACGGTCTTTACCGCGTCAATTCACGCGGCGAGTTCAACGTGCCGTTTGGGCGCCACACGAACCCACGCATCTGTGATGCACCGAATCTTCGCGCCGTCGCGAGCGCGCTCCGCGGCGTCGATTTGCGCGTCGCGCCATTTGAGGCCGTTCTCGATCGCGCAAAGGAAGGCGACTTTGTCTACCTTGACCCGCCGTACGTGCCGGTCTCGGCGACGTCGAACTTTACGGCATACGATCGCGAAGGCTTCGGCGTTCGTGAGCAGCGGCGCCTTGCCGCGGTCGTGGCCGAGCTTTCGGACGCCGGAATTCGCGTCATGGTTTCGAATTCGTACACGCCGCTCGTCGTCGAGCTTTATCAAGCGCTCCGCGGCTTTCGCATGGAGCTCATCGACGTGCGCCGCGCGATCAATTCAAAGGCCGATGCGCGCGGGCCCGTGCGCGAAGTCGTCGTCGTCAACTACTGAGCGAAGCAGTAGGTTCGGCCGCTACCAGCGGTTGATTGAAGCCCAGCCTGATCGCAGGTGGTCAGGTGCGATGCGTTCCAACTTGGGTTGCCGGCGGTCGACGGGCTGTTCCAATCGGAGTGCCCAACCTGCGTGTACCAGCTGATGTCGTTCGTTGTCCAATCGCCGCAAGTTGCGACGGGGTCGGAGACGCCGCCGTCCGCGTCAGAGCCGGTCAAGATGTCGTGGTCGTTTGAGGGCACTGTGGTCCCGAGCTCAGTCAGCATCAGCTCGTACGAAATCCCGGCATCATGAAGCGTGTTGAGGTCTTGCGCGACGAGAGCGCCGCCAAAACTGTACCAAGGGCCCACGCCGATGCGCGTTCGCGCCGCGACGGTCGTGGTGCTCAAATAGGCGCGCCACGTTTTTGCTTTGACCGACGCTGGGACTGTCGCCGCTTGGATGAGCGTCGCGCACTTCGCGTCGGCGCCCGTGAGTCCGCCGAGGTTTCCGCCGGCATTACCCGTCCCGACGCTCGTCACGAAGAAACTCATTGTGGTCGAAGCATCTGGTCCGGGGCCAGCATCTTGCCCGGAACCCGCGTCGAGATCACCACCCGCGTCGGCCTCCGTTCCCGCATCCGCTCCCGCTCCCGCATCCGCCTCCGTCCCCGCGTCCGCAACCGTTCCCGCGTCCACATCCGTTCCCGCATCGGTTCCCGCTCCCGCATCCGCTCCCGCATCGATAGTGCCTCCGTCCGGCCTAGTCGAGGTCGTCGTGCAAGCGATGACAAGCGGAAGCCACCAACGAACGTTTGTTTTGAGCATGGCCTTCATAATGGGGGATAGACGCGTCGATTTCAATAAACTGAAGCTGATTTGTCGGCGAACATCTGTGTGCGCTTGTCGCACATGAATGTGCAGATCCGGCCAACCGTTGGGAGGCTCTGGAATTAAAGTGTTGAAACTATTGGCGATTTTATGGGTCGCGCCGTGTCGCGATTGGAATGGGAACTGCTCTGCCTCCTTGGGCAAGCGTTTCACTTGTTACTGGTTCTCGTTGGGAGGATCTCGAGATGGAGTTCAAGGCGAAATTAACCAAAGCGGCGACCAAGGCAGCGGCGAAAGCGGCAAACATGGCTTGGCCGGTCGTTCAGAAGGTTAACCATATAAAGGAAGGGAAGCCGTTTCAGCCAAAGTGGGCGCCGGCGCCGCTCTTAAAGTCGAAGGAGCGCACATTCCCGCCGCTCGGCTGGCCGCGCGAGACCGACTCGCTCTGCCCAAAGTGTGTAAAAGAGGCGCGCGACGCGATTTTGAGCGGGGCACGCGATTGGCGCTATCTCATCGACGGCAAGCCGGGCGAAATCAAGGCGATGATCGTCGAGCGCGACGGGAAGATCGTCATGGAGAAGGAGTGCGCGGCGCACGGGAAGTGGAGCGACGTGATGTCGATCGACCCGGCGTTTATGCGGCGGCTCGAGCGGCTGTATCCGGGGCGCGACTACAAAGCGCCGGCGACGCATCTGCGCGACCACGGATCGTCGTCGATTCAGTTTGGGCGTGGATCGGTCTTGACGGTCGACCTCACGAACCGCTGCAACATGATGTGCGACCCGTGCTTCATGGATGCGAACCAGGTTGGATATGTGCACGAGCTGCAATGGGACGACGTCAAGCAAATTCTAGACAACGCTGTTTCAATTAAGCCGCGGCGACAGTTGTCGGTGCAGTTTTCGGGGGGCGAGCCGACGATTTCGCCATTTTTCTTGGATGCGATTCGGTACTCGAAGGAGGTCGGGTATTTTTGCGTACAGGCCGCGACGAACGGGATTCGATTCGCGCAGGAGCCTGAGTTTGCGAAGGAGGCGGCCGCGGCTGGGCTTCGCATCGCGTACTTGCAGTTCGACGGGGTGACAAACGAAGCGAACATGCACCGCAAGATCGGGAATTTGTTCGATGTGAAGCTGCGCGCGATCGAGAATTTGGCGGCGGCGAAGATCGACGTGGTTCTCGTCGTCACGGTCGTGAACGGCGTTAACAACCACCAGGTCGGGCCGATCCTCGATTTCGCGGTAAAGAACCCCGATAAGGTCACGGTGATTTCGTTTCAACCGGTGTCGTTTACGGGGCGTGACGAAGACGTCGACAACGAGACGCGCGCGGCGCAACGCTACACGCTCTCGCACCTTGCGCACGACGTGAAGCGGCAAACCGGTGTCACCGAGCCGATGCGCGACTGGTTTCCGCTGTCGGCGCTTGGGCCGTTTAGCGACCTGGTCGATTTGCTGCAAGGCGAGAACGCGGATTGGGGATCGATGAAGTGCGGGTGTCACCCGAACTGCGGGATTGGGACGATTCTTTTCGTCAACAAGAAGACGCGCGAGATGGTGCCGCTCATGGAAATCCTGAACATGGAGCAGCTCCTTAGGGACATCCAAGAAATTACCGACGCGAATCGCGGCGAAAAGCTGACGAAGGCGCAGCTCGCTCTGTCGGTCTTGCGGAATTTCAACGCCGACAAGGCGCCCAAGGGGCTCGAATTGCCGAGGCTGCTCAAACAGATGATGTCGCAAATGGGGGCGAATTCGGACGGGCTTGGGAAGCGCGATGCGGATGCGTTTGAGTGGCGCGCGCTGTTTGTCGCGGGGATGTGGTTTCAGGATCTGTTCAACTACGACTTTCGGCGGACGGAGATGTGCATCATTCCGTATGGGACGCAGCTCGGTGAAATCAGTTTTTGTGCGTACAACACGGGCGCCGGGTGGCGGCAAATCATCGAGAAGATGATGATGAATGCGACGACGGCCGATTGGTATCGGCAGCACGGGAAGCATGATGTCTATGCGAAATGGCAGCATCTCGAGTTGCCGAACGACGCGCCGGTGACGAGCTGGCGGCCGACCGGGGATGAAGAGGCGGCGATCGACGCGCGGCAGGGGGCGTTTGACCTCGCGGGGACGCCAGCGGGGGATGAAGAGAAGAAAAGAGAAACCACAGAGACACTGAGTACACAGAGATCTGAGGAGGAAGAAAAAGGGGGTAGGATAGAAGGAGGAGCGGGTGCGGTGGCAACGGTCTCCACTGCTGCGCCGCGGCACAGCGAGAAGCCGCAGTCGGTGTTTCTGCCCGTTTTTCCAACTCCATAGTTATTGCCTTTCACCTTGACGCTTCCCTGACGGCCTCACAGAATACGCCCCGCATGTTCATTTCACTTTGTTTTCCGCTCCTCAGATCTCTATTCATCTGTGTCTCTGTGTTTTCTCTTCTCTTCTCACTTTCCTGCGCGCGCCAAAACGACCAGCGGAATATCGCCGCGAAGAAGCAGTTTCTTGAGGGGCAAGCGCCCGCGGCCTCGGCGGATGGGCCCCCAGCGAAGGTGGTGGACGACCCGATCGTTGTTGAGAAGATAGTCCGGATGAACTCGGAGGAGGTCGCGAAGCGCCTCGGCGCGTTTCGGCTCGAGCGCTCGTGGATCGTCGCGTCGGAGAGCGGGACGCGGCGCGAGACGGTAACGGAAACTGCGAAGGTCGAAGCGGCGAAGTCGGGGGCGGTCCATTTGACGTTTGAGTTGAACGGTGGCGCTGGGTTTGAGGCGTATTGGTTTCCGGCGGTCGAGATCGAAGGCGTCAGGCGGACGGCGCTGGTCCACCGCGAGTTGCCGGGCGGTGAGTTTCGATATCGCGAGAACTCCGCGGCGGATGAGCGGCGATGGCTCGCGTGGGCATTGGGGCCGGTGCGCGTGGTCGTTGACGAAATGGGTGGGCGGCTTGGGTTTTCGAAGGGGCGCGTTGAGACGCGCGAGGGGCGACGCGCGGTGCGATTCGACGTGGCGCTACTCGCGGTCGGGCTTCCGGGATCGGAGGCGGAAGGGGGCGATAAACCGCTCACGCCGGCGCTCGCGAAAGTGCTCATTCCCGATTCACCGGGGCGCGGTTGGCGCGGTCGAAAGCGGCCGGTCGCGGTGCGTGGGTATGTGGTCGTTGATGAAGCGCTTGCGGTTGTTACGGCGGCTGAGTTGCACGCAACGCTGGATGTCGATCCGGCGAGGCCCGGAGAAGAGAAGAAAAAAGGGGATAAGAAAGTAGAAGCGGGACCGAGAGCGGGTGCGGCAAGCGCGGGTGCGGCGGACGTCACGGTTGATTCGCTGACGCGGCGACGATTTCGGGTTGAGCCGATCGAGAAGCAACGCGTGAAGCTGTCACTTAAATACGACGTTCGCGGTATTGGCGCGGACCCGGTGCTGACGCCGCCCAAGGCCGAACCGGCGCTCGTGCGGCCGCGACTCGAGAACGAGCGGTTTGGGCTCCTCGGGATGTCGAAGATCGACTATTTTCTCATCGATCGATTCGAGTTTCCGAATGCCGAGGGCGTGCCACCAGCGGTTGGGGTCAAGGCGCGCGAGGCCGATACGCGGTGCAAAGCTATCGGGAAGCGGCTTTGCTCGGACAAAGAGTTTCGCAAGGCGTGCAACGGCGACAAGAGGCATATGCTGTACCCGTATGGTTCGGGGTACGATCCGAAAAGCTGCAATTCAGAGGGAAGCGCGGTCAAGGCCGCGGGCGCAAGTCCTAAGTGCAAGACGACATGGGGCGTGTACGATTTGACCGGGAACGTTGCCGAATGGACGACGTGTAAGGACCGCGATCGCGACGCGGAGACGTTTTGTTTGATGGGCGGTGCGGTGGGCGATGGGCCCAAGGCGCGCTGTCGTACGCGCGTGAAGGTGAAGGACGTGACAAAGACGGCGCTCGCCGGGTTTCGCTGCTGCCGATGAAGACGCGCGCGCAGATCGCGTCGGCGAAACGCATCGTGTTGAAAGTTGGAAGCTCGGTGCTGTCGCGGGACGACGCGCCCGTTTTTCACGAGGCGTTTTTCGCGCTCGCGCGGGACGTTGCCGGCGTTCGAGCAACGGGGCGCTTGGTCGTTGTTGTGTCGTCGGGTGCGGTGGCGCTTGGGGTCGCGCGGCTCGGGCTTGCGGTGCGTCCGGTGTCGATTCACGCGAAGCAGGCGGTGGCCGCGGTCGGGCAGGGCGCGCTCATGCACCAATACGCGGAGGCGTTCGCGGTTCACGGGATGACGGTCGCGCAGGTGCTTCTTACGCACGACGATCTTCGCGATCGGCGACGGTTCCTGAATGCGCGGCGAACGTTTCAGGAGTTGTTTGAGTTGGGCGTTATTCCAATCGTCAACGAAAACGATACGGTCGCGTTTGAAGAGATTCAGTTTGGCGACAACGATCGGTTGGCGGCGCTCGTCACGAACGTCGTCGAGGCGGGTCTCCTTGTTCTCTTGACGGACTGCGATGGCGTCTTCGATCGTGACCCGGCAGCGCCAGGTGCGAAACGAATTTCAGTGGTTCATGACGTCAGTGAGGTTGTAAAGACGATCGATTTTGGGAAGAAGAGTCGCGTCGGGACCGGCGGGATGCCGTCGAAGCTCGAGGCCGCGCAGACAGCGTCGGAGTTTGGCGTTGCGACGGCGATCGTAAATGGCCACGAGCCGCATGCGATTCGAAGGCTGCTGGCTGGCGACGATGTCGGAACCGTGGTTCTGCCGTCGGCGCGGTCGCTCGGTGCGCGAAAGCATTGGATTGCCTTCGGCGCGAGTCCGGCCGGGACGATTCACGTCGATGCGGGGGCGAAGCGCGCGCTGGTCAAAGCGCAGAAAAGCCTCCTCCCGTCGGGGATCACGCGCTGCGAAGGCGCGTTTGAAATGGGCGACGCGGTGCGCATCGTTGGCCCCGATGGCGTTGAGTTTGCGCGCGGCCTTGTCAACTACGCGAGCGCCGATGTCGCGCGCATCGCGGGAAAAAAAACGACCGACATTGAGCGAATCCTCGGCACGCGCACGGCCGACGAGGTCGTTCACCGCGACGACTTGGTCACGGGTGAACGGTAACTAGGGAGGATTCACGTGAGTCTTCATTCGGCCGCGGTTGCTTCGTTGATGGTGTTGCCTTGACCAACGCCGATCAGAGTTATGTCCCCAGACGATGGACGGCACTGGGACTGACGGTTCTTAACATCGTCGCATCGGCCTGCATTTTTGGCGGGGGAGTTGGTGTGGCTCCTGAGGTTGGTGCTCGGAGCCGAATGGCCGACCGCCTGCGACTGGCCTCACATTGCGACCTTTGGTGTGCTGCCTACCGTGGTCTTAGTCATCGTGTGGAGAGTGCATCGGCGGACGAAGGATTCGAGTGCCTCGGGCGCATTTGGAGTCGTCGCCAAGTTGGTGCCCGTTCTGATCGCCCTGGGAGCCGCGCCAGGCGCCTTGCTCGGCTGGCACTTCGCCAGTGATTACCTACACATATTCAAAGAGCATTCTGCTTTTCTTTGTGCTGAGGTCCGCGGAAATGCGAAGGGAGAGGCATGTCTTGTCGTTGCAAGGCAATGTCAACGGGACGCCGAACGCGGAGCGACGATCGACGTGCCGCGCGGACAAGCGCAGCAGCCCGCCAATTGGCCAAGCGGTTTACGAATACCGGATTCTGGGCGCTCGAGGTACGAGATGAAATGCGTGTACGACGGTACCAAATGAGCGGACTCAATAGGAATTTGTGCCGGCCTTGTGAACGATTCAAGTGCCGATGTCGCGCGCATCGCGGGGAAAAAAACGACCGACATTGAGCGAATCCTCGGCACGCGCACGGCCGACGAGGTCGTTCACCGCGACGACCTTGTTTCGATGGAGCGCGAATAACAGTCGGCCGATCAGGGTGTGTGCCGATGTTCAGGGCCACGGCGCATTGAGTTGACGCCAAAATAAGACAATTGTACAATTAAGAAATCGTGCTGGCGGTCATCGATACTTCTGCGCTGGTTGCGGTGCTCATCAATGAAGAGGAGCGGGCCGCATTGGTTCGAGTAACGCGCGGCGCGGCTCTCGTAGCTCCGGGTTCGGTGCATTGGGAAGTTGGGAACGCGCTGAGTGCTCTTCTCAAGCGTCGTCGGGCTACGCTCGTGCAGGTCCGTAACGCACTCGCGGCCTACGCCGCGATTCCTATTCGGCTCGTCGATGTTGACCTGACATTGTCGTTGGAGGTCGCGAGCGAGCACGGCATCTACGCATACGACGCTTATCTTGTTGCCTGCGCGCTCGAACAGCGTGCGCCGCTCTTGACGTTGGATCGAGACCTTGCGCGAGTTGCGTCGGCGGCTGGCGTGGCACTCATGGAGGCACGGAAATGAAAGAGTTCACTTATTCCGAAGCGCGGCAGCGACTCGCCAGCTTGTTGGAACGCGCGCGGCAGGATGGCTCCGTGCGGATTCGGCGGCGCGACGGGCAAGTGTTCGTATTGCGACCGGAGAGGCGCTCTGGCTCGCCCCTCGACGTGAACGGTGTAAATCTTCGCGTTTCGAAGGACGACATTGTTAAGGCCGTACACGAGGGACGACGTCCGGCGTGATGGTGAAACGCGTTCGTTTCGAACTTGAATTTGGTCAGATCTAATTTGGCCGACAGCCTCTGAGACTGCTGCCCGAGACTCCGTTGCAGTAAAGGACTCCCGCATCGTTGGGGCAGTCACTTGTTGTCGTGCAAATCCATAGGCAAAGAGGCGTGGTTTTATCCCCACGCACGGCCGACGACGTCGGCGATTCGGCGAAGCTCACCCATGAGCGACGTGAAGCGGTCGATGCGAAGCGATTGGGGGCCGTCGGAGAGGGCGTGCGCGGGATCGGGGTGGACTTCCATCATTACGCCGTCGGCACCGAGCGCAACGGCCGCGCGGGCGAGCGGGCCGACCGCGTACCAAAGGCCGACACCGTGCGACGGGTCAACGACGACGGGGAGGTGAGACATCGCTCTGAGCACAACGACGCCACCCAGGTCGAGCGTGTTGCGTGTCGCCGTTTCAAACGTGCGAATGCCGCGCTCGCACAAAATGATCTGATGGTTGCCGCGCGACATGATGTACTCGGCGGCCATCAGCATTTCGGCGATCGTCGCGCTGAGACCGCGCTTCAACATGACCGGCTTTCGCGTTCCGCCGACCGCCTCGAGGAGCGAAAAGTTCTGCATATTGCGCGCGCCGATTTGAAGAATGTCGCTCCACTTCTCAACGAGCGGCAGCGTCTCGACGTCTTTCACTTCGGTGATGACGGGCAACCCCGTTTCGCGTCGCGCCTCGTCGAGCAGCCTGAGCCCCTCTTCCTTCAACCCCTGAAACGCGTATGGTGATGTCCGCGGCTTGAACGCGCCGCCCCGCAAGATGTGCCCGCCCGCGGCCTTCACCGCCCGCGCGACCGCGAGGAGTTGGTCGCGACTTTCAACCGCGCATGGCCCCGCCATGATCGCCGTGTGCCCGCCGCCCATCGCGACGCCGCCCACGCTCACGATCGTGTCGTCGGGTTTCGCCTCGCGCCCAACGAGCTTGTACGGCTTCGAGACGCGCACGACGTCGGCGACTCCGCGCAGATCGGCGAATCGGTCCGCATCGACGGGCCCGTCATTTCCGGTGATGCCGATGGCGACACGCTGCGCACCCGGAATCTCGTGCGGCGCGAACCCCAAGTCCCTGACGCGCCCAAGAACAGCGTCGATTTCAGCGCGCGACGCGCCAGGCGACATCACAATTAGCATCGCTTATTTCTTCACCTTTCTTAGCTCGTCCTCGATCAAGCTGCGAAAAACGCTTGCCGACGCAGCCCCAATAACGCGTCGCCCGTTCACAAACGTTGTCGGCACCCCCGTGACACCGAGCTTCGCCGCGAGCGCGAGGTCGTCGTCGATCTCTTTTTGGCACCGCTCGCCGTCCATCACCAGCCGAAACGCGTCTGTGTCGAGCTTTATCTCGGAGGCGTACGCGACAAGTCGCTTCGGTAATTTTTGCTCGGCCACGGCTTCTCCGTCGTCGCGGGCGTGTCCGGGTGCGAGGCCGCCAACGATCTTGTCGTGCATCTCCCAGAACTTTGCCTGTTCTTGTGCCGCGATGGTCGCACACGCGGCGGTACGCGACGCTGGGAAGATCGGGAGCGGCCGATGTTTGAAGACAACGCGAATCTTGCCGCCATACTCTTCAAGGAGTTGTTTAAGTGCCGATGCATGGGTGGCGCCGTGCGAACAATAGAGGTCCGAGAAGACGGTCAGCGTTATGGGGGCGCCCGCTGCGCCGCGCGTCGGTGAGGACCCGGGCCGAAGCTCGCCAGGTTTCGCGTCGTCAAATCGCCGGCGGGCTGGTCCATTTGCTTGCGTCTTCGCGCTCTCGGTCACGACCGCGTAAATGTCGCTCGCGGTTTTTCGCTGGGCGGCGGTGCGCATCGCAGACCCGATTTCGTTGAGGACAATGGTGTCGAGCACTTCGTCCGACTGAAAGCCCGAGAACCGACGGCCATTGACAAAAAAAGTTGGAGCGGTCGACACACCAAACATTTTTGCAACGGCAATGTCGGCGTCAACCTCACTTCTCACGAGGAGTTTTTGAAATAGAGCGTTTCTTGAACCATCTGCGCTCAATAACCTCTGTGCGCCGGCTGCGTCCAAGTCGCCAATCGCGACGATTCTCGAAAGAAACTCGCGCCCGAATCCCAATCGTCGCGCGATAACAATCGCGTTGGCGATTTGGCGTGATGCAGGGGATGTCCCCAGCGGAAGTTGTCGAAACTGAACCTCAACAGGCCATCGACTCTTGTGGCGCGCGTTGAGGGCAAGAAGTTGCGCAACGTGCGCACGGCATGGGGCGCACGTGAGATCGACGAAACTGACGATCCAAACGCGGGCCGGCCCGGCGTCTTTTGGGGATTCAACATAAACTCGGTCGCTCGCGATCGGAACGCGAAAACGCTCGACGGCGCGCGTCTCTGGCTCCGCTTCTGGGACGAAGTCGGGGGCATCGGAATCCGCCCCCGTCGACTCATCTCCATTGTTTTCGGCCGTATTCGCCGACGCAGGCGCCTGAAAAAGGCCTGTGACAACCAGCGCTGAAACGAAGCGGATTGCCAACAATACGGTAGGGTTCGCGCTCTGTAAACAGGCGCTCCCCATTTCGCTCACGCGCTCAACCCACTGGGTTTCGCGCCGACTGTTCGCGAAATAACGGACCACCGCACGGCGACTAACCCTTCTTCTTCAGCTCCTCGTCGATGATCCGCTTGAAGTTGTCAAACGGCACCGCACCCACGAGTTTTCGCCCGTTGATAAACGACGCCGGCGTTCCCGTGACGCCGAGTTGTCCCGCGAGCCCCTTGTCGGCCTCGAGAATCGCCTTGTACTTACCCGAATCGAGCGCCGCCTTGAATCGCCCCACGTCGAGCCCGAGCTCTTGCGCATACCGCTCCAAATCGTCACGCTTCAGCGCACTGCGATTCGCGAACAGCTTGTCGTGATACTCCCAGAACTTCCCTTGCTCGTTGGCCGCCATCGACGCCTCCGATGCGAGCGGCGCGTTCGGGTGGAACGGCAGCGGGTAGTGCTTGAACGCGACGCGCACCTTTCCGCGATACTCTTTCATCGCCTGGTCGATCGTCGGGTTTACGCGCCCGCAGAACGGACACTCGAAATCGCTAAACACAACGATCGTGATCGGCGCATTCGGCGGTCCTTTTGTCGGCGCTGCACCCACCGGCACGTTGTAATGCTTGTGGTCATCTTCACCCGGTCCCGGGTCTTTGCCACCACCACCCGGAGCATCGGCCTTCGTTTTCCCCTCTTTCGTCAACTCCGCATAGAGCCGCGCCACCGGAATCTTCTTCGCCGCAAGCGCATCCGCCGCCTTCAGCTCCTCTTCAATCTTTGTCTTGAAGTTCTCGAACGGCTGCGCGCCCACGAATCGCTTCCCATTGATAAAGAAGTGCGGCGTCCCGCCCGCGTTGAAGTTTGCCGCCTCGGCCTTGTTGTCGTCGACCGCCTTTTTTGCCGCCGGGCTGTCGATGTCACTCTTGAAGCGCCCCATGTTCAAGCCAAGCTCCTGTGCATAGCGCTCAAGCGTCGGCCGCTGCAAATCCTTCGAGTTCGTGAACAGCTTGTCGTGATACTCCCAGAACTTGTTCTGCTTCCACGCGGCCCACGCGGCCTGCGATGCGAGCGGCGCATTTGGATGGAAAGGCAGCGGGTTGTGCTTGAAGACGACCTTCACCTGCGGATATTCCTTGGTGATTCGGTCGAGCGTCGGCACCACGCGCCCGCAGAACGGGCATTCAAAATCCGAATACTCGACGATCGTCACCTTGGCGTCTTTCGGGCCCTTGAACGGCGCGTTGTCGGCCGGCACTTTGTAAACCGTCTTTTCGTCGGCACCGCCACCACCGCGCGGCTTCGGTTGCGAAATCTCAGTCTTGCCGCCACCGACGATCGCTTCGTAAAGTTTCGCGAGCGGTACGCCCGATTGCAGCTTCGCATTGGCCGCGGGCAGCTCTTCGTCGATCGTTGTCTTGAAGCTCTCATAAGGATACGCGCCCGCGACGAATCGTCCGTTTACGAAAAATGCCGGCGTCCCGCGCGCACCGATCTTTTCGGCGTCTTTCTGGTCTGCGTCGACGTACGCCGCGATGCGCGGGTTGTCGAGGTCGGCCTTGAATTTATCCATGTTGAGTCCAAGCTCCTGCGCGTATTGAACGAAATCGTCGCGCCCGAGCTTCTGTTGATTCGAGAACAGCTTGTCGTGCATCTCCCAGAACTTCCCCTGCTCGTGCGCCGCCATTGTCGCGATCGCCGCCGGCTTCGCCTTGTCGTGGAAACCCAGCGGGTTGTGGCGAAACACGATCTTGACGTCGTTCGGGTACTCCTTCGCGACTTGGTTCATCGTCGGCACGACGCGCGTGCAGAATGGGCACTGGAAGTCGGACCACTCGATAATCGTGACCTTCGCGTCTTTCGGGCCCTTGAAGGGGGCGTTTGGCGGATACGACACCTTATAGACGTCTTTCGGAATGGGCGGCGCGGCCGGCCGCGGTCCAGGCGGTGGCTGTGTCGGCGGTATCGCGCCGAGTCCCTGCCCAGACGGCACGTCGATCCGCGCGGCGAACGCCTCCTTCGAGCCCGGCCCCTTGCCCTCCTGGCTCGAGCCACCACCCTTAATGAGGTAGCCGAGGAGGAATGCCCCAACTCCAACCAAAATGAATCCGACAAGCGCTGTTTCCTTTTTCATTTTTGACCGCCCTCTCGCGACCAGCTCCCGCGCTGGTCTAACAAAAACAAACCGAACGGCGCCCCTCTGCTATTCCGACGCGCCGAAAAAGCCCAATTCTACCTTGACAAATTGCCCCATGTCGTATAATCTCCCACCTTTCGTTTCAGAGGCCTTTTTTAGTAGGAGGGCTCGAAAACTAACACGGGGGACGGAGCGTGTCGAGGGTTTCGGGCTGGCGCATCGGAACGCGAGTTTAGGGTGATTCGGACGTTGGAGGAGAACCAGATGGCAACAACGAAGGGCGCGACATCTTGGAGTTTCACGTTGGTTCTGTCGGCGGTGGTTGCGTGCGGAGCGGTGCGCGATAACGGCGCAGGCACTACACCTCCGGCTTCGCAGGTCGATGCGGGTGGTGGCGGTGGCGGAGGAGGCGGCGGAGGCGGTGGTGGTGGCGGAACTACGCAGTCCCTTACGGTTTTTGACCTTCGGAGTCCGACGAGCACAAGCAAACCCGCGTACGGGACACGCGTGACGCTGAACAGCCTCATCGTCACGTCGACGAAGTTCAAATCGTCGAACGGGTGGCAGGCGGTTTTCGCGAGCGACCAAGCGGGTGGCGAATGGCGCGGGATCTTTTTACGGTTCCGAGACAACACGATCAGTTACGCGCCCGGCGAAATCATAAACGTCGCGGGGAAGTGGGAGAACTATAAGGCGCAGGGTGCCAGGCGTGGGACCGACCAGGTCAATGAGGCGGTTATCACGAAGACGGGGCAGACGGCGCCGTCGCCTGACGCCGTTGATTTGACCGACGCGGCCGATATCGCCGACAACGGCGCGCGCGAGGAGGCGCTGTACGGGGTTTTGGTTCGTTTGACGGATGTCACGGTGACGAAGCCGGCTGACCAGTACAACGAATTCCAGGTCAATGGGAAGCTCGTCGTCGACGACCTTTTGAAGCCGCAGGGCGGGCAGTGGTATTCGGCGACATGCGGCGACAAGCTCGCGACGATGGTTGGGTTTTCGTACTACAGCTTTGGCGCGGCGAAGCTTCTCGTGCGGTCAAAGGACGATTTTGGGGCGGTGTCGCCGGCGGCGTCGGAGAGCGCGACGGCCGAGGCGGTGCAACAGGCGTCGAATTCAGCGCCCGCGGGGGCTTGCATTTCGCCAAAATCGTTCGCGACGCTGGTCGCGACGACACAGCGATTCGTCGAGAGTGGGAGCGATGGCGGCGTATCGCTTTATGGCGTGTTCGCAGCGGACAGCGCGAACGCGGCGCCGTGGGCGGCAGTTAAGGTTGTTTACCCGCCGTCGGTTTTCTCGGGCGACATCGGGCTTGGGCAGACGATCACGGCGACGGGAAACGTCGAGGAGTACTTTGCGAACACGCAGGTCAAGGCGAAATCGGTATCGATCGTTTCGGCGACGCCCGCGAATGTGACACCGCTCAACGTGACGCCGCTCGATTTGAACGGCGGAAACGGCGAGCAGTATGAAGGCGTCTTGGTTCGGCTTGCGAATGTCGAAGTGAAGGGGCCAGCCGCGGGGTGCACGCAGAACTGCCGACCGGTGGTGGGTACGGGGAGCGACCCCTCGAAATACGTGACGCTTTTGACGAAGCTCTACAACCCAACCGGGCTGTCGAGCGGCGCAAACTGCTCTGAGATTATCGGCGTTGTGTCGTCGTTCGTGCAGAGCTCCGACGCGGGTTCAACGACGCGATTCGACGTGATGCCGCGCTCGGCCGCCGACATCCATTGCCCGTAACTTCATAAGAATAAGAGAAACCACAAAGGCACTGAGTTCGAGAGATCTGAGGAGAGGAGCATTGTTGAAGAGACCCTCATCCGGCCTCCATTTCTCTGCGTCTCTGTGGTTTCTCCTTTTCCTATCCTGCACGACCACGTCGACGTCGCAGACGGTTGTCATTCGCGACCAAGACATCCAGCTCACGATTTTGCACACGAGCGATTGGCACTCGCGGCTCATTCCGTACAAGGCAAACGAAGTCATCTTGACCGATAGGGGGCTTGGCCTCGACCAGTCGAAGCAACCGTTTGGCGGCGTCGCGCGGCTGGCGGCGATGATTAAAGAGGAGCGTGGCAAGGCCGACCGCATCGCGCACCTCGATTCGGGCGATTGTTTTCAGGGTGCACCGATTTTCAACATCTTCAACGGCGAGACGGAAATCCGCGCCATGTCTGAGATTGGCGTCGATGCGGTCGTCATCGGAAACCACGAATTCGACAAGGGCACGGCGAACCTCGCGACGCAGCTTTCGCGCTGGGCGAAGTTCCCGTCGCTCGCGGCAAACTACATTTACCACGACATTCGCGTGCCGGGTGTCACGCAGCTCGCAAACCTCGCGCAGCCGTACACCATCCTGAACGTCAACGGCTTGAAGCTCGGCGTTATCGGCGCCGCGAACTTCAGCTCGATGTTGTCGGTGGGTGAGGGCGGAAACAAGCTCGGGCTCACGCCGATCGACAACGTTCAGGTGCTTCAGGACTACATCGACTTCTTACAGCCGCAGGTCGACCTCGTGATTTTGTTGTCGCATATGGGGCTCTCGGGCGGTGGAACGAGCGCGTACTCCGAGTCGGGGTGCATACAGCCGACGTACGACGAGGACGAGCAAGTCATTCAGAAGACGCGCGGCATCGATCTCGTGATGGGTGGGCATTTGCACGTCGTGACGATGCCGCCGAAAGTCGTCTACGACCTCGACAATCGGCCGGTGGTGCTCACGCACTCGGGCGCGTTTTTGAAATACCTTGGCGTTTTGCACGTTGTTGTGCGGAACAAAGAGATCGTCTCGCACTCGTACGAGTTGCGCCCCATCGACAACTGGGATCCCGACAAGAGCTGCGCCGATTTCGAGAGTGATGCGACGATGAAGGCGACGGCGGCGTGCCAGGCCGACGGAACGCGGTACGACCGGCTGGGCGATTGCGTGAACGTGACGGGCGCGTCGATCGACGCGGGAATGGCGACGGGCGGGACGGTGACGAAGGCATACTGCCGGGGGTGCTGCGACCCGTGTCGCGTGGGCGTGAAAAAGGCGACCGATGGCGAGATGGAGCGGCTCATGGAGCCGTACATCGAGGAGATGAATCGGCGGCTCAACTTGACGCGGGTTTGGGGTTACGCGCCGACGCGGGTTGAGCGGTTCTCGACAACAGGGGGTGACAGCCCGCTTGGGAATTTCGTGGCCGAGGCGATTCAGCGGCGCGTTCGCGTGGAGACCGATTTTTCGCTGACGAATTCGCTCGGGATTCGCGATGTGTTCAGCAAAGGGATGGTCACGGACGAAGTGCTCTTTAATGTGCTGCCGTTCGAGAATTCGATCACGAAGATGTTCTTGTCGGGGAACGAAGTTCAGGAGCTGTTTGATTACGTGACGTGTCGAAGCGCCGAGCGCGGTTGCGATTCGCAGGTGCAAATCTCGGGGGCGACGTTTGTCATGAACTGCGTGGCGCTGAAGGGCGAGCGCATCACGATTGGCGGGAGCGGTTATCCGTGCTCCGCGGATACCGATTGCGCGGCGCGCGGGGAGATTTGCACGAACCAGCGGGACAAAAACAATTCGAAGACGTGCCGGGCGCCGATTAAGCCCGAGTTCTCGTACGAGCTGGCGACGAACGATTTCATTGCGGCGGGTGGGAGCGGGTTCGAGGTTCTGAAGCGAAACACGACGCAGGTGAACACGGGAATCACGCTGCGCTCGGCGGTGTCGGACCACATCAAATTGCAGGAGCGGTGTAAGGGAGTCGAGCTCGCGTGTGGCGACGATCCGCAGCTTAACGTCGCGGGGTCGTACCCGCCGTGCATCGCGCCCGCGAGCGACAACCGCATCACGACGGTGACGGCACAGTGATGATGAAGAGAAGAGAAACCACAGAGGCACAGAGATCGAGAGGTCAGAAGAGAAAAATTTTCCTATTGGAAAAATCCTCCTCCGGCCTCCTTAACTCTGCGTCTCTGTGGTTACTCCTAATGGTTTCTGCATGCGACGTGCGCGTGACGCCGCAGGGGATTTTTTTGCAATCGTTCCAAGTCACGATTCGCGGCGATGCAGGTGTGACGGGGTCGCTGTCGAGTCGGTTGCCGTCGGCGGCCAATACGCCGGCGACTTTCACGGTTGACGTTCAGGCGGTCGGTTCGGATGGTTTGCCCTACACCACGAACGAATCAATTTTTTTCACAGGGTCGCCGGGCGAAGTGACACCGTGCAGCGCGTTTCTCATCAACGGACAGCTGACCGGCCAGCTCGTGACGATCGTGCGAGCCTTTGGGCGTGCAACGATCAACGCCTTTACCGGCGAATTCAACTGTCAGTCGGCGGCAACGCTCGATGCGCCGCTCAAGCCGCGCGCGATCGGTTCGTCGCAGCAGATCTACTTCCCGAATTTGTCGATTGCCGAAGTTCAGGGAACGACCCTTTCGCCTTTTGTTCGCAAGGCGGTCCGCATCGACCAGGGGACGCTCATCGTAACGCACGTGACGCAAGACGGCTTTTACGTGGGCGATATAACGACGTCGGCGTACGGAAATATTTTCGCGTACACGCACAGTCGCCCCGACGATCTCTTTCGCGGCGATCGGCTCACGTATTTGGCGGGCGGCGTCGTCGAGTTTCCGCGCAACACGTCGAACGGCTTTACCGAGGTGAATTTTCCGTCGTGGGCTGTCGATCGATCGTGCGGGAACCAGACGTGCGATGTGGGTGCATTTTGCACGAGCGCCGACGCGGGGCTGTGCCAGAACCGTATCTGCACAAGCGGGAGTCAATGCAATCCGGGCGAGGTTTGCTCGGGAACAACGTGCCAAGCGCTCTCTTGGTTGCCCGCGGCCGATGTCTTGACGAGTGCGATTGGCATCACGTATGCGAGCGCCGAAATGGAAAAGCGCGAGTCGTCGTTTGTGCGCGTCGACCAGGTTAAGGTGTCGCCGATTTTTAAGAACTGCGACTTCAATAACTCGGGGGAATGCGAGTTTTGCGGCTATTGCGACGTGAATTCGGATTGCCCCAAGGCGGGCCAGTCGTGCGTGGGCGGTGCATGCACGCCGTGCGACTCGGTGGTTCAGCAGGAAGAGCAGTGCGAGAGCGATTGCGAAAACGACGTGAGCTGCTCGAGCGAGTGCGATTACAAAGAGTACGGGCAGTGGAAAGTGATCCTCGAGGGCGGGGGTGGGAGCGCAATCCTCGTCAATTCGCGTGACACCGTGCCAGATTTCGACCCGAAGCAAAACTTGGGGGCGGTGATCAAGTTCGTGCAAGGGATGTTGCGAGACGTGCCGGGAAAGCCTGGGTGGGTGATTGAACCCCGTGACCCGCGGGATTTGTCGAAGTAGGCGGGAAGATGATGAAGAAGATGAAGAAAAGAGAAACCACAGAGTCACAGAGGTGGAGAGGTCGGAAGAGGAATCTTTTTCCACTGAGAAATCTCTCCTCTGGCCTCTTTAACTCTGTGCCTGCGCGGCACTGCCGCGACACCAACACCATTTCACCCGAACCACGTTTTGCGCCGAAGGTGTCTTTGGGTTTTCTGGTGTGGTTACTCCTATTCTTTGTTTTTTCGAATCGAGCGTACGCGGGCGATTTTGTCGACACGCGCTTGACCTTCACTTTTTCGGACGACGACGTGCTGCACGGGCCAGGCGAGACAACACCGACGTCGCCGGGGCCGGGATTTGGGCTGCGACCCGGAAACCTTTTCTTTTTCGACAACTACAACACGAAGTTTTCCGGGCAGGAGTCGCTCGCGCACCTTGTCCTCTATAAGAAATTCCCATCGTTCTTTAAGCGGCTGACGGTCGAGTCGGCGCTCGTCATTAAGTACGACGTCATCGGGTCGCTGTCGGGCGAGCGATTCAACGACGACGGCTCGTACATCAAGCTGAACGTCGATTTCCGCGAGGCGGCTGAAGGAGTGCGCCGTCGCGGATTGTCGCTCACGCTTTTTCCGTTTGACACCGAGCGCTTTCGTCTCGGCTACAGTTACGCGATTTCGTGGGCGGGCGGCGACATCTTTCCGCGGCGCGATGGACCGGCGCCGGGCGTGCGGCTTCATCTCGACTACGATCGACTTTACGCCTTCGTCGGCGCAAAGAGCGCGGTCATCTTGAACGAGAAGATAAACGAGCAGCAGATCTATTGGGGCGTTTTGGGTGGCGCCGGTTGGGACATTCTCGATTCGTTGCGCGTCGAATTTGGCGCAGGGTATTTCGACAAAGGCGTGAATCCGAGGCCGGCTGTGCTTGGGAAGAGCGTCCCCGCGGGCGGGATGTCGGCGCAGGTTACGTACCATCTTGGCGCGCCGATCCAAACGTCGGTCGATTTTCGTTTGTACAAGAACGACCCGAACGCGACCGACCGCATCTTCGCGCCACAAAAATACGACCCAGGGATGTCGTTTGTGGCGTCGTCCGAGTTTTCGTGGATTTGGCAAGTTCTTGAAGACCCCGTCGTGTCGGGACAAACGGTGCGGCAAAACGCGTTTGCGGGCGATTTCAACCTGAAGTTTCGCTGGAACCATCTGCGCGTCTTCTCGGACGTCGTGTACCGAGACCTCGCGTACATCCTCTACAACGTGCCGTCGTTCGTGCCGTACCAAGATTTCCCACGCGACAACCCGAACACGCCTGAAACCGAAAAGATTTCGGTTCGGCCGGAATTTTTCTTTAGCGTGGGTGCCGACTACCACTTCAAGGGGCCGCGGCTGACGCCGGGATTCATTGTCGGCGTGCAGTGGCCGTCGACGTTCACCGCGGAGATCACGTCGGCGACGACGGGGAGCGTTTCGCAGCCCGATACGTCGGGGACGCGCACGGTCGTTGTGCGAAAGCAGGGCGACTTCACGGTCTTGCCGAAGAACGCGACGGCGACGCCGATCCTCGCGTTCAAGTTGACGCTCCGCTGGGATATCGGCGAATACCTCGCGCTCTTGTCCGAGGTGTTTTACAAGATCGACAACAATTCGACGCGCCTCAAAGATGACGCCACGACAGGCATCGCGACGCGCGTCTTCGAAGAGCCGTATCGCCTCGGTTTCGCGCTCATGTTCCAAGCGCGGTATTGAATCATGCGAATCAATTCTCCCTTGACGATCATGCTCGCCACGACCTTGTTGGGGAGCGCGTGCATGAAAGCGGCCACGACGGGCGCCGCGCTTCGCACGGACGCGCAACCGCGGTGTGGTGACAAGAATGGACTCACGGAAGAGCAAGTACGCGAAGTCGTCGTACCTCGTGTGAAGGAAATCTCAGCTTGTCACAGGAAGGGGTTGGCGCGAAACCCGGCGATTCCCTTTGAAATCAACATCAGATGGATGATCGAAGCCGATGGCGGCGTGAGTCAGTCAGCCGTCACGTCGAGCGGCATGGGAATCAAAGAGTTCGAAGAATGCGTGAAGCGCGAAGTTACAGGCTGGCGTTTCCCGCGGGCCGCTCGTCGCTCCGATATCACATTCCCCTTTGTTTTCAAGGACGAGGCATCTCTTCTTTCCGCCGCGAACCAGATTTACGCGGACCTTGAAGAACTCGTAGTCAAGACACCCAGTCCGCGCAATTCACGGGTGTACCGCGCCATCGCCGATACCTTGGCGGAGATAAAGAAAGCCCGGATCAAGGTGCGCGTCTTAATGACTCTGCCCCCCAGTGTTTTTGAGGGCGTCGTCTTCGACGTCGTGCGTGACAAGGATCGCGAATATGGTGTGATTTCCATCTCACCCTATGTCGTTGATATCCATGCGAGGCGCCCTTCGATCGTCCTCTCCGCGATTGTGCATGAAATGCAGCACGCGCGCAGTTACGCGATCTCGCCGGCAGGTTTCAAAGACAAGAAAAACTCGTTGGAGCGTTACCTCTATGAACGCGATGCGTACATTATTGAGGCGGAGTTTGTGAGGGACTACATCCTGAAGAACTCTCGTTATGACCCGACCCCATTCGAGCGCTTTCTCGAAGCGAGTCTTCGCGAGGATGGGTTCCGATCTTTCTCCATCGGCATGCTGGGGCACGACATGGAAATCGCCCGTACCCTTTACCTGGTAAGCGAGAAGAAGGTATCGCACGCTGAGAAGCTCGCGGAGATTGAAGGGACTTTGGAGCGGCTCTTGGCCAAGCCGATCTTAACGAAAGGCTCGCCGTGGGACCTGTATCTCCAGATGGTACCCATCTATTCGGCCCTGCAGTTTACGCCGCAGTCCATCCGGTACGTCAACGCCGCGCACGGTAAGGTTGCCCCCGGACCGTGGAGTGTCAAAGGCGCTCACCCAAAGCTCTGGAAACGATTGCTCGATCTGGAAAGCAAGTTTGCGGCGAATCGCGCGCTTTATTTCGATTACCTCCAAGCGATCCAGAAAAAGATGTCGGAGTTCTGATTGGCTGCGTCGTCGAACTTCGTGAAGATCGGCCACGCCCACGAAAGAACGCATCAGAGACGCGTCCGGGAGGCGCATCTTTTTTCTGTTCTTGTTTTCGTGCCGGCGGATGCGGGCTCGGGATCGGACAGGGGACGTTAGGTGCGATCTTTTCTGAACCTGGACCTCGACTTGGACCTGGACTCCTAATGGTCCACGACCAGGTCCAGGTTTAGGTCCAGGACCAGGTTGACTTGTGCTCACCACGGATTGGCCCTTCGCATGAACGAATAAAAGACGCGCCCCGCCCGGGGGGGTTGGTTGAAAAATAGAAGGCTGTGTTCTAATATTCAAGCATGGCGAAAATGCGGGTTTGTGCCGAGACGCTGCGGGCCCAGCTTGGGCGGTCGCCGGCGGTCGCAATACTCGGTCCGCGCCAAAGCGGAAAATCGACGCTCGCGCGGATGGCGTTCCCCGACTTTCATTTCCTCGATCTCGAGGACCAACGTGACTTTGATCGAATAGCCGCGGACCCGGTCTTCATTCTCGCAGAGCACAGTCGCATCGTTCTCGACGAGGCGCAGCGACTCCCCGCGCTCTTTCCGGCGCTCCGCGTCCACATCGACCGAAACCCAAAGTCGCGCATCGTGCTCCTCGGGTCGGCCTCGCCGTCGCTCTTTCGCGGCATCTCAGAATCGCTCACGGGGCGCGTGACGTTTTTCGATCTTTCGGGCGTTTCAATTCTTGAGGAAGATGCCGCGGCGCTTTGGGTGCGCGGCTCGTTTCCGCGAATTCACTGGGCGCGCCCGCGGCCCAATCCGGCCGAGTGGTACAGCGCCTATCTCCGGTCCGTGCTCGAGCAAGACATCCCGCAGCTTGGGTATCGCCTGCCGGCCCTGCGACTCTGGAATCTCCTTACGATGATTGCGCACGGCCAGGGGGGCGTTTGCAACCTGAGCGAACTCGGGGGGTCGCTCGGCGTTACCTACCACACCGTCGCCGACACTCTTGACCTTCTCGACGGCGTCTTTCTCGTGCGCCGCCTACGACCCTTTTACGCGAACATCGGCAAGCGCCTCGTGAAGAGCCCCAAGCTCTATCTTCGCGACACCGGGATTCTCCACGCCCTTCTTGGCGTCGAATTTACGAAAAAGGCGCTCTACGGCCATCCCAAGGTGGGCGCGAGCTTTGAGACGTTTTGCATCGAGCAGATCATCGCCCACGCGCGACTCGCCGACCCGCGCGCCGAGGCGTACTACTACCGCACGCAGACGGGCGTCGAAGTCGATCTCGTGCTGCGCCTTCGCGGAAAGCTCGTCGCGATTGAGGTCAAGCTCGGCGTGACGCCGCCGCCGACAACCGCCATCGAGACTTGCATGCGCGACCTCGGGATTGAAACAGCGTATATCGTCAGCATGACGGAGGAGCCGGTCGCGCTCCGCCCTAGGATCGAGATGGTCAACCTGGACACACTTCTTCGGCGGCTTCGCCTCATTCCGCGAAAACGTTGAGCGAGACGAATGCGTGCGATTCGTGTCGCGGCGAGGATATGAGAAGGTATCGCAGGTGTGATAAGTTGCGTCGATGATCGGGACGCCACTTTTTCTCCATGCGCTTCTGATGATGAATGGGGCTGCGGCACTTGAGCACGAGGCGCCGCGCGAGGCGACGCGAGGCGAGAAGCTGGTGCTCAAGGCGCGTTTTGCGGACGGCGCGGTCGCGATTCTCTATCGAATCGACCCGGAAGACGCGTACACGACGGCCGATTGCGATGTGAAGGGCGACGACTGGCTCTGCGCGATTCCGGCGGAGGCGATGAAGGGCGCGGCGGTTGAGTACGTCATCGCTGGGCTCGATGCGGCGCGAAAGCCGATTGCGCTTTTTGGAACGCCGGATGCGCCACATCGCGTGGTGATGGTTGAAGCGGGAGCGGGAAGGGGAGAAACCACAGAGACGCAGAGGAATGGCGATTTGAGGGAGAAGAAAAACGCGGGTAGGAAAAAAGAAGGTGCGATTCTAAAACGGGCCGTGAAATCGCGGTTCCCGCGTTCGGCAGTCAAAACCGTTATCGATCGCGACGCGATTGTCCATTCGGGCGCAACAAACATCCCAGAGCTGTTGAAGCGGGTTGCGGGTGTCGATGCTTTTTCTAAAACACAAAATGAGCTCGGCGTCGGAATTCGAGGCACGGCACGGGATCGCACAGCGGCGGTGTTGGTGCTCATCGATGGGCAGCCGGTCAACAATCCGGCGCATGGCGGTGTTGCGTGGTCGGAGCTTCCAGTCGGGCTCCTCGACATCGAGCGGATCGAAGTCGTGCGCGGGCCGATGTCTCACGCGTATGGCGCCGATGCGATGTCTGGCGTCATCGACATCGTGACACGAGGGCCCGACGAGCGCGTGGCGGAGCTCGAGCTCACATACGGCGAGCGCGGGACGCAGGACTATCGCTTGCGCGCGGCCTGGGATTTTGATGGGTCGCGACTCGTGCTGTCGAGCGGTTGGAAGCGGACGCAAAACGAAAAATATTTTCCAGCCGGGACGGAGCTGCAAACCGACTACACGCTTCAAAACGTCAATCGCAAAGATTCTTTTGAAGGGCCGAGCGCGTCGGTGCGGTGGGAGAAGGATTTTGGCAGCAAGGCGACGTTCGATTTGTTTGGCGCGCTGTCGTGGGGACGCGGCGGCGAGAATTGGATTCCGGGGGAAACGACAATTGATGACGTCGACACGTTTTCGCTGGTGCATCGCGCGCGGTATCGGCGAACGTTGTCGAAGGGGCTCGAACTTGTTTTCGGCGAATCGTTCGCAATCGCGAACCGTCAAGACTTAAGCGTGACGAACAGCGGCGCGACGGAGACGCGCGCGCAGAGGTTCGCGCTGCATGGGCGACGCGCGGATGTTGATGTCGGGGTCGATTGGACGAGCGGCGCGAACCACCTTCACGTGGCGACGACGTTCAGTTGGCGGTCAGTCGAGTCGGTCGGCGATTTTTCGGTTCTCGCGGGGTCGGCGACGCAGAACGCATACGGCGGAGGCGTGCGGCTGGTCGATACGATCGGCGTGGCGAAGGGATTCGACCTCACGGGTGCGTTTGGGGTCGAGTATTTCTCGGATGTGGGCGCGCAGATTGCGCCGTGGGTCGCGGCAAATTTTATGTTTGGCAAGAGTCGCGTGGTTTTGTCGGGTGGGATGGCGTATCGGCGACCCGACGTGATAGCGCAGCGATACACAGAGTCGCCGAATGCGACGACCACCTATGCGGGGAATTCGGCACTCAACGCGGAGCGGTTGCAGGGCGTCGATCTGCAGTTTGAGACGCGCGGGTTCGCGAATCACCGGTTCGCGGTCACCGCGTTTGGACAGATCATTCAGGACCTGATTGAGCGAGAGGCGTCTCGCGATCCACAGGGCGTGACGACAACAACGCCGGTGAATCGCGCGAAGCTGGAGCAGGTTGGGGGCGAGGTGGAGTTTGAGGGGGATCCGGCGCCGTGGATTCGATACTACGCGAATGCGTCGGTGGCGTTTGGGCGCGTGACGCAGAGCCTTGCGTCGGGGTCAGCCGGTCTTTTCACGGCGACGCACAACAGTCGGCGTTCGCCGAATGCGAAGGCGAACGTGGGTGTCATCGCGAAGTGGATTCCGCATCTGTCGGGCGGATTGCACGTGCGTTACGTTTCGGCGTTCGCGAATTACGATGAGCTCGTTCAGACGTTGCCGACGAACGACTTTAGGCTCGACGCATCGTACGCGACGGCGGCGTGGGTTCAGCTCGATGCCGTCATCACGGGGCGAATTGGAAAGCACGTGGAGATCGGCTTGGTGGGACAGAATCTGCTCGACCGGCGGCACTACGATTACCCGATCTACACGAAGGTCGGACGTAAGATTCTTGCGACGCTGCGGCTCGCGATTTGAAGATGGGAAGAGAAGAGAAACCACACTCGAGGAGAACCGACAGGACAGCGCCAAGCATTTGAAGAATAGGGATGTTCGAAGTTGGCGTCGCGGCAGTGCCGCGCAGACACTGAGTTCACAGAGGTCGGAGGAGAAGGAGAAACTTGGGAAGAAGGAAGCGGGCGCTGGGGCGGTAGCGGATGCGGAGGCGGTTCCACGTGAGTTTCGCGTTGGCTGTTGGAGTGGGCGCTGGAGCAGGCGCGTGTCGTGGTTGCGACGAGACG
This sequence comes from Deltaproteobacteria bacterium, assembly GCA_016192705.1. Lineage (GTDB taxonomy): Bacteria > Myxococcota > JACPTQ01 > JACPTQ01 > JACPTQ01 > JACPTQ01. The sequence continues at coordinate 29,722 of JACPTQ010000061.1, read as the reverse complement.
GCACGGGGTGTGGCGGACGGGGGCGCGGCGACCAGCGAGGCGGAGACGTCTATTCTCGTCGATCGGTTTGACGCGCCGGGGCTCGACGCAACGAAGTGGGCGTTCGTGCGCGAGGGCGACATGCGTGAGGCGGCGGTTTCGACGCGCGACGGGAAGCTGTGGCTCGAGATGGAGACGGTCGGAGCGACGCCGGGCACGATGAAGACGGTCGGTGTGCGGACGGCGAAGGCGATTGATGTTGGGCGCGGCGCGGTCATCGAGCTTACGCTCTACTGGGACGCCCTCGAGTTGAAGGCACTCGCGCGGGCTGGAATCGCGGTGTCGACGGACGGCTCGGGGCGCGCGCCGATGTCGCTCACCGAAGCGCTCATGTTTGAGTGCATCGGGCTTCCCGACCCAAAGGTGTCGCGGTTTCAGGTCGCGACGCAGCGGGGCGGTAACTTCACGCAAATTGAAGGGGAAGGCTGGCCAGAGCGCCGCGGGCGTCCCATCGGCAGGCTCGACCTTTGGCTCTACCTTGATTCGAAACAGTTTGCCCTCAAGGAGGCGGGACGCGAGGTCGTGCGGCGCGAGGGGTACGGCTTTGCGATGGAACGCGTTTACGTTTACCTCACGTTTGCGTCGGCGCCGGGATACCCGATGCGCGGTGTCGGCTTCGGGAACGTTCGGATTCGGCCGGCCCTCCTTAGCGATTGGACGAAATCGAACTGAGCCACCAGGCCTATGCGCGGCGTTCGGCGGTCCAGCCGACGAGACCACGCGTGGCCGCGGCGATGTCGGGCGCGAGGACGCGGTCGGCGTCGAGGCGTGGGATTGCGGCGCGCACCCGAGCGTGAACCGATTCGAGCGCGACCGTTGTGCGAAGAGGCCGGCGGAAATCGATGCCCTGTGCCGCGGCGAGAAGCTCGATGGCGAGAACCGTGCGTACGTTTTCAATGATGGCGCGGAGTTTGAGCGCGCTCGTCATGCCCATCGAGACGTGGTCTTCGCGATTCGCAGACGATGGGATGGAGTCAACCGACGCGGGCGTCGAGAGAACTTTGCATTCATTGACGAGGCTTGCGGCGGTGACTTGAGCGAGCATGAAGCCTGAGTTGAGGCCACTCTCGTTGACGAGAAAGGCTGGGAGGCCAGAGTTGAGGTGTGGGTTGACGAGCTGCTCAATGCGGCGCTCGGAAATGTTCGCGAGCGCGGTCATCGCGATGGCGGCGTAGTCGAGGACGAAGGCGATCGGCTGGCCGTGAAAGTTGCCGCCCGAGACGATTTCGCCGGTGTCCGCGAAGACGAGCGGGTTGTCGGTCACGGCGTTCAACTCGCAGGTGAGCGTCTCGCGCGCGTGGGCGAGCGCATTTCGCGTTGCGCCGTGGACTTGCGGCATGCAGCGGAGCGAATACGGATCTTGCACTTTGCCGCAATTCTCGTGCGAGCGCGCGATTTCTGAGTCGGCGTGCGGCGAGTGGGGCGTCGTTGCAAGAATCTCTGCGAGGTGGCTGGCGCTCGCCGTTTGGCCGATGTGTGGGCGCAGCGCGTGGATTCGTGGATCGAACGCGCACGCGGTTCCGAGGAGCGCTTCAAGGGTCATGGCGCCCGCGACGTCGGCGGCTTGCGCGAGGCGCTCCGCGTCGTGAATGGCCAGGGTTCCCAGCGCGGTCATCGCTTGCGTGCCGTTCACAAGGGCGAGCCCTTCTTTCTCCTCGAGCGAAAGCGGCGTGACGCCGGCGCCGCGAAGGGCATCGCTCGCGTGCACGGGGGTCGTGTTGTTTCCGACCGTGACTTCGCCTTCACCGATGAGCGCGAGCGCAAGGTGCGCAAGCGGGGCGAGGTCGCCCGACGCGCCGACGGAGCCACGGCTCGGAATGACCGGTTGGATGCCGGCGTTCAAGAGGGCGACAAGGCTGTCAACGACCGCTGGTCGGACACCGGACGCGCCAAGCGCGAGAACATTTGCGCGCAGAAACATCATGGCGCGCACGGCGTCCACGGGCAGCGGATCGCCGACGCCCGCCGCATGGCTCCGAACGAGGTTTTGTTGGAGCGCTCGGATTTGCGTCTTCGACACGCGAACATCGGCGAGCGCGCCGAAACCTGTGTTGATGCCGTAAACCGGTGCGTCCAGAGCGGCGAGCCGTTCGACCACGGCGCGCGACGCCATCATTCGAGCTCGCGCGATCTCGTCAAGTTGAACGTGAACCCGCGCACGCGCGACGCCAACGACATCATCGATCGAAAGGGTGCGACCTAGGTCAGCCATCGCGCACCGTTTAGCGTTCGCTCCCGGTGCTTGTCAAACGGCGGGTGAACCGCTAGAACCGCGCCATGGCGACACAAACGGCAAGGAGAAATCGGGTGGCGACGGTCGAACACACGGAGAGTTTTACGACGACGCCGGATGGCATCAAACTTTATATCCAGCGCTGGATTCCGAGTGGTGCGCCGCGCGCGACGCTCGCGATTGTGCACGGGTATCTTGAGCACTCGGGACGGTATCAGTTTCCCGTCGACTATTTTTCGAACCGCGGGTTCGAGGTGTTCGCGTGCGATTTGCGCGGGCACGGGCAATCGGGCGGTCGGCGCGCGCATGTTTTTCATTACGATGAATACGTCGACGACATTGCGACCTTTGTTCGGTATGTCGTTGCGCAGTCGACCCATGAGCAGAAGTTGTTCTTGGTCGGGCACTCGAACGGTGGGCTTGCAACGTTTCGATATGCGGCGCGAAATCCCGAGGGCCTCGACGGCATCGTGTTGTCAGCGCCATACGTCGGCTTGAAGGCAAAGGTGTCAGCGGTCAAGGTTGGCGTCGCGAAAGCGTTGTCGGGGTTGTGGCCCACGCTGGCCCTGAAGACGGGGATTCCCGGCACCGACTTGACGCGCGATGCGGCGGTCGCGGCCTCGTACGATGCCGACCCGCTCGTGATTCGCGCAGCGACGGCGCGGTGGTTCACGGAGGCGCTCGCGGCCCAGAACGACGCGCTTTTGCAGGCGCCCGAGCTGCGGGTGCCGGTGCTCATCGTTCAGGGGACCGACGATCGCGTCGCGGACCCGGCGGCGACAGAGCGCGTGTTCAACGCTGTTGGGTTTCGCGACAAGGAGTTTCGAAAGTACGACGGCGGCTTTCACGAGCTGTTCAACGACCCGGATCGCGAACGCGTTTTTGCCGACATCGAGGAGTGGCTTTCTAAGAGGCTTTGACCGGTCGGCGACGCCGAAGCGCGACCAGCGTCACGATAACTACGAACGGCGGTCCAAACGACCCAACCACGCGCGTCGCGAAGCTGCGCGGGCGCGAACGCACCTTTCCGTTTTGCGAGAGCGCGCATTTACCGCTGTCGTCCGAAGAATCGCTGTCGCCTTTGCAGCCGCCTGATGAATCGCCGTCAGACGGCGCCGAGTCACCGCTGCATCCGCTCTCGGTCGCCTTCTCGTCTTCCGGTTCGCTTGTGGTTCCGGTGCCGCCACAGCCCGACGAATCGGTTTGGTGCGAAACCGTCGCTTCGCCGCCGCAGCCAGCGGTTGGAGGATCTTCGAGCGCGGAGCCGCCCGTCGCGGATGGCGAGAGTTCGCGACCCGACGACGCGGTGTTCGGCGTCTCATCGGTCGTGAAGGTCCCGGCCTTGAGTTCGCGTGCGTCGCTTCCGCGCGTTCCATCTTCAACGTGCAACTCGAAGCTCCCGCTGACGAGGTCCGACGCGCCGCCTGTGCTGGTCGCGGAAATGCGGATCGCTCCCGACGCGCGGGTCGCTTGAAACGCGATGCCGTCTCGTGTGCGCTCGAGGTAGTCGACCGCGATCCCTGTCGCGCCGATGTCTATCGACGTGCCGATGCGCGAAGTGAGATGCGTTGCCGGAACCTTGATTAGAAGTCGGTGGAACACCTCGACCCCGGCTTGCCGAGAGAAGCCGAGCGATAGGATTTCCAGGTTGCCCGTTGACGAAGAGCCGTCACTCTCAAAAAGTGCTTTGTCGTCGATCCGGGTCAACGCGTCGCCCGAAGCGGCCGCTGACACCGTATAACGAGCACGCCCACGCGCGTCGAAGCCCGTCGCGGCAGCGGCGCTTCGTGCAAGGCCGATGAGCGCCACGACAAGGCCCAAGATCGCCAAGACTGTGATGGCTCGGCCGTCTCGTGAATGGGTGTTGTGACCCTTTCGTTGCATCCTTCCCTCAGAAGTGAAAGAGCAACGACGCTATGGTTGCGTTTTGGCCGCGGCTCGGCGCGGTCGTATAGCCGGCCACTTCGGCTGGGTAATCAATGTGATTGCGATTCAAGTACGTTGTGAACTCGTGCTTCAACGACAGCGAGGCCCAGCGAGACGCACGGTACTGGATGCCGATCGACGCCGTGATCGCAACCGCGCGCTCGGTGTCGCCGAGCGTCGCGACGTCGAGTTGTCGAAGCGACGAGTTGAGGAACGAGATGCCGCCGCGCGCTTCGAGCTCGAGGCGAAGGCGCGGAACAAATGGGACGATGGGGATGAGCGCGCGAAGGCCCGCCGTGACGTCGGTCAACGCGCGTGAGAGGTGAAACGGGCCGCGGCTTTCGTAGAGCTCACGGTCGGTCGCGAAGTCGGCGCGCGAAACACCCATTACGAAGTAGAGCGCGAAGCTCGAGCGGCCGGGACGCCCACCGAACCCAAGCGTTGCGTGGAAGCCGGGCGCGGGGTCTGGGTTCTCGGGGAAACCAAACGGAACGTGCATTCCGGCGGCGAGGTCGATCGAGACGTGCTGTGCCGTTGCGGTTTGTGGCGCGAGACCGGCGGTTGTCAAGGCGGCGACCGTAAGAGCGATGGGGCGTCGTGCTCTCTGCATTCCGTTATCTCCTCGACAATGGGCAGTGCGGAACTGGCGTTCCCCCGTCGTCCCAGTAACCCGGGCACCACGCTTTTGACCCGACGCGATGGCCCGGGCGCCACACGCGATTGGATGCGTCGCGGCGGATTGGAACGGTCGGATCGAACGATGAGCAGGCGGCGCCGGCGAGGCCGGTCAAAAGAACAAGTCGAATCAAGAATCGCCGCATTGTCATCAAGGCTCCTTGCAGCGAGAGTTGAGCAACGGCTGTGCCGGCCATTGGCTATGAAATCCCTAGGGAATCTCGTTGTCGCCGCAGCGGCAAGCGTGTCGCATCTTCACGGTCGTGCTGGAAAAAGGTCCGCCTCGCGACGGGCCTCTCACGGTGGGTTGTAAAGCTCGGCGTGCGAAAGCGTGACCCAGGTCGCGGCCCCATCGACGGACAGCCCGCCGCTCAGCAGAACGAAAGAGTTTGCGAGGGCCGTCGCGCGGTGAAATGAGCGTCCTTGCAGCGTGGCGGCTGTTGTTGCGCGACTTCGAAACCCACCAGATCCATTCGCCTCGATCGTTTCGGCGGCGATCACCTTCCATTGGTCGGTGCCCGATCGCGTGACTCCGCCAGAAACGAGAATGCGACCCCCGGACGTCAACGCGATGTCATGCGCCGCGCGCGGTGTGATGAGGGATATGGTTTTCGTTGCGTCGAGAGCGCTCGTATCCTGATTGTAGAATTCGATCGATCCCGTGATCGAACCGGGGTCAGCGGGCGTCGCGAAGCCGCCAATGAGCACAACGTACGTCGCGTCAAGCCGAAGGGCCGCGTGTGCGGTGCGCGCGGTTGCGAGCGTCGGGCCGGGTGAAAACGTTGAATCAAAGATCTCGGTTGACGAGAGCACGGAGCTGCTGCCCTGTCCGCCTGCAATGAGGATTCGACCGTCCTTGAGCGTGGTCGCTGAATGCAAGAGGCGCGCAGTTGCGAGCGTTGTACTGGTGGCGGCAATCAGCTCGGGTGACGAAGTGTAGATGTCGGCGGTCGCGAGCGGCGTCGCCGTTTGGTTTGAGTAGCGCGCGCCGCCCGCGATGAGGACGGTGCCGTCCGCGCGCAGCGTTGCGGTGTGGTACGCGCGGTCGCCGTTTTCGGTGAGCTGGGTGGACGACGCGGAGAAGCTGTTTGTTGTTGGCGAGAAGAGTTCGATCGCGCGCGTTGAAACGAGTGCGCCGCCGGTTGCGAAGGTCAGGCCGCCAACGAGGACGACGCGACCATCTTTGAGAAGCGTCGCCGTGTGGTATGCGCGCGGCGTACAGAGCGCGGTCCCCGTGCCGCTGCATGGGGTGGCGATGGAGGTGATTGACCCATCGCGTGGGTCGAAGATCTCGACCGACCCGATGATGGTCGATGGAAGTGGGGTTCCACTCGCGGCGCCAAGGAATGTCCCGCCTCCGGCGATGAGGACGCGCCCGTCCTTGAGAAGCGTTGCGGTGTGGCCAGCGCGTGCCGCCGAGAGCGCTTGTGCGGACCCTGTGGCCGACGTTGCGAGCGCAAACTGATCGACGAGCGCGATGAAGAGGTTAAGCGTCGAGGGCTTCGCGAAGTCGACGGCGACGGCGCTTCCTCGCGAGAGTGCGGCGGGTGTGCCGGTGGCTGGGTCGAACGCGGGGAGGCCCTCGACGGTAACCGTGACATCGGATGTCGTGGGAAGCCCCGTGAGCGCGGCGGTGCCGCCAGAAGCCGCGACGAGCTTTGTCGTTGGGCTTGCGAGATTCGGCCCCGAGAATGTGAAGTTGAGCCATGTGACGCCGGTGAGCGGGCTTTGCCCGGAAGGCGCGTAGAGGTTGAGCGCGACGCTCGTGACCGGTGGCCCGCTGCACGCCATTGCAAGCGGCAACACGAAGGTAACAAGCGACTTCGGGGTCCGGCTTGTCAGGGCGGGCTCCAGGTCACGTTCAGCGTCGTGGTCGGGCTGCCGCGGTCCCGCGTCAAAAGCAAGGTCGTCGCGGTGCCTGCAGCCGCCGCCGCGATCCCAACAAGCGTCCACACCCACCATTTTCGATACCACGCCGATCCGCCGTTCAGGGGCGCCGTGCGGCCCGCTCGCGCCAAATCCTCGATCTCAAGCTCGCGCTCCAGCCGACCAACTTCTTTGTCGCTGGTCCCCGACGCCCCCGCACCAACGCCCGGGAAGATGACCCGGCGCACCTTGTCGATGAACGGCACGACGGCCTTAGCGACCGCAACCGGACCCGCGCGAATCTCGCCCAAATCGATGAGGACGCTTTTTTTGAGCGCGAGGAGGCGCAGCGTGACGGTCGGCGTCTTCGCGACGATGGCCGCGTCCCCGACCACGAGCGCATCGGCGTGCAGCGCGCGCGCGACGGCGACGGCGGCCTTGCGCGCTTCGTCGTCCCAAGTGCCACGGCGCAGTTTTGCGCGAAGGAGCATTCCATACCATCGGCCCGGAGGCACGGTGAGCGGAACGAGGCGCGACGTCAGCGTGCCGCCCTTGCGATCGAGGTTGACGACACCGGCCGCGACCGCGAAGCGATCCTTGAGAAGGCGAAACGTATGCACGCCGGGTAGCAGGTTGGGCACGCTCACGGGGGCCACGCCGCGCGGGACTCCGTCGATAAAGACCTGCGCACCCGCTGGTTCCGTGACCACGCGCAGCGTTGTCGGCTCGCCAACGCGCCGGCGCACGCGCTCAGCGATGCGCGCGAGGACGGGTGGCGGATTTGCCACGGTCGCGAGTCCCTTGGGATTCAAAACGAAGAGCCGTTCGAGCGCCTTCTCCCCCGCGCGATCTTCGCCTTCGCGAAACGAAGCAAGAGCCCGCTCGCGAAAAATCGTTTCAAGCGGAGTCAAGTCGCCAAGCACAGCCAGCGCCGCCGTGAAATGGGCTTCCGCGTCGGCCAAGCGGTCGAGCGCCGCGCGGTCGTCGTGCGCGGCGATTCTTGCGAGCGCGTCCGCGAGTTGCGCTTCGCCGCGTGAGCGCCGCGTTTCGGCGATTTTCAGACTCTCGTCGACCGGTTCACGCTTGAGTGGTTCGTCGGGCGCTTGTACCCACTCCGGAGAACCGTACATCTCGCTTTCAAGCGCGTCGTTGACGGACCGCGCGAAGCTTGCCGCCGCCGGTTCACGCGCTTCGATGCCAAACACAAACACTTGGACCGGCTTGATTTTCGGCGCGTCGGCCCAAAGCGCGGTCGCAGAGAACGTCTCGGCGAGCACCACGGAAGCCACGAGCAGGCGTTTCCCCATCGTTTTTATTGTAGGGGGCGGTCCCGAAGGCGGTCAAACGAATCCGCGCCTCGGAAAGATTTCGCGGCCGCGAACAGTCAACCGCCGAGAGTCGACAGCCATGAGCGGAGCCTATTCGGGCACGACGGTCATCGAGCGGGCGTTTTTTCCATTTCGGCGACGCAAGTGGTTGAAGGTCTCCGTGAACAGCTCCCACGGGTTTTTGACGAGCAGCGACAGCTCCGCATGGCAGCGCATGTGGCATCGGTCGATGCACCGCGGCGGCGGTCCTTGCTCCTCTTCGCCGCGCCGGAGCGTGCGCAGCAGAGACCCGTTTTCAAGAATGTTCCCCGCTTGACCGCCGAGCGGAATGCACGGGTAGGCGAGATGGCCGAGCGGGTCGATGCGCGCCGTGAGGTTCGGGTAACACTGAAACGGTTTAAAGCGCGAAACGCCTTCATAGTAGCTGTCGGCCCCGCTTATTTTCTTGCCCTGGCGCTTCGCCGCAAGCAGCCGATCCATAAAATCGCGATAGGCGGGGTTATTGAGAATCTCGAACGCCGGTCGTCGGCCGACGTTTTGGGGCGATATCGTGTACCAGATGTCGAGGTCCTCGCAGAACTTCATCACGTCTTCCGCCTCTTGGATGTTCTCGGGGCAGACGACGCAGTTAACGGTCATTGTGAAGTTTCGCTCTTTTTGCAGCTTCGAATAGCGCTCGACGATGGTGCGAACTTTCTTGGCCGTGCCGAGCGGCATGCCGAGCATCGCGTCGTATTTCGCGTCGGCGAGCGAGTCGAGTGATACGACGAGGTTGTTGATGTAATCGAGGATCCCTTCGCGGCGTGGGATGAGAAGCGCGTTCGTGTTGATGCCGATGTACGCCATGCGGCGCATGTAAGCGTGGCGCACGATTTCGACGATGTCGGTGCGGACGAGCGGCTCGCCGCCCGTGAAATAGAGGACGTCGCAATCCTCGGCGATGACGTCGATGATCCGCTTCGCGTCTTCGGTGTTCGCTTGCTTGTCTTTGACGAACTCGTTGAAATCGGCGGAATAGTGCTCGCAGTAGGTGCAGCGGAAATTGCACATCGCCGTGACGTAATACGTCGCGACCATCGGGCGGAGCACGCGATCGTCGGTGAAATTCGCTCGAAACGAATTCTCAAAATACGATGATATGAGCTTCAACACGATTTGTTATTCCCAATGTGGACAAATTCAGTAGACATTCATTACCACAATTCCTATGGGTTGTCAGTGGTGCGGGCCGTCAGGAACAGCATGAAGGTTCCGGGTTCGCCATGATCGGTTCGCCCCCATTGAAGGCGGTGAAGGATTTTGGAGAGGCACGCGACGAGCTTCGGGGGGGAGAGCGCGATGTCGCCTCCGGGCGCGATTTTGGTTGTGGTGCCGTCGGCCGTGATGGAGATGTGAAGCGTCATGAACTGGTGGTCGGGTGGCTCAAACTCTGATGCGCGGTAGCAGCCGGTGATGGTGCCCAAAACCGATTCGACCCGCTCGCGCGCGTGCTGCGGTGTGAAGACGTTCGTGAAGACGCCGCCCGAGTAATACGGTTTTGTGCCGCCGAGTGGACGCCGAGCGGGCGTCGCGGTGGCGGCGCGCGGTGTTGTGGGGCGTCGAGGCTTAGAGGCGGTCGGAGAAGATCGAGGGGTGGCTCGGATGCGGGGTGTGGGAGCGGAAGCGGGAGCGGAGACGGGCGCGGGAGCGGAGACGGGCGCGGGAGCGGAGACGGGCGCGGGAGCGGTTACGGTTGCGGGAGCGGAGACGGGCGCGGGAGCGGGTGCCGGAGCGGGTGCGGTGACGGGTGCGGGAGCGGACGCGGATGCGGAAGCGGGTGCGGGCGCCGGCGCATTGCCTTGGGTCACAACCAACTTCACCGCAATAGCGCCAATGACAGCGACCGACACACCCAACCCCAGCGCGAGACGGGAGCGCCCCGTTCGTCTTGCCGTCGCCGATCCCGAAAGTTCGGTTGGCGCGCTGGTGATCGTCCCCTGCGCAACCGGCGGTGGAATCGCAGTTCTCGAAAACGGGTCGCTGTCGATTGCGCCGTCACGGACGACGATGCGACAGGGCGTCGCCGCAGCTGCCGCCGCTCCGCGCGACCATGGTGCGACGGCCGCCGCCATTTCAGCCGCACTCTGAAACCGCGCGTCGCGAGACTTGGCCATGGCGCGCTCGACAACCGCAACGAGCGCGGGCGGCGTTTCGGGACTGACCGCGGCGAGCGATTCGGGTGTTTGTTCAATGATGGCGAAGAGAAGTTTGTTTGGATTTGCCGCATCAAGTGGGAGTTTGCCTGCGAGCGCCTGGTAAAGGATGACGCCCAAGGCGTAAAGGTCGGACCGCGAATCGACGTCGTCGCCGCGGGCCTGCTCGGGCGCCATGTAGGCTGGGGTGCCGAGGAGGCCGCCCGTTTGCGTGAGGCGCGCGTCACCCGCGTCCGGCTGCGAGAGTTTTGCAACGCCGAAGTCGAGCAGCTTCGCGATGTCATCGACGCCGGCGACCGCCGTGAGAAAGATGTTATCGGGCTTCAGATCTCGATGGACGATGCCGGCGCGGTGGGCGGCGCCGAGCGCGCTGAGCACTTGTGCCGCGATGAACCCAATCCGTTCGGGTGCCATTCGACCATCGTCATTGAGGACGGCGCGAAGCGAACGGCCAACGAGGTATTCCATGACGATGAAGGCCGGCTCTCCGCGCTGGGCGGAGAAATCGGTGACTTGGACGATGTTCGGATGGCCGAGGGCCGCGGCCGATTCCGCCTCACGCCGGAAACGCTCGAGCAGCGTGCGATCTTCGGCGAGCGTATCGTGAAGCACTTTGACCGCGACGCGTCGCCCGAGCCCTTCCTGCACCGCCTCGTAGACCGCGCCCATTCCCCCGCGCCCGATGAGCCGACCCAATCGGTAACGGCCGCCCAAGAGTCGCCCCGACCGTGTTCCTTCCTCGGTGCCGTCGCCGCCCGCGCGTGTGGACTCGTTCGACATCAGTCGCCTTCGAACAGCGAGCGACCCTCGAATCCCGGCGGTCGCGCGAGCTCGAGCGCCGGTAAGAGAGTCGGTGCGATATCGGCGAGCACGCCGCCTTCGCGAATTCGCGCGCCGAGACGCCGAGGGTCGATGGCGAGAAACGGAACTGGATTTATGGTGTGCGCCGTATGCGGCTCCCCAGTCTCCGGGTTTATGTTCATCTCGATGTTGCCGTGGTCGGCCGTCAGGTAAACCGCGCCGCCCGCCTTGAGCGCCGCTTCGACGACAACGCCGAGCGATCGGTCGAGCGTTTCGACGGCTCGCACGCACGCGGGAACGTTGGCCGTGTGGCCGACCATGTCACCGTTTGCGAAATTAACGACCGACAACCGATAACGCCCACTTGAAATGCGCGCCGCGAGCTGACGCGTGACTTCGTCCGCTGACATTTCCGGCTTCAAGTCGTAGGTCGCGACGTCGCGCGGCGAAGGCACGAGCACGCGGTCCTCATGCGCGTAAGGCACCTCGCGGCCACCATTGAAGAAGTACGTGACGTGCGCGTACTTCTCGGTTTCGGCGACGCGAAACTGCGCGAGGCCGGCGTCCGAAACAACTTCGCCGAGAAGGCCGCTCAAGTTTTGCGGTGGAAACGCAACGGGCAACGCGAAGCTGTCGTCGTACGATGTCATCGTGGTGAACCGAAGGTTTGCCGGACGCCCGCTCACGGGGAAGGCGTTGAATTTCGCGTCCGTGAACGCCCGCGTCAACTCGCGCGCGCGGTCGGCGCGAAAATTAAAGAAGACGATCGAATCACCGTCTTGAACGGGTGCGCCCGCGCCGATGACCGTTGGCTCGACGAACTCATCGCCTTCCGTGAACGCGAACGAGCTGTCGCCCGCGCGACCTCGCCCGAACGCGATGGCGTTAAAGGCGCGCAGAACGCGATTCCAACGCTTGTCGCGGTCCATCGCGAAGTATCGCCCCGAAACCGTCGCGATGCGACCGACGCCGACGCTTTTCATTTTGGCGGCGACGGTGCGCAGAAAATCAGGGCCGGATCGCGGCGGCGTATCGCGCCCGTCGGTGAACGCGTGGAGCGCGACGTCGCGTGCGCCTCGGCGCCGCGCAAGCTCAAGAAGTGCGTCGAGATGGTCGAGGCTCGCATGGACGCACCCGTCCGAAACGAGCCCAAACAAATGAAGCGTTCGCTCCTTCGCCGCATCGACGGCATCGCACAGCGCGCGGTTCTCAAAGAAATCGCCTGACGCGATCGCGCGATTGATCCGCGTCAGCTCTTGATAAACGACGCGCCCCGCACCGATGTTGAGATGCCCAACCTCGCTGTTTCCCATTTGGCCCGCTGGGAGCCCGACGCAGTGCCCCGACGAATCGAGCGTCCCGTGCGGGTATTTCGCGTACAGCGCGTCGAGGACCGGTTTTCGCGCGAGATGAATCGCGTTATCCGGCGCCGGCGCTCGCACGCCAAAACCATCAAAAATGACGAGCACAATGGGCCGTTCCGGCATGCGCGAATTCTACTCCTCACGCGCGCGCGGGGAAACGATCGCGATGGGGAGTCAGAAACCGAACAGCGAATCACACTGGTTGCGAATTCCCGACAGACTGAGGCCAGACGTGACCGCCGAGCGAACACAGAGCTTCCACGTGGTTTGACCGCCGAACCCCGACGTCGTGCCGGTCGTGTTACCCCCCAAGACCTGCCCCTTGATTCCGCTTTGCGTGAGCCCGTTCAACACGCGTTGGCGATCGAAGCCTGCCGCCGCCGCTTTGTTCGTCGCGCCGCGCCCTTTGCTCAGCTCGTTCGTCGCCGTCGCAATTTCACGTTCAATCTCGTCGTCCGTTGGCGCCTGTACGCCGCACCCCACCGAAAACCCGAGCGCCACGCAACAGAGCAGCAACCGCCTTTTCATCATCGCTCTCCTCTCGGCCGACCGAACCCAAACGTCCGCCCAGTCCTATATTCACTCTCGGCCGGCACCATTGCAAGTGCGGCTTATTCGCCGCCAACGTGCAGCCTCCAGTCCAGCGACAAGGGCGGGATGGGAAACGCTTCGGCTTGCGGACGTCCTCGCGTCTGATTCAAGAATGCGCGCTCGCGAATTCACGAGCTGCGCGATAATCGGGAGTCGAGTGTCCAGCGAGCACCTCAGACGCTCCGGACGCAAGCCTTCGCTGTCGCCCAACCCGCCCCTGCGTGGGATCGATAGCGCGTTCCCTCGGATTTCGCCGCTGGATTGGTGTGACCCTAAACGGACTTTGTACACCCGATCGCCCATGCTTCGCACAGGGCCGAGAGACAGACGATCAGGGCAATCCGGGCGAGCTCGGTCCCCCCTTGTTTGGCGGTTTCTCTTCGTCGACGATGTTGAACTCGACGCGTCGATTCGCTTCGCGCCCCTTCGCGGTCTTGTTCGACTCGAGCGGACGCTCCGGACCAAAGCCAACCGCGACCAGCCGATCCGCCGTCACGCCCTTCGCGACCAGGAAGTTTCGCACCGCGTCTGCGCGTTGCCCCGACAACTTTTTGTTCCGCTTCTTGTTGCCACGATTGTCGGTGTGCCCCTCGATACGGCACTTGATCGCCGGGAAATCTCGAAACGCCTGCGCGACCTCATCGAGCATGGCAAACGACTTCCGGTCGATCTTCGCCTTGTTGTAAGCGAAGAAGATCTTTTGCGACAGTTTGATTCGCTTTTTTTCAACTTTGATCAGCTTGTAAACGGGCCGCGGGCACCCCTGCAGCTCGGGCACGCCCGGTACGTCTGGGCACTTGTCGTCCTTGTCGACGACGCCGTCCTTGTCGCGGTCAGGCCATGGACAGCCGTCGTTCTCCTTTGGCCCCGGCTCGTTCACGCACTTGTCAACGTTATCGGTGACGCCGTCGCCGTCGGTGTCGGGCCACGGGCATCCCTTATTCTCGCGCGGCCCCGGCACGTCGGGACACTTGTCCTCGTTGTCCTTGACGCCGTCTTTGTCGCGATCGCCCCAGGGGCAGCCGTCGTTTTCCGATGGGCCTGGGTCGTTTGGGCACCGGTCGAGGTTGTCGGGGATGCCGTCGCCATCCGTGTCGACCGGGCATCCTTGATTCTCCTTGGCGCCCGGCACATCTGGGCAACGATCCTGTACATCGGGGACGCCGTCTTTGTCGCGATCGGCGAGGACAACCACCACCGGGATGACTTTGGCCGGGCATTTCTTAATCTGGTTCTGTACGTCCTTGACGTGTTTGCGCGCATTTGCGAGGTGCCCGTTGGCGCGCGGCTGGTCGCCCTGCCGAAGCTCGCCATGTACAAAATCGATCTCGGCCCACGCGAGCGCGAAGCTCTTTAGCGCTTGGCACCGCTCTGCTTCGTCTTTGAGAGGCGTGAGGTCCGATTTCAGAACCGACGCTTCATTTCGGAGTTTCGTGCCGACGCTGCACGCCGCGAGCGATGACGCGATGCCGGCAATGAGCAGCGACGCGAACCGCCGCCACGAGGGTCGCGAGAAGAGGTCATTGCCCCGATTCACGACCGCGTCACCTTGGAGGCGTCCCGGGCGCGGAGGCTGGACCTGGCGCTGGCGCGGGAACGTTCGCCTTCTCTTTGGCCGCCTTGCGCTCCTTTTCTTTTTTCTCGTCGACGATGTCCTGTGCTTTTTTCGCATCGCGGTACGCTTGCGTTGCGTAGTCGATCGCGAAGTCATAATCGTTGCGGCCCGTTTCTTCGCGCGCCTTGTCGAAATACGCTTTGGCACGCCAGTACTCGAGAGGCGCATACTTCGGCGCGCCCATGCGTTCGGCTTTTTCGAGAGCGGTGTCGGCCTTCATGATCATCGACGTGTATTCGATGGGGCCGCACGCAGCGACCAGTGCGGCGGCTGAAATGAGAAGGGTGCGATAAGGCATCGGCAGCGCAACTTTCCCTCAGATTTCGCGGTGATGTCAAGATTTCGCTTGATGCTCCCACGTGGTGTCGATACAACCGACCCGTGACGCCCCGGTTTTTCGTCGCGCCCGAGTTGCTTCTCGCGCCCCGCGTTACGTTTTTCGGGAAGGAGGCGCACCACATTGCGCGCGTGCTGCGGCTCGGGCCGGGCGATCGGGTGGCGCTCTTCGATGGGGTTGGCGTCGAAGCGGACGCCGTCATTGTTGCCGTGAAGAGCGGACGCGTCGTTTTAGATGTTGTCGCGCGTCGCGCGGTGCGAGACGAAAACCCGCTCGAGCTCACGATTGTTCAAGCGGCGCTGGTCGGCGAAAAGGCGTCGTGGCTCGTCGAGAAGTTGGTCGAGATTGGCGTCGCGCGCGTCGTTTTTTTTCCGGGCGAAAGGTCTGTGCGATCGCGGGTGGTTGTGCCACGGCTCGTTCGCATCGCCCAAGCGGCCGCGGAGCAATGCGGGCGGAGCGTGGTTCCGCCGATTGCCGAGGCTGGCGACCTTCGGGCGGCGATAGAATCCGCCGACACGGAGCTGGCGTCAGGGCTGCGGTTTTTCGGCGAACCGTCACGACCGCGTGATGCCCGTACTCTCGGCGAGGTTGTGAAGCGAGTCGCGGACTCGCCGCGCGCGAGGGCCATCGTAGCGATTGGCCCGGAGTCAGGTTTTTCGGGCGCTGAAAAAGAGTTGCTGCGGGCGCACAAGTTTGAAGCAGTTTCCTTGGGCCCGCGCACGTTTCGCGCCGAATCCGCGGGGATAGTTTTCGCATCAATATTAATGCATTTGCTCGGCGATCTTCGATAGACGCCCCGTCGCGACTTGAGTTTTGGTGAACACCTCGCTACGGTTCCCGGCCCATGGAACCTGCGGTTTGTTCAACGTGTGGCGTTGCGCTCGAGCGCGATGCGCCGGCGTGTCGCGTGTGTGGGGCGACCCCCGATTTTCTCATCTCCGACGGTGCGCACGCGCCGCACCTCGTGAAGCGAGGCGCTCGCCCAACTGAGCCGAGTGCCGATAGCGCCGAAGTGAGCGCGACGCGGGTCGTGCCCGAAGAAGTGGACGGCCGACCGACAGCCGTCGATGCCGCAGCCGGCGGTGCGCCCGCGCCCGAATCCGCCGGGGATTTCAACGCAAAGTCGCAAAGGAGCAAAGACGCCAAGAAAGAGACCTCTTCGCTTGGCGCCTCTGCGCCTTTGCGTCAAACTCCCGCTCCCGACGGCGCAGTTCATATCAAGGCCGCTGGTTTTTGGCACCGGCTCATCGCGTTTCTCGTCGACGCCGCAATCGTCGGCCTCGTCGCGTTTGCGCTCAACCGCGCGTCGGTTGGCCCGTTTTCGACGACAAAACTCCCCGACCTCAACCTGACGTGGTTCGACCAGATCGCCGAAGTCATTCTTCGTCACTCAAAGGTCATCCTTCCGGCGATAATCGCGAACCTCTGCCTCTGCTTCGCGTACGTTTACTTCCACCTCGTGTTTTTGGGGCGCACGCCCGGCAAACTCCTCGTTGGCCTTCGCGTCATAGACACCAAGGGGCGCAAAATTGGGCCGATTCGAGCTTTCATTCGCACGCTTGCGTACATTCCGTCGGGGCTTTGCTTTGGAATGGGTTTCCTCTGGGCCGCATTTGACGTCGAGCGTCGCGCCGTCCACGACCTCATCGCGGGTACGTTCGTGATTCGAGGGCAGCCACGGCCCGCGGAAACGACGGCGACGCGTTCGGTTTCAACGACGCCCGCGGCTTCAGCCCTCGGCTAAACTAAACGTCGCCGCACCGCAACAAATCCGCTGTTCTGCCGATAACCCTTGTGACGGCGCCCGCGTGTTTTGGACGCCCTATGAGGGAGATACCCATGAAACATTCGCACTGCATTGGATTTGTTGCTGTTTTTGCTGTCACCGTTGCGTGCGGCAACGCACATCCGCTTCGTGGCCCATCTGGCGCGAGCGACGAGCCCGACGATTATGCGGCCGACGCGGGCGATGCTCCGGCTGTTTCGCGCGATGCGAACAGCGATGCGAGCGCGCGGTCGGCCCCGAACGAGAAGCCTGTTGCGAGGGTCAGCGTTCCCACTCTCGTGAACGCCGGCGATGAAGTGACACTCGACGGCTCGACGTCGGCGAGCACGGGCGACGCGGAGCTCACTTTCGCGTGGCGCGTTACGCCGGTTGACAACGACGGGCGATTCTCGCTTCGCGATCACGCGAAGGCGAAAGCGGTCGCGCGGTTTCTGACGCGCGGTCGATACCGCGTCACGCTTGTTGTTACGGAAAGCGGCGTCGATAGCAATCCGGCTGAGGCGATGGTTGAGGCCGACGACACCGCGGTGCGCCCCATAGCGAATGCTGGCGTCGACCAGGAAGTCGCTCTGGGAACGGTCGTTACGCTCGACGGCGCCGGCTCGCACGATCCGAATGGCGACCCGCTGACGTTTAGTTGGACCGTGCTCGAAGGGGGCGCGTTGCCCGGTTTCGATGAACACGGCACGCGACCGCAGTTTACAGCGAGTCTTCCACATGCGACGTATCGATTTGCGCTTGTCGTTAACGACGGAATGCACGCGAGTGCGAGCGACGACGTGGTTGTGCGCGTAAAGAATTCGCCGCCCGAGCTGTCTGGAATCGTCGATCGCAGCGTTCATTCGAAAACAATTCCGCTTTCGGTGACCGCGACGGACAAGGACGGTGATGCGCTGACGTTTGTTTGGGATTTTGTTTCGAAGCCCTCGGGGTCAGCGGCGACCATCGACAACCCGACCGCGCGCGAGACGTCGTTTGTTGTCGATGCGCTTGGGCTGTACGAGGTTCGTGTGAAGGTGAGCGATGGCGTTGCGGAGTCGATCGCTGTCATGCGAATCACGCCGTACAACGCGGCACCTGGAATTGACGATGGCAGCGCAGGGCCGGCAGAAATCGCGCATCGGTGCGCTGGGAATCGGTGCACCGCGACAACGCGGCTCGCGGTGAACGTTTTTGATTCGGACGATCGTGACCTGTCGGTGGCGTTTACGTTGAAGAGTGCGCCGAACGCGAAAGTCGTCGCGACATTCTGCGGGGCGCCGACCGTGATCGCGAGTCAGCGGCCGATGTGGACGAACGTTTCGTGCGCCGTGACGATCGAAACGGCCGGTGCGCGTGCAAGCGACCCAGCGCCGGCGATTGCGGGGAATTACACGTTCGAAGCGAAAGTGACCGACTCGTTCGGGGAGTCGCGGAGTCTCGAGATTGCGGCGGTCGTGAAGAATGAAGCGCCCATCGTCACCGTGATCGCGCCCGGGACGTTGAATTACAGCGCCACGCGAGGCGCGGAGGTGCCGACGAAGTGGACCTTAACGGCGACCACCTCGGTCAGCGCGACGGTGACAGACCCGGAAAATGGCCTCAAATCAACGGCGTGGCGCGTCGCCAAGGCGCCGCAGGGTGCGACCGTAACGATGAACACGCCCACGAGCCCGGCGACGTCGGTGACGATTTCGATGACGTCAAGCGATCTGATGCAGCTCAAACAATTCGTGTCGAACGATTACACCCTTGAGCTTCAAGCGACCGACATCAACGACCAAACCAAGACGGCGGCCATCAACCTCGCGGTCGTCAATCGCGCGCCGCGCTTCGCATTGACGCCATCGGTTGCCCGTCCCGCTTTTCGGCACTGCGTCGCGATCGGTGTTCGACACGAGTGCTGGGTCGACGTTGAGTTGACGCCGCATTCCGCGATCGACGACGACGGCGATACACCCGACGTGCTGTACGCCGTCGCGTCCGCACAAGGCCACGCCTTCTCGGCCACGAAGGTTGGCGCCGCATTTCAGATCCGTGAGGCCGGCTCGTTTCGATTTGGCGCCGGGCCGTTTGAGGGGAAGGTCGGGCTCAGCGTCACCGCCGTCGATCTGTTTGGCGAGACGGCGACGGTTGCTTTGGACGTCCATATTCTGAACCGAAAGCCGCCGGCTCCGCGACACGACATTAACCCCGTGAACGAGTGGACCGCGTGCGACGCCGTTAATTGTCATGCGGTCATGGCGGGCGACGTCATCGCCGATTACGCGTCGGCGCCGAATTTGGACGATGGTGACGAATTGCGCGCCGTCGGTGCCAGCGCCGATCCGACGGTCGGTTTTGCGCGAAAGTCGGGAAAGTTTTTTGGATGCGAGCCGACCCAGACGTGCTACCTCGGGATGTGCCGCGACAACTACGGGCGATGGCGTCAGTCTGCGTCGATCGCCTTTTCGAGTCGTTGGGTCGTTTCGTACCCGGCCAGCGGGGCTGGGCCAGCGGCTGTCGCCGCGGTCGCCGAGGATTGGTCGGGGGCGGTATCGGACAATACGCCCATTCCCGTCTCAATCACCGACAGCGGAAGCACGCCAGGTTGTACGCCGCGCATCGACTGGGAATCGCCGAAGGCTGGTGCTGTCGGCGTCAACCCTTGATTTTGGCCCGCGCCTTGCGCCCCCTCGCAGCTTCATCAATAATCGACGCTGAGCGTGGAACGATTCGGAAAATACGTTCTCTTTGAGAAAATTGGCCACGGTGGAATGGCCGAGATTTACCGCGCGAAGCTCATTGGCGAAGGCGGGTTCACGAAGCTCGTTGCGCTCAAGCGCATTCTCGAGAATTTCAGCGATGAGGACGAGTTCATCAAGATGCTCGCGGACGAGGCGCGCATCGCGGTCACGATGACGCACGAAAACGTCGTGCAGGTCTTCGATTACGGGCGCGTGAAAAACCAACACTACATCGCGATGGAATATGTGCGCGGCAAGGATCTCGGGAAAATCTTGCGTCGCTGCGTTGTCAACAAGGCCCCGTTTCCGCTTGAGCACGCGCTGTACATCGCGATTGGCGCGGCGAAGGGGCTTGCGTATGCGCACGCCCGCGCGGACGATCTCGGCAACCCGCTTCACATCGTGCACCGCGACGTGAGTCCGCAAAACCTCATCATCTCCTACACGGGCGAAGCGAAAATCGTCGATTTTGGAATTGCGCGCGCGGCGAACAAAATCCTCAAAACGCAGGCCGACGTGCTCAAGGGTAAGGTCGGCTACATGTCGCCCGAACAAGCCGCCGGCCACGATCTCGATAACCGCAGCGATATTTTTTCGCTCGGGATTTTGATTTACGAGATGCTGACGCTGCGGCGCCTTTTTCACGCCGATTCAAACGTTGTGACGTTGCGGCTCATCCAGGAGGCGCAGGTGCCGCCGCTCAGTCGCGTTGCGCCGGAGTTGCCGCCCAACCTCGAAGGCGTCGTGATGAAGGCGCTCGCGCGCGATCGCGAGGAGCGGTATTCCGACGCGCGCGCGTTGCAGGTCGAACTGACGCGGATTTTGCACACGATCGAGCCCGCGTACACGAACAATCGGCTGTCACACTTTGTGCGCGAGCTGTTCGATGTTGAGGTAAAAGCGGAAGATGAGCGGCAGCGCGCGGACGAGCTTGCGGAAAACGAATGGCGCAAGGCCGCGGAGCATGGCCAAGACACGGAGTGGACCGCCGAGACGGCCGCGGGTCCGGCGACGGTCGCGGGCGAGGCGACGGGGGCGACGTCGATCGCGTCGTCGCGACGCTGGATGACGCCGGCGATTGCGGCGTCGGCGCTGGTGGTTGCGGGCGTTTCGATCGCCATCGGTTTGTCGAGGGGTGATCGCGCGGCTCCGGCACCGTTAGCGCCTGTTGCGGTGAATGAAGGCGTGGGGGGCGCGCGGGGGGAGCCGGCGCGGGCGAAAAATGCCGAAACAGCGGGGGCGCGGGATGGGACGACAGCGCCGAGGCGTGACGGCCAGTTGCCGGCGAATCCGGCCGTGCGGGGCGATGTCGACGCGGGCGCTGCGGCGGTTCGTCCGCCTGACGTGGCGCAAAGCGGAACTCTCGTCGTAAAAACGAAGCCGGCCGGGGCCGTGGTGTTTGTTGATGGCAATGAACGTGGGCGTGGGAAACGCGTCGTGGTCTCGGGAGTTTCGTCGGGGTATCCGCACCGCGTTGAGGCGAGGCTCGCGGGGTACAAGCCCGCGTTGCAATCGGTCGAAGTTGAGGCTGGTAAATCGCGCGACGTGGCGCTCACCTTAGAAAGGCTCAAATTCTCCGTTGAGGTGACGTCGAATCCTTCGGGTGCGAGCGTGACGGTTGGCGGCGAAACGTTTAAGACGCCGCGCACGTTTTCGGCCTTGGGTGCGAGCAGTTACATTTTCAAGTTCAAACTCGCGGAGCACGAGGGGAAAACGGAGTCGCTCAACGTGAGAGACTCGGCGCCGCATAACGTACACGCCAACCTCACCCCGTTTCGGTTCGGGACGTTGTCGATGTTTTCGCCGTGTGCCGAATTCGCGGTGATCGACGGCAAAAGTTATCCGGTCCCGATTAACGCGAAGAAATTTCGGGTTGGAAAATACACGGCTCACCTCAAGTGCGAAGAGCTGAACGACGAGCAGAAGGTCGATTTCACGATTTCGGACGGCGTGTTGACGAAGAAGTTCGTCGAGTTCAAGAAGCGTTAGCAATCTGATTGACTTTTTTGAACGATTTGGCGTATGTTCTTGCCCTTTGTCGCTATGAGAGGCGGAGGGACAACGATGAAAAATCGAATGGCAAGCATGGTGACGTTGCTCGCGTGCGCGGCGGTGGCTTCGTGTTCGAAGAGCGATGGTGGTGGAAATGGTGGAAGCCCGAACCCAACGCCGCCAGCGACGCCGGCCGATGCGGGACCGGGCCCGGCGCTCGATGCGGGACCAACGTCGGCTGTTGACGCGGGACCGACGGCGGGCGGTTGCGGGGCGTCGCCCGCGGGGCTTGGCAACACGTGCACCGCAACGAACGCGGCGTCGTGCGGCAATTCGTGCCTCACGTGCTTGCCCGTTGACGGCGGCGCAAGCGGACGATGTAAAGAGGCCTGTAGCCCGACGACGGCGTCGACGACGTGGACGTGTCACGGACCCGACGATGCGTGTTTGCCGGGCGTCGTCAATAATCAACTCTCCGCGACTGCGGGTGGCTGCGATGCGTGGCGAGGGTGCGGCGGAAATTGGCCAGCCGAGCTTGGGCGTGAGTGCGACGGGGAATGCAACGCCCCGTGCCTCGTTTGCGTGGGCGTGACGGAAGTCGGCGACGGCGGCGCGTTCGTCGAACGGAATCGCTGCGTCGAGCGGTGCAACACGGCAAGCCCGGCATGCGGTTCACCGAGTGGACATCCGTCGCGGTGCGCGGGACTCAACTTTTCACAGGCGAATGGGACGCCGGTCCCAGCTCCGCGAGCGGGGGCGTGTGTTCCCGAGGCGCCGCGTGGAAACGTCGCGGCGTATGGCGCGTGTCGCGAGTCGGGCGGAACGCCGACGGCGACGACGTCGTGTGGCGCGACCGCCGGCGATTGTATCGAGGGGCTTTCGCAAACGGCGGGCGGCGCGTGTGCGCCAACGTGTAAGAACGCGCAGTGTCCGGCGTACCCGAGTGATGCGGGCGCCCCGTCGTGCGTTGGAATTGTTTATTCGACGCGCACGTGCACTGCGGCTGCGAATTGCAACGCGGACGAGGAGTGCACGCAGGGCAAATGCACGCGGCCTTCGTGTATGAAGACGTGTCAATCGAACGCCGATTGCGCCCTTGGCACAACGTGCGCGACCGTCGGCACGAACAAGATCTGCTTAGGGTCGTAATTCCGGCAATCTGTTACGGATCTCGCTCTTCAACGGCTGAAATCGTCGCCGCCGTGCTTTAAACGATCGAGAAATTCGTCGCGCGTGAGAACACCTTTCTCGATGAGAAGGTTCACGAGCGTTTTGAGCGCGGCGAGTTGGCGACGGATTTCTCTGTCGAGCTCCACCGTTGAAATAGAGGGCGACGATTCGCCCTTCGCGATGGCGGCGCTTGGCGCGAGCGCGGCTTCGCCGGTCAGCTGCGGACGGGGGCCCACGAACGAGAAAACTTTCTCATTGTAGTTCGCGACGCTTCCAACCTGGCCGACGGGTTGCGCATCCACGTTTTCACCGTAATAGTGGCGCCGAATCTCGCGCGCAACGTCGGTCAAGCTCGCGATGAACGGCTCAATCTTGTGACCCGAGCGAAACGCGAGCTCGTCGAGGGTGCGAAGGTTCATCGGTTCGGCCATCGCGACAGCCAGGGTCCTGCGTTTGCGGTCGAGGTCGACGGGGATGCAGTCGTATTTCTCGCAGGTCTCGGGCGGGAGCACGAGCAGCGCGTCGTGGGGAATCGCGCCGCGCGATGCGACGAAATCGAAAATTGGAAAACCGTGGAGTTGCGAAAGCGCCTTGGTGAGAACGGGCTCCGTGAGGAACTTGAGCTCGATGAGCGTGCGGCCGAGGCGACCGCCCCATCGCTGCTGCTCGATGAGCGCGACCTTCAGCTGGTCGGCTGTGATGAGACCCCGTGATACAAGAAATTCGCCAATCTTGGGTTTGCGTCGCGTTGGCGTCGGCATGCGACGAACATACAACCGGAGGAAGGGAAACGGTAGGCGCGACCTCCGTGGGTTGGGCGAGTCATTGAAGCTGCTGGGCGCCGTTGCTACGCTTTGCGGCATGACGAACGGATTGGGACTCGCGTCGTTGGAAGAGCGTGCGAAGTTGGGGGACATCGATACCGTTGTCGCCGCGTTTCCCGATCACCTCGGGCGGCTCGTGGGGAAGCGCTTCGCCGCGCGGTTTTTCCTCGATGAGGTCGTGCGGCACGGATTTCACGCGTGCGATTATCTGCTGACCGTTGACATGGAGATGGAGCCGCTGCCGGGGTTTGAGCTCGCGAGTTGGGACAAAGGGTACGGCGATTTTCATGCGACGGCTGATCTTGCGACGCTGCGAATTGTTCCATGGGTGCCGCGAACGGCGCTCGTGCTGTGCGATCTATTTGGTGCAGACGGCCGACCGGTTGAAGAGGCGCCGCGGTCGATCTTGAAGCGGCAGATCGAAAGACTTCGGAACGCAGGATTTACGGCGATGATGGGCGCGGAGCTCGAATTTTATTTGTTCAAAGAGAGTTACGACGTGGCGCGCGCGAAAAACTACCACGGCCTGACGCCGAGCGCCGCGTACCGCGAGGACTATCATGTGCTGCAGACGACGCGCGACGAGCCGGTGATTGGGGCGATCCGCGCAGGGCTCGAGGCGGCCGGGGTTCCGATCGAATGCTCGAAGGGCGAGTGGGGATGCGGTCAACATGAGATCAACACGCGGTACGCACCGGCGCTCGAGATGGCAGACCGCGTGACGATTTACAAAAACGCGGTCAAGGAGATCGCGGGCGCGGCGGGGCGTGCGGCAACGTTTATGGCGAAAGTCGACGAGAAGGAAGCCGGGAGCAGCTTTCATCTGCACGCGAGCCTTTGGGATTTGAGTGCGCGCGAGAACGCATTTTCGCGAGACGGTGTGGAGAGCGCGACGATGCGGCACGCGCTTGCGGGGTTGATGGCAGCGGCGCGGCCGTTCGCACTGCTTTACGCGCCGCGGGTCAATTCGTTCAAGCGTTATCAAGCGGCGTCGTGGGCACCGACGCGCGTTGCTTGGGCGCACGACAATCGAACGTGTGGGTTTCGTGTGGTGGGCTCGGGCGCGTCGTGTCGAATCGAGAATCGTTTGCCGGGTGCCGATGCGAACCCTTACGTGGCGATGGCCGCGGCGATTGCGGCGATGCTCGACGGGATTGAACGGCGGATCGAGCCGGTGGCCGAGTTTCGGGGTAACGCGTATGAGAGCGGCGACGCCGTTTCGCGCGTGCCCGCGTCGCTCCGCGAGGCGGTTGGCGAATTTGCGCAGTGTGAAGTTGCTGTGCGGGCGTTTGGAGAGCGCGTCGTGAATTACCTCGTGACACATGCGCGGCACGAGCAGGCGGCGTTTGATCGGGCGGTGACGTGTTGGGAGCGGGTGCGGGATTTTGAGAGGATTTAGGGACAATAGAAAAGAGAAACCACGGAGGCACCGAAACACGGACGGTGCGCGGAGAAGGGGGAAAAGATGCGGTTGAAGGACAAGGTTGTTGTGATAACGGGCGCGGGACGCGGGATGGGGCGCGAGGCGGCGGTGCGGTTTGCCGCGGAGGGCGCGAGCGTGATTGCGGCGGATGTTGATGATAAGGCTGCAGGGGTTGTCGACGAGATTCGAGCGCGCGGCGGGAAGGCGGAGTTTGTTTGCATGAACGTTGCGCGCGAGCGCGATTGTGAGCGGCTGATCGGCGCGGCGGTCGCTGCGTTTGGTGGCGTCGACGTGCTTTACAACAACGCCGGGATTTTTCCCGAGGCGGATCATTCGGTTGTCGACACGGGCGAGGAAGTTTGGGATCGCGTGTTCAGTGTGAACGTCAAGGGGGTCGCGTTTTGCGCGAAGTACGCGGTGCCGCGAATCATCGAGCGGGGCGGTGGCGCGGTGATTAATGTCGCGTCGTTTGTGGCGCTTGTGGGGTGTTCGGTGCCGCAGGATGCGTACACGGCGAGCAAGGGCGCGGTTGTCGCGCTGACGAAATCGATGGCGGTGCAGTTTGGGCCGCGGGGTGTCCGCACCAACGCGATCTGCCCGGGGCCGATCGAGACGCCGCTTCTCGCGGAGTGGCTGCTCAAGGAGCCGGGTGAGAAGGCGAAGCGGCTCAACCGTATCCCGATGGGGCGGTTCGGCCGCACCGATGACATCGTCAACCTCGCACTTTTCCTCGCGAGCGACGAAGCGACTTGGGTGAACGGCGCGGCGCTGGTCGTCGATGGTGGGATTACGTCGAACTACTTTTAGCCAAGAGCAAGAATGGCTCCTCGGGAGGGATTTGAACCCCCGACCAACCGGTTAACAGCCGGTCGCTCTACCCCTGAGCTACCGAGGACCAAGGCAAAAAAAAGAACCCCGCACACGCGAGGCAACTTTAAGGAGACCAGATGAGCGCCCCACGCGTCAAGAGGTCAGCTCCTTCTGATAAAGTCGCGCCGCAAAGGAAATCGGGTGTGCGAATCAATCGGCTTCACAAATGGGACCTCGACCTGAACGAAGCGAAGGCCGTTCAGCGCGGACTTTCTAAGCTCGTTCGGCTTGATTCTCTTGGCGGCGAGCCGCGCTTCATTGCGGGCGCTGACGTCGCGGTGTCGCCCAGTGGTTCGCTCCGCTTCGCGCGCGGACGCGTGTCGGCGGATGCGACACCGACTCGGGTTTTCGCGGCGGTTGTCGTTTGGGACGCCGAAACGCGCGCCGTCGTCGAGACAGCCACGAGAATTGGCGAGACGCGGTTTCCGTACATTCCGGGTCTTCTTTCGTTTCGCGAGGCGCCGACGCTGCTCGAAGCATTTTCCGCGCTTTCAACGCGCCCCGACGCCGCCATTTTCGATGGCCAAGGGATTGCTCATCCGCGACGCTTTGGGCTCGCGTGCCACGTCGGCCTCTGGCTCGACATCCCATCGGTTGGCTGCGCAAAATCGCGGCTCATTGGAACCCACGCCGATCTTCCCCAAGATCGCGGCGCCCAGGTTCGACTTGTCGACGATGGTGAAGTCATCGGATCGGTCGTGCGAACGCGAACAAACGTGAAACCGGTATTCGTCTCGCCCGGGCATCGGATCGACTTTGCGAGCGCGACACGCCTCGTTCTCAAGTGCGCAGCGCGCTTTCGCCTCCCCGAGCCAACGCGCCTCGCCGACCAACTTTCAAAGCGCGCGAAAGCGAGCGGACCGCACGATGTATGATTCTCGGGTGTCGCGAAGTGGATCCCCGGTCGTGCGTAGCCGTCGACGAATCCCTGAATCGATCGAGCTCGTCGTTCGCCCCGGCGCTGTCTTCGCGCGTATCGTCGCGGCACCAGCGCCGGCCATTGCGATATTCGCGGCCTATGCGCTACCCCTCACGGTCCTTGCGGCGTTCTTTTCGTTTTCTTACGTCGGCGCCGTCACGCTCGGACACTTCGCCGCCAACTTCATCGCCTACGCGGTGTTTTTTGGCATTCAGGCCGTTCTCGTCGCAGGAATCGCGCGCTTCTTCCTCCGCCGTCCCGCGAGGCCGCTCGTGCGCGCCTTTGCGCTCACCTATTTTCCGTACGAACTGTTCTACACCGCGCTCCTCGGGCTCTTTGTTGTGGCGCCTGACCCGTACGAACTCATCGCGCCGCTTATTTTCTCATTTGCGTTGCCCGGTGCACTCGGTGCCACATTCATCGCGTCGTCGGTCCTCACCTATGTGATGTTTCGCGAAGCTGCGCCCGGACGGCGCCGTCTCGTCGCGCTCGCCGCGACGCTTGCGTACGCCTTCGGATTTGCCGGGCTCGTCACGCTCTACATTTCCGCGTTTTCCCTCTGGCCGCTTCCCGCGGGAGCGCCGTGAAGCGAGAACTCATTATTCCCGGCGTGGCGATTCTCCTCGCGGCCCTTTCGAGTCTGCTCGATCGCGATCGCGCTTGGGAACCGGCGCGCGTCGGAGATTTCGTGGCGCTTGAGGGCGACATCCACACACACTCGATCGTCGCGGCCGCGTTTCCGACGCCCGTCGATCTCGCCCTCCTCGCGCGGCGGCAAAAACTCGACTTCATCGCTGTCGTTGAACACCAATCGCTCGCGGGTGCACCCCTGACGGCGGCGATTGCCCGCAGGCTCGCGCCCGAGGTTGTCGTCATCCCCTCTGAAGAGATTACGACGAAGCGATACCACCTGCTGGCGATCGGGCTCACGCGATCGATCGATGCGGCGCGCCCGATGGGCGATGTGATCGCGGAGATTCGTAAACAGGGCGGTGTTGCCGTTGCCGCGCATCCCACGCGCAAGACGTGGCCGCTGTTTCACGAAAAGGTCGATCTTGGAATGCTCGATGGTGTCGAAGTAATGCACCCCGTTCGCGCGTTCACGAGCCGGCCGGGGAGTTCGTTTCGTGGCGAGGACATCGCGCAATTCTGGATCGACGCGTCAGCGCGGACCAAGCGCCCACTCGCCGCACTTGGCGGGTCTGATTTTCACGCGTTATCGATGATGGGGTTTTGCCGGTCGATCGTTCTCGCGCGCGAGAAATCGCAGGTCGCAATCCTTGACGCCATTCGTGCGGGGCGTAGCGTTGCGGCGTGTCATGGGATGCCGCTCGAAGGAAATCCGGAATGGCTGGATCTCCTCAGTCGGTCCGGGTATTTGCCGCGACCATCGCGACACAGCTACGCGACCGCCTCCGCATCGGCGCAAGCGATCGCCTGGATTCTGGTTTTGTTTTTGGTGTCGTCGCTTTTTTGGCGGCGGGCCGCCCCGTAGAGCGTGCCGTTAGTCCTTTGCGACCGATGGCGCGCTGCCACGCGCAGTGGCTGCGGCTTCCCGCCTTTGCTTGCGGTTCGAAAGCCATTTTTTCGTCGCCGCATAAATCCCCGGCGCAATTGAAAGCAGCACAACGATGATGATCACTTTCTCGACGTGCTTTTCACTTCCGGGAATGGCGCGCGGCAGCAAGAATCCTGTCAGCGTCATCGAAAGGACCCACGCGGCGCCACCCCATATGTTGAACATCGCAAATCGCCGATAGGTCATTTGCGCGATGCCCGCGACGATCGGCGCAAACGTCCGCACGAACGGCATGAATCGAGCGATGACAATCGTCTTCCCGCCGTGCTTTTCATAAAACGATTTCGCCGCTTGTAAATGGGATTGCTTAAAGAACCGCGAGTCTTTGCGCTCATACAGTTTCGGCCCCGTCTTTTTCCCGAACCAGTACCCGGCCGCGTCACCGATGATCGCTGCGGGGATGAGGAAGGCGTTCAACAAAAAAATGTCAAACGTTCCCTGCCACGCAAACAATCCCGCCGTAACGAGAAGTGAATCGCCCGGCAAGAAAAAGCCGATGAGGAGGCCGGTCTCCGCGAAGACGATGACGATGAGGCCGACGTAGCCGCACCACTGGACGAGGTGCTGCAAATCCTTGAAGCCAAAGACATTAAGAATATGGTCCATCTCGTTCTCCCGTGAATCTCGAGCCGAAGCGTAACGGATCTCGACGTCCGTGTCGAACGAATCCGCGTGGTTAGCGGGGATCCGTGGGGTTTGGGGCGTCGCCCTCGACGCGAGGCGCCCGCGGATCGCGAACACGCGCAAACGTTCCTTGGCCGACCGCCACGACGACGCCGTTACGCCGCACTTCGCTCTCGATCACGACAAGACGCTTGCCCGCTTTGAGGATTCGCGCGGTTGCGTCGAGTCGCCCATCGAAAACCGGCTCGAGGAAGCGAATCGACATTTCGGCGGTTGCGACCGGGCCGTGCGCGAGGTACGCCTCGAATCCCATCACCGTGTCGAGAAGCGCGTGGATCACCGAGCCGTGCACGACGCTATTCGCGTTGCGGTGCTTTTCGGTGACGGTAACGCTGACGACCACGGGTTTGCCCGGGTCTCGAACAAATTCAAAATCAAGAATCTCTACAAACCTTGCGTCGTGTCCACTCATCGACGTTGGATTATTTCACAGTTTCGATTAAAGGAGTGTGAGAGTGAGGGATGTCCTGATTCCCGGATAACAGGCAAGATTTGCGTGGGGCGGGCGGGGTCTGGGCGCGCTCCGGCTCGCGAAAGTCCTCGGGTCTGACATAAAATGCGAGTGTGCACGAAATGAATCAAACATCATGAGAACGGCAATGCCACGCCCAACCGGCACCTCATCCCCTGCGCAAAGGTGCGCTTCGGCTCCGTTCCGTCGCCGTCGCGATTCTGTTCGCGTCGGCAAGCCACAGGCTTGCCAACTATTGCTCACAGAATACGCGAGCCTCCGCTTGCCCAAACCCCGCCCGCCCAACCAGAAACCAGCCGTTTGCGTGGAACAGCGGTTGAGAGACTTGGGG
>JACPTQ010000060.1 GCA_016192705.1 Deltaproteobacteria bacterium | reverse complement strand
TCAAGCCTTAGAAAAATGTCCTCGGGAAGCGGTCAGCCCGGATTCGCGTAGGGTCGGCAGGGGCCCGCATAGGCGCGCCTCCGCAGGGTCTGCAGCGCGATATCGGCTGGGATCAACAAGGTTTCGCTTGCCTTTGAACAGGGGCTCTGTCGCGCGTGTTGGTTCAGACCCGAGGACGTCGGCGCGCCGAAGCGGCATCCTGCCGACCCTACGCACGGAAGAGAACTGGCTGCTTATCCGGGAATCAAGGAGGGATGAAGCCATGAGTGAATCGCTGCAGGATAGATTTGCGCCGGGGAACCGGTGCTTTGGGTGTGGTCCGGCAAACGACAAGGGGCTGCGAATCAAAAGCCGTATTGAGGGGGACGCGTGCGTTGCGGATTGGCGGCCGGAGACACACCATCTCGCGTTTGATGGGGTTTTGAATGGCGGAATTTGCGGGGCGCTGCTCGATTGCCATTCGAATTGGACGGCGGCGCATCATTTGATGTTGGCGCGCGGGGCTGACGCACCGCCGTGCACGGTGACCGCCGATTTTCATGTGACGCTGAAGCGACCGACGCCGATGGACACGACGCTTCGACTCACCGCGCGCGTTGTTGAGGCCGCGGGCGATCGTGTCGTGGTTGAGGCGACGCTCGAGGCGAACGGCAAAGTCACGTCCGCGTGCCGTGGAACCTTCGTCGCGGTGAAAGAAGGTCACCCGGCTTTTCATCGTTGGTAGATGCTGCGCCCCGTTTCAAATCCGCCGAATCCCTGGTCGTCGACGCACGTCGAGTGGATCGGTGAGCCGCCGGCCGCCGCGCTCGAGGTGTTTGAGGAGAAGGCCCGCGCCATCCTTGCGCAAAACGAAAGCCCGGACTTGCCGTTTCGATGGAGCCTGAATCCGTATCGCGGTTGCACTCACGCGTGCGCCTACTGCTATGCGCGCCCGTCGCACCAGTATTTGGGGCTCGGCGCTGGAACCGATTTCGATCGAAAAATCGTCGTCAAGGTCAATGCGCCCGAGCGCTTGCGCGCGACCTTGCAGCGTCGATCGTGGAAGCGCGAGCTCATTATGTTCTCCGGGAACACCGACGCCTATCAGCCGCTCGAGGCGGCGTATCGGCTGACGCGGGGTTGCCTTGAGGTGTGCCACGTGTTTCGCACGCCCGTGGCTGTGATTACGAAGAGTGCTCTTGTGCGGCGCGACATTGACGTGCTCGCTGCGATGGCGCGCGATGGTCTCGCAAGCGTTTTTATCAGCATTCCGATTCTCGACGATGCGTTGAGCCGAAAAATCGAACCGAACGCGAGCCTGCCTTCGAAACGGTTCGAAACGCTTGCGCTGTTAGCCGGCTCGGGAATTCCAACGGGTGTGAGCGTTTCGCCGGTTATTCCGGGACTCTCAGAGAGCGACATTCCGACAATTCTCGAGCGGGCGTACGCAGCCGGTGCTCGTCGCGCGTTTTCGATCCCGCTTCGCCTTGCACCGGAAGTCGAAGTCGTCTTCGGCGAGCGCCTTCGCTCGGCGCTCGATCCTGCGCGCGTGCGACACGTCGAGAGTGCGCTTCGTGATGTTCGCGGTGGCAAGATGAATGAGACGGCGTTTGGAAAGCGGATGCGCGGCGTTGGGGCGCGCTGGGAGATTATCGCGCAGCTGTTCCATTCAACGTGCCGGCGCCTGGGCTTCAACGCCGAGCCCGCCGACGCGATCCCCGAAGCGAGTCAACCCGCTCCGAGGATCGGCCGGCAATTGAAGCTGCTTTAGTCGCGGGCGGGCGCCCGTGCGACGCCTGCAACGACCGCCATCGTCACGACCACGGGGGATCCTTGCGCCTCGCCAATTCCGCGCCGTGAGCGCCGGAACGTTTCACGGACACACGCGGTTGCGGTGCGGTCCCGAACCGAGTCAGAAAGGACTGCGGCCTGCGCGATCCGGCCGTCGCGGCCAAACGAAAGCCTGACGACCACTTTGCCTCGCAGCCACGGGCTTCGCCGCTGCGCACGCGCATAGCAGCTCTTCCACTCGCGCCGCAAATCCGTAAGCTCGGCGTCGATCATGGCTTCACGTGCGACGATGCGCCGGTCCCCGTTGATTGCGCTCTCGCCCTCAGCTCCCGCGACCGCGACCGCAACGAGCCATGCCACCACGAACCCAGCGAAATAACTAATGAACTTCATTCGTTCCGACATCGCCTACTTGCACCTTCCAACATGTTTGTGGAAGGGGTCCTCTGAACCGTTCATGCGCGCAAGATTTGGGAGTTGCGTCGGGTCTACCGGATGACGACCGAGATGTCGGAGCCTAAGACGGGAACGAATTTACGCTTCGGCTTTTGCTTCGTCGCTGGCCTTAACCGCGTCGGTACCGGCTTTGCTGCTTGCGCCGTCGGACTTAATGCGCATTCCATAGAACGAGCGCCACACGAAGACGAGCGATATTACAAAAAAGACGCCCGACAGCACAAGGCTCATTTTGCGATCCATGACAATCGCGAGTTCGACCGCGAGGAGTCCAAAAAGAGTCGTGAACTTGATGACCGGGTTCATGGCGACCGACGACGTATCCTTGAACGGGTCGCCGACGGTGTCGCCAACCACGCACGCATCGTGGAGCGCCGTCCCCTTTTGCTTGAGCTCAACCTCGACGAGCTTCTTCGCGTTGTCCCAGGCGCCGCCCGCATTCGCCATGAAGATCGCTTGATACAACCCGAACACCGCGATCGAAATTAGGTAGCCGATAAAAAAGAACGGCTCGAGGCACGCGAACGCGAGCGTCGAGAAGAACACGGTCAAGAAGATATTGAACATCCCCTTTTGCGCGTATTGCGTGCAAATCTCGACAACCTTTTTCGAATCCGTGATCGACGCTTTTTCCGCGCCCTCGAGCTTGATGTTTGCCTTGATGAATTCGACCGCGCGATACGCCCCCGTTGACACAGCTTGCGTCGACGCGCCCGTGAACCAATAGATAACGGCACCGCCTGTAATGAGCCCGAGCAAGAAAGGCGCGTGAAGCGGCGACAAGAACTTGGCTACGACCGCGAGCTGCGCCGATGGGTCGAGCGCTTGGCCCTTCGTGAGCTCTTGGCCAAGCACCATGATGATCGAGAAGATGAGCGTCATCGCTCCGACGACCGCCGTGCCGATGAGAACCGGTTTTGCCGTCGCCTTGAACGTATTCCCGGCGCCGTCGTTCTCCTCCAAGAAGTGCTTCGCTTTGTCGAAGTTCACATCGAAACCAAAGTCCTTCTTAATTTCGTCCTTGACTCCAGGAATCCCCTCGATGCACGACAGCTCATAAACCGACTGTGCGTTGTCCGTCACCGGCCCATACGAATCGACCGCGATCGTCACCGGCCCCATCCCCAAAAACCCGAACGCCACAAGCCCAAACGAAAACACAGCGGGCGCAACCATGAGTGACCCAAGCCCCTGCGTCGACACGCCGTACGCAATCGCCATGAGCGCGACGATCGACAGCCCCATCCAATACGCCGAAAAATTCCCCGCCGTGAGCCCCGACAAAATGTTCAGCGACGCACCGCCCTCGCGTGCCGACGTCACGACCTCGCGCACATGCCCCGAATTGGTCGACGTGAAAACCTTGACGAGCTCTGGAATCACCGCGCCCGCGAGCGTCCCGCACGTGATGATGGTCGACAGCTTCCACCAAAGCGTGCCGTCGCCGAGCGTCGGAATGAGCAAGAACGACACAAGGTACGTGACGCCAATCGAGATGGCCGACGTCAGCCACACGAGCGTCGTGAGCGGCCGCTCGAAGTCCATTTTGTCCGCGTGTTCATATTTCGCCTTCGCGATGAGTTCGTTGATGGCATAAGACACCGCGCTCGTGATGATCATCATGATGCGCATCACGAAAATCCAGACCAGCAGCTGGACCTGCAGCGTCTCCGTCATCTGCGCGTTCGGGTGCTTGACCGCGAGCATGATGAACACAATGAGCGCGACGCCCGTCACGCCGTACGTCTCGAACCCGTCTGCCGACGGCCCAACCGAGTCGCCCGCGTTGTCGCCCGTGCAGTCCGCGATAACGCCGGGGTTTCGCGCGTCGTCTTCCTTAATCTTGAAGACGATTTTCATGAGGTCGCTGCCGATGTCGGCGATTTTCGTGAAGATACCGCCCGCGATGCGGAGCGCCGCCGCGCCGAGGGACTCGCCGATCGCGAACCCGATAAAGCACGAACCGGCGTAGTCGGCCGGCATGAACAGCATGATCGCGAGCATCATGAGGAGTTCGGTCGAAATGAGCACCATGCCGATGCTCATGCCGGCCTTGAGCGGAATCGAATAGGTCGGGAACGGTTTCCCTTTGAGGCTTGCGAACGCCGTGCGCGAATTCGCAAACGTGTTGATGCGGATGCCGAACCACGCGACGCTGTAGCTTCCGGCGATTCCGACGAGCGAGAAAGCAACGATGGCGACAACCTTCGGCACCGGAACATGCTTCAGCCAGCCGAAGTAGACGACGATGATCGTGCCGATGAACACTTCGAGTATGAGGATGAATTTGCCCTGCGTGACGAGGTAGGTCTTGCACGTCTCGTAAATGAGCTCCGAGATTTCGCGCATCGCCCGGTGCACCGGCAGGTTTTTGAGGCTCATGTACATGCGAAGCCCAAACACCATTCCGAGCGCGCAAACGGCGAGCCCGCCGAGAAGGAGATTGTAGCCGTTTACGCCGCCGAGGAAGTGCACCTCCTTAAAGTTGGGGAGCACGAGATCGGCTTCGCCCGCGAACGCGAGTGACGACACGAGAAGGGCCGCGAGGCCCACAAGTCCGGCTATGGCGCGCCCAGCCATGTGTCCCGCGCGTGCCCGAGTGACCTTCGAGTTTTCCATTTTGCAGAGCCTCCCAAGAAACGCATCGCGGCCCCGCGGTGTTTAGGTGCGGGGCTGCCCTAAAAGCGAGCGCGGATTTAACACTGGCTCTTTGTTGAAAGCAAGAGCGATAGAAGCCCCTGATTCCCGGGTAACGGCCAAGATTTGTGTGGGCGGGCGGGGTCTGGGCGCGCGCCGGCTCGCGGAAGTCCTCGGGTCTGAGATGAAAAGTGAGGTTGCAACAAATGAATCAAACATCATGAGAGCGGCAATTCCACGCCCCATCGGCACCTCATCCCCTGCACAAAGGTGCGCTGCGGGCTGCGCGGCACTGCCGCGACACCAAGTTCGGTCGAGCACAACCTGCATTTGCAACTCCGAGCACACAAAGGTCTCGGGTGTTCCGTCGCCCTCGCGATTCTGTTCGCGTCGGCACGCCACAGGCCTGCCGACCATCGCTCACAGAATACGCGAGCCTCTGCTTGCCCACTCCCCGCCCGCCCAATCAGAATCCGGCCGATTTCCTGGAACGGCGGTTAAGAGACTTAGGGGTCGATTGATCGTCAGCCGACACCCAACGGGTGAACCCTTCGTATCGCCCTCAAGCCTTAGAAAAATTGTCCCCGGGGAAGCGGCACCTGCCGACGCTAAGCGCACCGTAGATGACTGGCCGCTTAACCGGGGATCGAGGATAGAAGCGCGTGCGTGCTACTCCTCGACAGGAAGATTTTTCCCGGCGCGTGCTTCGCGAACCTTCCGAATCATCCCTTCGAGACGCTTTTGAAACCGTTGTTGAAAAAGGACGTATTTCGCCTGTTGCGTGGGCGTAAGAAGCCGTCGCACCTCGGCGAGCTCTTCGGCCTCGACGCGGTGGACCTCGGCCTTCGCGGTGCTGAGCCGCTCCATCGCCGCCTGAATCTGCACCTCGTCCGGCTTCGGACCCTGCGACACTTTTCGAAGCTGTTGCATCGCCTCGCGAACGCCCTTGTGTGCCGCCGTTCGCCTCTCGTCGAACCGACTGAGCGTTGGGAACAACGCCATCGCTGCCTTCTGGTCGAGGCCCAAAACGCGCGACAGCTCCCAGATGCGAACCATCTGAATTTTCTGGCGCACGTCGTGTCGCCGACCCTTTGCATTCGTTGGCGTCGCACCCGTGGTTGTCGGGGCTCCACGAGCGCCGGGCGCCGGGTCCGCCGCGAACGCAGGTGCGCCCGCGAACCCGATCATCACGACCAGAGCCAACACGCCCCTTAGATTCGTCGCGTTCATCTCTCCCCTCACCTTTGCCCTCATCATAACCGGTTATCCTCCACGCCGCTCGCGCGCTGCCGGGCCAACCTCTTTCCCAAGTTGTTCGCCGACGTCGCGCAGCTCGGCGTCCGTCAAGTCGTCCAACGCCTCATCGATTTGCCCCTCGCTGCTGACGCCCGCGACCATGGCGGCCTCAATTTGTGCGAAATCGGCCGGCAAATCGAGGTGAAGCTCTTCGTCGAGCAGCTTAAGCTCCTCGCGATTCATCGCGCCGACGGACAACTCGAACGCCTGTCCCGCTCCCGACGGGCTCGCCGCGAGCGCCTCAACGTCGCCGAGGTCGTCCGACTCGAGTTCACCAAGCGTTCCCTGAATCTCCTCAAGCCCCGCCGTCGTCGCGTTTCCCGAACTCCCGGACGACGTCGCGACTTCCTGCTGTCGAACGCTCACCGCCGCGAACACGAGGAACACGCCGGCGATTGCCGTTGCCCCAACAAAAACGAGACGCCGCCCCGCGATGCGCCAGCGCGCCCCACCTGTTTCCGCGAGTCGAACCTCGGCCAACGCACGCGTTGCCAGGTGGTCGAGAAACCGCTCCGACGTTGGGTTTGGCGCGACAGCCGATTTCTCACGCGTTAAGAGCGCGAGAACCTGTTCGTCGGCCGCGACCGCCTCCCGACACGACGCGCACGCCGCGAGATGCGCCGCGAACTCCGTCTCTTCGCCCGGCGTCCACGCACCATCCAACCGACTGAGCCACTTTTCGTTCACCAACTCGCAAGCTCGGCGCGTCATTGGGCGCCCCCCTTGCCGGAATCCCCTCGTGCAATCGCGCGGCGCAAGGCCCGCACGGCGTAATGGAAATTCACCTTCGCGGTTCCGGCCTGGCAACCGAGAACAGCCGCAATTTCGTCGAACGAAAGTTCACCAAAGACGCGAAGTTCGAGCGTTGCGCGCTGCTTTTCTGGAAGCTCGCGAACAAGCGCGGTCATGCGACGGCGCTCCTCCTCGTCTTCGAGCAAATCGTGGGCCGGTCGTGCTGGCCGCGCGCCGACATGCGCGAGGCTTCCACGATCGTTCACTTCGTCGAGTCCCACGAGTCGCCTGGTTTCCCTGATTCGATTCTTACACAAATTTATGGCGATTCGATAGATCCAGGTGCCGAACGCGGAATCGCCGCGAAAATTGGACATCTTGTGATACGCCTGAACGAACGCCGCCTGTGTAATTTCGCGGGCCAGATCTTCGTCGCCCAAATAACGGAGGACAACGCGGAACACGCGGCTTTTGTTGGCTTCGACGAGCGCAGTGAACTTGGCGGCGTCGACGTGGTCGCCGCTTCCCGTCTTTGAATCGTCGCGCGTCATGCCGAGAACGGTCGTACCGCCTCGACTTTCTAGGCGCAACGGAAAAAAAAGTGCCGTCGTCATCAACCGTTAGACTCCAATTGACGCAAAAGGTTAAAGATTTCAATAGGAATTCCCAGATGCCCGGTTAAGCGGTGATTTCACTCGAGGACGTCGGGCTGGCGGTAGGCCGCGTCGGCGCGCCGAAGTCCTCGGGTCTGAATGCAATCGTGCGATCAAATCGGTGTAAAGTGACGCGCGAAAACCCGTAGAATTCAACGGATACTGCGCTGCAGACCCTGCGGAGGCGCGCCTTTGCGGCGCCCCTGCCAACCCCACGCTTCAGCTGGCGAACCGCTTACTGGGTAGATATTTTTTGGCCCTTGAGGGCGGTGCGATGTGTTCACCCCACGGGTGCAGGCGGGCGATCGTTCAACCCCCAAACACACCGCCGCCATTTCCCGCTGAACGGTGAGCTTCTGAGATGGCGGGAGGGGTTTGGGCAAGCAGAGGCTCGCGTATTCTACGAGCAATCGTTGGCAAGCCGGTGGCTTGCCGACGCGAACAGAATCGCGAGGGCGACGGAACACCCGAGACCTTTGTGTGCTCGGAGTTGCAAATGCAGGTTGTGCTCGACCGAACTTGGTGTCGCGGCAGTGCCGCGCAGCCCGCAGCGCACCTTCGCGCAGGGGCTGAGGTGTTAATCTGGCGTGGATTTGCCGCCGCTGCGGGCCTTGATTCAACTGGCGCAGCCGTTCTTCTGATGTCAGCCCCGAGGACGTCCGCGAGCCGAAGCGAGCCCAGACCCCGCCCGCTCTCTTAATGGTCTTCGCCGTTAACCGGGAATCAGGGATAGGAATTCGTGGGCAAGCGTGATAGCGTAATCCGCCTTGGAAACACAGACTTACGCATCGTATTGGAAGAAAGAGCTCTCGATCGATTTGTTGGACCGGAATGCGCTCCTCGTTGTGAAGCGGCTCCGGCGCGCGGGACACCAGGCGTTCCTGGTTGGTGGCTGCGTGCGCGACATTCTCCTCGGGCGGCGGCCCAAGGACTTTGACGTCGCGACGAGCGCGCGGCCGAATCAGGTTCGCCGGTTGTTTCAACGCGCGATCACGATTGGGCGGCGGTTCAAACTTGTCCACGTGCTGTTCGGGGATCAGCGGGTCGAGGTGGCGACGTTTCGGCGGCTCGACACAACGGATGAGGCCGACGACGAGAGCGACCTGCTGATTCGCGAGGACAACACGTTTGGCACGCCGGAGGAAGATGCGCGGCGGCGCGATTTTTCGGTGAACGGGCTGTTCTACGACCCGGAATCCGAAGAGGTTCTCGATTACGTGGGCGGGCTCGACGATTTGCGGGATCGGGTGCTGCGTACGATTGGTGACCCGAACATTCGGTTCCGTGAGGACCCGGTGCGGATTGTGCGCGCGATCAAGTTTGCGGCGCGACTTGGGCTGACAATCGACCCGGCGACCTACGAGGCGATGGCGCGGCATCGGGCGCAGCTTGCGCGGAGCGCGGCGCCGCGAGTCGCTGAGGAGATTGCGCGGTTGCTCTTGGGTGGAAGCGCGCTCGAGTCGTTTCGGATGCTGGCCGATACGGATGTCCTCGGCGTGATTTTGCCGGAGGTCGCGGCGGCGATTGGAAGGGCCGCGTCGGTCGATGTTGGCGACGGCGAACCCGATCCAACTCCCACTCCCACTCCCGATTCCGAATCCGACTCTTCCTCTGGCCGCCCGCCTCAAACCTCATCGTCAGATGTCGACGTGGGCCCCGAGGGACTTTTTTGGCGACAGCTCGCGGCGCTCGACGCGTTTCGCGGCGATCGAGCGGGCGTTACGCGCGCCGTCGGGTTCACGGTGCTCTATGGTCCGATCATTCGTCAAGGCTTGCGGGCATGGTCGACGTCGCCGGATGCCGATCAAGGGACGCGCATCGCGAGTCTGATGCGGCCGTTCGTTGAGCAGCGTCGGCTCACGAGGCGCGAGTTGGATCAGATTCGTCTCAACATTTTGACGGCGCCACGATTCGAACCAGAGCGATTCACGCCGAATGCGCGGCGGGCCATGTGGGAGCGTGGTTATTTTTCAGAGGCGATCCTTTTTTTTGCGATCGACTGCATGGCGAATCGGCGTGAGGCGGCGGTGTGGCGGCGATGGATCGAAGATGATGAGAAAGAGAAGAGAAGCCACAAAGACACGGAGACGCGGAGATCGGAAGAGAATAGACGTGAGGCTAAGAAACAAGAAACGGGCGCAATCCCCGGTGCGGAAGCGGATGCGGGACCAGAGCCACCGCGCGAGGTGCCCGAATCGGCTGAACCCAAATGAAGGCGGTGCTCGACGTTTTGCGGGCGGCGGTTGCGGACTATTGCGCGGCTGAGTCGATCGAATTCGACCCCGCGGCGATTCAGATTGAGCCGCCGCGCGACCCCAAGTTTGGCGATTTTGCGACCAACTGCGTGCTGCAAATCGCGAGTCGCGCGAAGCGAAAACCGCGGGACGTTGCGGGAGCGGTTGTTGAACGTGTGCTTCGGGCAACGGATGGGCAAGGGTCGGTCATTGCGAAGGCCGAAATTGCGGGGCCCGGGTTTATCAACTTCACGATCGACCCGCGCGTCTGGATTCGTGCGCTCGAAGCGGTCGACCGCGAGGGGGAGCAATACGGGTGGTCGCGCGCGGAGCGGCCGGAGCGTGTCCAGATCGAGTTCGTGAGCGCGAATCCAACGGGGCCGCTTCATGTTGGGCACGGGCGAAATGCGGTCGTGGGCGATGTGTGCGCGCGGTTGCTTGAGATGACGGGGCACACCGTCGAGCGCGAGTTTTATGTGAACGATGCGGGGAAGCAGATTATGACGCTCGGCGCGAGTGTGGTTGCGCGAATGCGTGAGGCTC
Source organism: Deltaproteobacteria bacterium (assembly GCA_016192705.1). Lineage (GTDB taxonomy): Bacteria > Myxococcota > JACPTQ01 > JACPTQ01 > JACPTQ01 > JACPTQ01. The sequence continues at coordinate 82,936 of JACPTQ010000060.1, read as the reverse complement.
GGGGAGAAGCGGGCACGTTTCCCGAGGACGGGTATCCCGGGCAATATGTGAAGGAGATTGCGGCGCGGCTGGTCGCAGAGGGCGTTCTGCCCAGCGACGAACCGGCGGCCGTACGCGCGATTGCGCTTCGTGCCGCGGACGTGCTGAAGGCGGTGCAAAAAAAAGATCTCGACGACTTGAACGTCCGATTCGACGTTTGGTTTTCGGAGACGCCGCTCCATGAGGGCGGTGCGGTCGCGGCCACGATCGACGACATGACAGCGCGCGGGCACATTTACGACGCCGACGGCGCGCGGTGGTTTCGATCGACGGCGTTTGGCGATGAGAAGGATCGCGTGGTTGTACGATCGAACGGCGAGAAGACGTATTTCGCGGCCGATATGGCGTATCACCGGAACAAGTTTGTCGAGCGCGGGTTCGCGCGCGTGATGAACGTTTGGGGCGCCGACCACCACGGTTACATTCCGCGCATGAAGGCGATCGTGAGCGCGCTCGGGAAGCCGGCCGATGCGCTTGAAATCGTGCTCGTGCAGTTTGTGAATCTGACGGGCGGTCGGATGGGGAAGCGCACCGGGAACATGGTCACGCTGCGCGAGGTCATCGACGAGGTTGGGCGCGACGCGGCGCGGTTTTTCTTTTTGCTGCGGAGCTACAACACAACGCTCGAATTTGACCTCGACTTGGCGAAGCGCGAATCGAGCGACAACCCGGTTTATTACGTTCAGTATGGACATGCGCGAATTGCGAGCCTCATCGCGAAGGCGGCCGAAAAGGGATTTTCTCCGCCGCATTTCGACGCGCACTTTGCCGACGTGCTCTCATTGCCGGAAGAGGTTTCGATTGCGAAGAAGCTGCAGGAATTCCCTGAGGTCGTTCGGACGGCGGCGGCGCTGCGCGAGCCACATCGCATCCCGTTTTATTTGATGGACATTGTTGGCGCGTTTCACGCTTACTACACGAAATACAAGCACGACGAGAAGGTCGTTTCGGACGATCGCGAGAAGACGAACGCGCGGCTGTTTCTGTTGAACGTGTTGCGCCACGTGCTCGCAAATGGCCTTGCAGTTGTGGGCGTTGCGGCGCCCGAGAAGATGTAAATGATGCTCCGGCGAGAGTCGCGGCCGTTTGAGGTGACGTTTGGGGCGGGCGGTTTTTTGTTTCTCGTTGTGATCGGGCTCGCGGTGGGGGGCGGTGCTTTTGGGGTGGGGTACTGGCTTGGGCGCGAAAACGCCGTGCCGGTCGTGTCGACGCCAGCAAAGCCTGATTTGTCACTGATTCGGGATCCGCTGGCGCCGACGGGGGCCGGAGAGAAGATAAGAGAAACCACAGAGGCACAACGTTCACAGAGGTCGGAGGGAGAAGAAAATAGGGGTAAGAAAGAAGGAGCGGGAGCGGGAGCGGAAGCGGAGGCGGCAAGGGGAGCGCGTGCGGGTCGCCGCGAGGTGATTGCGCGTCCGTCGGCGGTATCGGTGCGGCCGGGAATCACCGCCGCGAGGCGCATGTACACGGTCCAGGTCAAGTCGGTGCCGACGCGAGCGGAGGCCGACGCGTTCGCGACGCGGGTGCGCGAGGCGGGTTTTGTGCCGTTCGTGGTCGAGGCGGATATCAAAAAGAAAAAGTGGTTTCGCGTGCGGGTCGGCGAGTTTGCGACGGCTGATGAGGCGGAGGCCGCACGGAAAAAACTCATCGCGATTGCGCGGGACGCAATCGTCTCGCACGACTGAGACACAGTACGCGGGTCGTGTGAGGAAGGCTCCCGAGCGGGCCAGCCTGTCACATGACGTCGGATTTCACGATCATCGTGTTCAGGTGAGGATTTCAGCGCGTTCGTTTTGCCGCGGAAATGGGGTGGCCGGGGGTCGTCCGGTTGGCTTCTCAATTGCTTGCGGGTTTGTGCATCCCGCGTGGAGTGACCATCGATGCGCATCCAGTTGTTTCTCGCTTTTGCTCTCGGTTGCATGGCGTGCCCCGCAGCGAACTCAAACGATTCGACGTTGCCGGGCGTTACGGTCCCGCCGACGGTTGTCGCGGACGCCGGCGACACCGCACCGGCTGCAGCGGACGCGGGCGATGATTCGGCGCGCCCCTGCTATCGAAACTGTTACGGCGGCTGGGTTTGCAACATCACGACGCGTCGATGTGAACCGCCTCCGTTTGATGGTGGCCGCGAGGCGCCGCTTCCGGCGAGTGGTCCGGGCGCGGTTTCGGCGTCGGGTGGCACGGTTGATCGGCTGCGCTTCGGTGTGTACGGCGACGTTCGCCCCGACGACCTCAACGAAGATAACCGCTACCCGCGCGACATCATCAGCGACATCATGACTGCGTTTCAGCAAGAATCGGCGCAGTTCGTTGTGGCGACCGGAGACTATATCTTTTCGAACAACGCGGCGTCGGCGTCGGCACAAATCGCATCGCTCAAAGCGGCTGAGGCCAACTACGCGGGGTTTGTCGGGCACGCGCTCGGCAACCACGAGTGCAAGGGCTGGAGCGCGTCAAACTGCCCGAACGGCGATGAGTCGGCGCAGATGGTTGAATTCATGCGCGGGCTTGTTCCGCACACGCCGACTCCGTACTTCGACTTCACCGTCGAAACCAACTTAGGGCCGGCGAAATTTGTTTTTGTTGCGGCGAACGCGTGGTCTGAGGCGCAAAGGGAGTGGCTCACCCGGACAATCGCGCGCGAGACGACGTACACGTTTGTGCTTCGCCATCACCCGTCGGCGTTTGCGAACGATGTGACGGGCGTGCTCGAGAGCGACCGAATCCTCGACGGGAAAAACGTGACGCTCAAGATGTACGGGCATGTTCACGAGTACCGGCGCCTTGGCGACAACGAGGTGATTTGCGGCAATGGCGGCGGACCACTTCGCGGGTTCAACTTTTACGGGTATCTCATCGTCGATCAGCTGGTCGATGGGTCGATTCAGGTGACATCGTTTAAGCGCGGGACGAACGAAATCGTCGACCAGTGGCGCGTTACAGCCGACGGTCGACGGGCGCCGTAGAATCTGGCATTCTTTACCGTTCGAAGATGAAAGCCGAGGCCAACAATAACGTCGGTGCCGAAGGGACTCGACCGCTCGCGATAGGAAGCGTCGCGCTTACCGGCCGTGCCGTGCTCGCGCCGATGGCCGACGTGACCGACCTCCCGTTTCGGTTGCTGTGTCGCGAGATGGGTGCGTCACTCGCCGTGACCGAGATGGTCAGTTCGTACGGACTCATTTACGAAAACGAAAAGACGGAAATTTTGATGAACAGTGCGCCCGGCGATCGTCCGTTGTCGGTGCAGATTTTTGGCGGCGACCCAGCGGTGATGGCCGAGGCGGCGCGGCGCGTCGAGGCGGAGGGGGCTGACATCGTCGACGTGAACATGGGGTGTCCGGTCAAAAAGGTCGCGTGCAAGGGAGCGGGGTCGGCGCTCCTCAAGGAGCCGGCGCTCGCGGGCGAAATCATCTCCGCGATGTCGAACGCGGTGCGGATCCCGGTGACCGTAAAGATTCGGTCGGGTTGGGACGCCGCATCGGTTAATGCGGTCGATGTGGCGAGAACACTTGAGGCGGCGGGAGCGAAGGCGATCGGGATTCATCCGCGGACGCGCGCGCAGAGCTATTCGGGCGACGCCGATTGGAGCGTGACGCGTGCGGTTCAGGCGGCGGTGCGGATTCCGGTGCTCGGGGGCGGCGATGTCTTTAGCGGTGACGCGGCGCGGCGACTCGTGCGCGAGAGCGGTTGCGCTGGGGTGCTCGTTGCGCGTGGGGCGATCGGTGCGCCGTGGATTTTCCGCGACATCGCACGCGGCGATGTGTCGATGCCGACGATTGAGGAACGGCTCGCCGTCGCGATTCGCCACATCGACCTTCTGGTCGAGCATGTGTCGTGGTCGGTCGCGCAGCATCGCGTGCGGCGTCACTTGATGGCGTATGCGAAGGGGTTTCGGGGCGCGGCTGAGTTTCGAACGCAGCTTTTCGCGCTGAAAACGCCCGACGACCTCAAAGCCGCGACGCGCGCTTTTTTCGAGCGGACGGAGACCGCCTCTTCGGAAGCCGCATAACAAGTCGACCGCGACGCTCGATTGAATATTTAGACACCCAGAATCGTCAAACTCGCAGCTGCTTTGGGAGGTGGGTCTATGACGTTCAAGAAACAATGGGGTCTCGCTCTCGTTTTCGTCACTGCGACTGTCGCCGCGAACACAGCCGACGCGGCGGTGCGATCGGATCGCCGCGTTGTGATCTTGGGGATCGACGGATTGAAACCGCAAAACCTGCATCGGTACCTGACCGACCCCAAGTACGCAGAGCTTCGAGAAGGCGGGTTTCTCGCGAAGATGCTCAGCCCCGAACAGGGGACGCTGACGCCCGAGAAAACCACGGCCATCTTCCCGTCCTACACGTGGCCGGCCTGGGCGACCATCTTCACTGGCCATTTCCCTGGTAAACACGGCATTTTCGGGCAGGAGTTTTTGGCGCGCGACCGCAACGACGTTTGCTCGCCCTATCCGAATATCGTGTATGGGCAACGTGCCTATGGATACGATTACGACCTCGCCGTCGGTCGGGCAAAGCTCGAGTCGATCGTGGAAAAATTTGGATTCGCCAAGAGTCTGGCCCGGAAGGCCATCAGGGAGTTGGAAGGCCTTCTCGCGAAAGCCGTACCCGGCTTCACATTTGACCGGATGCTCTCCGACCTTAAACCCGTTGGGCACTCGATGGCGACCGATTTCCTCCTTGTAAATACCGTCTACGACTGGGCACGGGACCGTGGGCTTTCAACCCATAACGTTTTCAATTTTTACCACCACAAGAAGGCGCCCTCGGGGGTGCCGGAAGGATTTTCGCGGCCCGACAAGGAGACGTTGTTGCGAATCGGGATCGGCGACCAGCTTGGGGATAAACTGGCCGAAGGGGATTTTGAAAAAGCCCTCCGTGTCATCGACAGGCTCGGCGACAACGCGCGCAAGCACCTCGACCCGATCCTCGGGCCGCTTCGTCGGTACAGGACGGGACACCCACTTCGCGCCATCGGGTTTATGCCCGAAAAATACGTGAATCGTAATCGGGGCCACATCTACTTCGACCAAGTTGCGGCCGATAAGGCGCTTGCGGTCGTGAAGCGGGGATTGCCGCACATTCTCAATATTTACCAGTCGGCGGTCGATGCCTGCTCGCACTGGGCAGAGGGTCAGAATCCGGATAAACAGGCGACCTGCCTTGGGTTTGTCGATCGCAATCTCAAACCGGTCATCGATGCGATCAAAAGCGACCCCGCCTACAAGAACACGATGTTCGTGATTGTTTCGGACCACGGACATTCGACCATCAAGAATGCGGTGAAATCCGCGGTGACGCGCGAACTGCTGACGTCGACGGGAATGGTTTCCGATGCGTGCGAGTATTATGAGGCGCGAAACGGGAATATGTCGCACATCTACTTTGTCTCGAAAAAAACATCGGTGGCAAGGTGGAAGGGGCTCGCGTGCGGAAAATCGAGTGGCCCGACGGCGCTCACAAAAGCGCCCGACTTCGCGGTGCGCGTTGCGAAGAAGATTGCGGAACAGACCCGTTCAACAGGGCGCGAGCACATTGCCGGTTTGTTCGCTCGTCAGGGGACGGGCGACTACAAGCTTTACCTGGCGCATCGAAACGGCCAGTGGTTTCGGTACCCGAATGGGATCGCGCTCGACGCGTTTGAGGCGAGCGCTGCGAACAAGGTGGTCGGGTTTGTGGGGCTTGCGCGTCGCGTGGGCGAATTCAACAACCCAAACCGGTCGGGCGATATCGTGATTGCGACGAACGCGGAGGATGGGTGGTCGTTCGACGATTTGGAGTCGTCACATGGAGGACTTCTTCCAAAGGACTCGTCGTTCTCGCTCACGTTTTTTGGTCCGGCCGTGAACCGCGTGCGCGATGCGGACGGAAAAGCGAGCGTCGTGCTTCGCGCCGCGTGGCAGGCCGATTTTGCACCCACTGTCCTTCGTTTCCTCGGGATCGACACGGGCGACAAGATGACGGGAAGGGCACTTTTTGACGAGGAGTTGAATCCGCTGCCGTAGCCGGCATCATTTGATGGACCGCTTCTTCAGAAGCCGCGTGGCAATTGGCACGCCGAGCGCTGCGGCGAGGCAAAGCCATGCGAAGGTGTCGCCGAGGTGACGGTACGGCGTGTCACCTTCGAGGAGCGCAACCGATTCGTTGAGTGTCGCGGGGGCGTAGATTTCGGTTTCGCGAACGATCCGCCCCGTCGCATCGACGACGCACGAGATTCCTGTGAGCGTTGCCCGCAAGAGGAATCGGCGGTGCTCGATGCTGCGGAAAATGGCGAGAGCGCGATGTTGCGCGGGCTCGTGCGATTTGCCGAACCACGCGTCGTTCGTTACGTTCGCGAAGAAGTGCGGGCGAAGATCGGCAAGGCGGCGCGTGAACGTTGGAAGCAAATCCTCGTAGCAAATCATCATGCCGGCGCGCGCGACGCGATCGCCGAACGGGATGGGGAACGCTTTGACCGATTCGCCGGTTGAGAACGCGCCCGCGGCTGGGAACGCCTTGCGGAGGAAAGGAAACGTTGATTCGAGGGGAAGGTATTCGCCGAACGCGAGCAAGTAGACTTTGTCGTAGTGATCGATGAGCGTTCCATCGGCGTCGAGAAGGAACGACGTGTTGTACGACTTTCCCGCTTCCCGACGGCCGGCGCCGAATATGAGCGGAACGCGGTTTCCCGCTTGCACATCGGGGACTTTTTTCGCGTCGCGCGAAATCCAGTTCCACCAGGATGACTCGGGCCAAATGATGACGTGGGGCGGCCGACGGTCGCGCAAGAGGCCGGCCGACATCTCCTGGTGACGTCGGTGACCACCATCCGGGATTTGGCGGCGTTCGTCGATGCCGACGTTTGACTGCACGATGCCGACGCGGATCGCGGGGCTTTGCCTCATCGCGCCTTCGACCTGCGAGATTCGAATTGAGCCGTAAACGACGTTGACGAGCGTGATGGCGGCTGTGAACGCGAGAAGTTTCGTTGGCTGCAACGTGCCCGCGATCGTTGAGCGGAGCGCGAGAAAGAAGGCGAGGTTAATGAGGATGATGAGGAAACTTACGCCATAGACGCCGGTCACTTCAGCGATTTGGATAAACGAGAGGAAGCGGTACTGCGAGTTTGCGATGAACCACGGGAAGAGCATCGGGCAGACGAGCTCGAGCGCGACGTACAGCGTGGGTGCGAGCCAGACGATGCGCGTGGGCTGCGCGCCGCGCGTGAGGCGGACAAGGAGATACGTGAAGAGTCCGGTTTGGAGCCCTTGGAACGCGACGAGGAGAACGTTGAGGGGGAGCGACGCCGCGTACGAGAGGCCGCCGAAGCGCATGAGGACATCGGTGATCCAATAAAAGCAGCCGAGGTTCGTGACGGTGCCCGAAAGCCAGCCGCGCCAGAACGCCTCGCGTGGCGTTGCCCCGTCGACGGCGAAGAAGAGCGGAATGAACGCGACGAACGCGAGCATCTGTTGGTCAAACCCGGGCGATGCAACGGTGCGTAACACGCCGGCGAACGCAGCGAGGAGGAGAGCGACGGCGCGGCGCATTGGGACAGCGGGAGCGCAGGTCCACAGAGCCGTCTCGGGCGCACCTCGCCAAACGAGGCCGGGAAGGAGTTTCACGAGGCAACGGTTCGCCACGATCATGAAGAGCAGGACGGCGCCGAGTGCGCGAAGCGATTCAAGCGCGCGGGCGGGATGGCCCAGCGCTCCTGCAGTGGCCAGCTCAGATGTTGTTGCGACGATCAGAACCCAGAGAAGGCCGACGCGGGCGAAGACGCGTTCGGTATTGGCGTTGGGGCGGCGCACGGCGACCCAAGCGGCGGCCGGGAGCATGACGAGTGGCAAAAAGTATAGGACGTTGATGGCGTGTACGACCGAGGCGTGCGCGACGTCGGTCATCGCGGCGGCGAGCGCGAACCCGGGCGGGCGGGCTTCTGCTTCCTCGAACTGGACGGGGAGGAGAAGCACGAGGAGGAAGGCGAACCAGCTCGCGAGGACGACGCGAACGGCGGCGACCGCGTTGGGTGAGGGGCGTGGCGATGTCGCGAGGAGCGAATGTCCGAAGGCTGCGAGGAGCGACAGGCCGAGGAGAAGCGTGGCGCGACCTTGAAAGAAGGCCCGGCTCTCGGCGTGGAGCACGCGGCCGAGAAGGTCTTGGGCGCCACCGAAGAGGGGAAGGGCGGCGACCGCGAAGAGGGCCAGAAGGCGCAGGGATGGCGACGTTCGAAGTTGCGCCGCGAGAAGCGCGACGACCGCGAGGAAAGGCAAACAGGCGAGGGTCAAGCTACCGGAATGCGCGCTGCCGATCACGTCCCAGGCGAACAACGCGTCGTCACCGCTTCGAAGCGGTGAATCGCTCACGTGCGGAAGGAAAAAGAGTCCGGCGGCGATTGCCGCGACAACCCAGAGGAAACGTTGCTCTGCGGCATTAGGCCTTTCCGGCATTGAGTTTTGGTGCCTTGATGCGGATAGCCTGTGGGAGGATTTCGAAGGTGGCCGGCAGCCGCCCTGGGACCTCACCGTCGAGGTCGATGAGAACTTCATCGCCTGCTGTGAGCGGCTCGACGGTGACTTTTCGGCCGGTGAGTTGCTTGACGTAGGGCTGCGTGACGTGGGTGCCGTTGTAAAGGCGCCACCCTTTGAGAAAGATATCGGCGCGCGAGACGGCTTCGACGACGACCACGTCGAGGAGCCCGTCGTCGATGATGGCGCTGGGCGCGATCTTCATTCCGTTTCCGAAGTGGGTCCCGTTCGCGGCGATGACGAGCGACACCGTTGCGTCGAAAGGCGCGGCGTCATCGAGCGTGACGCGGACGCGCTGCGGACGGTAGCGGAACGATGCGCGGAGCGTCGACAGCGCGTAGACGAGTTTGCGCCCGAATCCGCGGCGTGCGGCGTTGACGTAACGATCGACGACGCCCGACATCCCGCAGCTCGCAATATTGAAATACAGTCGCTCGGCGCGGGTGCCGTCGAGGGCCGTAAAACTGAGGCGCCCGATGTCGATGGTGCGTTCGTCGTCGCCGCGCAGGATCTCGACGGCGCGCACGGGGTCTTTCGTGAGTCCGAGGGGGCGACGGAAATCGCCGCCGGTCCCTTGCGGAATGAAGCCGACAACCGTCGACGTGTCGCGACCGAAAACACCGTTTAGAACTTCGTTGTTGGTGCCGTCCCCACCGACAGACACGACGAGAGTGACGCCCCGGTCAGCGGCCTCACGCGCGAGCCGGCCCGCGTCGCCTGGGCCTTCCGTAAAAGCCCAATCGACGCCCGCGAAGCCACCTTCGACAATGGCGCGCATGATGTTGTTCCAGCGGCGCGACCCGGCGCCACCAACGGCTTTCGGGTTTACGATGAAGAAGCTGCTCTTGTGGTCGGCGGCCAATGTCATGGTTGGCGACGGGCTCAGTAGCGAATGAGCGAATGGACCGGCGCCACCTTGTCGAGGCGACCGCGCCCCTTCAAAAAGTCGAGCTCGATGACGAAGGCGAACTCTGCGACCGATGCGCCGCACGTCGTGACGAGGCGCGCCGCGGCTTCGGCGGTGCCGCCCGTCGCGAGGAGGTCGTCGATCACGAGTACGCGATCGACTTTCGTAACGGCGTCTTCGTGCATCTGGAGCGTGCCCTCGCCGTACTCGAGATCGTACGTGACGCTCACCGTTTTTGCGGGCAGCTTTCCGGGTTTGCGAACGGGAGAAAATCCAACCCCCATGTGGAGCGCGAGCGGCGCCCCAAAAATGAAGCCACGCGACTCGATGGCGACGATGCGCGTGATTCCGCGTGACTTGTAACGCTCGGCGAACGCGGCGACGACTTCGCCAAGAGCTTGAGGGCTGCCAAGGAGTGGGGTGATGTCGCGGAACAAAATCCCGGGCTTCGGAAAATCCGGGACATCGCGGATGAGTCGTTTCCAATCGTCCATCGTTCGCTACCTCCCTAAATAGGGCCGCGGGTTCACGGCACGACCGCTGCGGCGTATTTCAAAATGAACGTGCGGTCCTGTTGCATTCCCGGTTGCGCCGACAAGCGCGATGACCTCCCCGCGGGCAACGCGCGCGCCCTGCGAGACGAGGTTTTCGCGATTGTGGGCGTACGCTGTCACGAAGCCGTTGCCATGGTCAACGAGGACCATGTTGCCGTAACCACGCTGCGTGCTGTCGCTGTAGGTGACGACGCCGTCGGCGGCTGCGCGAATCGGCGTGCCCTCGCGCGCGGAGATGTCGATTCCAGCGTGAAGGCGGCCGCCGCGCATTCCGTACGGCGAGAAAAGCACGCCGCGAACGGGCCACGAGAAGCGGGCGCCCGAAGGAGGCGGTGGTTCGTCGTCGTCGTCGCGCGCGAAGAGGCTCGGGGAGCAAGCGGAGGCAATGAGGCCAACCAGAAGAACCAACCCCAACGCGGGGCGACACGGCTCAGCGCTCGGGCCAACCGAATTCGCCGATGAGTTCAACGAAGGTGCACGAATCAAGCGTGTCGATCTGATGGCGATTCCCGTACCGCGTCAAGCGCGTTAGGACCTGGCCTCGTCGATCGCCGACTGGAACGATGAGGCGACCCCCTTCTGCGAGCTGCGGGACGAGGACGTCGGGAATCTTGGGCGCGCCCGCGGCGATGAGAATCGCATCGTACGGTGCGTATTCGGGGAGACCACGCGTTCCGTCGCCGCACGTTACGGTAACGTTGGTATATCCGAGATCGGCGAGCAGCTGCGCGGCTTTTGTGGCAAGCGCGCGGTGGCGTTCGATCGAGACGACTTGTCGCACAATCTCGGCAAGGACAGCTGTTTGGTAACCGGAGCCGGTGCCGATTTCGAGGACGCGCTCGGTTCCGGTGAGATTCAGGGCCGTCGTCATCGCGGCGACCATATACGGCTGCGAAATGGTTTGATGCTCGCCGATGGGGAGTGGGTGATCGTCGTACGCGCGGGTTCGGAGAGCGTCTTCGACGAAGAGGTGCCGGCGCACGGCGAGGAGTGCGCCGAGGACGCGGGGCTCGCGGAGCCCACGTGCGACGACCTGCGTGTCGACCATGCGGCGGCGCGCCCGCGGGTAATCGACCTCTTCGCCGGTGCCGTTCCCTGGAGCGCGCGTTCCGCCCCGATGTTCAGGGTTTCCCATTGCCTGATTCCCGATTAACGGCCAAGACCAGCGTGGGGCGGTCGGGTTTGGGCTCGCTCCGGCTCGCGGAAGTCCTCGGGTCTGACATGAAATGTGAGTCTGCACGAAATGAATCAAACATCATGATAACGGCAATTCCACGCCCCACCTTTGCGTAGGGTCCAGGAGCGCCGCGCAGGCGCGCCTCCGCAGGGTCTGCAGCGCGATATCGGCTTGGACCACCGAGCTTCCGCGTGCCTCTGAACTGCGAAACAATCGCACGTCTCAAATCAGACCCGAGGACGTCGGCGCGCCGAAGCAGGCTCCTGTCGACCCTTACGCTCACGAGCGAACGAACCGCTTAACGGGGGATTGAGGTTTCCCATTCGCCCATGCCTTCAACTCGTCCATGAACCCGTGGGCCGTCATGTCGAGCGAAACAGGGGACACGGAAATCACACCGTCGCGGAGTGCGTTGCCGTCGCTGTCGGGAATGTCGCGCGCGGCTTCGGCCACGCCGCCTATCCAAAAATACTCTCGCCCGCGCGGGTCCTTGCGGACGTCGACTTCGTTTCCATAATGTCGTCGCCCGAGCGTTGTGACTCGCCAATCGCGGCCGCGAACATGGGCGGGGACGTTCATGTTGAGAAGGACGCCGTCAGGGAGTCCGTGCGTGATGACTTGCGCCGCCAACGCGCGCGACGCGGCGACCGCATCGTCGAACGTGCGCATCCCCTTCATGTCTTGCGACACCGCGATGGACGGGATGCCCCAAAGCGTACCCTCCATGGCGCCTCCAACCGTTCCCGAGTAGGTGACGTCGTTTCCCATGTTGATACCGAGGTTGATGCCAGATGCGACGACTGCGGGGCGCGCATCGAGGAGCTTGTGCAGTCCCACGAAAACGCAGTCGGTTGGTGTTCCGTCGATCGCGTAGACGTCGGTTTCGACCTTGACGACGCGGAGCGGGCGGTCGAGCGTAATGGCGTGACCGATCGCGCTTCGTTCGCGGTCGGGCGCGACGACGACAACGCGACCGAGCGGGGCCAGCGCCTCACGCAGCGCGGTAAGTCCGCGCGAATGCACGCCGTCGTCGTTCGTCACCAGAATCGTCTTTTGCGACACCGCGTCCCCTTTCGGAATAATTCGGAGCGACTGGATTTGAACCAGCGACCCCCTGAACCCCATTCAGGTGCGCTACCAGGCTGCGCCACGCTCCGACCCGACAAGTAAAGCGCCGAACGACCTTCTACGGCAATCGAAAAATGGATCGGTTATCGAGCCGTTTCTTTCAGCTCACGCTCCGACCGCCGCAAAACCTCCTCCGCCTTGTCGCGCTCGGATGGCAATCGTCTGATGAGGTCGTTGGCCTTCTCCATCCGTTTTGGGAGATCTTTCATCTCCGCTTTGAGGTCCTCGGTGAAATCGAGTCGCCAGGCGTCGTCTTCGCGAACGAACCTTAAGACCGAATCGATTGGTTGATTGCGTTCGCGTATCCAAACACGAGCGCCGTCGGCGGCTATCTCCTCGCGGACGATGGTGGGAAGGTCGTCCTGTCCGACGTCGTTTCGCATGTTCCTCCAAGGGTCGTCGCGCCCCTCTTCCGAGCCTCCAAGGGCCTTTGCGAGCTCTTCGATGATCTTCGCACTTGATTTGGAAAAAAACGGCTTGATGGATCGACCGTCGTTTGACTTTGCGACGGCGTACATCTCCTTCAAGACGGACGCTGGGCCGCTTGGCGAAAAAACGCTTTTCCCGGCGTCCGGGCTGGTCGATGATGGTGCGGATGGTGGCGTTGGACCTGGGCGCGTGGACGATTCATCGCGTGCGGTTGTCGTCGCCGGGGACACCGTTGGCGGCCGGGGAGCGTCGGCCCTTACTGCGTCTCGGTTTCGTGCGCCCAATTTGGGCCGTCCCGTCGTGTCTGCGGGGCCACGCGGCGTCACCGTGTCCGAGCACGCTATGACGAAGAAAACGCCGATAGAAAAGAACGATAAGAGTGGCTCCGAAACCAGGCGCCTTGCGTGTGCCATCGTTCGCCAAGCGAAACACAGGCTGATGTTGCGTTCAAGTATCATGATCGGGCGACTCGTTTTTCGCCGACGCGAAGCGTAACGCGTCGGGAATCAAAATACTCTGCGAGCGGAATAGTGTATTTTCGTGAGAGGCCACAAAGGTCCTTGAATTCTTGTGTTGAAATTGACCCGTTTCGCTTTAGGTGATCGACGAGCTTATGCTCAAGGTCTTTCACGTTCTCGAATGGCGCCACAACTTCTGCCGCAACGCGCACGAGTCGCCCCGATGCGACCTCAATCGTAATGAGCTGCTCGAGCGTCGGCACCGGGATTTTGAGCGCCGCGGATACTTCACGGACTCGCGGCGACGCCAAACCGCGTTCGCGATAATACGCGCAAATCGACGCGCGGACGGCGAAAGTCCAATCCTTCGATTCTTGGGCGCGCCCGGGGAGCGAAGCGAAACCATCAACCCATTCGATCCGGTTCTCACGATTCGCGATGTAAACAACGGTGTCCATGATCGCGTCTGATTTGATGTTGAGCCTTTGCATCAGCTCGACTTCCGATAATCCAGTTTTTAATGGGAAAGCGCGGTGAAATGCCTTGATCTCCTCGATGAGCCGTGCGAGCAAATCGGTCAAAACCTTCGTCGAAATAAACCAGCTCGATTCACGTTCAACACGAGCAATCTGTCCAGCTGCCACGAGGCTTGCAACTCCCGCGGCCCATTCGGCGCCCGTGATGCCAAGGCGCGTTCTCGTTGCCAATGTATCGAATCCATCTCGTGACGCGCGATCGGCAATCACGCGAATCCTTTCCTCCACGCGATCGGAATTGAGCCTCGACCACTCGACTTTATCAACGCGTGAGCGCTTGCGAATGACGGGCGCGCGCGCGTCGAGGACGCCGCCGCCTCCAACGGTTTTCCCATGGTTCAAGAGGACTTCGGTGCCTCGCAAGACGAAACGATCACCCCCCGCAACGACCATCGGACGGTCCAAAAAGATCTGCGCGAAGCCGCGCTGGCCGGGGTCGAGGCAGTCGGCGCCCACAAGCCTTACGTTTGCGATGGCGTTCGCAGTGCCAAGGTGGAACCCCAGTCGTGCATTTTGTAGCAGCGCGTTTTCTGCGAAAGGGAGATGCACGATTTCAACGTCTATGGTTTGTGTTTCAAAGAATTTCCCCGGCGCCACGATCGCGTCGCCGCGGCGAATGGCTTCCTTGGGAAGTCCCTGTACGTTGATCGCGACCCTGACGCCGCTTTCGACGGTTTCGACGCGTTCGCCGTGGACCTCCAATCCGCGAATTCGGGCGGCGGTCTCTCCAGGCAATAGCACGATTTCATCCCCGACCGACAACTTTCCAGTGAGCAATGTGCCGGTGACGACCGCGCCGAAACCGGCCATGGAAAAAACGCGATCGACGTAGAGGCGGCTCGGGAGCGCGTCCCGACGGGTTCGTGCGGCGTCGGTCTCGCCAAGGGAAACCCGCTCGATTGCGGAAACAAGGTCGGGCAACCCCTCTCCGGTTGTTGCGGAAACAGCCACGCATGGGGCGCTCTCAAAAATAGAGCCCTTAAAAGCCGATCTCACTTCTTTTCGTCGGGTATCAATCAGTTCATTGCTGACGAGATCTCGCTTTGATATCGCGACGATGCCGCGCGGAATTCCGAGAACTCCGCAGATCGAAACGTGTTCGATGGTTTGGGGCTTGATCCCCTCGTCAGCGGCGATAACCAGCAAGGCGATGTCGATGCCACCTGCGCCTGCGATCATTGTCCTTACGAATTTTTCGTGACCAGGTACGTCGATCACGCTGATCTGGATGTCGCTCGGTGTTACGAGCCGCGCAAACCCCAACTCAATCGTTATCCCCCGCTCTTTTTCTTCCTTGAGACGGTCGCAGTCGACTCCAGTCAGCGCCTTTACGAGCGCCGTCTTTCCGTGATCGACGTGTCCGGCCGTTCCAAGGACGACTGGGCGCGTGTTCGGATTATGAGGCATCGTTCCCGGTCCCCTTCACGAGCCCAGTGAAGCGATTGGTGCGCCGCGGGGTGCCACTCGAACCAGGGCGGGTCGACCATGCGACGCTGGCTCATCGCACGCCAAGTCCGAAATGCACGACATGTGCTGGGTGCGCCCGTCAAGCTGAGGACGGACAGATTCCTCCACGAGAAGGACGCTGTCGATTATCGGTTCGAGCTCGGCTACCGGGGGGCTTATTGGCGCGGCACTTGGTGGCCCATGCGGTGGTCGTGGTGGAACGGTCTCTTTGACCGCCGTAGACCACGATTTTCGGTCAACCCACGTCGCGATTGTGACGCGCGCATGCGGTCTGGGCGGCATTGGCCGGAGCATCGCCTTGAGGACCTCGCCAGGTACAAGGTCTGATATCAGCCGCTTCGCCGTTCGGCCCCCCGTCAAAAACATCGATCCCGAGCTGGGCGAACTATGCAGGTCCAGAACGGGTTCTCCGCACTTCTCACAGAGCGTTGCCCGTTCGTGCA
Source organism: Deltaproteobacteria bacterium (assembly GCA_016192705.1). GTDB lineage: Bacteria > Myxococcota > JACPTQ01 > JACPTQ01 > JACPTQ01 > JACPTQ01. The sequence goes on along the minus strand of JACPTQ010000060.1, from coordinate 67,283 downwards.
TCGGTGCACCACATGTTTCGCACTTCACAATTCACGAGTGTAACGCACGGTTCGCGTCCTCATCAATCGCCGGCCCCGGGGGGAGCGTTGGCCACGACAGCGCAAGCGAACGCGTTCCTCGTAGCGTGCGATAAAAAATCTCACGCCTTCGAGCGTCACTTCGTCGCCGTCTCGGAGTTCCAACGAATCGACCGCAGTTCCGCTCGATTCGGCCATACCCCCGAATCGATGAAACCACGGTCGTCCGTGTTCCAGCCGAAAGCCCCCGGCAAACTGCGGATACGAGGGATTGTCGACCCTGATATCCGCATCAGGGTCGCTTCCAACCAAGAGGCATCGTGTTCGGATTCGGAAGCTGTGTTTTGGGACGCCTCCGGATCCGTCGGGAACGATGGCCCACTCCAGCTTATGCCGCACGTTTCTTCCCTTCGGTCGTTGTGTTTTCGTCCTTTTTCGCGTCGGTGGAAGTTTCTGACTTCCCAGGTTTCAGCGCCGTACGCAGCGAGTCGACAAGGCCGCGATTGTCCTTTAGCGCTCGAAGCGCAACCTCCCGTCCGAGTCCAAGCCGCTCTTTCCCGCAAAGATAGTGGTTGCCAGATCGTTCGATGAGCCCTTGCTGGACGGCGTTATCGAAAAGGTCGCCAACTTGGTCGATCCCCTCGCCGAACCGAACATCGAACTCAACTTCGCGAAAAGGCGGCGCCAATTTGTTCTTCACGATCTTCACGCGCGTCCTGTGTCCGATGACTTGATCGCCATCCTTGATCGGCGTTCCACGCCGAATCTCAAGGCGCACCGACGAGTAAAACTTGAGTGCATGTCCACCGGTTGTTGTCTCCGGATTGCCGTAAACAACGCCGATCTTCATCCTTATTTGGTTTATGAAGATGACGATCGTTTGATGGCGGCCGATAATGGCTGTGAGCTTTCGTAGAGCCTGGCTCATGAGTCGCGCTTGAAGGCCCATGTGCTGGTCGCCCATTTCTCCTTCGAGCTCGGCGCGTGGCGTGAGAGCCGCAACGCTATCGACAACGATTATGTCGACCCCACCCGATCTCACGAGTGTCTCCGCGATCTCCAGCGCCTGCTCGCCGCTGTCCGGTTGCGAAACGAAAAGATGTTCAATGTCGACCCCGAGCTTTCGCGCGTACGACACGTCGAGCGCATGCTCGGCATCGATGAACGCCGCGACGCCACCCGCCTTTTGCACCTCAGCGACCGCGTGCAGCGTCAGGGTTGTCTTCCCGCTCGATTCCGGTCCATAGATTTCAACAACGCGGCCGCGAGGCAACCCTCCCACGCCAAGCGCTCGGTCAAGCCCAATCGACCCAGTCGATACGACGTCAACTTTCTCATTGACGTGATCACCGAGCCGCATGAGCGCGCCTTTGCCAAATTGCTTCTCAATGGAACCGACAGCATTGGCAATCGCCTTTAGCCGGTCCTGAATCCTCTCCATGATTTTTGTTCCCATTTCTTCCATCCTTTCTTGGTCCTACGTTTCTTCTTCTAGAAAACCATCTGCTCGGTATGACAACGCCTCGAGAATTGCCGGCTCCGTCACGTGATCGTCGCCCGCCAAATCGGCGATCGTTCGCGAAACGCGGCGAATGCGACACGCCGCGCGGCCGGACAGCCCGAACTTTTCCGTCGCGCGCTCGAGCACCGAAGCCGACTTGTCATCAAGCCTGAGCCAATCGTCACGCGGGGAATTTCCGATTTCAGCGTTTGAGTGAATCGGCTCATCATGACATCGCTCAGCGTGCCGCAGCTTGGCGGCCCTACAACGCGCACCGACGGCGGCGCTGCTCTCTGATTCCGTAGGGCCATTTTGAGTGTCGGAACACGGAATCCACGGGACGCTAACGACCATGTCAAATCGGTCGAGCAATGGACCCGAGACGCGCGAGCGGTACGCCTGCGCCGAACGGGGCTGACATCGACAAACGCGGTGTCGCGAGCCTGCGAACCCACACCGACACGGGTTCATGGCGGCGACGAGTTGGAACCGCGCTGGATATGAAACGGCGCGTTTGTACCGCGCGAGTGTCACGACCCGAGATTCAAGCGGTTGCCGAAGCGCGTCGAGCGCCTCGCGCGAAAACTCGGGCAACTCGTCGAGAAAAAGGATGCCGTTATGCGCCAAGCTCGCCTCGCCCGGTCGCGGTGTGCCCCCACCGCCCAGTAAGCCGCCAAGGGTGACGCTCGAGTGCGGTGCGCGAAACGGGCGAGACGGGACAAGGCTCCCGTCCAATCGGATCCCCGCAACTGAGTAAATGGCGCTCGTTTCGAGTTGCTCATCCAGTGTCCAGTCGGGCAAGAGACCGTGAAGCGCCGTTGCGAGCATCGTCTTCCCACTGCCGGGCGGTCCCACCATCAAGACGTGGTGACCTCCCGCGGCTGCGATTTCGATCGCCCGTTTTGCGTGGCGGTGGCCGCGAATGGCCGCCATATCAAGGCGGGGAGTCGACACGGAGCCAAATCGACTTTGCCTCTGCCTAGAAGGTTGCTCGACCTGAACATCGTCAGCGGTTGGAAGCGTAGCCTCGCCCCGAAGGTGGGCAACGACATCATTAAATGTCTGCGCTCCCAGGACCCGTAGCCCCAGGACGCCACACGTCTCTCGGACGTTGGCTGCTGGAAGAACGAGGGCGTCGACGGCGCGCTCCCGGGCTCGGAGCGCGAGTGGTAAGGCGCCTTGCATCGCGCGCAACTCCCCGGAGAGCGCAATCTCCCCCGCGAAGACGTGACGAGCCAGCGCTTCCCTGGGAAGGCGGCCAGTCGCAGCAAGGATTCCGAGGGCAATCGGCAGGTCGAAGTGCGTTCCGTCTTTTCGAACGTCCGCGGGCGCGAGGTTAACAACGACGCGACGATTCATGGGGACGTCGAACCCGGAATTGCGAAGTGCAGCGCTGAGCCTCACACGGGATTCGCGCGTTCCACCCTCGGCGAGACCCACGAGTTGAAATGTGGGGAGGCCGGCGGCGACGTCAACTTCGACGTCGACGTCAATCGCCTCAACACCGAGCAGCGAACCACTTGAAACATGCGCATGCACTTTGAACCTCCGGTTTTGTTCCGTCGCGAGAAACCCTCATTGCGAAGCGCGTGCCGGCGGCGTCGTAGCTGAATTCGCAGCATTTCGCGTCGCAGCTTCTCGGCACTGAGCGATATGCGCTCACGACTGAGCGATATTCGCTCAACCTTACACGTGGCTTCTTCGAGTTTGCTCGCGATTAGTCCTGTCCCGTTGTTGGCCCGCGAAATGCTTCTGGAGTGACAGCGCGCGATAGCGGGCTTGAAATAGTGATGGGTGCTCGACGATGGAGGCGCGGCGTCGTACGCTCACCCCGGTTCGGATGGGAAGACGTCGAGGAGGTGATGATGGATAAGCTTGCGGTCGCGCTGATGTTCATGGTTTTAGCGGCGGTCCTCTTTGTGGGTCCCGTCTACTTGATCTGGAACTACGCGCTTGTCCCGGCGACGAAGTGGGCGAACCCGGTTGGCTTTGGCGAGGCGTTTGGGATTGCGTGCTTAATTGCCATGATGCGTGGGAGTTCGGGCGAGCGCGGGTCGAAGTCGAAGGACAAGGAAAAGGAGGGCGCCGTTATGGCAAACCCGTGACACGGAGGGAGGCAAGCGCTGCCCCAACGAGGTAAAGCGAGCCCGTGATAACGGTCACGGAATGTGTGGCGCCTAGGGCGGCGCCAATGGTGGAGTGGCGACTCGAGGAGATGGCGAGCGTGCGAGACAACGCGTAAAGCTCCGCGAGGTTTATGCCACGCGTGTTATCGACTCGGACGAAATGAAAGTGACTCGCGACAGGGGCGAGCGCCCGCAGCATTTCGGGAATCGCCTTGTCGCGCATCGCCGCGAAGACGATTGGGAAGCGACTTCCCGGGAATCGGCGAGAGAGTTCGGCGACAAGAGCGCGAATTCCGTGTGGGTTGTGGGCGCCATCGAGGATGAAACGGCCGACTCGGTCGAAGCGGCCCGGCCAACGAATATGCCTGAGCCCGGCACTAATGGTGGAGTTGGCGACGCCGAGGGTGCGCATGGCGCGGATTGCGAGCGCGGCGTTTGTAACTTGGTGCCGGCCGGCGAGTGAGACTTCGAATGAACGCGACGAGCGATCGTCGGAATAGGTGAATTTCTCGCCACGTCGTTTCAGGGTGAGTGGAGCCGAATCGAAATCGCGCCCCACGAGCGATAATGGTGCATCGAGGGCGGCGCATTTCCGCTCGACGAGCCTCTGTAGGCTGGGTTCGCGCCATCCGCAGACAACGGGCACGCCGCGCTTCACGATGCCGAGTTTTTCGCGCGCAATGGTTGTTAGCGTATCGCCGAGGTGCTCCGTGTGGTCGAGAGCGACGGGTGTCAGGATGACGACGTCAGGGATTACGATGTTCGTTGCATCGAGGCGCCCACCGAGTCCGACTTCGACCACGCCCCAATTGACGCGCGCCTCGGCAAAATGTAGAAGCGCCGCAAGCGTCGCGACCTCGAAGAAGGTGAGCGGAAGTCCGGTTTCGCGAATACGCGCCAGGTGGCGGGCAAGCGCAGCATCGGTGATGGCGCGGCCGTTAACGAGGTAACGCTCGTGCAGGTGGACGAGATGGGGCGAAGTTGTGAGCCCGACGCGGTATCCGTTGGCGCGCAGGATTCGTTCACACATCGCGGCGGTCGAGCCTTTACCGTTCGTGCCAGCCACATGAACCACGCGAAAGCGGCGCTCCGGGTTTCCGAGGCGCGCGGCGGCTTCGCGGACCCGGTCAAGGCCAAGCCGAATCCCGAACCGACGCAGCTTGAAGAGCGCGGCAATCTGTCGGTTTAGCTCGACCGCGGACTTACGGAGCGGACTCATCGGTCTCCGACCGTTTTCGGGTGAAAGAAACAAACGCCATGGCGGGACGCTTCGAACTCTCGCGCATGGCGAAATAAATCCCGTCGAAAACCCAACCCGACCGCACAGTATCGTTCACGACCCGCGTCAGCTCTTCGTCGGTAACCGTTGCAACTTCAACAAACTTGAACTCCGTCATGACAATTAACCCTCGGACCTGTTGAACGAGCGCTCACCACACCCAAACGTCGAACAGCCCTTGTTCCACGTCCAGCACTCTTCGTGGTGCGGCGTCTGGCAGCGTTCGCACGTCACGACATCCGACTCAAGCGCTTCGCCACAGACCTGGCATGATGTCGAGGCAAGGTCTGCGCGTTGACCCTTGCCGTCCGTGAGGAACTCGACGCGCTCGCCGGCGCCCAACGGAACCGTTTGCGAAACAACGCCCCCGACGGCCGTTCTATGAGTCGCCGGGGTGTCGGTCGGTCCAGCTCTCGCTGTTGTGGTCGTTGTAGCCGTCACAACACGCCTCGACTTCGGCCACACCCAGGCGATAAACGCAAAGACCGCGAGCGCAATCAAGTAACCCCTCTTGGTGCCAGCGTCATCTCGGTCAGCCTTGGCCGCCCGAACGCGCTTGTCCGTGCTGTTCGCGAGCTTTCGAAAGTAGCGGACAGCCTCGTTGGCTCCGTTGATGGTGGAAAGCACGTGTGCCGACTCCTCGGCGACGACGCCGCGCTCGCGCTCGAGCCGAATTCGCCAGCCCGCCAAATCCTCGGCGCAGCTTGTTTGATAAATGAACCAGCCCGACGTTGCCAAGACTAAGAACGCGATAAACCGGCGCATTACTCGATGTTCTGGGCTTGCTCGCGGAGTCGTTCAAGCTCGCAACGAAGGTCAATAGCGAGCCGCGATAGGTCCGGCGATGGGCATTTCGAGGTTAGCGTAGCCGCCTCACGAAGCATTTCGGTGGCCAGGAAGTCGAAGCGTCGCCCCATCGGCCCGCCCGCGGCCAACGCCCGTTTCACCTCGGCCACATGTGCGTCGAGTCGGTCCAACTCTTCAGCCGCGTCGCGACCAAACACCAGAAGCGAGACTGGTTCCTTTTCGTGTGTTGTCCGAGCGCCGCCCTGTGACGCGAGCCGCGCCTCTTGTCGCACCCGGAAGGCGGCCAGCTCCAATGGATACCGTTCACGTATCGCGGCACCAAGGACGCCAACGCGCTCGGCAATTTCGCCCAGCCGAGCACCGAGAAATTGACCCTCGCGGACGCGGGTTTCGCAGGCTATCGACGCGGCTGAAACGAGAACCGCGCGGAAGGACTGCCACGTCGCTTCATCGAATTCGCGCGGCTCTTCGACGGGAAGGCCCAATGCCAACAACTCTTGGAGGGTCGGCGACTCGGGTAGCTTGCAGGCCGACAAGATCCGCTTGAGTGACGCGGCTCGTGTCGCGAACAGCTTCTCGGTGTTAACTGGAATCTCATGATTTTCGCCCCGGACGCTGATTTCGACGTGGCCGCGCGTGAACGTGCCACGACACCAACTGGTCACCGGTGGTTCGAATGCCGCGAGAGACGGAGGAAGGCGGACCGAGATGTCGAGACCACGGTGGTTTACCGTTCGGATTTCGACGCGGACTGGAATTCCGGCAACATCGCCGCTCGCCGCGCCAAAGCCCGTCATGCTCGAAATCACGCGCGCGACGCTAGGACCGTGTCGTCGGACTGTCAAACGAGATCTTGGTATAGTGCGCGCGTGGCAACGTCGATCGAAATCGTCTCCGTGGGGGACGAAGTGACAGGGGGAGCGGTCGTCGATTCGAACGCGGCATTTATTTCGGAAACGCTTGGTGCGCTTGGGTTTGAGACGCGTTGGCACACCGCGGTGCGCGACGTTGTTGCGGACATCGTTGCAGCGCTTCAAGCCGCTGTTGCACGCGCCGATGCCGTTGTTGTGGGCGGCGGACTCGGGCCGACCGCAGACGATCTAACGGCCGGCGCTGCGGCGAAGGCCCTCGGCGTTCCGCTCGAACGCCACGCGCCGACGCTCGAGCGCATGCGCGAACGATTTCGCGCGTTCGGGCTCACGCTGACGGCGAACAACGAACGACAAGCCGATGTCCCGCGCGGTGCCGACGTCATTGAAAACCGCTGGGGGACCGCCCCCTCGTTTTCGGTCGAGCTTTCGGGGCGCCCAGTTTTCTTTTTGCCCGGGGTGCCGCGCGAGCTGCGCCCACTCGTCACGAAAGAGATTGCGCCGCGTCTCGCCGCGCGCTTCAAGACGCCGCCGCGCCTCCTTCGCGTTTACAAACTGATGGGGATCGCCGAATCACATCTCGACGCCCGCGTTGCCGATTTGCACGCGGCTTTTCCAACGTGCCGCTTTTTGTTCCGAACGCTTTTCCCCGAAAACCATTTGCGCGTGGTCATCGACGCGGAAACGCCATCGGCCCGCGATGATTTGCGCGCGCGAATCGACGCGGTTGTTGCCGATCGGTTTCCCGATTTTCTGTATGGCCACGACACCGACACTTTTGTTGGCGTTCTTCAGCGTGAGCTTGAAGCGCGCGGTGAAACGATCGCGATCGCCGAGTCGTGTACCGGCGGTCTTCTCGGCTCGCTTTGGACAGAGCGGCCCGGGGCGAGCCGAACGTTTAGGGGTGGCGTCATCGCGTACGCAAACGACCTCAAATCCGGGCTGCTTGGAGTTGATAAGAATGTGATCGCCGCGGAGGGGGCCGTGAGCGAGGCGGTGGCCCGCGCGATGGCGAACGGCGTCTGCGCGCGGTCTGGTGCGACGTATGGGCTCGCGGTCACGGGAGTTGCCGGGCCCGATGGCGGGACCCCCGAGAAACCGGTTGGCCTCGTTCATGTGGCGGTGTCGAGTCGCGCCGGCGAAACATCACGCGCGCGAACGTTTCCAGGCGACCGCGAGCAGGTGCGTCGGCTCGGTGCGTATATGGCGTTGCAACTTCTTTGGGATTTTCTTCGAAAGGCTCCGCGGCCATGAGTGCCCTGCGGGCTTTCATCGCGGTTCCGTTGCCGCTCGACGCCATTCAGGTGATTCGTCGATTCATCCAGGCGCACGAGGCCGATCTGACGCGCGTCGTCGAGGCGCGATTTGTGCCCGCAACCAACCTTCATGTGACGATGCGGTTTTTGGGCGACACGGCGCCTGAGCTCCGCTTTGCGATTCGCGATGTGCTCGCGGCAGCGGCGCGTGAGATTCGACCTCTCGCGGTGCGCATCGCTGGGTTTGGCGCGTTCCCCAACGTCCAGCGGGCGCGCGTTCTTTGGGTTGGATTCGACGAACCGACCGGCGCGCTCGAGAGGATGCAACGCGCCATCGAGAACGGACTTGTCGACCTCGGCTTCGACGCGGAAGATAAGCCGTTTCGCGCGCACATCACGATCGCGCGCGTGAAGAGCACGCGCAACGTCGGCGAGCTGTCGAGATTCGTTGAGACGCATCGCGATGAGGAGATTGGGGCGACAACGCTCTCTGAGGTCGCGCTGTTTGAGAGCCGATTGCGCGACGACGGGCCGATCTACCGGGCTCTCGAGCGCTGTCCGCTTTGAACAGAGCGGCGCGGTCGCTATAATCCGAGCGCCACGGGTTGAAGGGCCGATTTCTCGCAGAAACGGAGCGTGCGACGTGCCGAAATTTCTCACAGACTGGAAACGGACCCACCGCTGTGGATCGTTGCGGGCGACTGATATTGGGGGCGAGGTCGTTCTGATGGGTTGGGTCGCGAATCGGCGCGATCACGGCGGCTGCATCTTCATCGATCTTCGTGACCGCGAGGGGCTAACGCAAATCGTGTTCGATCCGCAGGAGAGCGCGGAGGCGCATGAACGCGCGGCCGATTTGCGGCGCGAGTATGTCTTGGCGATTCGTGGAAAGGTGGTTTCGCGCGGCGACAACGCAAACACAAATCTCGCGACGGGAGCGGTTGAGGTGCGCGTGCACGCGTTCGAGCTGTTCAACGCGGCCAAGACGCCGCCGTTTCAAATCGACGATCGCGTCGATGCGTCCGACGTGACGCGCCTCAAGTATCGTTACCTCGATTTGCGACGCGCCCCGCTCCAAAAAAACTTGCAGCTTCGCCACCGCGTCAATCAGGCGACGCGCGCCTACCTCGACGGCCAGGGGTTTCTCGAAATTGAAACGCCGTTCCTCATCAAGTCGACGCCAGGCGGCGCGCGGAATTTCCTCGTCCCGTCGCGCGTCAACGCCGGCGAGTTTTACGCGCTTCCCGAGTCGCCGCAAATCTTCAAGCAGCTCTTCATGGTGGCTGGGTACGATCGCTATTTTCAAATTTGCCGCTGCCTGCGCGACGAGGATTTACGCGCCGACCGTCAACCCGAGTTCACGCAAATCGACCTCGAGATGTCGTTCGTTGAGGTGGCCGACGTGTGCGACGTCGTCGAGGGCCTGCTCGCTTCGATTTGGCAAACCGCGCTTGGCGTCTCGGTGAAGCGTCCGTTCCCTCGCCTCCCATACGCGGAGGCGATGTCGAAATACGGTGTCGACAAACCGGATCTTCGGTTTGGGCTTCCGCTTGCGGAGATTTCCGCCGAAGCGCGCGGATCAGGATTTCGCGTATTCGAAGACGCCATCGCCAAGGGCGGGATCGTCGTGGCGCTTGTCGTTCCCGAGGGCGGTGAGAAGTTCTCACGAAAAGATCTCGACACGCTCATCCCCGACGAGGCGAAAGTTTTTGGCGCGAAAGGGGTTGCGTGGGCGCGTGTGCAGGCGGGCGGCACTTGGCAGGCGCCCTTCGCAAAAGCGATTTCGGAGTCGGCGCGCGCCGCGATGAGCGCGAAGCTCGGGGCGCGTGAGGGGGCGCTTATCTTGTTCGTCGCCGATCTGCCCGACGTCGCGCACGCCGCGATGGGTCGCGTGCGGAATTTTATCGGTCAGCGGCTCGGGCTCATCCGCGACGGTGAATGGTCGTTTTTGTGGGTCACCGACTTCCCGCTTTTTGAACGCGGCGAAGGCGGCGCAATCGTCGCGAAACACCACCCGTTCACGTCGCCCGTCGATGACGACGTCCCACTTCTCGAGACAGCGCCCGAACGCGCCCGCGCGAAGGCGTACGATGTCGTCTTGAACGGCAACGAGTTGGGCGGTGGCTCGGTGCGCATTCATCGACGTGACATTCAGCGAACCGTCTTCAAAGTTCTCGGACTCAGCGAAGACGACATCCAACGCAAATTTGGTTTTTTGCTCGAGGCGTTCGAATATGGCGCGCCTCCGCACGGCGGGCTTGCCATCGGGATGGATCGGTTAATGATGCTCCTCACGGGCGAGGATTCGCTTCGTGACGTCATCGCTTTTCCGAAGACGCAACGCGGACAAGACCTCATGATCGATGCGCCGAGCGAGGTCGAACAGAAACAGCTCGACGAGCTCTCCATTCGGTTGTCGTTGCCGGTTTCATGACGACGTCGCTTGATTTATTTTGCGAGCAATCGGCAGAGAAGCCAGTGGCTTCTCTGCGCGAGCAAAATGGCGAGACCGACGGAACGGAGGTCGCAGCCTGCCTTTTCCGCGAACCGTTCGACGCCATCGTGATCGGCGGCGGCTGTAACGGGACCGGCACCGCGCGCGATCTCGCGCTTCGGGGCGTGCGTGTCCTTCTCGTCGAGAAATCGACGTGGGGTGCGGGAACGACGGGCGCGTCGAGCGGAATGATCCACGGCGGTCTTCGCTACCTCGAATACGATCGCGAGGTGACGCGCAAGTCTTGTCTTGATTCGGGGTACATCCAGAAAATCGCGTCTCACCTGCTCTTTCGGATTCCGTTCATCATGCCTGTGCTTCGAACCGATCCTCATCCCGACCGGACGCTCGCGCTCGTCGAGACGTTCTTTGAAGCGTATGACAAGTTTCAGCCGCTCAAGAACGGCAAGCCGCACACGCGTCTTTCGCGCGACGAGGTTCTCGCGCTCGAACCGGGCCTCACGGCCGACGTTTACGGTGCGGTGACGATGGACGAGTGGGGGATCGACCCGTTTCGCCTCTGTGTCGCGAATGCGATCTCCGCGATGGAGAGCGGTGCGGTGGTTCGCAACCACACCGAGGTGACGGGGTTCATCGTTGAGGCAGGGCGCGTTGTGGGCGTTCGCCTCGAAGACACGATCGACCACCGCATTGGCGAGGCCCGCGCGCGTGTCGTTGTGAACACGACCGGACCGTGGGGGATGCGGACGGCGGCGCTCGCGCGCACAGGCGCTGAGCGGGCGGTTCGGATGCGCCCGGGAAAGGGGATCCACCTCGTTCTCGATCGGCGGCTGTCGGACTATGCGGTTTTGGCGACGACGCTCGATGCGCGGGCGGTTTTCGTCATGCCGCATGAAAACTCGAGCACCATCGGCACAACGGACGACGATTTTTTTGGGAGCCCGGATCGGATCGACGTTCTCGAGGACGAGGTCGAGTATCTTCTTGAAGCGGTCGGGCGCGTGTTTCCGTCGGCATCAGGGGCGCGGATCACGTATGCGTTTGCGGGTTTGCGGCCGACGATTTTTGAGTTTCGAAAAATCGAAGACAAGCTGACGCGCGATCACCGCATCGTCGATCACGAAGTAGCGGGCGGGCCGGCGGGCCTCGTGAGCATGATCGGCGGGAAACTCGCCGCGTACCGACTCATGAGCGAAGAGCTTGCGGATTTGGTTGCGGAAAAGATCGGCGTGGCGGCGCCATGTCGCACAGCGGAGTTGCCGCTTCCAGGTGGCGAGCGTGAGATCGACGTCGACGCGCTCGTCGCGGGGCGGACAATTCCTCTCGCCGCGGCCGGGCGCGCGGTTTATCGACACGGGACGCGGGTCGCCGATGTTCTCGGGGCGGCCGCGAGCGAAAGCCGAGTCGGAATTGTCGCGTGCGCGTGCGAAGGAGTGCTTGAGGCGGAGGTGCGATACGGGTGTCGAAAGGAGGGCGTGCGAACGCTTCCCGACCTCGCGCGTCACACGCGACTCGGACTTGGGGCGTGCCAGGGTGCGCGGTGCGCGGCACGCGCGGCGGATGTTCTTGAAGAGGAGGGCGCGCTCGTGGGAGCCCCGTCGAGCTCGGCAGCGCTTCGCGAGTTCTTCGTGTGGCGTTGGCGAGAAATGTCGGCGGTGCTCGCGGGCGCACAACTCGCGGAAGCCGAGCTGTGGCGCTGGATCGGCGCCGCATCGACGCGGGGCGACAATGAAAGCTGACGTCGCCGTGATTGGCGGGGGCGTTGCGGGAACGGTGGCCGCTCTAAGGGCGCGCGCGGCGGGCCGGCAGGTGGTCGTGCTATCGGCGGGTTGGGGCGCGTCTGCCCTGACGTCAGGTTGCGTTGGGCTTGCGCACCAGGCGATCTGCGGTCCGTCGCGAACGGGGCGCGAGGCGGTGACGGCGCTTCTACGGACGTCGTCGGCGCATCCCTACAATCTTGTTCCAGGCGTGACGAACGCGCTCAGCGAGGCGATTCGTTTCTTTCGCGCGGGGCCCGCATCGCCGCCGCTTCGGGGTGCGTCGCCCGACGATCTCCCGCTGTTGCTGGCCGACGACCGGGGTGGTCTTCGGTTGGCGGATCTCGCGGCTGAGAGCCATGCGCGTGGCGACTTGAGAAAGTCGCATGCGACGATCGGTGTCGTTGACCCCATTGGTCTCTCGTGGTTTCAGGCCCATTCGGTCGCGAAGGGGCTTTCGCGAAGCCTCGCGGCGGCCTGTTCTGCTGGGGTAATCTCCGCGGCTCCAAACGTTGCCGTTGTCGGCCTCGATTATTTTCGCCGCCAATCGGATTCGCTGACGACGGCGACCGATTCGGCTCGGTTGCTCGATGTCGAAGGAGCCGCGGCCCGGTTCTCGGCGGCAATTGGCGAGGCGCTTGCGCTGGCACCGGTCGACTTGCTGCTCTTTCCGCCGCTCATCGGTGTCGACGCGACCGATGCGATTCTTGACCGCATCGAGGCCGAGAACAAAGTTGTCTGCGCGGAGATGGTGGGAACGTCGCCCGGGCCGTCGGGGCTTCGATTCCAGCGGGCCCTTGAGGCGATGCTCGCGCATGCGGGGGTGCCGATTATTCGGGCCCGCGTGTCGGCGGCGCCCGACGATTGTGTGGCGGCACTGTCAGGCGGGAGGACGCGAACTCTCGCCCGTCTTGCGTGTGGCGACGGAGCGGCCCCAAAGAATGTTGAGGCGCGGGCGTTTGTGTTGGCGTCGGGGCGCTACATCGGGGGCGGCGTAGAGGGCACGCGCCCATGGGCCGAGGGTGTGCTCGGCTTCCCGATTGCGGCGCGCGGCGAGTTTCTCGAGCGTGAATCGAGCGCGGCGCTAACGCGCGACGACCCGTTTGAAGCGCAATCGCTTTTCGCTGCGGGCGTGCGCGTCGATGCGGAGCTGCGTCCGCTGGCGCGCGATCGCCGGCCTCTTTACGCAAACGTTTTTGCCGCGGGCGACCTGCTGGCTGGACATGACGGCGTTGTCGATGGTTCCGCGATGGGTGTCGCGCTTCTCACCGGTCACTTAGCGGGCCGTAACGCCGCTGCGATTTGAGACACGGATCCTTACGCGCCCAAATCCCCGCACAGGCGATCATTCATGCAATAAGGGTGGGGTTCGCCCTCCGATTCCGTCGGGCTCCCCATTTTCGCTGCGCAGACGACCCACTGGGTCGTCCGCCATTGCAGCGAAAATTGCCGAGAGGGGGATTTGAACCCCCACGGGTCTTCACCCAGGGGATTTTAAGTCCCCAGTGTCTACCATTCCACCATCCCGGCCGAGTTAACCTCTTTCACTCATTTCGGCGTTCCACGCGGCGACCATTTCGTCGTCGAGGTCGACCAGCACGACCTCCCTCAACCGCGTCCCTCGAAACGCCCGAATTGCGCCGAACATCTCGACTGCCGCGTCGGCCGGTGCGACACCTCCCACGCCCGTTCCAAGCCCCGTCACGGCGATCGAGGCGCACGCTTTCTCCTCAGCCATCATCAGCGCTGCGCGCATAGCGGCGCCGACATTCTCCTTCGGAATGCGCATGGCCGGCTTTTCCATCGTCGGCGCGTGAATGACACCTCGAAAAAACGTTTTCCCCGCGCCCGTCCAAACCGCGCGCCCAACCGGCGTTGGCCCCTTCAAGATCGCCTCGCGCTCGATCTCGGGCCCGCCCGCACGCTTAATCGCCCCGGCGACGCCGCCGCCCATGAAGCCCTTTGAGTTCGCCGCGTTGACAATCACTTCGGCCTTGGATTCAAGCAAGCTCCCGCGCTCGACACGCACCGTCGGCGTCCCTGCGGTCGCATTTTCGTCATTAACGTCTTTCTTTTTTCCCGCCATCACGCACCTCCAGCGCGCACTTTCGCGCGTTCAGCCGCGCAAGATCAAGCGCGGACCTGCGAGCGCCGGAAGTGGTCGGTTGGAAAAGAACGGGAAGAGTTTACCGAAACGCTTTGCTCGGTGGGCTGTCACCCCAGCCGTTGCGGATGGTGGGCGATCCCTTCTTGTTCCCCTTGAACTTGAAACAGGTCGTCTCCCACCGCGGCGTCACACCGTTGCGATCGATCGTGTAGTAGCACATGAGCGACGCCTTCTTGAACCCGCTGGGCGTTCGTATCAGCGTCTTCCCTTTTCCCCATACATTCGTTCCGCGCCGATGGTTGTCGTTAAAAAAAGCGAGCCGATCCCCCTTCAAAACAGACGTGAACGGCTTCCATTTCTCTTCCTCCTTCGCCACCGCCTTCGTCACGTCGCCGCCGATGCTCTTCTTCATCTCGTCGACCATCGACTGAATCCCACCGACATCCGTCTTGATAAAATCGATTTGGTTCAGCTCGACGAGTTGCGCGAGCCACTTATCGGCGCTCGTCGTTTCCATGCGCGCCGAGTCGAAGCTGTTGCTTTGGAGCGATTGCGCCGCACGCGACTTCGCCTGCTCAACGTCGGTCTTGACGCCCTCAACCAAACTCTTAAACGCCTCTTTAAACTGATCGCCCGCCTTCAAGCACGACTCAGCGCCACTCTTGTTTTCGCAGTTGTGGTTGTCGCTGTAGCACGTCTCCCACTTCTCCTTGAACTTCGTGTACGCCTCGAGCGCCGCCGGGAATTTCCGAGCCGCCGCGCCCCACTCTTTGACCTTTGCCTCGTTGTTTCGGTCAAGCCGGCTCGCCTCCATGCAGACCTTCCAGTAATAATCCTTCAGCGTTTGGTTTGTGCACGCGGCCTTGTACTCGTCGCTTCCGCAGAGCGTCGCCTTTGCACCAGCTTGCGCCGCGGCCTTGCTTTGCAGCGTCTTCACGACCTTTGCCTCGCTTCCGTCGAAACTCACGAGCTTCACCGCTTGATTCTTAAGCGCATAGGCGATGACCTTCTTTTCCGCGTTGAACGAAAAAGCCTCGCCCGTATCGGCAACTTCGAGGCTCGCCTTTCGCGTCAAGCTGGGAAGCTCGAGCACGTCGACGCCCGCCGTTGTTCGCACGAAAAGCGTCGCGCCATCGGCGCCGATGGCAATCCCAGACGCCTTGTGCTCGCTGTCATTCTCATAGCGCTTCGTCGCGATCGCTTTCGATGCCGCATCGACGACGTAGAAATTCCCGTTCATGCTCGCGCCCACGACCTTTGTGCCATCGGGGCTCCACGCGATCATCGCCGCCGATCGTGAGCCGCTCGCGCCCTGCGGTTCGCCGCCGGCCGCTGCGTCGACAAACTCGACCTTGTCACCGCCCAGCGCAAGCAGTTTCCCGTCAGGCGAAAACGCAACGGACCTTACGCCGTCCGTCTTGATCTTGGCGACTCGTTTGCCGTTCGTCGCGTCCCAGACAGAAACTTCAAGCGGCGCACCGCCGGCAATCCGTGACCCATCGGGACTAAATGCAACGGCGCCATTCGGGCCCTTCATGGTCACAACGAGTTTCCCGCTCGCCGCGTCGAACACCTTAACGGTGCCACGTTCGCAGCCCACCGCAACGCGGCTTCCATCGCGCGAGAACGCGACGGCGTTGACGTTCTTGACGTCGGCGAGCGACGCAACCGCCGCGCCCGATTCGACGTCCAGAATGTCCACGGTTTTCCAAGTCGCGACCGCGATTTTTTTTGCGTCTGGGCTGAGGACCACGAATTTGTACGGGTCCTCGGTGTCGGCCCAAGCCGACGATGTCGCGAGTCCAAGCGAAGCAACGAGCGCGCACGCCGCGATCGAGCGAGCAAAACCCGACAGTCTTTCCATGACGTCCTCCCGTAAACGAGTTGATGACACGTCGTCTTCGACGCGACGCTCGAATCCTACGATCGAAGGGATGTGTTATTCAACCAGCTGGGGGTTGCCGCGCATCGGTTTCCAGAGATTCGTAAACGTATTATTCACTTCGGTCTTGCTGCTCACTCTTTGTCGGGTGGACGCGGGCACTTTTTGCGCCCCATCTTGACTGAAAGGCGCAACCGATTTTCGGCGATCCAGCGGTACCCGCGGTCGACGACGTGGCGAAGCCCGGGCGCTTCCATGAGCGGCCAAACGAGGTTCATGAGCGGCAATCTCCGCGAGATGAATCGAACGGCATCGCCGCCCCCGTAGACGTCGCCCGTCGTGGAGACGACAACCATTTCAACCGCGCAGCGTTCAGCCGTGAGGCCAGGCGCGAGGGCCGCGAGGTCGGCCTCTTGGTACGGAATGCAGGCAAATCGCTTCTTTTTGTCGAGCCGCCCGACCCACTCCATCGCCCATTGGCAGATGCCGCAATCGCGGTCAAAAAGGACGGAGTGCTGGTGACTTAATTGGGCCTTCAAAGATGTCTGATTATGTGGTAGATTGTATGTTTTTGAAAGGGGGTCAGTAATGATCCGCAGCGCGTTCAGTTTGTCGGCCGCTTTGCTTCTCGTGACGCAAGTTGCGGTTGCTGAAACACCGGCGAATGCACCGGGAACTCCCGTTACAACCACCGCGAAGTCGCTCGTTCGCACGACCGAGCATGGCCTTGGCTTTCGCGCCGGATACTCGGTTATCCCAGCCGCGGTTCTAAAGATTGCGTACAAAGAGGCGTCGAAAATCGATGGGTTCACGCTCGCCGGTTTTTGGACGCGACGCTTCACGCCGTTTTTTTCGCTCGTGACGACGCTCGCGGGGACGAAAATGTCGAGTGCGCAGTCGGTTTGGCTCCAGGACGGCAAGACAGACCGCGCGGCCGACATCGTTAACATCAACATGTGGATCCTCTCGGCCGATGCGACCGCTGATTTCGATATGCGCGTCGCGAAATGGTTTGCGTTTCACGCGGGCGTCGGGCTCGGGATCGGCATTCCAATCGGCGCGAGCATCACGACGCAGGACGCGCTTCAATGTCCGGCCGGGTATGTGACGGTCAAGGATTGCACGGCCGCCGCTGGAACGCCCGTCGAAGAAAAGAATATGTGGCCGGTCGTCCCGATCATTAACCTCGTGACGGGGTTTCGCGTCGATTTCACCGACTTCTTAACTTTGCGCGCCGATTTCGCGATTCGTGACGGATTTATCTTTCAGGGTGGGCTCTCGTACAACTTCTAAGCGGGGATCGCTTCAGCACATGGCGTGTTCGGGGATGCAGGCGAACACGTGCCAGCAGATCTGGCAGTTTCGACCCGCCTCGCAGCCGTTCTTCCGGCAGTCGTCGACTTCGCGCTCCATTTGAAATCGCACCGAAGCCCCGACGCGGCGGAGTTCCAGCTTGTCAAACGCGAGTCGCTTGAGCTGATACTTGTTGGTCACGGCCTCGTGGGTCGAGACGCCTTTGCCCGTGAGCACCAGGTAGGTTCGCTTTCCTTTTTGAAGCACTTTGAATGTCCCTTTCCACGGGACTTGTCGGCAGTTCGGGCAGAAGTAAAGGGCCTCGAACTTTTGATCGGCCGTGAGTGTGAGCGACTCGATCGCTTCGCCCGAATTCTGGGCCGCCGAATCGACGAGCGTTGCTTTCTCGAGCGTCCTTGGGCGCCCTACATTTTTCGATGTTGCGACGTTACAATGAGAACCAATGGACGCCCGTGGTCGGTGTCGGGTCGGGGTGCTTGTTGCCGCGTCAATGATGGGAACGGCGTGCATTCGCACGAATCCAGGCTTGTCAGATGCCGGTGTCGACGCGGGTCCCGTCGACGTGAAGACGCTCCCGTTCCCGGCGGTGCCGCGATTTGATGCGGGCGAGCCGGCGTTTCAACTCAAGATTGAAACGACCAGCGTTTCGGGTCTCATGCCGGCCGGCATCGAGGTTGTGTTCACGTCGTCGTACGTGCTGTCGAACATGGAGCGGTTCGGAACAGAGCTGACATCGGCCTGCGGTGTCAACGCCGATCCATCGGAGGATTTGAACACGTCGCTGAACGCGGGAATGGTAACAGTTTCATTCTCGCCGAGCGGAGGCCAATACCAAATCCCATACGGAACTCCCGACGCGGGTTTTTACGAGCTGGACGAAATCATTATTCCAGCGGGGTCGACGCTCAATTTTTCAAATGCGGGCGCGCCCGACGGAGGAACAATTGCGGCATCGTCATTCACGCACCAGCTTTCGTCGCCTCCGAAGATCAACGAGCCGATGGTGGGCGCGGTTGTTCAGCGCGGACAGGCGATGCGCTTGCGTTGGACCGGCAACCCCAATCGAGTCGTGTCGTTCATTGGGATTCTTCAAGAGACGGACGGTGGGGCACAAATGGGCGGCCCACCGATCGCAGCTTGTGGGGTGCCGGCCAACCTGGACGATGTGCTGATTGATATTACTTCGTGGGCTTGGCCAGGCCCGTATCAGGTACTCGTGATGGAATTATTGATGACGTCGGTTTCCGTGAGCGGCTTCACCCAAGCGCGCGTCGTCGAGTGGAGCATCGCGGCGTCGATAATTACGGTGCAGTGACCTTAACCCAGATCGGGTTTGTAAAGGCGAAGGGTGTCGCGTCGTGATGGGGTGACGGAACGACGGGCGCGAGAGAGCGCGAGCCGGAGGCGATGACGATGAACCACGTGTCGCGTGCGATTTCGTGCGTTGTCGAGAGGGAGAAGCGGAGCGGGGTGGCGTTCGGCGGGACAGGGCGCTCCCACACGCGCGTGCCGTTCGCGATGAGTTCGACGCGATCGACGTCGACCCAGGCGGGCGCGCGGACGGTGATGGCGATCGCCGCCGCGCCGCGTTTCCTTTCGAGCGTGGAGCCGATGGGGGCGCCGTCGACCGTGAAGTCGATCCAGGGTCCATTCGTGACGACGACGCGTTTTTGCCGCTTCAAAGCGTTGACGAGTGACGCCCCGTCGACTTTTCGCGGGTCGTCGTGCCCGAAGAAAACGCACGTGCGCGCATAGCCCGGCTCTTGGCCGTAAATGGAGTGCGTGTCGCTGTTTCCCATGGCGGTGAAGCGGTGACCCCGGTTGAGAAAGGCGAACCAATCGGCCATCACGCGGCGTGCGGCGGCGACGCGTTTGCCGTTCACGACTTCGATCGCGTCGAAGCCGAGGTCAGGTTTGTCGAACAAGTCAAAGTAACCGATCTCGCCCGCGCGCGGGTGGTTGACTTGAATCACGCGGTCGTCGCCGTCGGCACGAAGGAGCGCGAAAAGAGACGCTGGGTTTGAAGCGCGAAATACGTTCGGTGCGCCGCCGCGGCGGTCGGTTGCATCGTAGCGAACGGGAAAGGCGTTGAAGTGGCCGATGGCGTGCGTGGTTGCTTCGACGCCGACGACGGTTGCGAGCAAGGGTTCGGCGCCGAGCGCGCGGACAATCGGCCCGTAGTCGGTGTGCGTGTTGTGGTCGGTTGCGACGAGAATGTCGAGTCCTTCGGTGAGGTTCGTGATGACGCGATCGCGGAGCGATGTCGGTGCGTCGGCGCTGCGCTCGGCGTGCTGGTGAAAGTCGCCGCAGAGCGTGCCGGGCGTGTCGATGACGCGGGTGAGTGCGACGTCGAATTCGGCGGTCTGACCTGGAGCGACGTGGATGTCGCGTTGGGCGACGTCGTAGCGCGGTCCGCGAGAGGCGGTCACGGTGTAATCGCCGGGGGGCACGCCGGTTGTGCCTTCGCCTTCGTGCGCGTGGATCGTGTTCATTGCGCCACTCGCGCGAAAGCGAAGGCCGAAGCGAGGTGTGGGTGTGCCGTTTCGCCCTTCGAATGTGAGCTTTGCCGGTGTGGTGCGGTTGGTCGCGCGCTCGGTTACCCGGTAGCGCACAGTGGCCGCACCCGATACGAGAACTTCGGCGTCGCGGACGGCGTTGGGGCGGAGCGAAACGGAGACTTCGCCACGCGCCACGTGATCGCGACCCGTGCCGCGAAGTTGATACGTGCCGGCCGGCGCATGCAGTTCGAAGCGCCCGTCTCCATGGGCTCGCGCGATGGCGAACGGCTGCCCATCCCGACGCACCTCAACGAGCGCCCGTGCCGCTGGGCTTCGCGTCGTTTCGTCGAGAATGCGGCCCGAGAGTCGCGCCCACGTTTCGCCGCGTGCCTGGGCGATCGAGGCGTGGAGGCTCGCGGTGTCGCCGTCGCCGACCACAAACCACCGCTCGTATCTCACCTCCTCGCCTCGATGAAGGCGCGGTTCGGCGACCGTCGGATCGGACCATGACGCGGAACTTGTGACGTCGAACGCCGATTTCGCCACGTACCCGTAACTCACGCCATCGCCCACCGATGTGAGATATGGAATGGCTGCATGCCGCCCGGGGACGCTGTAACCAAGCCCCGGCGCAAACGCTTGCACGCAGCCCCATTGGATCGCATCACCAAGCCCGAACCTCGCATAGTTGCGAGTCCCTTGATTGCGAAGCGCCGTGACGATTCGCAGCGAATTTGAACCCGATGCGAGCGAATACTCTGTCGTCACCAGAATCCCGTTGTCGTGCGAATCGTGGCCTTCAACGCGAATCACCGCATCGCTGCGGTTTGCTCCACGGCTCACGATCGTGAGGCGGTCGTAAATGGCTTGTCGCGGAAAACGCTTTTTGAAGAACGTGAAGAGTTGCGCGAGGCAGTCGTTCGCGCGGCCCGGGTGTCCGACGTCGACGACGTTGCCGCCCGATTCGGCGAATCCTTCGGCGACACCGATGTCGGAGATGATGAAGGCGACCTCGCCGTTGTCGAGCCGGTAGTCGCCGATGCGGCCGCTCGCTTTCGGTCCGCCCACGAGGTCGGAGGCCCGAGTGACGCGAAACGCGCGCGCGGCTCCTCGGCGGCCCGCTTCGAATGATTGTCGATGGGCGTCGCGCTTGCCACCTTCGGACGTGGGGCACCCGAGCAAACACCCCGCGCTGAAGGCGGCGAGCCATCGCAACGATCGCAACGGATTCTGACGACGACTGACGGTCATTGACTCGCGGCGCGCAAGGGACCGAGAAAATAGCGCGTTTATAGTCGGAATTCGAGGGCGCCCATCGGCACGGAGCGTGCTTCGTGCGATCGGTGTTCGCTGGGGACGGAGGGCACGCATGAGCAATCGATCAAAGGTGGTGTGGCTTTTTGAGAGAGCGGCCGGCGCGACCGGGCTCTTGATGGTGGCCTGCGGCTTTGGCGGCGCTGAACGCGAGCCGATCGTGTCGCGACCGAATGTCGCCCCGACGGCGAGTGCGGCGCTTTCACCGCTGCCCGATTGCGCATCGGCGAAGGCGGCGATTCGAGCGGCGGCGATTCGCGAGATGCACCGCCAAGTCGACCAGCAAGTCGAGAACGCAATCCAGAATATCGCGAATTACAGCGCGTATTATCGCCAATATTACTGCAACCGAACCTACGACACCCAGGCGGCCGGTTCGGCGGGATCGTCAAATTCGGGTGCGGGTTCGGGCGGGGCTTCGCCGCCATCGCCAAGTGCGGGCACGAGCGCGGAGGTCGACGACAGCAGCGCCGGCGCAAGCCAGACATCGGGAACGAACAATCAGGTTGCGGGCGTCGACGAAGCCGACTTCGTCAAGAACGACAACGTCTACATCTACACCGTGACCGGCAAGAACTTCCGCATCGTGAAGGCGTGGCCAGCGACCGAAATGCGCGAAATCGCGCGCATCGCCATCACCGGCACGCCGCGGAAACTTTTCGTGAATGGGAATCGCGCGGTCGTCTATTCGTCGGTGCCGTCGGATCGGCCGACGAGTGGAAGTTATGGTCGCTCGTATCGCAACTCCGAGTGCACTTACGGTTATAGTTGCGACTTCACGGGCGACGGGAATCCAACGCGGGTCACGGTTCTCGACATAACCGATAAAGCTGCGCCACGCGTTGTTCGCGAAATTCGCCTGACCGGATCGTACGTGAACGCGCGCCGCATCGGCACCGCGATCCACACCGTCGTGAGCGCGGGTGGCGTTTCGCCGTCGACGATGTTCCCGGGGCTTCGATACTACGACGGCGCCTTCTACGATTATTGTAACGCGACGTCCGACAAGATTCGCGACGCGGGCGAACGCCTTCGCCGCGCAAACCTCGACATCATCAACGCCGCGACGCTCGCCGATATTTTCCCCGCCGTGAGCGACACGAAAATCGGGATCGACAGCGAATCGGCGTCGGGCAACCTCCTCGTGTCGTGCGATGGCTTTTACGCCGCAGGGCTCGGCGAAGGCTCGACCTTCACGACGCTACTCACGTTCGACATGACGACCGACGCGGCGATTTCGTCAAGCACCATCGTGTCGAAGCCGGGCGCCGTTTACGCGTCGGCCGACGCGCTCTACGTCGCGGTGCCGGCGAAGAAGCAGAGTTACTGCGGGTGGTACGG
The DNA here is from genome assembly GCA_016192705.1 of Deltaproteobacteria bacterium. GTDB lineage: Bacteria > Myxococcota > JACPTQ01 > JACPTQ01 > JACPTQ01 > JACPTQ01. The sequence goes on along the minus strand of JACPTQ010000060.1, from coordinate 44,759 downwards.
CGAAGTGGGCGACGTCAAGGAAGCGACGAACGTTCACAAGTTCAAGCTGGGCGCGGGCGGCGCGCCATCGCGCTACGTCGCAAGCGGCGTCGTCAAGGGGCACGTGCTCAACCAATTCGCGATGGATGAGCGCGACGGTTTTTTGCGCATTGCAACGTCCGTTGGCCGCGTCCCCGACCCGAACGTCACGTCGGCCCTCACGGTGTTTCGCGAGGAGTCCGGCACGCTCGTGACGCACGGGCAGATCGACGGGCTCGCGCCGAAGGAAGACATTCGCTCGGTGCGCTTTAATGGTGACCGCGGCTACGTCGTCACATTCAAAAAGACCGACCCGCTATTTGTCTTCGACCTATCGAACCCGGCCGACCCCAAGGTCATGGCGGAGCTCAAGATTCCCGGGTTCTCGACTTATATGCACCCGATGGACGACGCGCACCTCCTCACGATCGGGTACGACGCTGACGATCATGGTTCGTTCGCTTACTTCAGCGGCATTCAAATCCAGATTTTCGACGTGACCGACGCGCGAAACCCGCAGCTCAAACACAAGACCGTCATCGGCACGCGCGGCTCGAGCTCCGAGGCGCTCACGAATCACCTCGCGTTCACGTTTTTCGCGTCGAAGAATTTGCTCGCGCTCCCCATGACAATTTGCGAAGACGGCGGCGACGGGAGCTACGGGCGGAACATGACGTTCAGCGGGCTCATGGTTTTCAACGTGACGACAGCAGCCGGCATCAGCGAGCGCGGGCGCGTTTCACACCCGCACAGCGCCGGCATCTCGTGTGGCAACTGGTGGACCGACGCGAAGAGCGAAGTCCGGCGCAGCATTTTTATGGATGACTACGTCTTCTCGATCTCAGATTCACGCATCAAAGCAAACCAACTCGACGCGCTCGCAACCGATCTCGCCGAAGTCCCGATCGCCGAGTAGAGCGTTAGCGCGATGCCGTGTTGGGTGGAGCGTTTTTGCCGCTCGTCTCACGGCGGTCACACGGGGAGCGGCCTTCGCCATTGGGCGCGCACTTCCCATCGCGAACGTCGCGATACACACCGAGCGTTCCCGTGAGCGGTGCGTTGCGCAAGTCGCCAAGCGTCCATCTCCCAATCCCCTGCGTGTACGACCTTGTCGCTTCAACTTTCCCGGTCAGTCGAACGCCGTCCTGCGCAACACCCGTCCCTGCGACTCGCCCCGAATCGATGCGCACGCGCCAATCGATGGGCGCAGCGTCTCGCCCATTTTTTAGGAAGAGCGCAAAGGCCCCAATCGGTCCGAACCCGAGCAGGCTCGCATCGATGGCGTCGACGGCGCGAATGGGTTCGCTCGTTGAGAGGGTGATGGTGACGCCGCTGGGCTGGGTCTTCCCCACGACGTAACCGAGCGACCACGAGAAAGTCAGCGCGCCGCTTGGATTCGCCCATTTGGTGACGAACTCTTTCGCGAGCTCACCGCACGCAAGGAGTCGGTCGGTCGGTCCCGTCAGGTTTTCTATCCATTTGCCCAACGCCCCCGACACGGCCAACTGCGCCTGGCCCAATCGATCGAGCGTGCCTTCGATCTGGTCGTTTGCGTTGTGCGCCGCCCACCACGCGCCAATCTTGGCCAGCGTCCCTTTCGCGGACGCAACGAATTGGTCGAGGCCCTTGGAGACAGACGCGACGAGATCCTTGCCGAGTTCCGCACCGGCCATGATCGTGACGTTGGTCTCGACCGCGAGATCGAGCGCCGACTTCCCCAGCTCGGGACTTCGGCTGTGGGTCGCGCCAAAGCAGAGCTCGCCGCGACCGCCCGCGGAGAATTGGACACCTTTGTCTGGCTTCCCAAAGCCGAACGACAAACTGCCGTCGAGGATGCCGCACAGTTTGCAACTCGATTCGCGCCCGAGCTTCGCGATGATCGCATTCGCGTTGATCGGCTCGCCGATGAGCAACTTTTCGATTGAGCCGATGACGTCGGGCATTGCCGGAATCTGCGCGAGTGGTCCCACGGCGCTCCGCGCGAGTGCGCGCACGGCGGAGTCGGCCGCGAGCATGAGGAGGAGGCGCCAGTCGTTCGGGTCGGCTGCGTTGATTCGGAACGTGCGCCCGTCTTCGATGCTGCCGCCGATGCCGATCGACGCGCCCGTCTGCCCCTTCTCGTAACCGGCCGTGACTTCGCCGGTTCTCTTGACGGCGAATCGTGCGTCGTAAACGTCGTCCCCCGCGTGCGTGACGGTAACCGACAGCTCTCCCTCACCCATAACCCCGATGAATCTGAAAATGGGAACCGCGATGTTCGCGCCGAGCTTGATCGTGACGCTGCCTTCCTTTCGAAAGGCGGTCCGCATCGCAATCCGCGCGATGTCGAGTTTTCGTGAGCGCCAGTTGTCGACCGTGATCCCTTCACGCTCAAGCGCTTCGAGCAACGCCGCGCAGCCCTCGCTTTTTTTACACACGTGCCCCGCGACGGCGACGATCGTTTGCTTCGCCCACTTCGCGCACTCCGAAACCGCGGCGCTCATTTCTGGCGAACCGAACGAATCGTAAACAGAGCGAGCGATTGAAAACGGATTTGCCGTTTCGAGAATCGACAAGCGCCGAATTTGAGTCGCGGCTTTCATCGGGACGCCGCCGAGCGCCCCTTTCATACGAAGGTAGCACGCACGACCCTCTCGAATCCGCTCGCAGATGACCGCACCCGTCGAGCCGGCTTCGCCGCAGAACCAGTTTTTAACCGCTGCAACAGCCTCCGTCGCCGCGTGCTTAAAGAAAGCCCAGCAGCCTGTGATCGCGGTGCGAACGTCGCGCGCGGCGGATTCCATTTGGCGAAAGAGATTCTTGATCGATGCGAGCGAAAGCCGGTTGAGCGACGACGTGAAAAAGCGCGCGGTCTTACCGAACGTCTTGAGGCCGGCCGATTTCGCGGCGCTCGCGGCGTCGTAGCACGCTTTCCCTTCCATCATGAGCTCGCACGCGTTTGGGAAGGCGTCGCACGCTTCATCGAGCACCGTCGCGACGAGCCCACGGCACTTGATCTTGGTGACGGTCGAGGCGCGTCGATACGTGGCGCGTTCGTTGACGAGCTGCTGCGACGCGAGTGGAATCATGTTCGCGAGGCAAGTCTCTTCGCGCTTGTTACGAGCGAGGAGCGCTTCGGGTGAACCGTCTTTGGGTTTCGGGTTGCACTCTTCAGCGGCGCTCAGACGTATTGTTATCGCATCCGGCAGCCGACACCGGGTCGCCTCCGCGCGAAGCGCATTCGTCTGGTTGTAAATCGCTTGGAGCGCCGCGCGCTGGCTTCGAATCGCTGCGATTCGCCCGGCGTCAGGTTGTTGTGTGCCGGCCCAACCAACACCCGCAGCCGCGGGGCTTGCTGGCATCGCCACCATTGCGCCGAGCGTTAGAACCGGTAGAAACCATCGAATTCTCATCGTCATGTTCACACTCCCCGTCAATCAATTTGAGGATGCGGCATCCGATAAGGCGAAGCAAGGGCCGTTCCCTTAAATCGGCTTAGATTCACGCGGGTTTTCGCGCTCTCACTTTTGGAAGTCTTATTCGTTTCAACACGCTCCCTTGGAAAAAGGAGTCCCCAAACGTCAAGGCGCCTTGTCACGCACGGTGGGCCTGTGTGCGCAACTCTTGGGTTTGTCGAGTCCGCGCGCGTGGCGCGGCGACTGCATTCTGGAGTTGTCGCCAAGAGAAATCAGCAAGGAGGACGTTGTGAAAAAAAGAGACTGGAGCTGGACGACGACGCGGCTGCTCGCGGCTTATTCGTTGGTGATGCTGCGATGTGGCGAGGGCGTCGCCCTGCGCGACCTAGAGGCAGACGCCGTGCATGCGGCGGCGACGAGTAGCGCGACGAGCAAACTCGAATCGAAAGCGGAGGCGTATCTCGACGTGCTCACGAAGCGGCATGTGCCGTTCGGGCAAGTGTGGGGCGCGATCTTGAAAACGAGCGGACGCTCAGCCGGGACGAAGGGTTGCGACGACGGGAGTGAAACGTACACGGTAACCGACACGGTGAGCTCGTACGCGGGGCAAGGCGATGGCGCGATCTGGACCGGCGTTTACACGGCGGCACTCGCGTATCGGTGCGCGGTTTTAAAGACGTCGGCCGCATGCGACCTCTTAAAGACGCAAGTCGGCGTGCTCCACACGCTCCTCAAGGTGACCGGAAAGCCCGGCCTCATCACGCGCGGCTACGAACCGCCGTCGACGACGTGCGGAAAGAAAACAAACGGCACGCGGGATTACTGCTATCTCGAATCGGCGAACGGCGTTCACAGCGGAAGCGGCGCGTACGCGGGTTACAAGTTCATGGGCGACATTTCGCGCGACCAATACGCGGGTTGGATGTTTGGGCTTGCGACGGCGTACGACCTCTACGAGGACAGCGCGACGCGCGCGACGATTCGCGGCGACGTTGTCGAGTTTGTCGACACGCTCATGGACAACAACTGGGAGATCACGAACGCCGACGGAACGACCCTGAGCTTCGACCCTGGGACGATTTCGTTTGACCGCGCGATCATGTCGCTCAGCTATTTGCGCACGGCGTATCACATGAGCGGCGAATCGCGGTTCAAGGACGCGTTCGATGAGAAGGTGAGCGGCTGGTACAACTGGCTCGATCGCGCGCAGCTGTGGCTTTGCGCGGCCGACTTGACGCTGACCACGGTTTGCGATCGCGACGACTACTACCGATTCAACATCGTCGCGATGCCGCTTTCGACGCTCATTCGCATCGACACCGATTCGACGCGCCGCACGGCGTATCGCGCGATTCTCGATCGCCTGTGGTCGGGTAACGGCTTCAATTTCTCAGGCGTCGGCGCCGACAAGAACGCGCTCTTCGACCTTTTTTACTTGAACGGCTCGGGCAAGTCGGGCCTTGCGTCGGTCTCTGACGACACGTCGAAGCAACTCACGCTCTTCCCGAGCGCGCCGCTTCGTCGCGACGCGGTTTCGAACCCCGACATCGCCGAGAAAACGTTTTGCGACAACGTCGCATCGTCGGCGCTGAACATCGACAAGCGCCCGCGCGAAGACTACGCGTGGCAACGTTCGCCAACGACGATCAACGAAAACTGCGCGCAGCCGTGGGTTGAGCGCCCTGGCGTCGATTACCTCATCGCTTACTGGATGGCCCGGTACGACGGCTACGCGAAGTAAGAAATTCGCTTAGGGGCAAGCGCCCGTCTTTTTGTATTTCTTTCCCGGGCACGTGCTGCTTCCGCGGAACGTCACGCCATCGCATCCACAGAATTCGCGGAGGTCTTTGGTGCACATGCGCGCGGGGGCGCAAGTCCATTGCGCGTTACAGCCCGCGGGGCCATAGCAGCCTTCGCCTGTGCGGCAATCGCGGTTCGATGTGCACGCGCGCGGCTCGGACGAACACGCGCCGCGGTGCTTGAATTTCTTTTGGGGGCACGAGCCGCTTCCGCGAAACGTCTGGCCGTCGCAGCCGCAGTACGCGCGCAGGTCCTTCGTGCATGGGCGCGAGGCCTGGCACGTCCACTTGGCGTCGCAGCCTTCGCCGCCCGCGCACACCTGCCCGCGCGGGCAATCCCGCGACGTTGCGCACTTTCTCGGCGTCGAGGCGGAACACGAGCCGCGATTCTTGTACGGCTTCTTGACGCACGTGCTGCTCGACCGAAACGTGGAGCCGTCGCAGGCGCAATGCGCTGTCAAGTCCGCGGTGCATCGCGCGCCGGTCACACATTTCCCAACTCCCGGGCAACCCGCTGAGAAGAGGCAAGCCCCGTCCGACCCGCAGTCTTCTTGCTTTGTGCACGATTGCGTCACGGTAGTGATCGTCACCTCTGTCGCAAACGCGCTTCCGCCGACGACGATGATCGACGCGACAAAGGCGATTCCCAAGGTCCACGTACGCTCAAACGTTTTCATCTTCGCGCTCCTCCTGCCGATTCGGCAAATTCCGAGAACCCAGGAGATTAGACGTTGGGGCCGGGCGTTTATTCAACTCGGGACGGGGCCGCGGGAGCGGAACTACCGAACGCGGAAGAGGCAGCACCACTTCGTCCATATCTTGAGCAAGAGTTTCGCATCGACATCAACGCGACGACTCAGCTTATTCATGTCGGTGGTTTAAGCCGTCCAGACACTCGTTGTATTTCTCGCTCGGTTTCCATCGGCAGGTGTTCGCCTGACAGCCGCAATCGCGGGACTCCTTGACGCCGTCGCTGTCGAAATCCGGTAGCCATTTCAAGCAACTGAAATCGTCGTCCCAAATGCACGCCGTGACAATGGGTCGGTTCGGGGCGCAGACCTCGCCGTAGCAACCGTTTGCGCTGCAGTCCGAGTCGCGATTGCACTCAAGGCTGACTGGCGCGCTGGTGACCGTCACGTCGAATGCCGGCGTCTCGATCCGGTATGGGCGCCGGCAGACCGCGCCGCGAGTACAGCGCGTTGTCGCGTACCGGTAGATGACGCGGTGACGGCCGAATTGGCCGACCTCGATCTCCTGAGTGAAGCTCTTCCGTGCTCCGATCTGAATCGGGTCGCGATCGGTTGTCGCGCAGAGCCTCACCCCGGATTCCTTAACGCCCTTCCAGGCGCCATCGACCGACTTCTGAATAACCGGGCGACAGCGGCTTAGGAAAAGCGGCTTTCCAAGGACGTTCTTAATGGTGATGCGGACTTTCGATCTGAGCGCGACCGAGAGAGGCGATGCGGTTGCGGACGTTCTCTGATTCGTTGTCGCCGCGCCTTCGGCGTTCCCGGTAGCGGAAAGTAGAAGGAACCCGGAAAGGACCCAGCTGGAAGCTGACAAAACCGATTTTTCCTCCACGTTTTTCTCCCTCCTTTTTCGTCGCACGTTTTTCGTCGTACCGTTGACGGAACGGGTACGCCTCTTCTTGTTTTGCAAGGGTGTGGCCGGTTTTGTGTCGGGTCACATTCGTCGAATTTCCCGTGCCTTTATTCGTCGGGTCGCTCCGTATCCCAAGAATCGCCCTTGAAATTCTCGTTTGATTAGGTCGATGTCGTTGGAAAAGAGTCGTACATTTCGCGACACAGCTGCTTGTATGTTGCCGAGGTCGTTTTTCGCACGGGGGCGGGAGCGGCCGCGGGAGCGGAACTACCGAACGCGGAAGAGGCAGCACCACTTCGTCCAGCGGCGCGTACGGCGATCGTAGACAGGTGCGTTGCAGGTCTCCTGGATTTTTGATGTGGCGCTGCGGAACCGCGGGTGGCTCGTGTCGTCCGGGCCGCCGGATGCAAACGACCGGCACGAGTAGTACTCGGGCGTTGGAACGCTGCCGCCACCGCTGCTCGGGCGATTGTAGAGGCAGCTCCAGCAATCGATCCCGAAGGTGAACGTGTGCTCGATGCACGACTTGCAGACGCTCGAGTTGCGGTCGATGGTGCAACCGGGGACACAGTGCCGCACGAGGCCAGCGCACGTCAGCTGCGTTGGAACGTCGCACGAGCTCGCGACTTTCATGACCGTCGGGGATCTCGATGTCGTCGACGCGCTCTGCTCGACCGATGCGACCGCTTCGTCCCCGCTCGCCTCGGGGTTTTCGCCATCCATCTCGCCCCCGCACGCGACGCCCGCAAACAAACCAACCAACATCATCGATTTCAAAACTGCTTTTTTCACTTTGCCTCTCCTCGTTTTCAACCGTGTCCATCAGCGGTGGGGTTCGCGCTCTGTAAACAGGCGCTCCCCATTTCCGCCGCGCGCTCAAGCCACCGGCTTTCGCGCAGATAGCGGCGGAAATTCAGCGGTTGCGGGACGGCGATAAAGCAGGCGGCGGTGCCAAGAAAAACCATAGGAAATTCGCACAAGGTGTGGGCGCGTGTGATCAGAAGCCGACAACGCGCGATCAGAACTGGATCGTCGTGCGCGCAGAAAAGTGCGTTTCTCGACAAGTCAAAAGTGGAGATGCACAATTGTGGTGTGGACCGTGGCGGATTTGGGAAGGGGGGTCTCTTGATGAATCGAGGTGCGCTTAATCGGCGCCGATGTTCCGTCGGCGTCTTTTTATTTTTCGCGGGTGCTTGGGCTTGCAAGGGGGGTGACGGCGGAGCAACCAACACGGGGACGAACCGTGTGACCGGGCCCGATGCGAGCGCAGATGCGGGTGACGCGGGCTTTACCGACATGGACGCGGCGACGCTGACGGGCCAAATCGTGCTCCCGCTTGGCTTCGATGGCGGTGTTGCGTCGCTTCGCGTCGTCGCGCAACTCGGTTCATCGACGCCTGATGGCGACGGCGGATTCACGGTCATGGGCGCGGGCCCGGGTCGCCAAGGCGTTATCGTCGAAGACGACGCTGGGAATCCGGTGCTCGTGGGGTGGGCGATTCCCGACGCGGGGGCGACGATTTCGACGGCCAGCACGGCCGCGTTTTTCCTTTTCCTCTATACGGGTGCGCCGTTTCTTCCGCCGTCCGCGTGGGACTCGGTCGCGAACAAAGTTCTCGACGCGGGCGGCGAAATCGCCTCGCTCGCGGCGTTCCTCGACCAAAAGCTCGCGGCGAATCCGACCTACTTCGCGACGGCGAGCGCCGCCGACAAAACGGAGTTTGCCGCGACGGTTGGCGGCATCCTTAAGCGCATCGTGCCGCTTGGAACCCCCGATGCGGGCGCCGACGCGGGCACCGGCACGGGCGCGCTCTCGCAACCGCTTGTTCTCGTCGACCCAACGCAATCGAAGAGCGGCATCACCGTGCTGATCGGCGATCAAGCCGGGCAGTCGAACGCCGACGTCAATCAAATCACCTTCATGAACGAGTGGCGGCGGCGCGCGTACGTCTTCATCGATCGCAAGGTCGGCGAAACGTACGTAGAAGATTATTCGTTCGAGCTCGACCCTGTGAACGGCCTGAACGGCGTCTTCGGATCGCTCGTCGACGTCATCTACGACAACGGCGCCTACACGCCGAAATATTACGGGCCAGTCGGTCTCGGGAACGTCGACTCCGAGGACGACGTGATTCGCTATCGCATTCGCGCGGTCGGGTACGGCCAGCCAACGTCGGTTTCACTCACAAAGCGTCAAGACGATCAGCGGAGGTTCATCGAAATCAAGTCGATGCTCGCCGACCTTTACTTGCCCGCGTTTTTATCGCTGATGAACTTCAAGTTTCTGGGCGACTTGTTCGGCTCGTCGTTTTTCGGCGAGTTTGTGAAAGAGATCACGAACCAAGCGTTCAACGGCGGCCTCATCGAAGTCGGCAACCTCATCACGGCGGGCGACATCTGGGGCGCGATCTGGAAATTCGGGTCGGTCATGCAAAACAACGGGTCGTTTCGCGAATGGTTCCTCGAGCAGTTCCGCATTCTCGTGATGATAAAGCTCGTCGGCAACGAAGAGGCGTGGAAGTTCTCGCTCGCGTTCAGCAAGATGCTGCTCTTCGCGATCGACATCGTCGACAAGATGATGGCGGTCATCGATTACGCGAAGGTGGCGAGCGACGGCGCGTCGGCGAACAGCGTCGAAGATTGGGAAGTGCTCGTCCGCGCGCCCAAAGTTCTCATCACGCCGGGCATCGCGAAACTAACGTGCGGCGAGAAGACGACGTTTGTCGTGACGGTGAAAAACGCTGGGCAAACGCTCTCGACGAATCTTGAATACGAGTTCTCGAACACCGCTGCGTGGGGCGACCTCACGACATCGGTCAATTCGACTTACAAAAACTCGTTCACCATCACGAAGGGCGAGGCCGACTACACGGTGAAGACGGGAGACATCGGCCCGGGCGGAACCGACACGATCAAAGTGAAGGTGTACGTCGTGACGCAAGACGCGAAGGGCAAGACCGTGAAGCAGGAAATCGGGAAGGGCGAAGCGAAGGCTGAGGTGTCGACCGAGTGCACGAACACCGGCGGCGTCGTCGGGTCGGGCGCGTTCACGTCGGGGTGCACGGGGGCGTTCTCAGTGCCGTCGTCGGTGCGGCCAGGCGAGACGGTGACGGTGACGGCGCGCGCGGGGTACGGCGGCGTCTGCGGGACGGCGTCGGTTTGGATGAGCTACGCGGTGTCGGCGCGGCTCGACAGCGGCGACGAAGTCACGAGCGGCGGGAGCAGTGGGATCTACGATTTCTGTTACTGGGGCGGGCCGCAGCCGGTTGTGCCGTCGGGTGTCGGCGTTGCGCTGCCCGACGGGAACACGCACACCATCACTTTCAGGATTAACCCGGATCTCAAGTGCCCCGTTTGCGTGAAGCAGGTTTTCAACGGGACACCGTGCTGGTCGAACTCGGGAAATCGGCAGAACATCAGCGGCCCCGCTGTTGTGATGAGCGGGACGGGCGGGACGGTTGGGTGGTCGACGGTGCGGTTCTTTACCGTCGAGGTGCCGACGCCATGACGGCGCGCGAGTCGGTTTCGGCCAGTCTCTTGCTTCTTGCGGCGTGCTCGGGGCGGGACTCATCGGGCGGTGGTTCGGTGAGCGATGCGGGCACGGCGCTCACGTTTTCGATCAAGTCGACACGGGACGCGGGATCGCCGTACCCGTGGGACCCTTCGAAAAATGATCACAACGTAAAGCTGTCGTACCAAGTGACGCTGCGAAACAATTCGGCGACCGAGTTGCAAGACCTGCGCGTCGTGTTTCCGATCCCGGCGGGCTTCGGGAGTCCAACGGTGACGATCGAGGGCGGTTCGTACGACAGCGTCATTGGCGCCGCGTCGCGAATCATCGATTGGTTGCCGCGCGAAATGGGTCCCGTCGTGTTCAACGTCACGTTCGAGCGAAACCCAAATGTTTTTTCGGACACGGGCCTTAAGGGCGAACTCACGTTCGACGCGGGCGCGGCGATCACGCAGTACGAAGCGCCGGTCACGACGGCGACGGCGTCGGTTGCCGACCAGGTCTATATGCCAGCAAAGGTGAACAACCAGGATTTCGGGTCGGTTTATAGCGGTCGCGTTTCGGGCGATTACCTTTATTTGTCGGCGCGGCCGAATTCGGGGCCGTACGCGGGGCGCGGCGGGATTTACCGGTTGTTCATTGGCGATGCGGGCGTGCCGATGAGCGTCGTCGCGGATGCGGGGGCGGACGCCGGGGCCGATGCGGGTGTCGATGCGGGCGTCGATGCGGGCGCGGACCCAGATGCGGGTGCGCCATTCGATGCGGGCGGCGTCGAGATGATCATGCAGCACGTGGCGCGGCCCGATCGCACGCTTCCGTTTGCCGTCGACGGAACGCGCGTTTACTACGTGAGCGATTCGGACGATGCCGGAACGAGCGACGGGCTCTTTGTGCGCGACGTTGCGACGGATGGTGGTGGCGCGACAATCGTCCCGACCCCTGCGACAACTCTGTACGTACACGCCGTCGCCGTTGATGACGCCGGTGTTTATTCGATGGTGCAACTCCAAGCGGGCCCTTGGGTTATTCACCGTGTATCGAAAAACGATTTTGGCGCTGACGCATCAACGACGCCCAATCTCGGGACGCTCACGGCCGACACGATCGCGATGACGAGCGATTCGCTTTTCGTGTTGCGAACCGACAGCGCTGCCATTCTGCGACTCACCAAGGACCTCGGCGAAATCACGACGCTCATCTCCGTCGGCTCGACGACGGGGCGCGGAAGTCTCGCGTGCTCCGAGACGAAGTGCTTTTGGACCGAGTGGACCAACGGCTGGCTCTACGAGACACCCATCCCGCCGCGCGTCGACGCGGGCGTCGGCGCTGATGCGGGAGTGGACGCGGGTGCTGATGCGGGCGTTGTGGATGCCGGCGTGCCCGTCGCGACGATTATCACCTCGACAAACCAGCCGATCGTTTTTGACGGTACGTTTATCTACTCTGGGATTAACGGGCTCATCCGCGCAGCGCCTGGTAACTCTCCGGCCACAATTCGAATCTTCTCGACTGGCGTCATCCCGCTCTATGCGACCGACGCGACGCATCTTTTTTTCGGCTACGACAGCCGCGTTTGGAAGATCCACAAGTAACCCCGATTCCCGGGTAACGGGCAACATTCGCGTGGGGCGGGCGGGGGCTGGGCTCGCTCCGGCTCGCAAAAGTCCTCGGGTCTGAACGGACTCGCGCGACAGTGCCGCTGTTCAAAGGCAAGCGAAATCTTGGCGATCCCAGCCGATATTGCGCTGCAGACCCTGCGCGATGGTAGGCTGCGGGCTGCGCGGCACTGCCGCGACACCAAGTTTGGTCGAGCACAACCGGCATTTGCAACTCCGAGCACACAAAGGTCTCGGGTGTTCCGTCGCCCTCGCCATTCTGCTCACACAGGCAAGCCACCGGCTTGCCTGCAGACCGTTCGCAGAATAGGCGCGCCTATGCGAGCACCTTCCGACCCCACGCGAATCCGGGCGGACCGCTTCCCGGGGACGTATTTTCTTGGCTTGAGGGAGGTATGAAGGTTTCACCAATTGGGTGTCGGCCAGGCGTCGATCGACCCCCAAATCCATCAAACGCCATTCCAGGGAAACGGCTGGTTTCTGGTTGGGCGGGCGGGGATTGGACGAGCGGAGGTTCGCGTCCGCAGGGGCTGAGGTGCCGATGGGGCACGGTATTGCCGTTCCCATAATGTTTGATTCATTTCGTGCAGACTCACATTGCATGTCAGACCCGAGGACGTCCGCGAGCCGGAGCGAGCCCAACCCCGACCGCCCCACTGAAGTCTTTTCCGTTATCCGGTGATGAGGGACAAGTAACGGCGTGTCGACTTGAAAACTGGGGGCGCTTCCCTGATGAATGGACTGCGCGCGTCCAAAACGGGGCGGGGCGAAAACTCCCGGAATCGGAGGCGACCATGTCGATGAAAAGGATGACTCCTCCCGAGTGGTGCCGGAGCGACCGAGCCGAAGGCGCAGCGCGCGCGGCAAGGGAAAGACGTGGCTCTTGTCCAAGAAAAAACCGGCGGCCTCTGCTGCGGCGCCGTGAGGCGTGACCGCGCGGATCGTTTGCTATGGTCGCGAGGGGTCTGTGGTCGCGCAGGGTGTCTTTAAGAACGCGTCGTAAAACGTCTTGACCGCCGCTGCGATGTCCTTCTTGAGTTTCTTTCGCTTCACGTCGTCCGTTCTCAGCGAAACCCCAATCTCCATCTGAACCGCGTCGACACCGTTCGCGTTGTGCGAGCCGTACGTCGACACCGTGAATCCGCCTCCGTAGTTCGGGTTCTCTTTTTTCTTGTCCGGCGCCACGCCCGGCGGCGGAAAGATTTTGTATCCAGCTTGGGCCAGCGCGCCGAAAAGACTCTTTGGGCCGACAAGCGCCGCAACTCCGCAGCGCGACACCAAGTCTGTCACCGTCTGCCCGTTCCGCGTACCGCGGTGAATCGTTTCCTCCTGCCCGTCACCAGATTGTCCGTGCACGTCAACAAGAATCGCTTTACCGAATTTCGCCCGCGCGGCATCGACGGCGTCCCGCACGGCGCGATGATACGCCGCGTGGACCGGTCGCGCGTTGGGGTCATCATAGGCGCGGGCTTCCGGGTCGTCGGTTGCGTCGCTGCGGTTCGCGTCGATCCACTTGCGCCCAAACTTCGCCGCAACCAGATAAGGCGCTCTGCCGAGAAGCGCTTTCACTTCATCGCGGATCTTCGTCGCAACATCGAGCGTTTTCTGGTCACCCTTGAGTGTTCCGCACGTCGCGGTACGTTGATAGACGCCGGTGACTTCCGAAGTTCCGCCGTGCGGTGCCGTGATGACGATCGGGAGGTCCCCGGGCTCGACAACGACGAGATCGGTCAAGAGGTGAAACGTCGCGGTGCAGCGTTCTTCGCCGTTGTAACTGACTTTGACCTTCCACACGCCCGACTTTTCGGCCGCGCGCGCGCCCTTAATCCCGATGTAGTTCCAACTGCAGCGCTTTTTCGCGTCCGACGCAATCGAAAACGACTTCGAATAGTGACGGTTCCCCGACGGATCAATCCACTCGTACGAGATTTTGTCGCCGCTTTTAACGTTCTTGAGCGGCGTGCGGATAATGATGCGGTCGATCGTTGGCCCAAAGTACCGTTGTGGCGCGGCTCCCGCGCAGTCGGCATCCGGTTCGTGCTCTGAAAACGTTGGGCAGTTGACGGAAGCGCGGGCGAAGGCGCGTGTGCCGCCCGTCGATGCGGCCAAACTGACGAAAGCCGCTGTCGCAAACGCGTGATGGAGTCGCATGTTTCCCTCCAAGCCCCTGTTTGTTAGACGGTGCGCGGCCGTGGTTATTCAATCTGGGCGACGAAAATGATTCCAAGCGAAGTTGACCGGGGGAGTTGATTTTTTTGAATTCCGTCCGTAGGGTCTTTTCTTTAGGCTCGAATAGGAGGTTCATTGCAAAAGTGTAGACTTCATTTGTGGCTTCGCATCTCGTGCGTGCTTGTGCTCGCGGCGTGTGGGGATACGGGTCGTGGCGGCGGAAAAGCGGATGCGGGCGCGAATGCGGATGCGGGAATGGAAAGTGGGAGCGGCGGCGATGCCGGAGCGGCGAGCAGCGCGACGCCGCCGGGTGATGCGTCGATCCGCTTCGTTTCGACGGACGCCGGTTGGCCGGAAGTTTCGGCGCTCGTTGTGCCGCTAACGATTCAGGAGGCGCTCCCGCAGGATTATCGCGACGCTACGGTCGACCCGTGGAATTACGCACTCATGTCGGGGCAGGCGCGCGCGAACGAGCCGGTCACGTTCGGCATTCCGATTGCCGACGCACTCGGTGTGAAGGAGGCGTCAGCGCTTCGCGTGACGGGAGCCGCGGCCGCGCAGTTCCGCGTGATCGACCGCTGGCCGTCGGGCAATATCCGGTGGGTGCTCATTGACACGCAGGCATCGCTCGTCGCGAACGCGCTTCATAAAAGTTTCGTCCTCGAGCGCAGCGCGTCGCCGGTTGATGCGGGCGCTCCGCTCGCAATCGACTTGAACGATCGCGTCGAAATCAACACCGGCACCGCGCAGTTCACGGTTTCAAAGACGCGCTTTAATCTGCTCGACTCGGTTTCCGTTGGTGGTCAGGTCATTGTCGCGGCCGGGCAATCGCCGGGAATCGAGCTCACGGCGCTCGACGACTCCGTACGCAAGGCGGCCGACGATACGGCGGTTCAGGTTTCGATTGAAGAAAACGGCCCGCTTCGCGCGGTCGTCGTCGCGCGTGGTGCGCACGGCGCTCCGAGCGCGAAGTTCCTCGAGTACACAGCGCGCCTCCACTTCTACAAGGGGAAGGCACGTGTGCGCGTTGTTTACACACTGCGTAACGCGATGCAAAGTCCTGTCGAAAACGCGGGCTTTCAATCGCTCGCGCTGACGCTCCAAACGAACCTCACGAACATCACTTACGACGTTCCAACACAGAACGACGGGCCGAGTCTCACGGGCGCGCTTTCGGCGGGTCAGTCGCTCGCGCTCTTTCATGGCAACAATCGATTCCCGCAAATCCAAGAGTCCGGGTTTGAGTCGGCGCCGCCGTCGCGCGTCGAAGGATATTGGGTGCATCGCGCCGCCGTCGCGCTCGTCGATGCCGGTTACCCTGGAGGCTTCAATTCCGGCGGTGGCTTTTCGGATTTTATCGACCTCTTCGCAGCGCAAGCGAAAGGTGGCGATGGCCGCGCGGTTGTTGTTGGGACTCGTTTTGCGGCTGGCTGGTGGCCACAGGGGTTGAGCGTAACGGGCACAGGCGGTGTGCGCGCGGAGATCTTCCCGCCGAAAAACGGCCAACCGCATTTCATTCGTCACTCCGCGCATATCACGCGCGAGGTGCTCTTCGATTTTCAAGCCGTGGCGTCGTCGCGCGATGCGGCGATGTTCGCGTTTCAATACCCGCTCGTCGGTAAGGCAACCGACCCTGAGTGGTACAACCTTTCGGGTGCGCTTTGGGAGCCGCTCGTTTCGATCGCGCGCGAGGCGGCGTTCAACGCCGATGCCGGCGTGTCAACCGCGTCGTCCGATCGCCGGCCGTACGTCGAGATTGTCCGCCACAAATATTGGGGCGAAGGCGGCGGCTTTAATCAGTACGACTTTGGGAAGGTTCGCCTTCTTAACTTCTTGAAGGACGGGTCAAACCGCGCGGGTGGTTATCACCTCTATGCGGAGGAGCGTTTTCGCTACAACGCCGATCACGCGATCGTGCACAGCGACGGCCACGATTACCGCAGCACGGGGCGCGACGTGACGCAGGCGAGCTACTTCTCGAATCTCGCCAACGCCGAATTTATCCCGCTCGACAAAGTCATCTTCGAGCTCGAGCACCGCCACGCTTACGGGATGCGCACTTGGTACAACTTCACGGGCGACGAACGTTTCAAAGAGGTGTACTCAGATTGGGGCGAGTTCATGCTCTCGCGCGAACCGTCTGACGATGCGCGTTGGATTCGCGGAATGCTTTGGAACGTTTACAACTTCGTCGATTTGTATCGCGCGACGGGGAGCGACGAATTTCGCGACGCGGGTTGGTCGACGGTCAAGCGCCTCGTGTTGCCATCGGCGACGCTTCCCGGTGGTGGCGCAACGTGGGGGACCGATTGGACGCGCGGCTTTACCGTCGACCCCGAGGGGCTGTTCCCCGATGGGCGGTCTGCGGCGGCGTTCATCAACGGTGCGATGCTCGTGCGCATGTTTGCGTACCTACACGACTTCGGATCGAAGACCGACTGGGAATTCGACACGTCGCTCGATCTGGTCGAAGGCGCGACGCAGTTCGCGTCAAATGAGCTTTGGACCGAGCTCGGTGCGTCGTCGGGCGATTTCGGATTTGCGTACGAGACGCCGATCGATTTTGCGCCGCCGGTTGACCCGAGGTCGCAAGCCGACTGGTATCAGGGCGTTCGCGAGGCTTGGGAGACTTTTTATTTCGGGTATCTCGCGAGCGGCGATGCCGAATTCTTGCGGCGCGGCACGTTGCTTTTGAGAGGTGCGGGGATGCTCGGCGATCCGCGCGGGTGGTACCACGATTATCCGTTTCGCGCGGCGCTGCAGCACCTCGTCGAGAACAGCGCGTGGTACGGGACGTGGCGTGACCTCGCGGTCAGCGCAGTCGCGGTCGATGCCGGAATTTATCGCGTGACGTGGACGGCCCCCGCGGGCGCGGGTCGCGTGCGTCTCAAGTGGGCGAACCGACCGATTGTGCGGCAACTTGGCTTCAACCGCGCGACGCGGACGTACGCGTACAACCCGGCGCAGTTTGTCCCGTTTTTCGCGGCGGCAAATATCGCCGACGAGCCGACCCCAGACGACGCGGGCGTGACGCAGAGTTTTGTTGTCTCGGGTGTCGATGCCGGGGCGCCAAGTTTCGCGGGTCGATATTACACCGGTCGTCGTGGGCGCTTCCTCGGGCGGTAACGCAGCGTCGCGTCGCCCGCTGGCTTTGCGCCCGCCGATTCGCGACAATCGGTGTCGTGAAAAGGACTTGCGGAGGAATCTTTCCTTTCGACTGTCGCCCACTCATTTTTGATGCGCCGTTCGGTGACCGCGATGGCTGGCACGTCCATGTGCGCGCGGCGTCGGCAATCGTTCCGTTCGCTGGTGGCTTTCTTGTTGCGCAAGACGACTCCAACTTCGCGGCGCATCTCGTTGGGATGAGCGTAAAGCCGGTGCGTCTCTTTGTGCGCGATGGAGCCGACGTCTTTTCGGAGAGTGCCGGCACGAAAGCTCGAAAGCCCGACCTCGAATGCGGCGCGGTTATGACGATCGACGGCGCGCCGTGCGCGGTTTTTTTTGGTTCAGGTTCGACGCCCGCGCGCATGCGCGCGGCCATTGTAACCGAGGGACATGCGGGCCCGATTCTTGTGCGGGGTGCAGACGTGACGAGTTTGTACGTCGCGGCTCGCGAGGCGCTCGATATTTCTGAGGACGCACTGAACCTTGAAGCCGCGTGCGTGGTGGGTTCGGTCGTGCGGTTTTTTCAGCGCGGGAATGCGGGTGCGAGCGCCGACTGCGTCAACGCGAGTTTTGATGTTGACGCGATGGAGCTGGCGCGAACATTGCTGGGCGTGGAATCCGTGATGGCGAACAGAATTGCCAACGTTCGTCGGTACACGCTCGGCGAGCTGGGCGGCGCCCCACTTGGATTTAGCGCAGCGGCAGCTCTCGATGACGGACGCGTCGTGTTTGCCGCGTCGGCCGAAGCGAGCCCAAACACTTACGACGACGGTCAATGCGCTGGTTCCGTATTGGGTCTCATCGGCGCAAATCAAGAGATCGATGCGATGTGGTCGGTCGACGCCGCGGGCGATCCAAAGATCGAGGGTGTCGCGATCGAATCGATCGATGCTGATGTCGCCACCGTTTGCGCGGTCACCGACCCAGATGACCCGAGCCTCTCCGCGGACCTTTTACGCTTTCGGCTCATTCTATGAACTCAGTTCAACGCGACGGTGATGCCGAGCTGGATGAGACCGATGAGCGCGCCGAGCAGCGTGCCGTAGATGATGAGGTAGAACTCCTCTTTCGAGAAGAGGCCGCGGAGGAGACGTTCAAACGTCGACTTCGAAAGGCTCGCAACTTTGTCGTGGAGAAGTTTGTGGATGTCGATGTGCGATGCGGCGACGTCGGCGACCTCGCGGCAGAGTTCTTCGCGGAGCGCGGGAAAGCCCGCGACGAGGCGCGCGCGGAGAAGGCGCATCCCGTCATCGCCAAGGAGCGACGTTACGGCGGACGCGACGCCGGGCATTCGTTCGGCGACGATCGCTTCGAGTTTTTCGACGTCGGTCTCGACGATGGTTTTCGGCATCGCGCGGTCGGCGAGCAGCTCAAAGATTTCGCGCGGCACGATGAACTCGGCGGCGGCGATTTCGCCCATCTTAAACGCGATGTCGGTTTGGCGTTTCGGGAATAACCCCTGAATTGTGATGAACCAAAACTTCTTCGGGTGACGCGGATTAAAGAGCATCTGGATCGCGAGCCAGTTTGTGACGGTCCCGACGATCGCGCCAACGAGAACGAGCGACCAGCGCATGTCGACGAACGCCGCGAAAAAAAACTGCACGGCGCCGAGCACCGCGCCAAAGATGCCGCCGAAATATTCGATCGCGAAAAGCTCATTGCGCGATACGGCGTAGATGACCGCTTCGAGGCGCTTCGGGCCGATCGCGAAAAAGCGGTCGGCGACGAACGTGTTCAAGTCGACGAGGCCATCGGCGCGCGTTCGCAGTTCGCCGAGCAGCGCTTCGAGCTCTTTTTCGATCTCCGCGAGAACGGCCACCCGCGCGGCGTCGATCATCGCGGGCTGCAAAAATGCGCGGCGTTCTTCGGGCAACGCGGCGCGAACGTCGTCGAGGAAGCGTTCCGTGAGACGGTCGAGAATGGGGCGCGCGTTGGCGATGAGCTTATCGGCGCGAAGGTGAGAAACCATTTCGCCGGTTGTCATGAAGTCGCGGGTGATGACGTTCGCGAGCTCCTCGGCGAAGTGGCGCTGGTGCTTTGGCAACACGCCCTGGTACGCGAGCCCGGCGAAGCGCCACGGCTTGTAGGGGCGAAAAATCATCTTCACGGCGAGGACGTTCGTGATCCAGCCGACGAACGCGCAGACGAGCGTGAACGTGACGAACGTGACGACGGGGTTTTCGAGGCTCATGGCGCCCATATCTACCACGGGATTGATCGGCGCGAACGAAATCGAACGGTAGCCGCCGCTGGCCATTTCGCCTTGACTGCAGGCAGGGCTCTCTCAATAATCACTCAGGGTTTTCACAACCAAGTTCCAAAGAGCAGTCAGGAGACGAAGATGGGGTACTTTGGCAACGAGCACCAGGTTTCCTTCGCTTCGAGGGTGTTTCCGAAGCGCGGACGGACCGAGGCCGAGGTCATGGCGCATCTGGACGAATTTGGTGGCAAAGACGTGGACGATAACCACGGGCACGCCATCGTTTACGCCATGACGCTGATGAACCACCTTGACGCCGCGCGGATCTCGAAGGTCGCGAACATGAATTTCGTCAAGAAAAACATGCTGTTCAAGGAGCTGATGGTCGGGACCGAACGGATGTCCCTCGAAGTGAAACGGATGGTCATCGAGATCCTCAACTACCCCGATGACGCGCGGGTGAGGTTCACGTCGGGCGGGTCCGAGAGCCTGTATTGCGCGATCAACACGGCAAGACAGTGGGCCAAGGTCGAGCGACCGCGTATCGCGGAGCCGGAGATCGTGGTGCCATATTCGATTCACGCGGCTATGTCGAAATGGTGCCGCTACACCGGCATCAAGATCAAGCGGGTGCCGCTCGGGCCGGACTTTCGGGCCGACGTCAAGGCCATCGAAAAGGCCGTCACCGCCAACACCATCTTCATCGCGGGTTCGGCCCCCTGTTGGCCGTACGGCCTTTATGACAACATCGAGGCGCTCTCCGCGCTTGCCGAGAGTCGCGGCATCTGGATGCACGTCGACGCCTGCCTGGGCGGGTTCCTGGCGGCGTTCGTTGAAAGGGCTGGGCACAAGCTGCCGGTCTGGGATTTCCGCAATCCGGGGGTAAGGAGTATCTCGGCGGATCTGCACAAATACGGGTTTGCCTGCAAGCCGCTGTCGTCCATCACCTACAGGAACAAGGAGTTTGAGAAATACCATGCGTTCGCGCCGTCCGACTGGCCGGACGGGCCTTACAATACGGAGTCGATGCTGGGTTCGACGCCGGCCGGACCCATCGCGTCGGCTTGGGCTGTGATGCAGTTTCTCGGCGAGGAAGGGTACGTCGATCTCGCCAAGCGCTGCCTGCAGGTCAAGAAGCGGTACATAGAAGGAATAAACGCGATAGAGGGGATGAAGTGTTGGGAGTCGGATCTGTCCCCCCTGGTCTTCGAGGTGCCGCGGGGCATGGACACGTTCGCGGTTATGGGCGGGCTTTTCGATCGCCAGTTTTACTGCCTGCCTTGCCTTCAGCCCCCGCTGATCAAAATCATCGTCGACCCCGTCACTGACGAGGTGGTCGATGGCTTCGTCGGCGCCCTCAGGGAGGTCGTCGACCTCGTGAAGAAGGGCAGCATTACGATTGAGAACTTAAAGCCGTACATGTAGACAACAGCCCCGCGGGATCGGACGCCGTTATGAAACTCTCGCTCTTGCTCCTGGCGCTTGGCATCAAGTTGAAACTGTCTTCAATTGCGAGCGCCGGCTTTCGAAGGCACTTGCGCACAAACGACTTCGTGCTGGTCATCCGGACGGAGGCGCTGCCCGGGAGGGCGCGGTCGTTTCAGATACGGGGCGGTCGCATCAAGTCACGACGGGGGCGCGACGAATCCGCGGACACGGAGCTGGTGTGGTGCGATGCGGACACCGCCGTGCGAGCGATGCTCTCGTCAAATGAGCTGGACGTGTTCTCGGCGATCGGGCGCTCCCAGGTGCGCATTCTCGGCAACCTGAGCTACGCCCTGCATTTCATGGACATGGCGAAGTGACTCCGTCTTTGGGATTGCAACGCGGGCGGCCCTGAAAACGAGACCTGGTTTTTTTGGCGGCAAGGGTACGCAACCTCGATGCGTTGAACTCGAATCGTGTCGGGCGTACTGTCCGTCGGAAATAGCGAGAGGAGTACTCGTGGACGTCGTGGGGTTCTCGCGGCGCGGAAGGCGCGTTTTCTTGCGGGTGCCGGCGGTTGTCGTCGCGACCGCGGCGGGAATGCTCGTGGCTGGCGGCGAAGCGCAAGCGCAAAACGTTTCGGAGCTGCGAAAGATTAACTCGAACCGGTTCGTGCCGAGCCTCGGGAACGACGGGCTCGTGGGCGTCAGCTCGTCCGAGACGATGGGCCACCTGAACTTCGCCGTAAAAACGGTGTTCGGATACGCCGGCAATCCGCTCCAGGCGATGCTCGAAGGGAAATCGACGCTCGAGGCTTGCGCGAGCGCGTTTCGCTTCGATGTGCTCTTGTGCATGGGGTTTAGCGATTTTTTCGACCTCTGCGGTCAACCGCCGCTCCCCTTGTTTACGGTGTCGTGTGGCGGCGTCAACAGCATCGGCACGGTTCCGAAGCTCCCGGGGACTTCGATCGGCGACGTCCGGGTCATGCCGCGCGTCAACTTGCCGATATTGCGAAACCGCGTGCTCGCACAGGTGAAGCGCCTGAACAAGCGTCTGCACGCGATTCTGACGGAGTTCGGGGCGGTCGGGAAAATGGCCGAGGCGGCGAAGCGCAAGGTTCGCGAATTCGAGGATGAGGTCGATCGGCTCCGGGGCGAGGCGGAGAAGATCGTCGGACAGGTTTCGAAGCAGGCGGAGTCGCTCGCGCGCGCGATGTCGGGAGATGCGCTGAAATTCTTGGAGACGTTTGATGGCGGGATTCCGGAGGTGCCGGGGCTGAAGTCGTTGTCTGCGCTCGTCGCAAAGGTGCCGCCCGAGTTTCGGCCGCTCTTGGAGGGGAAGGTGCCGGCGCCGCGCGATATCTTGGGTGTGCTGGATGGCGGTGTGGTGCGCGTGCCGCCTGAGCTGCGCGGCTGGTTGGATGGCAACGTGCCGAAGCCGCCCGACCTGCGGGACGTGCTCGATGGCGGCGTGCCTGCGATGTCGCGCGAGCTCGAGCGATGGCTCGACGGCGGCGTGCCGAGGGCGGACGAGCTGCGGGCGTTGCTGGAGGGTCGCGTGCCGGTGCCGCGCGAGCTGCTTGGATTGCTGGATTCGGGAGTGCCCATTCCGCCCGCACTTCGCGACTGGCTCGATGGCAAGGTGGCGACTCCGCCCGACGTGAAACAGATGCTCGCGAGCGGTCTTCCGCTGCCGCGCGAGCTGCAGAACCTGTTGGCTGCTGGAGCGCCCGGCGAGGCGCTCTACATGATGGGTATGAACGCGCTCGAGCGCGAGAAGGCGCTTCGCCTCGCGCAACTGCGTCGCCGGCTCGGGGCGATTCTCCCTATCTATAATGATGCGGTCGCCACCTATAACCGGTTCGAGGCGCGGCGCGCGGCGCTAATGGCGATGATCGATGAGTTCAGGAAAAAGCTCACGGCGATGGCGCCCCGACCGCCGATGGGCGTTGGGTTTGGGTTCGTCCCCGAGTTCACGGTCCCGACCGCCACCGAGAACGCAAACGCGGGCGAGCAAGGGGTGACTTTCACGCCCAAGGTGTTGCTTGACTACCGATTCGCGAATGGGTCGTTTTTCGGGACAAACCTCGCGTTTCGATTTCGCCCGGAGACGGTTTCGCTGAACATCCATGCTGGCAACGAGATCCTGCTTGGCGTTGGCGGAAACTTTCGTTTGAGCCCGCGGTGGGAGGTTCTCGGCGAGGCGCAGTTTGCGCTCGGGCTTGCGGGCGGGGAGCTTAAAGATCAGGTGTCGCTCGAAGCGACGCTCGGTGGGACGCACCGGTTTTGTAGCGGCTTCTTCGTCAACGCGTCGTATGGGCGCGGGCTGCTGACGAATTGGGGAACGCCCGACAACCGAATCATGGCTGGGTTTGGTTACGGGCCGAAGCCCGAGTGCGCGGTGGAGGCGCCGCGTGACCGCGATGGCGATGGCGTGCCCGACGTGTACGACAAGTGCCCGTCCGCGCCCGGGACGCGTCTCGATGGTTGTAGGGACGCGCCGCTGCCGCCACCTCTGCCGCCCGCGCCCGAGGAGCCCGCGCCAGAACCGGAACCGGTGTCCGACCCCGCGCCGCCGCCCGAGCCGGAGCCATCCCCCGAACTCTTGCCGGACCCCGAGCCCGCGCCGCCCGAGCCCGTGCCGAAGGAGATCGTTGTTCGTTCGCGCATTGAATTCGCGATGGGGCGCGCGGTCATTCTCCGCGTTTCGCACGCCGAGCTGAAGAACATCGCGGCGCAGATTCGCGCGTTTGGGGACGCACGGGTGCGGATCATTGGCCACAGCGATGCACGCGGCAATGCGGGACACAACCTTCGGCTGTCGCGACAGCGCGCGGGTGCTGTGCGGCGTTTCCTTATGGCTGAAGGAATTCCTGGAGATCGGGTCGTCGTCGATGGGAAGGGCAGCAAGGAGCCGCTTCTGCGCGGGTGCGGCGCAATTCGAGGCGTTGCGGCGCGCGAGAAGTGTTACGCGGCGAATCGGCGTGTTGAATTTGTGATCGCGGAGTGAGGGTGATGGTGAAACAGCGGCAACTGTTTTTTATCGCGGCGTTCGCGGCGGGTTGCTGCGACGACCAAGGCGAAGTCCCGGTGACGTTCGGGTGGACGCTTGAGGGGCAGACGCCCACGGCGCAGAACTGCGGCGCGAACCAGATTTACCTGTGGGGACATCGCGCGCTCGATGATCTCGTTTTGATTTCGGATGGCGGAATCGACTGCACGCTTGGCGTCGCGACAACGACGTGGTTGCCGTACGCGTGGGCACTCACCGTGCAGCTGAAGGACCCGGTCGGAAACATCGTGCAGGCGAGCGTCTTGAGCACGGATGAAAACCCTATCTTTATCCTCGATCGTGTGCCGCTCTATCTCGGTGTTGCGACGTTGACGCCGACCGATGCGGGCGTCGATGCGGGCGTGGCGGATGCGGGATTGAGCGCCGACGGGGGCGAAGACGCGGGAGCAGCAGCGGATGCGAGTGCGGACGCGGGTGAGGATGCGGGCGCGGGAGCGAGCGCGGACGCGGGGGCGGACGCGGGGGCGGACGCAGGCGACGACGCTGGGCTCGACGCTGGCGCGGACACGGGTATCGACGCAGGTGACGACGCGGGCGATGACGCGGGCGCGGATGCGGGTCCGGACACGACGGCGCCTGATGCGGGAGCGGCGATCAGCTTTACTCTTCCGATCGGCTCGACGAATCCCGCGATAGCGAACCTGACGGTCAACTGGGGCACGGCGACGGACAACGTCACACCGCAAGCGGCGCTCGAGTACAAGCTCGTGCGCGCGGCATCGACGGGCGCGCTCGACACGATCCTCGAAGCCGATGACGCCGGAATCGTCATGGATTGGTCTTCGAACGTCACGTCGCAGGCCGCGACTGGGCTCCTCGCAAACGCGCCGCACGCCTTCGCGGTCCTCGTTCGTGACGACGCGGGGAACACGGCGCTCTACGCGCCCGCGACGTCGGTTTCGATGTTACACGCCCCCGCGCTCCAGGGCGGTTATTTCTACGTCGCTTACCCCGACAGCACGGCCTCAGGGAAAGCGACGGTCGCCCGCTCGAACGGCGCGCCGTGGGCGCAGGTGGGTGTCGCGGGCTTCACGAGCTTGCCGATCCGTTCGAACGACACGACCCTCGCCGTGAGCGACGCGGGCGAACCGTGGTTCGCGGCAACGCAGGACACTGGGAGCTGGGCGTCGGACACGTATACGTACGCATTCGATGGCGGTGCCTGGGGACCGAAGGGGAATGTGGTCGGCACCTGTCAGGGTACGAATGCGCCGTCGCTCTCGTTTGGCGGCCGCAATACGCCGTATCTCGCACTCCGAGCGTCCAATTGCATCACTTGGGGAATGCGCGCTGTGAGCCACGATGGGATCAATTGGGCGACCTTCGCGTCGCACTCGTCCTTGGACACCTGGGCGGCCTTCTCACGAGCGTTCTTCTTGGGGAGCGAACTCTATTTCTTCACGGGCCATTTCGCGTCGCCGCGCGCGGTCGTGCTTCACTCGATGGGCGGCGGTGCGACCTTCGCGCAGCTCGGGGCGGATCTCACGGCCGCTGAAGTAAACGATGGGCTTAGGCCGGGGCAGATCATGGCGCTCGACGGGACGACGCTGTACGTCGCGTACCAAGACCCAGCAACGAAAAAGGCCGTCGTCCAGACGTGCAACGTTACCGCGTGTTCGTTCTCGGCGCTTGGTGGCGGGCCATTCTCGGACGGCGAAGTGAGTGGCGTCGGCATGATCGTCGTGCTCGGAACGCCGTACGTCGTTTTCCGTGACCACGCGCGGGGCGGAAAAGGGACGCTCATGAAGTTCGAGGGCGTATCGTGGTCGACGGTCGCAGCGGGTTACTCGACAGGCGAAATCGCGTCGCCGCAACTCGCGTATAACCAAGCGACGGGGAACATCGAGGTCTATCAGATCGACAGTGCCGATCCGTCCCGCGTGACGATCAAGACGTTCCCGGGTCCTGTCGGCGCTGCGCCGGAACGCCCAAACGGGACGGTCGGTAACATTGCGCGCTACCTGGACGGCGGCTCGTATGTCGACTTGCCGGTTGCCATCGAGCACGCGGCCTCGCTGCAAATCGGCAACAAGGTTTATCTTATCGGTGGCTCGCTCGGGAGTTCTTATCCCGCGTTCAATCTCGACGCCGGAACGACGGCGGCCATTTTCGCGGCAACCATCGACTCGGACGGAGGCGTGGGGGGCTTCACTCCGAGCGCATACAACCTCGTTGTTGTGCGAAAAGGAAGTCGAGCCGAGAGGATCGGCAGCTATGTGTACGTACTCGGTGGATTCAGCGGCGCGGGGCAAACCACATCAACTCCGCTTGCGAGCATCGAACGCGCTCCCGTCGATTCGAACGGGCTCGCGGGTGCCTTCACCACGTGGGACGCGGGGCTCGCGCAAGGTCGCTACAACTTTGCGACGCTGCTCACGAACGGCGCCCTTTACGCCATCGGCGGCGGAACATCGTCGAGCTACGACTCCAACACGATCGAGCGCGCGCCCGTCGATCTTCAGACGGGCAACGTCGGTCAATTCGTGGCGCTCACGCGCGTGGTGATCGACGGGAACAACGTTTTGAATGGCTTAAACGACAATCGATGGACGCACAGCGCTTTCCGGCTTGGCAACAACATTTATGTCATGGGTGGCGAGTCGCTGAGCACGATCGAGAAGGTCGTGATGCCGAACGACGGCGGGATCGACGACGGCGATGGCGGGCTCGGCACGTTCGTCCGCGCGGGAAACCTTGTATCGAATCGCAATCGCTTGAGCGTCGTCGCGCTGTTTGGGAAAGCGTATGTTTACGGCGGTTGGAACGGAACGTTTCTGACGTCGGTAGAGATGGCGCCCATCGTTGGCGACACGCTGGGAACGTTTACGGCCGACAGCGGTGTCACGCTGGAGGTCGGATTGGAAAACGGCACGCCGCTCCTCACGAACAACGCGGTCTATCTCTTCGGGGGCTATAACGGAACAACGCGACCGTACATCCAGCGCGGATTGATCGCGCCGTAAGCGCGAAAGGGCGATTCTGCGGACTCGGGAGTGGGGGCGATGGGGAACGAGGTGCGGATGCCGGAGGCGAGCGCTGACCGAAGTCAATTCACCACAAGACGGCGCAGAGGCATCCGAACGCGAGAACGTCAACGAACGGATCCCACGGATCGTAGTAGCCGTACGGAACGTAGCCGTAATACCCGTAGCCGTGGCCCCAAACCGTTTCATACACGGTCTCCGTATGCGCAACGGTCTCCGTCTGGACCGTCCCAGGCATCAGGCTGCGGTCGATAATCGCGCCGCAGCCGCACCGCGTCTGGCCATCATGGATGTCGCGGTTGCACGCTGGGCACGCGAACCCGACGAGCGCCTTCGGTGGATTGTAGTCGGCCCCGCAATCCGGATTTGGACACTTCGTCAACTCTTGTTTGTTTTGCGCGGCGCCCAGCTCAAACACCGCGAGCGGAATGCCGCAGCCGCCGCATTCGTTTCCATCGCGCTTGCGCTGTTCGAGCATCCCCGCGGTGTACAGAATGCGCATCGCGTTCATCGAGTTTTCTTCGCTCGATGGATCGATTTGCCTCCATTGATACGCCGACTGCGCGATTTTCTCGACGTCGCGGAAATAGGTCCCAAGTCGCAGCTGGAACCAAAAGTCTTGGCGCGGAAACCGACCGGATGAAAGCTTTTGCAAAAACACGAGGCGACGCGGGTCGACCTCTTGCCCACCGAGCGCTTCGGACATCTGCTCCGTCAAAAACGTGATCATCGCCAAGCGCAAGTCCTTGGCCTCTCTGTCTTCTTCCCCGGGTGCGGCGAATCGCGGATCGTAGACGTGGTCGCGGCACTGAAGCGGATCGTCATCGAGGCGCTCATCGGGCGTCAGCTCTCGCGTGAGGCGAACGCCGCCAAAGATCTCGAACTTCATGAGCTGGTCGCACATCTTCACGACCTGGCCGAGCATCGCACGACCCTCTTTCGTGACAATCCACGCCTGTCCCTCAATCCCGATGAGACCCTTGGCCTGCATCGTTGCAAGCTCGCTCTCAATGAGCTGCAAGTCGCTCGCGCCCTCGCCGACGAGCGGCATTTTTTGCCCACACTCGAGAGCGAGATAGAGAACGGAAATTTGAATCAGCTCCTCTTCCCAGTCGGGGCGCGCGCGCGCAGGCTGGGTCGTTGATCCGGTTGTCTGCATAGCGATTCCTCTCTTTCTATCTGGTATTCAGAGATTATCGACGCCGTGACGAATAGCCCGTGCGACTCCCGCCGAAGCTCGTACGACTTCCGCCGCCCCACGACGTCGACGGGCGCGCGGCCGACGAACCGCCAAACGAGCTCGGCCTCGACACCGCGCTTGGCGCCGCAGGTCGCGCCCCAAACGCCGTTCCGGAAGGCTTCGATCCCGTGTCGACGCGATAGTCCCGCATTTTGCCCGCGGTGCCCGAAAGCCCCGTCCCAGCCTTCGGCGCCGCAAACCGCGACGGCGCCTTCACGGCGGCGGTCGATGCGTAGTTCGCGGGCGGAGCCGCCTTCGCAACCGGCGCGACGCGCGTTTGCGTCGTGTACGTTGTGCGGGTCGTTCGCAACGTCGCCGCTGCGAGCACTGGGCGCGGTGCCCAACCCCCGTAGTACGCATACGGTCGATAAACCCACAGCGGGCGCGGACTCAGCATCCACGAGAGAAACAGCGCGTCGCCGAGCGACATGCGCGGCACGTAATACGAGTAGTAGACGCTGTCGTACCCACTCACGAGGCTTGTGTAACCGCCGCCGACATACACCTGCTGGCCAGCGTCACGGACGGTCACGCTCGCAATTTTGACCGGCTCGCCCTGTTTACTCGACGGGCACGCCATGAACGACAGGTGCCGCTCGGCGCCTGAAACCGTTTCCTGAATCGCAACGTAGTCGGTTTTCCCGTCGCCATCGATGTCGACGTTGTTGATGCCGGACCCGCCTTCGTTGATGGCGGCCTCGAGCGACTGCGCATCCTTAACTTTGTTCGTGCGAAGTAGTGCAATCGCCGTTTGCAAATCGAACGACTCTTGGCTGAGACCGGTCGATCCTTGCACCGTGGGTGCGGGCCGGGGCGCCAGCGCCGGCGAAACGTACGTGACTTTTTCTTCCTTCTTGCACGCCGCGAGAGCCAACATGAAGACGACGAGAGTTGAAAGACGACGAATGAACATAAGCCCACCCTCCATTTCGTTAAGGCCGCGCCCCCGCATCAACCCATCGCTGAGGCGGATCACCATCAGGGTATGTATGCGCGGCGAAATGTCAAATGGCATCCCACGATCCTCGGATAAGCGGCCAAGTCTCTTCCGTACGTAGGGTCGGCAGGTGCCGCTTCGGCGCGCCGACGTCCTCGGGTCTGAACTCACTCGCGCGATTGAGCCGCTTAGCAGAGGCATGCGAAAACTCGGCAATCCCGCGCGATATCACGATGCAGACCCTGCGGAGGCGCGCCTATGCGAGCCCCTGCCGACCCTACGCGAATCCGGGCGGACCGCTTTCCGGGGACGTATTTTGGGGCTTGCGGGCGGTTCGAAGAGTTCACCCGCTGGGTGTCGGCTAACGATCGATCGACCCCCAAGTCTCTTAACCGCCGTTCCAGGAAAACGGCCAGTTTCTGGTTGGGCGGGCGGGGATTGGGCAAGCGAAGGCTCGCGTCCGCAGGGGATGAGGTGCCGATGGGGCGTGGAATTGCCGCTCTCACGATGTTTGATTCATTTCGCGCAGACTCACATCTAATGTCAGACCCGAGGACTTCCGCGAGCCGGAGCGAGCCCAACCCCGACCGCCCCACTGAAGTCTTCTCCGCTATCCGGGGATCAGGGATGGCATCGAGTTTGACCTCCGCTCTGCGCGCGCGATAACATCCGTTTTGCTATTGGGGCGTCGCCAAATGGTAAGGCCGTGGACTCTGGATCCACCATCTGGGGGTTCGAATCCCTCCGCCCCAGCCAAATCGAATGACGACATGACGGAACCCGAAAACCGACCAACCAATTTTTTGCGAACGATCATCGACGCCGATATCGCCGCTGGAAAACACGGCGGCAAAGTCGTGACACGGTTTCCGCCCGAGCCGAACGGGTACCTACACATTGGGCACGCGAAATCGATTTGCCTCAACTTCGGGCTCGCACGCGATTACAGGGGGCGATGCCATCTGCGCTTCGACGACACGAACCCGGTCAAGGAAGACGTCGAATACATCGACTCGATCAAAGAGGACATTCGCTGGCTGGGGTTTAATTGGGGCGAGCACCTTTACCACGCGGCCGATTATTTTGGTCAGCTTTACGATTGGGCGGAGAAACTCATTGCCGCGGGCAAGGCGTACGTTTGCGACTTGAACGCCGACGAGATTCGGCACACGCGTGGAACGTTTACGGAGCCGGGGCGCGACAGCCCGTTTCGTGGGCGGTCGGTCG
The DNA here is from genome assembly GCA_016192705.1 of Deltaproteobacteria bacterium. Taxonomy (GTDB): domain Bacteria; phylum Myxococcota; class JACPTQ01; order JACPTQ01; family JACPTQ01; genus JACPTQ01. Next base: position 14,397 of record JACPTQ010000060.1, on the reverse strand, counting down.
AACAAAACCTCGACCTGTTTCGGCGGATGCGCGCGGGCGAGTTCGACGACGGCGCGAAAACGCTGCGAGCGAAGATCGACATGGCGTCGCCCAACGTCAACATGCGCGACCCGGTGATGTATCGAATTCGCAAGACGTCGCATCATCGCAGCGGCGACGCGTGGTGCATCTACCCGTCGTACGATTGGGCGCACGGGCAGTCGGACGCGATTGAGGGGATCACGCATTCGATTTGCACGCTCGAATTCGAAGACCATCGACCTCTCTATGAGTGGTTCCTTGAGCAGCTCGCGCTTCCGCATCGGCCCACGCAGTATGAATTTGCGCGGCTCGGCTTGAACTACACGGTCATGTCGAAGCGAATGCTGATCGAACTCGTGAAGGACGGACACGTTCGCGGTTGGGACGATCCGCGGATGCTGACGATTGCGGGGTTGCGGCGACGCGGTGTGACGCCTGAGGCGATTCGCGCGTTTTGTGACAAGGTCGGCGTTGCGCGGGCGAACAGCACCGTCGATATGGGGATGCTCGAAGCGTGCGTGCGCGACGTCCTCGACCCGAAAGTGCGGCGCGTCATGGTGGTGCACGATCCGCTTCGCGTCGTCATCGAGAATGTCGCGGAGAGCGCGGTCGAGGAGACCCTGGCGCCGTTCTTTCCGGATGATCCGCCGCGCATGGGGGCGCGGAACGTGCCGTTTTCGTGTATCATCTATATCGAGCGCGAGGACTTCATGGAAGAACCGCCGAAAAAATTCTTTCGGCTGGCGCCAGGGCGCGAGGTGCGGCTGCGCTGGAGCTATGTGATGAAGTGTGTCGGCGTCGTGAAAGACGAGAAGACGGGCGCCATTGTGGAATTGCGCGCGACGATTGACCCGGAGACGCGTGGTGCGAACCCGAAGGACGGGCGAAAGATCGGCGGCGCGATTCACTGGGTGTCGGCTGCGCATGCGGTGCCGGTTGAAGTTCGGCTTTACGATCGCTTGTTCACGGTGCCAAACCCCGCGGGGGCGAAAGACGGCACCGACTTCAAGGCGTACCTAAACCCGGCGTCGCTCGTAACGCTCTCGGGCGCCCTCGGGGAGTCGAGTCTCAAGGCTGCGGTCGCGGGCGAGCGGTACCAATTCGAGCGAAAAGGGTTTTATTTCGTCGACCCGATCGACGCGAAGCCGGGCGCGCCTGTTTTCAATCGCATCGTGTCGCTGCGCGATTCGTGGGCGAAAGCCGCGCAGGACGCCCAACAGCCAACGTCGGGTGGACGGCGCGAACGCCGCGGTTCGTCCAATGCGCCGCGTTAAGTAATTAGGTTCATTGTTGATTCCATATTTCGCGGTGGTGAAATGTGGTCGGTTCTGCTATATTCCTCGGATGCTCAACTGGCGTCTCTTTGCCCACGTCACAGTCGGGTTCGGTGTGCTTGTCGTCGCTTGCGGCGGCGAAGCGCCGAGAAATGGGCAAGATCCTGGTGGAACACCTGCGCCATCGCTGCCGGTGATAGACGCGGGCTCGAGTACGGACGCGGATTCGGGTGCGGGAGCGGATGCGGGTGCGGATGTAGGGGCGGGAGCGGATGCGGGACCGATTCGTGTCGCCGGTCCGGGGGTTGCGCCGCCGGGGGCGGTGAGCGGCGAGCGCGTCGCAGAACCAACAAACGAGATGACGCTTGCGGCGAGCGATGACGTCGCGTATCGCGTCGAAGTCGCGGCGAACGAGCATGTTGCGTTTGCGCTCAGCTTCGACAAAGCGCATCGCGGCATCACGCTGTCGGTCGAGCGCTGGGACGGCATCGCGCCGGTGCATCTCGGCGTTACCGATGCGGGGCCGGGACTCCGGTTCCTTGCGGTTGTCGATGCGTCGGGTCCGCGCACGTTTTGGGCGCGCGTGCGATCGCGAAACCTCGCGTCGGCCGCGGCGGCGAAGCTCACGGTCACGCGAACGCCGTACGCGGATGGCCCCCGTTGCTCAGCCGATTGCGTGCGCCTTCTTCAGCTGCCGCTTCCAAACGACATCGCGCGCGATGGCTACGACATTTCAAAGGCGGTCTACAGATATCAGTTTGGGCGCCGTGATCTCGTGATGATGTTGCGGTACGCCGCAAGCAAAATCGCAGAGGCCGGGATGGCGCCGTTTGCGCCCGAGGATCTTTCGCAATGGGACGGCCTGACGCCAGGTTCCGATACCGGCGCGCTTCGCCACGTCTCGCATCAGCGCGGGAAAGACGTCGACATCTCGCTTTACGGACTCGATGGCGAAGCACCGTGGCGCAGCTACTGCACGCGGCGCACGGTGAGCGGTGGCCGCGAGTGCGTGCCCGGGTCGATGACAAATTTCGACGGCTTCGCGAATGCGCGGCAGTACGCGGGTTTCTTGCAATCGGGACGCGTGACGATGTCGTTTCTCGACCGCGAACTAATTCCGAGCGTTGTCGCGGGCGCGCGACGCGGCGTCGATGCCGGCGTCATCGGGCGCGAGTTGCTCGCGCTGTACTCCGACGGGCGGCACCTCCAGCACTGGCCGAACCACGACAACCATATCCATATTCGCGTCAGCGAAGCGGCTTACGAAACCGTCGATGGTGGTGCGGGGACTTCGTCGATACCACTTGAGTTTTTCGAAGAACCTTAGCAGGTTGCTGAAAAACGCCCATCTGCGGCGTTGGCGCGTCGCCGCTCCCTTCCGCGTACATCTGAGTACAGCGTCCGGTCGCGGCTTTCCGCGCCTGCCTTGCATCTGGACATTTTTCAGCAACCTGTTAGACGTCACAGCATGAGCAGCACGGCGCGAAGGAGTTTTGACATCGCGGCGGTGCCATTGGCGTCCCAATGGAACGACGTGTACAGAACCTTTCCGCCGGATGGCGAACGGAAAAGAATCGTAAGCGGGGCGTCGTTTAGAGGCTTGAGGTCGTTCGAAAGACACGATGTAGAGTTCCACGGGCATTGTCGCGCAAGGTTAGACTTGATGAGGACCTCCGAACCGGCTGTTGCGCTCGCCATGACGGCCCATCCGCCGAGGTCGAAGACGACGTTGACGTGGTCGCTGCCGACTTGCGCGGCGACGGTGGCATTTGTCACGGTCGCGTTCACTGTTTGTGTGGGCGCCCAGCCCGAGCGAACGTCGGTGACATCGCTGTCGGTCCCGAGAAAATCGGCGACATCCGGGTAGAGAGCTTCGAGAACCGGAAACGCCCAATCGGAAACGTAGATCGATTTGCCGGCGGCCAGGAACGCGCGGAGGTTTGCGACGACCGTCAGCCATTTGTCGCCGAAGGCGCTGGGCTCAACGCTGCTTCCGCAGTTCACCATGAGAATGTCATGAGCGAGTAGCAAGTCGCGATTCAGCAGCACATTTGTTGTGTTTGGCAAGTAGATGTATTTACCTGTTTTGTAGTCCCAGATGGGCTTTGAGCCGTCTGCGTCGTGGAGATCGTAGGCAAATCCAAGGTGCGACAGAAGATCCTGAACGCGGTCGTATGAACCTTTGATGACAGCGATCTTCGCGGCGTTGGGGTCAAAGCAGACCTCGTGTTCGTCGGTGGCGCCGGTGCCGGGCGACGTGGTTGCTCCTGACGTTGACACCGTTCCCGAGAGCGCGCGTTCGGTTCGAAACGATCCCTTTTTGAGAACGACGCGTCGGCTGCGGCCCGGAACGTTGTTGAAGGCAAAGCGCCCGTCTCCCGTCGAGAGCGCGTGCTGCGATACGCGTTTCCCGTCGCAATCGGTTCCTTGGACGGTAACGGGCGCGTAACACGATTGCAAACGGTCGGACCGTGGCCAGACGCCAAAGGAATGCCACGGGCCCGCGTCGCATGGTAACGTGCGCCGCGTGTCGGGTGTTTCCGCGGCAAGTTCGGCAAGCGACGATAAGGCGTTGTTCCTTTCTCGAGTACGTTCGGAGATCGGAGAGGCGGCTGTCTCCACGCGCCCGCTGCACACGGCGCTTTACGCGCGCGATTTGTGGCCGCGCGGGACGATTGCGGTGCGCGAGGGGGTTATCGAAAATCGGCCGACCGCGGTTATATGGCCGGCGAGCGAAAGTGACGTACTCAAGGTTGTCGTTGCGGCGAGTGAAACGGCGACGCCGATCGTGCCGTATGGTGCGGGTTCTGGTGTTTGCGGCGGGACCGTTGCGCTTAATGGAGCGGTGATCGTCGACTTGAAGCGTCTCGATCGCATCGGAGCGGTCGATCGCGACGCGTGGACGGTGCGCGCGGACGGCGGCGTCATGGGACAGCTTCTCGAAGACGAGCTGAATCGAAACGGTATGACGCTCGGGCACTTTCCGTCGTCGATTTACTGCTCGAGTCTTGGCGGCTGGATCGCGACACGTTCGGGCGGCCAGCTCTCGTCGAAGTACGGAAAAATTGAGGACCAAGTGCTTGGCCTGCGATTCGCGACGCCACGCGGCCTCTTCGCGGTCGGCGAGATCGACGACACCGGCGCGACGCGGCTCGATACGGGTTGGATGCAGGCGTTCATCGGGAGCGAGGGGCTGCTCGGCGTCATCACCGATGCGACGCTGCGGCTTCACCCGGCGCCGACGGCGCGTGCGTTTCGTGCGTTCGCGTTTCCGAGCGTTGCCGCGGGGTGCGATGCGATGCGGGCGATTATGCAGGCCGGACTTGAGCCGGCCGTGCTTCGCCTTTACGACGAGTTCGACACGTGGATCAACAAGCCGCCCAAATCGCTCGACGTCGCACACCCGGAAAGATGGCGACGCGTGGCGTCTCCCGGCGGTGCGTTTGCGTCACTCAAGAAACGACTCGCGCGCGAGCTGGGCGGCGCGGCGCTTCGGGCGGGGCTTCGGTCGCCTGCGCTGCTCAATCGGCTCGCCGGATTTGCGCCGGGTAACTGCCTCCTCGTCACGATGTACGAAGATGCGTGCGCCGACAACCCCGAGCGCGACGAGGCCGCGGCACGCGAGATTTTGCTCAAGCAGGGCGCGCGCGATCTTGGGCCTGGGCCCGCGGAAATGTGGTTCGCGCGGCGCTACCACATCTCGTACAAGCTTCCGACGTTCTTCGAGATGGGACTTTTTGTCGACACGCTTGAATTCGCGGCACCGTGGAGTCGCTTCGTTGGGCTCGCGGAGGCTGTGCGGCGAGCGCTGGGCGAGACGGTCTTCGTGATGGCGCACATGAGCCACGCTTATGTCGACGGCTGCTCGGTTTACTTCACCTTTGCGGGGCGCGGTGAGACCCTCGACGAAACACGCGCGACGTACGACCGAACCATCGCGGCGGCGCTTCTTGCGGCGGCGCGCGCCGGTGGTTCCGTGACGCATCACCACGGCGTTGGGCTATCGAAGGCGCCGTTCGCGAAGCGCGAAGTGGGGCCCGCGATGGCGATTTTTCGCGCGCTCAAAGCAGAGCTCGATCCGGCGGGCGTGCTGAACCCAGGGAAGGCGGGGCTTTGACGCGATGATGGTGATTCGGCCGCGGAGTGTCCGAGAGATCGTCGATGCGTTGACGCTTTCACGGGGGGCTCATCGGGCGATTCGCGTTGGTGACGGAGCCGGCGAATCTCCCCAATCGAGTTCACCCGAGTTGGAATCGTTCATGGATATTTCGGCTCTCGCGAAGGTCGGAGTTGTCGATACCGCCTCGCGCCTCGTTGAAGTTGAGCTCGGCATTCGCTGCGGTCGACTTATCGACGAGCTGGTGCGCACTGGGTTTACGGTCGGCGAGCCGATGGGTCCGCCCTCGAGACTGCTCTATCACTTCGTTGCCGAAACGCCCGACCTTTGGCGGTCGCCCCGCGCGATGACGCTTCGTGATCGCATTGTCGCCGTTCGCGGTGTTCTCCCCGACGGGGCCATCTTCGCCACGCGAGACTCCCCACGCGCTGCGAATGGACCTCTCGTCGATCGCTTACTTGTCGGGGGTGCGCCGCGCCTCGTTCCTGCGATTCTCACGCACGCGACGCTTCGTCTCGATCCCCTTTCGTCCGCAGAAAGCGCGAAGCGACGCGCGTTCCGATTGCCATCGATCGACCTTGTCATGCGGCTCGCGCGACGCGCTTGGCCACAAACGGTCGAGGCGATGGCGTTCGCCGGCGATGGCGATGTTGCTGTCATCCTCGACGGAGAGCTTCCCGATTTTTCGGAGTGCGCCGTGCCGACGTTCGAGTTGCCGCCGGATCGCCCGATTCGACACCGACGCGTTTTGTGGCGCGATACGCCTGCGATTTCGCGCCCCTTCTGGGCCTACCGCGTCGATCGCTGGGGAATCGACGTTGTCATTGGCCGCGACGTTTCAGTTTCCGTACCGCCCTTAACTGACGGAGATCGGGGCTTTCTCTCGTCCCTCAACATGGACCGCGTTATCGCGATTCGATAACGACATTGCGATCTGTATTGCGAATCGTAGTGACGAATGGTAACCTTTCTGTATGGCTAAGACAAGTCTTCAGGTGCGAATCCCAGACGAGATTGAATCGGCACTTCTGGAGTTGGCTCCCGATTCCAGGTCGGCCTTTGTTCGCGAGGCCATCGAGGAGAAGATTCGACGCGAAAAAGCGAAGCGACTCGAACAGGCGTGGATTCAGGCGCTCAAGGATTCGCCCGAAGACGTCCGAGAGGCGAAACGCTGGGTTCGCGCCGATGCGTGGGGCCCTCGGTGAATCGCGGCGACATCTGGGAGGCCGATATTGGTGGAAAGGCTGGTCGACGCCCCGTTTTGGTGTTGACCCGATCGGCCGTCATCCCCCATCTCTCCAAAGTCGTTGTTGCTGAGATAACGACGCGTGGGAAGGGATACCCGACACAGGTTTTCATCGGGCAGAGTGGAAATTTGGTGCGGCCATCGTTCGTTTCGGCCGAAAGTCTTCACTCACTCCCCAAGGACCTCCTTCGACGTCATCTGGGAGACCTGTCGCCGGCACTCCTCGGTAAGGTCAGCGAGGCCGTCACCTTCGCGCTCGACCTGAATCCATAAACCAACCCGCTCTGTCAGCATCCGCCAAATTGACAGCGGGTTGTCGCGTTTTGTTGTCATTTGGCGACGAGAAACCCCATGGTTTTGCACGCAGTTGCCTTCATGAACCGCTGGCCTCGCACATGCTCTCCTCTTTGGGCGTAACGAACGCCGGCGCGGGGCTGGCGAAAAAATAAGAGGAGGGAGAATCATGAAGACCCGTTTGGCGGCAATCGTTTTGTTTGCTTCGTTCGCGTGTGGCATGGAAACCGAGGGCGATGTGTTGACGCAAGATATGGGGACCGACTCAAGCGGACTCAAGCAGAGCGCACCGCAACCAGAAGTCGTGCGGATTCCGATCGCGATCGTGAACCCGCAGGCGAACGCAGGGCTCGATCCGAGCGGGGTCGGATACCCCGGTTGGTCGCACGGCGATTGGGGGCGAGGCTATTTCGAAACGTACATCGATTATGACGAAACGCTGAACAGCAATGTCTTTAACATCGTGACATATAACCGTGAGACGACTGGTCGCGGCGAGTACACGATGCTTCAGGAGGTTCGCTTGGAGTCGATGAGCGCCGCGGCGCAGCTTGCGCTTTCCGAAGGGTATCCGATCGAATGCCGCGCCGAGCAAAACGTTTGGCACGCCGTTACGGAGGAGCAGGGGAATCTCGAGATGCAGGTGTACGCGTTCAATCAAGGCGGGGACACCATCGATTGGTGCCGGAAGGTGCTCGAGGTTCAGAACCGTTGGCAAACGACGACGTGCGGACCCATCGCGACGCCAGGGATACAGTCGATCTATCTGATCTTCAGTTGCCGCTCGTCCATTCATTGCAAAATCGACAAGGTGAAGTGCGATGTCGTGAAGCGCGCGGGGTTCGAGCGATTCAAGCCAAACGGTGTTGTTGCCCTTCCATTCGATCTCTCGCAGATGTAACGCCCTTGAACGACCACCCTGTTCTTGCGATGGTTGTCCCCATGCTGACTTTTCAAGACCTCATCCTCACGCTCGAGCGTTTCTGGGCCGACCGCGGGTGCGTCATCTTGCAGCCGTACGATGGCGAGATGGGCGCGGGGACTTTTCACCCGGCGACGTTTTTACGGTCGCTTGGTCCCGAGCCGTGGCGCGCGGCGTACGTACAGCCTTCGCGGCGCCCAACCGATGGACGCTACGGAGAGAACCCGAACCGGTTGCAGCACTACTATCAATTCCAAGTGATTCTGAAGCCGTCGCCGCTCGAGTCGCAGCAGCTTTATCTCGATTCGCTCGCGGCCGTCGGTATTCACCCCGAGGACCACGATTTGCGCTTTATCGAAGACGATTGGGAATCGCCGACGCTTGGCGCATGGGGGCTCGGCTGGGAAGTGTGGGCCGACGGGATGGAGGTCACGCAGTTCACCTACTTTCAGCAGTGCGGCGGCATCGATTTGAAACCGGTGTCAGTCGAGCTCACGTACGGGCTCGAGCGGCTCGCGATGTATATCCAAAACAAGGACAACGTTTACGACCTCACGTGGGTTGAGGGCGTAACGTACGGCGACGTGTATCACCGCAACGAAGTCGAGTATTCAAAGTTCAACTTCGAAGAGGCCGACGTTGCGCTGAACCTCGAGCAGTTCAATCGGTGCGAGAAAGAGGCGCAGCGGCTCTGCACGGCGGGGCTTGTGTTGCCGGCGTACGACTATGTCCTCAAGTGTTCGCACGCGTTCAATTTGCTCGATGCGCGCCGGAGCATTGGCGTCAATGAGCGGCAAAAATATATCGGTCGCGTGCGCGGGCTCGCGCGGCGTTGCGCGGAGGCGTACTTGAAGGAGCGCGAGCGTCTCGGGTTTCCGCTGCTCAAGAAATCGTCGCCTGTAAGTAGATAAATCCAGGGCGGAGCGTGCCGGTCGCAATGGAAATGCGGTCGGGCACCGCGGGGGCGAGTGCACCGATGAGGCGAAGCTCTTCGAGGGTGTACATGCGACGGAGCGAAACGTAGGTGTCGTGGATGAGCGGCCACGTGCGCCCGTACGCGGTCATGAGCAGGACGGCGGTGACAAGCGGCACCCAGCCGCGCTCACCGTCGATGAACGAAACGCCGGTTGTGGCGCGGCGCGCGGCCTCGGCGAATAGGCGCGCAACCATTCCAGGTGGAAAGTGGTGAAGCGATTGCGTGCAGAGGAAGACGTCGACGTCGCCTTCGGCGAAATTCGTTAGGTTCGTCGCGTCCTGCACGGCGAATGCGATATCGGCTCCGCTCGCGCGCGCCCGGCTTCGGCCGAGTTCGAGGTATTCGTCGGCGGTGTCGGTTGCGGTGATGGCGATGCGCCGGCCGAGTCGCTGCTTGAGCGCGATGGCGAATCCGCCGTGCCCGGCCGCGAGATCGACGACGCGAACGGGCGCGTGGCCCGCTTGCTCCGCGCTGACGACGAGCGTTTCGACGAGTGCGCCCCACTTCGCGTAACTTCCGAGGTGGGCGTTGAAGCGGTCGAGCTTGTCGAGCGTGTGCACGCGCTCAGCCATCGAAAACGCGGGATCGTCGAGAAGCTCGTCGCCATTCTCGTAGAGTCGACGATCCAGCGCGGCGAGGAGGGCGAGCGGACCGTCCGTCGAAACGTCGCGTGCCTCTCGAATGGCTTCAGCCACGAGCGCGTCGAAATCGGCGATGGCGCGAGGGTTGTGTGCGGCGACGCGTTCAGCGAGCGGCGTGGTTTCCTCGACGAACCGGCTCGCAACTTTCGCGGCGGTCACGGTGCGCGCGCGGGCGAGGGGCGTCGGCACGAGGCGACCGAGCTGCAGCATAGCGAAGCGCGCAAGGCCGGCCTCGATGGCGGCGTCGAGGCGATGTGCTGATACCGAAGGTTTTTTCATGAAGTGAGTCGCAACGCGCGCATCGATTCGTTAAGACCGTTTTCTCGTTCCTGGGCGTTACTCTAAAGTGGTCGAAACCCGTAAGGCTGCGATCAAGGCCGCGTGAAGCTTGGCTCCGCTGGCTCGTTGACGCCGGTGTCGCGTACCCAGCCGTCGTGTTCAAGAACAATCGTCTCGACCGCGACCTCGGTGCGATTCGCATTGAACTCTTTGAGCGGGCTGTATTTCGACGGCCAACAGCTCTTCACGCGCCACGCCATCGCCATCTGCCCGGCCTCATTGTAAAGTTCGATCATCATGTCCTTGCGATAGTCCGCGGTTGGCGATGCGCCGGTCGAGCCCAAGTTGAAAACCTTGTTCGCCCAATCCTCGAACGCCGTGTCGTGCGTCCGCCCGCGCTCGATGACGATCGGTTGATACGTCGTTGCGCCAGGCGTCTTCGTGGTGCGTCCGCTCAGAACGTTGCGAATCGATGTGACCGCCGTCTCGCGATAAAGCCCACTCACCTTTGCGACGCCCGAGACGTACTTCCCATCCCACTTCACGCGAAACTTGAAATTCTTGTACGGGTCGAATCGCGTCGCGTTCACCGAAAAATCGGCCGCGCCCGCGATCGTGACCGTGGCCGACAACAATGCAAAGCTCGCCCAAGCAGCCGTCTTCCGTTTCGCATTCGTCTTCATCATCGGACCTCGTTGTCTCGATCGAAACCCTCGTACACGAGAATCAGCGTCTCCGCGCCCGACGGATCACCCGCGCTGAGATCGCCCGCTGCGACGTATTCGCTTGGCCACGCGCGATAAACTTTGAAAACCGTCGTCACGCGCCCGGTGTCGCTCACGAGCTCAATGAGGAGGTCTTTGCGAAAGTCGCGCAGCGAAACCTCGGCGCCGAGTCCACCGGTCAGATTCCAGACCTTGTTTGCCCAACGTTCGAATTCAACGTCGGCTGAACGCGTGCGCTTGATGACAAGCGGCGCGAACTCCGTTTTGCCTGGCGACCGACGCGGTTGGTTCGACTCACCGCCCATGCGGTTCTCAACGACCTCGGTTTTTCGGCGAAGCGCGCTCACGCTCACAACGCCCGGGATGACCTTCCCGTCCCATTTGACGCGAAAGCTCCCCTTGCCCGCGGCGGGCGTCCTCTCCGCGTGGAACGTCGCAAACCCAAGCGGGACCGCGAACGCCACCATCTTGACCAACCAGTTCTTCATGAAGGCCTCCTTCGGCGTATTCCAAAAAGCCTTCGGATTAGAGTCCTGACGGGGTGGCACGGTCAACCGCACGGTGGCGGCGACTTCGCGTGGCCCACCTGACGACGTAACGCGTTCCGCTGACGCTGAACCGAGCGCCGGCCGGGGGATCAAAGCCTGATGAACACGATCGCAGCCCGATCGGATGCGACATGTAGGATACGCGAACTTTTTGGCGATTTTCGTGGCCTCCGCGCTGCATTTGAGTGAGGACGAGGGAGGACGACATGAACAAAATGAACAAACGTGGCCATCTCGCTTTGACGATCGTCTTGGTGGCGTTGGGTGACGCGTTCCTCGGCTGCGCGGGCGTGCGCGACGAATCGGGCGGACGAAACATGGCGGCGACGACCGCACCCTACGGCGCGAGTCTAGAGAGCCCGACCGGAGCCCCGGTGCAGGCGACGATCGCCATGGAGGCGATCAGCTTGAACAAGATTTCGTCGATGGCGCTCGACCCGACCGGGCAGCGCGTCTACATCGGCGCGGCTGCGGAGGACGAAAAGGCGGCGCTCCTCGTAGGAACGATGACAGCGACGGGTGTTGCGGCGGTGCAGCGCTTTCGTGTGCTCGACCCAGCCGTTCAGCCAGCGACAGCGTTTACGGCGTCAGTGACCGGCCTTGTTGTCGACGCCACGAAACGTAAGCTCTACGCGAGCATTCGTTACAGCCAGCCGGTCACGGCGAATCTTCTCACCGTTTACGACCTCGATTCTGCGTTGGTCCCGACGGGGGCACCGCGCAACTACCCGGCGTCGTTTGGTTCGACGTGGGCTTGGTCGATTGCACGGCATCCGACGCAGCCCGCCCTCTACACGAGCGGGTGGACGGGCGTTTACCGGCACACGCTGAATCCAGCGACCGGTGAACCGACCGGGGCCGCTGCGTTTTTCGCGGTCGCGCCGGGCGCCTATGTTACGGACCTCGCGGTGCGCGGGTCAAAGCTGTACTTCGGTACGGAAGTAGCTTCGGCGCGGCTTCGCGTCGTTGATCTTGATGCGAGTGGCGCGCCGCAACTGGACGCGCGAGGCGCGCCCGTCGTGCGATCGTTTTCGTTTACGTCGCCGGATGGATGCTACGCGCCCGGGGTTGGGCTTCGATTCGCGCTTGGCGCAAATGCGATCTACGTGAGGCCACCCCTGCGCACGGATGCGACTCCGGCAATACCCGAGTTTTGTCAGCTTGCCGTTTGGTCGCTGCAGGCGTCGGGCGAGCCGGCGTCGGCGCCAGCGTTTTCGGCGGCCGTGACGATGTCCGACGTTACGTATAGCGCGACGGGAGCGGTTTATCTCGCCGTTCCGTCGATCGCCCTCGACGCAGACCTCGGCCCGATGCGCGAGGGCATGTCGATCGCGCGCGCGTCCGTCGACACGCAAGGCCAGCTCGCGGGCGCGCCGCAAGTCGTTTCAGCGACCGACGTCGGTGCGCGGTTGGGACTCATGGTCGCGGCGAGCGACAATGGCGCCGCGGCGCTCGCGACCCTCGCGGGGGGTGTGCGAACGCGTCGCCCAAACTTCGACAAAGACTGGCGTGTCCGGGTCTCACTCATCGCGGCGGATATCAACAACCAACCCGCAGCGGCGGGCACGACCTACAGCGCCGATTTCACCGATGCCGATCAGACGCTGCAGCTCATGCCGGTTACCGTCAACCGGTTCCCGGCGAGCCCATTAACCGTGGGTGGCGCGCCGTCGGGGTGGATCTCGCTTGACGCCTTTTATTGGAATCGGCAAACGGGTCCCATCCTCAAAGACAAAGGTCGCCTCTTTGTGTTCTTGGTGAACGTTGGCGCGGTCCAGAATGTTGCGGGCGTCGGCGGATTCAGCCGCCTCACCGTTCGCATCGATCTCGGCCGCGGCAACGCGGGGGGCGGCGTCGACGTCCTTAAGTCCGTGACCGACACCCTTCAAGGAACAATCGTCTCCTTCGTTCTGCCGGGTTACGCCTACCGAACGCCGGCCGGGGTGGGCGGCGCTTCCACGCTGCTCGACGCCTTTGAAACGTTGACGGGCCACGCCGAGCGTCTTCGCGGGATCGCGGCTGAAGCGCGCGACGCGGGACCATCCGTGAACACGCGGCCGCAGCTCTTTCCGGTTTCGTGCGGCGCAATCATCGGTAACCAAGACAGCGTGCCGATGCTCGATGCCCTTCTGGGAACCATCAGCGATCTGGGTTGTAACGTGACGCTCACCAACTACTTTACCGGCCTGCCGGTTGCGACCATCAACGAGCGGCTCGCGGCGAACGGCCTCAAGCAGAACCTGCATGCGGGCAACTATTTCCCCGCGCAGGCGGGCGGCGCGGCATGCGGCATCGACAGCTCACGCGCGATGACTTACTTCGACTTTCAGGCGACGCCGTCGCAGCTCGCGTGCTGGGCGAGCGGAAGCGCGACGACTTATGCAGGGGCGTATGGCGGCCAACCGGAAGATGTTCGCCTCTTCATGCTCGGCGACGAGCCGCAGTTTGACTTGCCCGCGGCTGACCCAACCGCGTTCAGTTGGGTGCGCGAGGTCGCGTCGACCCCCGAGCTGCTCGCAAAGTTTCGCACCTATCTGCAGCATCAGGTCAACGATCCGACGTACTTTGGCGCGGCGAATTGGCACGACATCTTTCCGCTCGACCCAACCGACCCGACGGTTGCGCCGCCGTCGGATGCGGGCGTCATGAGCACCGTCACGAACGCGGCCGACCTTGCGCGGCATCACCTCGCCTACCACACGGTCCGTTACTTCGTCGAAGCGGCGACGAACGGGGTGCGCCAAACGAGTCAAGCGATTCACGCGCGTTTTCCAAACGCCCTGCCGTATGTCAACTGGAACGCGGTGTCGCTCGAGTGGGTGAGCAACTGGTACACAAGCGGCAAGGCGAACTTTGATTGGTTCGAGCACGGGCGCGCGAACGCTGGGACCCTGTGGACCGAGGACTGGATGACCGACCAGCGGGCGTCGATCTGGTCGTACTACGCAAACGCCATGCGCTCGGCCGCATCGCTTGGGCAACAAGAGTTTGGCGGTTACATTGTGGGCCAAACCCTTGCGTACTCGGGCGTTGAGGATGGCGCGAGTTACCGGCTTTTGGGGCTCGTCGGGCACGGTGCGAAGGCGGTCGAGTGGTACAACTATGGCCCCTCACTCTTTGACGACGATGCGTGGAGCGAGTCGATAGGCGCGTACGCCCCGATCGCTGCGGCGAACCAGCGGCTCGCGGCGGCTGAGCGGTTGCTTTACCCCGGGCGTCCATCGCGAGGAGCCGTTGCCATCCAGCATTCGGCGACAAGCAACCTTTGGGACGTGTGGCAGGGCGGGACGCGATTTCCGGCGCATTACCAATGGGAAACTGGGTACCTTTACTATGCGCTGATGCACGCGGGGG